>JAZOMB010000065.1:0-4383 GCA_045653515.1 Victivallaceae bacterium | reverse complement strand
CAAATTCACCAAATTTCTGGCGGTGATAATGATTTTTCTGGAGCTTTACAGCATCGTGATCTATCCGTGCATAAAAGAGCTGCAGGCCATAAAACAGCTGTCCAGACAGTCGGCAAACAGAGCAAGATATTTTTTGTATGCCGCTATGGTGATAATTCCTGTTATCGTGATGTTTATTCCGATATCGTGGAATATTGAACTGCCCGGAGAGACTGTTCATCAAAACAGAATGCAGGTGGTGATTCAGGAAAGCGGTTATCTCGGTCAGGACATCTCTGTTCAAGCAAAGATGGTACGCAAAAACGATGAGCTTTTCCAGCTCCGTTCGCCGCAGCTGGATTTTGCGGTTGACAAATTAGCCGCGACCATAAAATTTGACAGGGTACTGCATTCGATCCAGCAGATCGATGAAAAACATTTCCATGAGAGCAAAATCACAGAAGAAAAGATAGCTTCCGACCATATCGCCATGGGTGAATTGCAGCGCAGAAAAAGCAGTCTGGCGGTCAAAGCTGAAACTGACGGCACTTTTCTGGTGCATCACTACCCGATTTATAAGGATTCATATCTGCCCAGAGGTTTCGCCATTGGCGAGATCGTCTCCGGCAAAATCATAATCAATGCCTATGCCGATGACAGCGAAATAAGCAAACTTGCGATCGGCAACAAGGCGCTGATCTATCCGAGAGATTCTTTGAAAAAGTATCCGGTAAAAATCACCGGGATACACAAAATCCCGGCGCAGTTGGGCGAAAATCCGGTGTTGCAGTCGCACGGCGGCACGGTGCCGGTTTATTTTGACGAAAATCAGAAGCGGTATTTACCGGATAAGACGTTATACCGTATCGTATTGGCAGCGGATGATCTGTACGATTTCCCTGCCGGGCGCTTTGTGAATGTGAAAGTTTATCATTCCGAAAAGCTTTTCAACGTGATACGCCAGTTTGCCATATCAGCATTCCGCAAAGAATTTTGATAAAACAGTAAACTGAAGCATATGAAAAGCAAAAGTTTTGAAAATATTGATGAACTTTTTGACGCGCCGGCTCAAAAGCGGCAGAACTCCAGAAGAGCTTTTTGAAAAGCTCTTCAGGAGTTAAATCCATCAATCCCAATCGTCATCGTCATCTTCGTCATCGAGCATCCACGCGCCGTTCTCTTCATGAAGGATCTCGTTTTGGTAAAAACTCCAATCCATAAGGATATAGCCGTAATCCAAAAGGCGGAGTTTCCGGCGCATCTTGGCGATGGCATCTTCCAGAGAGTCTCCGGAAACGCGGGCATTGACAACATTGGGATAAGTTTCATCATAACCATCCTCTCTGATAATCTCAAGCAGATCGGCGGGAATGGCTGATTCGTCAAAATCCTCTTTGCGGACGGCATCCTGCAGAACAAAGTCCAACTGGATATCGTGTTCTTCAAAAGCTTCGGCGTAACAGTGGACTTCAAGATTCCACGGTGAAGACATTACAATACCCTTGCAGGGCCAATCATCGTGCGGGTCTTTCTGAGTCAAATCTTTTTCCATTGCACTCCAGAGTTCTTTGATTTTCTCGTCCATACTGGATCTCCTTGCATTTTAAGATGGTTAAAAAATCTTCCGTCAGACAGCAGGCAAAGCCTTCTGTTTTTTGTCTGAAGCTAATATATACCGCAACCCGGGACATCTTTTGTCCGGGATGGCATCACTTGTACATTTTTTGCAAATTTTTCAGCAATTCTCTTCTGAACGCTTTTGAAAGAGAATAAAGCTGATATGCAGTACTGCCGCCAAACACAATCGGGAGGTGATATTGTCCAACACGGGATTTTACAAACATCTGCCACAGCGGCAATGAAACGCACAAAAAAAAGCGGCTCTCTGCCGATTGACGGTCTGGTATGTGTTGCACCGCATCCGGCAGGGGAAGCCGCAGAAACAATAAACCTCTGTCCGGAAACGCACAAAAAAAAGGTGCATTCCCGGACTGCATTGCACGACACGCCTACCACAGCGCAACAGAGAAATACAGACACAGAAAAGCACCATGTATCGGTGTACATGGCACAATTCTCCCATGCATTCTCTGTAATGGCTTTTTCGCGAAGTGGTAGTTTGTCGTGCAAGCCTGAAAATCATGCTATAAAATTATCAAAATAAAACGTTTTTACTGGTGCGGTTTGTCCTTTCAAATTGGTTGAAATAAATATCCGTTTCAAATATAGCACGGAGGAGATAAAATTTCAACCCGCACAATATCAGCAAGGCGCAAAAATACTCCTCTTTTCCCGTGAAAAGAGGGTTCCACCTCCCCACAAGTCATCTCCCCTTATCGGGAACAGCGCAAACAAAAAAAAGCCGTTGCAAAATTGCAACGGCTTGGGGAAGAGCCGGATGATCAGCAGAAGTTGGACTTGAGCGCCCAGAGGCCGAGAGCCGGGTTGCTGATATAGAAGATCTCTTCGCCGTTGACGATATTGATACCGTCTTTCAGATTGGCAAAGTCATATTTCTTCATCATCTCTTCAAGGTCGCCGTATTCAAAACCGACGGAGCGGATCTCGTCAGCGGTGACGCCTTCGCCCGGGCAGTAGGTGATACGGAAGCGGCCTTCGCTGGAACCGTGGATCAAATGCGCGGCGGCGCCGAGGTTGTCACGGAGTTCCTGATTTTCGGCAACCATTTTGAGGGTATTGGGGGTGCCTTTGTAACCGTATTTGCGGATAAGGCGGTCGTTTTCGGGGTCTTCGCCGAACTCTTTGAGTCCGGGAGCGAGAACGATCAGATCACCGTCATCGGCGATCGCCATACGGGTACGGTAGACAGATTTATTGCCGAGCCAGGTGCTTTTGAATTCTTCGGGATCAAGGTAGACGACAACGGTCTTGAGCGGCTTGTCGAGCAGCTGCAAGTTGGTTTCGACACTCAATTTAGCAGCTTCGAGGAAGGGATCTTCGCCGGTACCGGCAAAGAAACCGCGCATCGCCATCTTGCCGCTTTCTTCATCGCGCGCCATAACGGTCTGCATAAAGAGGAAGGGCAGTTCGTTCAAATAGGTGTCAACACCGTAGTTGAAGAGACGGCGGACGGGGCTGTCGGCGTGGCCCATGATCTTTTCCAGATTTGATGCCGCACCGAGGAAGTGGGATTTATTGATCATATCAGAGCCGCCGATACCGACCATGATATTTTTGGTATAGTTCGCCATACCGACCACTTCGTGGGGAACGACCTGACCGATGGAAACGATGAGATCGTAGTTGTCAAAGACGATTTTATTGACCTGAACGTTGACTTCGTAATCGAGGTTGCCGTTGGAAAGTTCCTTGATAAATTCGCTGGAAGCCTTGCCCAGAGAAACAACATCGTTGCGCCAGTCGTGGACTTTGAAGCAGGATTTGAGGATCTTGGGGCCGAACATCATTTCCAACTGAGCGTCGGTCATCGCACTGTGAGTACCGAGTGCGGGCATAATGTCGATGTGGCATTTATCGGCGTAGTTTTCGTAGATGATCTCGGTGATGCGGCCGGCGCAGGAGTTGAGACGGGTATGGTCGGGGGGCAGCAGGAGCATCCGTTTGATATCCTTGCCGGACTTGGCGATGGCGGAAAGCACCATTTCCTGCAATTCGGCATCGGTAACGGCGACAGCGGCGCCGCCTTTCTGAGTATAGATAGCCATTAGAAATTTCCTTGTTGTTGACAAAACGGCGGAAACACCAGCAAAAGATGTTCCCGCCGTTTGAGATTTACACCAATAACTTACGCGATGTAAGTACCGGCAACGGTGGTACCGCTGTTTTCGGTCCAGGCGGTGTGGAAGAATTTACCGCGTTCGGCATCGACACGTTCGTAGGTGTGGGCGCCGAAGTAGTCGCGCTGGGCCTGCAGCAAGTTGGCAGGCAGGTTGCCGGAACGGTAGCCGTCATAGTAGGCAAGCGCGCTGCTGAAGGCCGGAACGGGGACGCCGTTCATAACCGCGGTGGCAACGACTTCGCGCCATGCAGCCTGGCAGTTGTCGATGACGCCGTGGAAGAAGTCATCAAGCAGCAAGTTTTCGAGAGCGGGGTTCTTGTCGTAGGCTTCTTTGATGCGTTCGAGGAACTGAGCGCGGATGATGCATCCGCCGCGCCACATCAGAGCGATTTCGCCGTACTTGAGCTCCCAATCGTATTCCTTGGCGGCGAGCTTCATCAGCTGATAGCCCTGAGCATAGGAGCAGATCTTGGAGGCATACAGAGCCTTGCGGACAGCTTCGATGAAGGCTTTCTTGTCGCCGGTGAATTTGACGGCGGGACCGGTGAGGATCTTGGAGGCGGCAACGCGCTCTTCCTTGAGGGCAGAGAGGCAGCGGGCGAACACAGCTTCGGCAACGGTCGGGGCAGGGGCTCCGAGGTCGA
>JAZOMB010000064.1:0-86602 GCA_045653515.1 Victivallaceae bacterium | reverse complement strand
GCACAGACGGGCGGGTTTTGTCAAGGCGGCGGCGAGGGCGTGGACTTGTGTCCTCAACCGAGCCGACGTCCGAAGACAAGGCGCGCCCCGTCAAAGCGAGAACGCGCCGTGTACAATTAAAGGTTCTGCAACATATTAAGCAAGACACCTGCGGCAACCGCGGAGCCGATAACACCGGCGACGTTGGGGCCCATGGCGTGCATCAGCAGGAAGTTGCGCGGGTCTGCTTCCAGACCGACTTTGTTGGCAACTCGCGCCGCCATCGGAACGGCGGAAACACCGGCGGAACCGATAAGCGGGGTGATTTTGTTTTTGCTGAAGCAGTTCATCAGCTTGGCAAACAGGATACCGGCCGCGGTACCGAGGCAGAACGCCACAGAACCGAGGAAGAGGATACCGACAGTCTGGAGACTGAGGAACTGGTCAGCAGAAAGTTTGCTTCCGACAGCGATACCGAGGAAGATGGTAACGATGTTGATGAGAGCGTTCTGCGCGGTCTGGCTGAGTCGTTCGGTGACACCGCTTTCTTTGAGCAGGTTACCGAACATCAGCATACCGATCAGGGGAGCGGCATCCGGCAACAGGAAGGCACAAAGCAGAGTGATGAGAACGGGGAAGCAGATCTTTTCAAGTTTGCTCACCGGACGGAGGGTGGACATTTTGATCTTGCGTTCAGCTTCGGTGGTCAACAGCTTCATAATGGGCGGCTGGATAATGGGAACCAGAGCCATATAGCTGTAAGCGGCAACCGCGATCGCGCCGAGAAGTTTGGGAGACAAACGGCTGGCGAGGAAGATAGCGGTCGGGCCGTCGGCACCGCCGATGATACCGATGGAGGCGGCATCCTTGAGGTCGAAGTCAATACCGATACCGCTGAGGCAAAGAGCGCCGAGCAGAGCGGAGAAGATACCGAACTGGGCGGCACCGCCGAGAAGAGCGGTTTTCGGGTTGGCGATAAGGGGACCGAAGTCAGTCATCGCACCGACACCCATAAAGATCAGGAGCGGGAAGACACCGCTGTTGATACCGACTTCAAAGACCATGCCCTGCAGACCGTCCGGACCGGAGATACCGGCCAGCGGAATGTTGGCAAGGAGCGCGCCGAAACCGATCGGCAGAAGCAGAAGCGGTTCGAACTCTTTGGCAATAGCAAGATAGAGCAGGACCAGCGCAACACAGATCATAACCAGACGGCCGAGGCCGAGAGTCCAGGTCTTGGAGAAGTCGCTGGTGGTCTGACGGTACAAGTCATAGATACCGGTGCTCTTCCACAATGATTTGAAGGTTGCGCCCCAGCCGTCCATCTTACCGATGGAACCACTGCCGGCGACAGCGCTCTGAGAAGCACCGATCACTTTGAAAGCACCGAGGACAGTTCCTGGGGTGATGACAGCCGCATCGACCAGCTCTTCAGCCAGATAGACGCACTGCAGAGTGGCATTGGAGTAAAGCAGACCTTTGCTGAAGCCTTCCGGATGATACATCATCATCTGACGGCCGGGTTTACAGACACCGTCGTAGGGGACGGTGACGGTGTAAACGGTCATGGGAACATATTTGGTTTCCTTGCCCTCGGCCTGAAGTTTACCGCGGTAAGTCAGGTAGCGGGTACCTTTGTATTCCTGCCAGGAGAAGATCGCATCGCTGTCCTGAGTAAGCTCTTTGGCACCTTTGGGAACAACGATGGTTTTGACGCGCTCGAATTTGGCTTCGGCGGTGAAGAACGCCGCCACAGCCAAAAGCAGAGCCAGACTGAATTTTTTGAAGTTAGTCATTTCAATTCACTCCTGAACTCAGCCGATCATAGCCAGAGTATCGCCTTCGGCAACGACGTCGCCGACAGCAACTTCGATAGAGGCAACCACACCGTCGCGGTCAGCGGTGACCGGAGTTTCCATCTTCATAGCTTCGAGAACCATAATGGTGTCGCCGTTCTTGACAGCCTGTCCGGCCTTGACTTCGATCTTCATAACGGTACCGGGAAGCGGGGTGGTCAGCGGCTGGGCACCACCGGCGGCGGGAGCAGCGGCAGGAGCGGCGGAAGCGGCGGCGGCATCGATGCCGTCGGTGAGCTTGACGGTGTAGCTCTTGCCATTGACTTTGGCGGTGTAGGTTCCATTGGCGGCGTTGACTTCGACCGCGACTTTGGCACCGTCGATATCAGCGGTGTAAGCACCACCCTTGGCGGCGGGCTTGGCTTCTTCTTTATAACGGATACCCATAGGCTTGTCGCCCTTGAGGAAGTTGATACCCTTTTCACCGCAGGCGGCGGCGATGAAGATGTTTTCATCGGTGACTTCCAGACCGTTATCTTTCAGCAGCTGGGTGTTGTAAGCGATACCGAGTTTGGGGTTGGCATCGTTGATTTCGACGACAGCTTTGGTGGTCGGTTCCAAATTGAGCTGTTCGCTCGCCCATTTGACCAGCTGCGGATCGGGTTCGACCGGGGTCTTACCGAAGTAGCCGAGAACCATTTTTCCATAGCCGTTGGGATCCATCTTCCAGGAACCGTCGGCGTTCTTGCCCTGCATGGCGTTACGGAAAGCCTGCTGGAAGTAGAACTGGCTGACGGGGGTAACGGAGGTACCGAAACCGCCTTTGGCGACGACTTCGCGCATTTCTTCGATGCACTTGTCATATTTGTCGAGGCACTTGTTGTCGCGCATCATCTGGGTATTGGCAGTGAGCGCGCCGCCGGGCATCGGGGAGAAGATGATCTTCGGGGAGACCTGCATGGATTCGGGGGGCATGAAGTATTTGTCCATGCACTTTTCGAAGACCTTTTCAGCTTCGAGGATCTTTTCGGGATCGATGTCGAGGGTGTAATCGGTGCCGCGCAGACGCTGATACATAACGAGGATGTCAGCTTCGCAGGTACCGCCGGAGAGCGGGCTCATAGCGAGGTCGATGACGTCGGCACCGGCTTCGATAGCAGCCATATTACAGGCAACAGCCATACCGGCGGTGTCGTGGGTGTGGAACTGGATCTCCTTGGCGCCGGCACCGTAGGTGCTGTCGAGGATGGCGCGGGCCTGCTTGATGGTTTCAAAGACGGTAGCGGGGGTGCTGGTACCGGAAGCATCTTTGAAAGCAAGGCTGTCGAAGGGGATGCCGGAATTGATGATGTTGTTCAAGCTGTCGATGTAGAACTTCGGAGTGTGAGCGTAGGATTCCTGAAGTCCGGGAGCCAGACCCATCAGAGTGACGGTGACCTGGTGTTTCAGACCGTGTTTGACGATGGCGCGGCCGGAGACGTCGAGGTTGCGGACGTCGTTCAGGGCGTCGAAGTTACGGATGGTGGTGATACCGTGCTTTTTGAAGAGCTTGGCATGGAGGTCGATGATGTCGCTGCTCTGGCTGGAAAGACCGACCACGTTGACACCCCGGGAAAGGGTCTGGAGATTCACACCGGGGGTGATGGAATCAACACAGGCACGCCATTTGTCCATTTCTTCGAAGGCGTTTTCCTGGGTGTAGAAGAAGAGGCTCTGGAAACGGGCACCGCCGCCGATTTCGATGTAGTTGATACCGGCTTTGACAGCGGCTTCGAGAGCAGGCAGGAAGTCTTCAGTTTTGACACGGGCACCGAGACAGGACTGGAAACCGTCGCGGAACGAGCAATCCATGAATTTGATTTTTTTCATTTGGACACCTTATTATTTAATTGATTGTTTGTTTTCGTTATTCAGCGGCGGGCGGCGGCGACCGAAGCGACGGCGGCGGCGACCAGAGCCAGAT
Source organism: Victivallaceae bacterium (assembly GCA_045653515.1). Taxonomy (GTDB): domain Bacteria; phylum Verrucomicrobiota; class Lentisphaeria; order Victivallales; family Victivallaceae; genus UBA1784. Next base: position 82,864 of record JAZOMB010000064.1, on the reverse strand, counting down.
CATCACTTGAAGCGGCAGCGGGCTTTTTCGCAGCTTCGGCGGCCTTGGCGGCGGCTTCAGCAGCCTGCTGGCGCTTGACGATCGGGGCAAGCACGAGATTGAGCAGTTTCATGCAGAAGATCATGACGATCAGAAAGACATAGACCATGCCCATTCCGAACACCATCAACTGCACACCATTGAGCAGCATTTCTTTGTTCATTGACATCTCCTTTTGAAAATTTTTGTCTTTGACAAACAAGTTTATTACAAAAAAACTGTATTCTCAATTAATATAGCACCAAAACAATATTTTTGCAAGTTGATAAATAACATAACTAAAAAGTTATCTTAAAAAAGAGACAAAAAAAAGCGCGGTGCTTTCGCATCGCGCTTTTTTGAGATTCAACTGACTCGATTAGTCTTCGAGTTTGTTGAACGGAGCGTAGGCGGCATCACCTTTGATAAGACCGGTGTTGGTCTTGGTGAACCATTTCTGGCCATTGAAGCCACGGCTGGAACCGTCGGCGAACAGGATGTTACCATAGCTGGTGTGGCTGCTCTTGACTTCGGTCAGGTTGACACCGTCGCTGTCAGCGGCAACAGCGGATTCAGAACCGTAGTTACCGGCGATGTAGCCCGGGATGTAACCATAGGAGAGGTTCGGGGAGACAGTACCGGTGGTGACATAGACCAGGGATTCGGTACCGGAACCGGTTTTGACGGTGCTGCTCGGGCAGGCGTAGACGCCGTAGTCGGTGAGGTATTCGTTACCGATAAGGACGTTCATACCGGCGGCGGAACCGGCGGTGCTCAGGGTAACTTCGAGCTTGGTAGCATCGGTAGTGCTGGTACGGCAGTTGCCGACGGGGTTCTTTTCACGGTTGTCCTGAGCATACTGCATCAGGGCGGTACCGATCTGCTTCAGGTTGCTGATGCAGGAGCCGCGACGGCCGCGTTCACGGGCAGACTGGAGGGCGGGGAGCAGCATAGCGGCGAGGATGGCGATGATCGCGATCACAACCAGCAGCTCGATGAGGGTAAAACCACGGGTTTTCTTCATTTTTTAATTCCTTTCTTTTTATTTGCACACAACTTATGTGCCATTTTCCGTCAAATTCATCTTTTGACTTGACGTCATTATACCCATTGCACGGCAAAAAAAGAATAGCGTTTTGTAAAAAAATAAAATTTTTTATGCAACTTTTCACAATATGAAAAGTTTCTCAATACCTCACGCCGCCAGTCCGATTATTTTAATTTTTTTTCATTTTGCCTATTGAAATAATCATTTTGCCGTGGTATCTTATCACCAGTACAATAAATCATATTATATATAAAAGGAGTTTTTCTATGGATCTCTCTTTGATATGGCTGATTTCAGGCGTTGTTTTCATCCTTGCCGAATTCATCATCCCAGGCTTTGTCATCTGCTTTTTCGGTGCCTCGGCGATCGTCACCAGCGTCGTCTGTATGCTCTTCCCTGCCCTGCCGTTTGCGTGGCACATTCTGATTTTCACAGTTCTCGGTGCCACGCTGCTGCTCGGCTGCCGTAAGCTTATGCCCGGCATCTTCAAAGGCAAAGAAAAAACCGCCGCCGCCGAAGATATTGATTCCGACAGTGTTGCCGGAAACAACTGCGTCTGCACCGAAACCATTTCCCCCAACGCCCCCGGCAAAGTGGAATTCCGCGGATCGCTCTGGAACGCAGTAAGTTCCGACACCATCCCTGCCGGAAGCCGCTGTATCATCAAATCCAGAACCAACCTCACCCTCGAAGTTACCAAACTTTAAAATTACTACCTAAAAAATAACAGGAAAGGAATTTATTATGCCCCACATCATCGCTGTCGCCATCATCGCCGCCGCAGTCATCACCATCCTCTTCAAAACTGCCCGCATCGTGCCGCAGAAGCAGGCGTGGATCATTGAACGTCTGGGCAAATATCATGCGACTTTGAGCGCAGGTCTGCACATTCTTCTGCCGTTTGTCGACCGCGTCGCCTACAAACGCGACCTCAAAGAAGTCGCCATCGACGTCCCCCCGCAGCAGTGCGTCACCCGCGACAACATCATCGTCGAAGTTGACGGCCTGCTCTATTTGCAGATCGTCGACCCCATCAAAGCCAGCTACGGCATCTCCGATTACCTTTTCGCCTGCTCTCAGCTTGCGCAGACCACTTTGCGCTCCGAAGTCGGTAAACTCGAACTCGACCGCACTTTCGAAGAACGTGCCGCCATCAACGGCGCCATCTGTGCCGAAGTTGACAAAGCTTCTGATCCCTGGGGCGTGAAGGTCACCCGTTACGAGATCAAAACCATCAAGCCGCCCCTTTCCGTTCTCGATGCTATGGAAAAACAGATGCGTGCCGAACGCGAAAAACGCGCCCAGATCGCCGAATCCGAAGGTGAACGCCAGTCCCGCATCAACCGCGCCGAAGGTGAAAAGTGCGAAGCCATCGCCCACTCTGAAGGTGAAAAGCAGAAACGCATCAACGAAGCGCAGGGCCGCGCCGAAGAGATCCGTCTGGTCGCCGAAGCTACCGCCAACGGTATCGCAACCATCGCCAGCGCCCTCCGTTGCGAAGGCGGCAGCGATGCGGTGAATTTGCAGCTCGCCGAAAAATACATCACCGAATTCGGCAAGCTCGCCAAAGCCAACAATACCATGATCATCCCGAGCGACCTCTCCAATGTCGCCGGCTTCCTTAAAACTGCCGCAAAAGTCATCGACGATGCGAAGAAGTAAGCGGAGTTAAAAAGATAATGGACGGCGCGCCCTCATGCGCGCTGACTTTAAAAGAGCCGGGAAGCACCTGAACGCAAGTTCACGTCGCCCGGCTCTTTTTTTGTCATCATCTAACGCTCATCGCGCCGCTTGGAGCAACCCGGCGGGCGGAATGGAGTCACTGGAGTTTGCGCCTTTCGTCGGGCTGTTCGCCCGACAGGCGAGTGGCAATTTTTATTTTCCGCCTGACGGCGGTATTTTTTTTTGCGCTGGCGCGCAAGAGAATAAAAAAAAGAGCTGCTGCAATTTTGCAACAGCTCTCTGGCGTTTTGTCCGGAATTACTTTTCGGCACGGATCGCTGCCTGCGCCGCCGCCAGACGGGCGATAGGCACCCGGAACGGACTGCAGGAAACGTAATTCAAACCGACTTCGTGGCAGAACGCGATCGTGCGGGGTTCGCCGCCGTGTTCACCGCAGATACCCAGAGTGATATCCTTGCGGGTGGCGCGGCCCTTGTTGACCGCGATGCGGACGAGTTCGCCCACGCCTTCGGTGTCAAGCACCTGGAACGGATCATAATCGTAGATGCCCCACTTGACATAATCGCCAAGGAACTTTCCGGCATCATCACGGGAGAATCCGCATCCCATCTGGGTGAGGTCGTTGGTTCCGAAAGAGAAGAATTCAGCCTCTTCCGCGATCTTATCCGCCGTAACAGCGGCGCGGGGAACTTCGATCATAGTACCGATCTTGATATCAAGTTTGACATTCTGCTCTTTTTCGACCTGAGCGATCGCCTGAAGCACGGCAGCTTTCTGGGCGGCAAGCTCTTTGACATTGCCGACGAGCGGGATCATAATCTCCGGCTTGGAACCTTTGACGGCGGCGGCGGCTTCCGCCACAGCGCGCGCCTGCATACCGGTAACGGCGGGATAGGAGATGCCGAGACGGCAGCCGCGGTGTCCGAGCATGGGGTTCATCTCGTGGAGACTGGCGACCACATAACGGATCTTTTCAACAGTGGTACCGAGTTCAGCAGCAACTTCCGCCTGACCTTTTTCGTCGTGCGGCAGGAATTCGTGGAGCGGCGGATCGAGGAAGCGGATGATGCACGGACGGCCGTCCAGAGCTTTGAACATCGCTTCAAAGTCACCTCTCTGCAAGGGAAGAAGCGTATCCAGCGCCTTTTTGAACTGCATCACATCTTCATAACCTTCATCAGCAGCGGTGATCTTGGCAAGCAGTTCATCCACGCTGCGGACATTCATCGCCTCTTTGATGCGTTTGACGCGCTCGCAAACGAGGATCATGCGGCGGAACGCTTTGACACGGTCGCCCTCAAAGAACATATGTTCAGTACGGCACAAACCGATACCTTCAGCACCGAACTTGACCGCGACTTCCGTATCGTGCGGAGTATCGGCATTGGTACGGACACCGAGTTTGCGGTATTTGTCGGCAAGTTTCATAATGTCGCCGAAGGGGCCGCTCAATTCAGGCGCGACCGTTTCGATCTGTCCGAGATAGACCGCCCCGGTGGAACCGTTGAGAGAGATGAAATCACCCTCTTTGACAACTTTGCCGTTGATAACAAAGGTGCGGGCATCATAATCGATCTCGATATCGCCGCAGCCTGCCACGCAGCAGCGGCCCATTCCGCGCGCCACCACGGCGGCGTGGCTGGTCATACCGCCGCGGCTGGTGAGAATACCCTGAGCGACGTGCATACCGCCAATATCTTCGGGGCTGGTTTCGATACGGCAGAGGATAACTTTTTTGCCTTCATTGGCCCATGCTTCGGCATCTTCAGCGGAGAAGACCGCCTGACCGGTGGCGGCACCGGGGCTGGCGGGCAGACCGATGCAGAGTTTTTCCGCTTTGGCTTCGGCGGATTTGACGAAAACCGGATGGAGCAGCTGATCGAGCTGCTGGGGTTCGACCCGGAGGACGGCGGTCTTTTCGTCGATGAGAGCTTCTTTGACCAGATCGATGGCGATCTTCACCGCGGCGGCGGCGGTGCGCTTGCCGTTACGGGTCTGAAGCATATAGAGTTTGCCGTTTTCAATGGTGAACTCCAGATCCTGCATATCTTTATAATGGTTTTCCAGTTTGATGCGGATGGCATCGAGCTGCTGGAAGCACTCGGGCATCGCCTCTTCCAGAGAGGGATATTTGGCGGCACGGTCGGCTTCAGAAACGCCCTGAGCTTCAGCCCATTTGCGGGAACCTTTGAGGGTGATCTGCTGGGGGGTACGGATACCGGCGACCACATCTTCGCCCTGCGCGTTGATGAGGAATTCGCCGTAGAAAAATTCATTATCACCGGTGGAGGGGTCGCGGGTGAACGCCACGCCGGTTGCGGAATTGTTGCCGGAGTTGCCGAAGACCATCGCCTGAATATTCACCGCAGTACCGAGCAGACCGCGGATGTCATTGAGCTGACGGTAACGGATGGCGCGGGGGTTGTCCCAGGAATCAAAGACCGCCTGCGCGCCGCGATAGAGCTGTTCCATCGGGTCGGAGGGGAAGTCATTGCCGGTGGCGTTGCGGACGATAGCTTTGTATTCAACGATAAGTTTGCGCAGATCGTCGGCATCCAGATCGGTATCGAGCTTGACATTCTTGGCTTTCTTGGCGGCTTCGAGGGCGTGTTCAAATTCATCAAAATTGACGTGAAGCACCACATCAGAGAACATCTGGATAAAACGGCGGTAGGAGTCAAGCACAAAACGTTCATTGCCGGTAAGGGCGATCATCGCTTCGCAGGTGACTTCATTGAGACCGAGGTTGAGAATGGTATCCATCATACCGGGCATACTGGCGGCGGCGCCGGAACGGACGGAAACGAGCAGCGGGTGCGGACCTTTGCCGAAGGTTTTGCCGGTGGCTTCCTCGAGGCGCTTCAGCGCGGCATTGATCTGGGGAGCGATCTTTTCGAAGAGAGCTTCTTTGCCGATGACACCATATTCAGCGCAAGCTTCGGTGGTGATGGTGAAACCGGGAGGGACGGGGAGACCGAGCGATGCCATATCAGCGAGGTTGGCACCTTTGCCGCCCAGGAGATCACGCATTTGGGCGGTTCCTTCGGAGGCTCCGGCTCCGAAGAAATAGACGAATTTCTTTTCAGCAGTCATAACATACCTTACTTTTTTGTTTTTCTTTCCTGCATAATGCGGTTTATCATAATTTTGTGAATATACACCGCGTGATGCGGAAATACAAGTAGTCAATATATAAAAAAGTGCATTATACATATTATGGTTCCTTTTTCGGCGATAACTTGGTACAAAAAAGTTTTTTCACTTGCAATAACGGCATAGAAAATGTATATTTTACCGGAGTAATTTAAATTTATGGAGAATATAATATATGAAAAAGATGCTTGCTGTGGTTGCGGACGGTTTTGAAGAGACCGAACTTATCGGCGTTGTCGATTGCCTGCGCCGCTTAAATGTCGAAGTCACCATCGCCGGACTTGAAGCGCTTGAACTCACCGGAGCCCACAATATCGTTCTGAAAGCCGATGCCCTGCTGGATAAGCTTTCTCCGGAAAACTTTGACGGCATTTTCCTCCCCGGCGGTCTGCCCGGAGCCACTACGCTCTACGAATCCCCCGCCGTCGGATGCTGGATCGACGAAATGAACCGCGCCGGAAAAATCATTTCCGCCATCTGCGCCGCGCCGATCGTCCTTGCCAAAGCGGGATTGCTGGATAATAAAAAGTTCACTATGTACCCCGGATTCGACAGCTATCTTGATAATGCCAAATATACCGATGCCCCCGCCGAAGCCGACGGCAATATCGTCACCGGCAAAGGCCCCGGAGCGGTCTATGCATTTGCCGGAAAACTGGCGGCGGCGCTGGGCTTGGAAGCTGAATGCAAAGAGTTATTCAAAGGAATGTTTGTGGAGTTGTAAATGTCTACTGTATTTGATATTGTAAAAAAAGATCCGTCATCATACGCCCGCAGAGGTGTACTGCACACCCGGCGCGGCGATATCCAGACCCCGATTTTTATGCCGGTCGGCACGCGCGGCAGCGTCAAAGCGGTTTCGCCCGCTGAACTGGATGAACTTCAGGCGCAAATCATTCTCGGCAACACCTATCACCTCTTTCTCCGTCCGGGATTGGAAGTGATCAAAGCCGCGGGCGGGTTGCACAAATTCAGCAACTTCCACAAACCGATTTTGACCGACTCCGGCGGTTTTCAGGTGTTCAGTCTGGCATCTCTGCGCAAAATCATGCCGGACGGAGTGAAGTTCGCTTCGCACATCGACGGCAGCCGTTTCTTCCTCGGCCCGGTCGAAAGTATGCATATACAGAAAACGCTCGATTCCGATATCGTGATGGCATTTGATGAATGCACCCCCTACCCTGCCACTTTTGAACAGGCGCTGAAGTCACTGCAGATCACCAGCCGCTGGGAACGGATGTCGCGCGAACAGCCGCTCAATGACGGCCAGCTCCGCTTCGGTATCGTGCAGGGTTCGACTTTTAAAGAGCTGCGCCAGCGTTCAGCGCGTGAGATCGTCAACATCGGTTTTGACGGTTACGCCATCGGCGGAGTTTCGGTGGGTGAAAGCGAACCTGAAATGCTCGAAGCGATCGATGCCGCAGCTCCGGAACTGCCGGAAAATGCGCCGCGCTATTTAATGGGTGTCGGCACTCCGCGCCAGATCGTTGAAAGCGTTGCACGCGGAGTCGATATGTTTGACTGCGTACTGCCCACCCGTCTGGGCCGCCACGGCGGAGCCTATGTCGGGTACGGTGAAACTGTCAATATCAAAGCAGGAAGATGTGCGATGGATTTCTCCCCCATCGAAGAGGGCTGCCAGTGCTACGCCTGTAAAAACTTCACCAGAGCCTATATCCGACATCTGCTCAATGTCGGTGAGATCCTCGGTATGCGCCTGTTGACACTGCACAACTTGCACTATTACCTCAACCTCGCCGCCAACATCCGCAAGTCCATCGAAGAAGGAACCTTTGCGGAGTTCCGGAAGAAGTTTCAGAAAGCGTAAGATAACGCATTAAGTCTGACGTGTCTGACCAGTCGGACACCGCCGCACTAAAGATCCAGCGTCGACTCAAGCGGCATATATTCCTGGAGGACTTCACCCGCCAGATAGAGAGAGCCGGAGATGATCACCCGGCGGCTGGAAAGTTCGAGAGCATCTTTTACAGCTTCAAGCGGAGAGGGTTCTCCTGAAGCAGGAACACCGCAGGCGGCGGCAAAGCCGATCAGATCCTCCGGTGCAAAGGATTTACGGTTCCAACTCCCGGGGGAGGTAAAGATGAAGTGGTCGGTAAATTTTGAAAGGTTCCGCACACATTCTCCAGCATTTTTGTCGGCAAAAGCGGCATAAACAGTGGTGAATTTTTCGCCGGGATAAAGTTCGTTCAGAGCTTCGGCAAGCGCGGCAGTACCGTCTGGGTTGTGGCCGCCGTCAAGTATCATACGGTCGCCGATCTTCTGGAAACGTCCGGGCCAGCGCACGAGCTTCAGGCCCTCCAGCGCGGTATCAAAATCAAAGTTCCATTTTTTGCTCAAAACTTCCAATGCTTCATAAACGATGCGGAAGTTTTCCCGCTGCATTCTGCCTGGAAGCGCAAGGGTTATTTTGCGGTTGTCATAAGTAAATTCCTGAAGCGGAACGCCGTCAGCGCCGGAAACGATGCGGTAATCTTCCGGAACTGCTTCACGGCAGAAATGCACCGGAACATCAAGCTCGCGAGCTTTGGCGGAGATCACCTCGCCGGCATCCGCGGGAAGTTTTCCGCAAACGACCGGAACACCGCGTTTGAGAATGCCCGCCTTTTCAGCGGCGATTTTTGCCGTGGTGTCGCCGAGATGGTCGACGTGGTCAAGGGCGATATTGGTGATGATGCAAAGCTCAGGCGTAACAATATTGGTGGCGCACAGGCGTCCGCCCAGACCGGTTTCCCAGATAACGGCATCGCAATTGGCGGCTTTGAAGATCAGAAGCGCGAGAATGGTGGCATATTCAAAATAGCTGAAGCGCGTCCCTGCGATATCGGCGAGGTATTTGCCCCAGTATTCAAAGGTTTCAGGATCGACCGTTTTACCGTTGATGCGGAAACGTTCACGGACATCGATCAGGTGCGGAGAGGTGTAGAATCCGGTGGTCAATCCGGCATTGCGCAGAGAGCGTTCCAGCATCGCCCCGGTGGAGCCTTTGCCGTTGGTTCCGGCGATGTGGATGAAACGCAGAGATTTTTCCGGACTTCCGGCAAGGCGGGCGAGTTCACGGGTGGATTCCAGCCCGAGCCGGATCGAAAACATTTCCAGACGGTCAAAAAAAGCTGATGTACTGAATGACATTTCAACACCTCACAAAATTATTTTTTGGCGCAGGGCGACCACGCCGGGTCGAAGAGACGGGAAGCAGTCTTGAGCAGAAGCCGCTGTTTGCCGGTCCGGGTGTCAATAACATACAGCGCCGATTCGCGGCCGCTGGTACGTTTGCAAACCACCTGACGGTTGTCCGCCGCCCATTCGGGAGATTCCCAGTTACCGGGCAGTTCGACAACGCGGCGGTTTTCGCCGGTTGCCGGATTATAAACGGCGATGGTGTAATTTCCGGCGATGCGGGTGGCATAGGCGATCTTGCCGTCCTTTGACCAGGCGGGGGTGACAGCATCGTTGCCGATGGAGGGGATCAGTTGAAGATTGTTTCCGGAAAGGTCGCAGGTGAAGATGCGGGGATTGCCGCGGCGGTCGCTGACAAAGGCGATGCGCTGACCATCCGGACTCCAGCAGGGGGAAGCTTCAACCGCGATACCTCTGGTCAAGCGTTTCCTGAAACGCTGTTTCAAGCCGAGACAGTAGAGATCGACCTGATGATCGGGGCTGAGGATGACCGCTAATTTTGAACCGTCGGGACTGACGGAAGCACCGGTATTGATGCCGCGGGAACTGGAGATGATGCGGCTGCGGCGGGGAGTGGACAAAGTGGTTTCCACGATGGAAATTCCGGAAGCGTTGTACTTTGAAAAGTAGAGCGTTCTGCCGTCGGGGCTCCAGCCCGGCTCCACGTTGAGCGAACGGTAGTTGGTTATCTGCTGGATGTTGCCGCCGTCGATATCGCAGACGAAAACGTTGCGGATACCGGGGGCGCTCTGGGCGGTGAAAGCAATCTTTGAACGGCAGAAACTGCGGACTTTGAGCTGTTCAAAGACGCGTTCGATAATGGTGTCGACGGCGGTTTTTGCCAAATCGCGGGCGTTGGCAGAAGCGGGGAAGCTCCACGCGGCGATGGGTTTCTTCGATTGGATGAGCCGGACAATGATGCGGCCGCCGGAATTTTCAGCATTGACGACATAATCCGCACCTTCGGGACGGTTGGTCACATCAAACCAGCCGCAGACGCCGAGGAAGTTATTCATCTCTCTGGTGAACGCCTGATTTCCGGAAAGTCCGGAAAAGTAAACTGTGGGATTGAGTTCGGTTTTTTTGCGGATCTCGATAACGCGGGCATTCAGGGTTGACAGCGGCGCCAGAGCCAGAAAAGCGGCTCCGGAAAGAAGAAGAAATTTTTTCAGCATACGGTTTCCATTTCGCGGTTAGGTGTTGATAAATATGCACAGGCAAAACATAATATCATTTCAGTAATTTTTCAACACCTTTTTCAACTCAAAAGCCAAAAAATCCACATCATTTTCCGTCACCGTACCGTCAAAGCTTATCCGCAGGCCGCTGAAAGCATCCCGGCGGCGTTTTCCCAATGCAAGCAGAGCGGGACTGGGGCCGCCGGCTTCGGCGGCGCAAGCACTGCCGCTGGCACAGAAAACCGAGCTTTCGCCGAGGGCCCGGACGATGACTGCAGCCTGAATACCAGGCAGGAAAAAGTTGGCAATATACGGCGAAACAGAAGCATTTTCAGGAAGTAGAGGTTTGATATTTTCTTCAGCAAGAAGCGCACGCAAACGGGAATTAAGTTTGGAAACGCGGTCAAATTCCGCCTGCAGACAACACTTCCGCCGCGCGGCGGCAAAAGCAAGCGTGCGGCACAAGGGAACATTGATCCTGGAAAGTGCGTACTCATAACTGCGCATCGCTGAAACGAATGCCGCGAATTTCTGCAATTTTCCGGCAGATTTCTTCCACAGTATCGCCGCGCCGCCGGGGGAACCGAATTTCACGCCGGAGATGATTTGCAAATCAGCCGCCGGAGAAAGCGGCAGTTTCCCGGCACTTTGAACCGCATCGGTCATGCACAGAGCATCGGGGAAAGCTGCAAAAAGACGGTTCAAATCCTGAATAGCGCCGGTTTCACTTTGAACATGGTGAAAAATCACCGCATCGGCGTTTACCGGTTCAGGCGGCAGGATAATCGAACCGTCAGAACCGACCGGAAGCATTTGCAAATTTGTTCTGCGCTTGAAGTTGGCAGTAAGTGCCGGATGTTCGGAATTGGATGAAACAGTTTTACAGCCGTCAAGGAAAGCGGCAACGATCCGGAAACACTCCGTCGCACTGCCCGCCCAGGTCACATTGTAACTCTCCGGATCAGCAAAAAATGCTTCGCAAAGCTCCTTCTCCGCCGCCGCAAGATCGCGCCGCACCTGATAGGCAAGCAGATGCACCGCTTCCTGATTGGCAAAGTCTTCCTGCATCGATCGAAGATAAAAATCCAGCACCTCCGGATCAGGACGGGATGCCGCCGCATTGTCAAAATATCGTATCATAATACCACACCAAACCTTATTATTTTAATAAAATAGCTGTTTTCGATGCAGTTTTCAAGATTATCAGGTTGAAATTTTCAAAAAATGTGATACACTATGAAAATGACGTTATACAAGGTCGGGAGAAGAGTTCAATTATGGAAAACAAAGTCATTTATCTGGATAACAACGCAACCACCTGCGTTGCTCCGGAAGTTCTTGAAGCAATGATGCCGTATTTCTGTGAAAATTACGGCAATCCGTCCAGCATCCACCGCTTCGGCGGCAGCGTGGCGGAGAAAATCGAAAATGCCCGCTGTCAGGTCGCGGCCCTGCTCGGCGCCAACTGGAGAGACCGCGACGGCCACGCCGCCGAGATCATCTTCACCAGCTGCGGTACCGAAGGCGACAACGCCGCACTCAACTCCGCCGTCTGCGCCCGTCCGGAACGCAAAAAAATCATCACCTCCGCCGTCGAACACCCCGCCGTCCTGCACTACTGCGATGAGTTGGAACGCCGCGGTTACACCGTGGTCAAGCTCCCGGTGGACGGCCGCGGACAGCTCGATCTGGAACTGCTCAAACAGGAAACTGACGAAAATACGGCGGTTGTTTCTCTGATGTGGGCAAACAACGAAACCGGAACCATCTTCCCCATCAAAGAAGCGTGCAAAATCGCTCATGACAAAGGCGCATTGTTCCATACCGATGCCGTTCAGGCGGCGGGCAAAGTCCCCGTCAATGTGGACGAAACTGAAGTGGATTTCCTGACCATCTCCGGCCACAAACTCCACGCGCCCAAAGGTGTCGGAGCGTTGTTCGTGCGGCGCGGCATCCGCTTTACTCCGCTGATTTTCGGAGGGCACCAGGAACGCTCCCGCCGCGGCGGAACAGAAAATGTTGCCAGCATCATCGGTCTCGGTGAAGCCTGCCGCATAAGCACCGGAATACTGGAAAAAGAGTATGCGGAACTTTCCGCGATGCGCAATGAACTGGAACGCAGAATCAAAGAGAGCATCCCCGAAATAAGCATCAACGGCGACCTCGGAAACCGCCTGCCGGGAACCTCTTCCATAAGCTTTGACTGCATCGAAGGCGAAAGTATTTTGATGCTGCTGGATATGTTCGGCATCTGCGCCTCCAGCGGCTCCGCCTGCACCACCGGCAGTCTGGAACCCTCACACGTTCTGCGCGCTATGGGCATACCGTACAGTTCCGCCCACGGAACGGTGCGCTTCAGCTTCTCCCGCTACAACACTATGGAAGAGGTAAACTTCGTTGCTGAAAAACTCCCGCCGGTCATCGCCCGGCTCCGGGAGATCTCCCCTTATTGGAAAGGATGATTCTGATTATGAATGAGAAACAAACTGAAATCGTCTTCCCCTGCATCTGGGAATACCGGGTATTCTGCCAGAGCGCACAATGCGATGCGGCGGAAAGTGCGATCCGTGATATGGGACTCAAGGAACTCAAAATCGAAGCCGGAGGTACTTCCGGGAGCGGCAGTTACCGGACTCTGCGGGTGAACTTCTCTGTCGATTCTAAAGAGGAAGCAAACAAGATTGGAGAAAGACTTAAAAAATTGGACGGAGTGCGTTTTATTCTCTGAAATCACTTTTTTTTGAGAAAAAACGCAAAAAAGTGTACTATTGCGTTTGACAATCGTGCACACTTGTGCTAAATTTAAAAGTGCGGTTAATTTTGCCGTTGTTTTGTCGTTATGTTTTTTAAAATATTAATATAAGTTTAAGGTGTAAACGGTATGAAAGTTCTCAACATTATCCTCAGTGTCTTCATCTTCATCTTTGCGGCAGCCAGCGCAGTCTGTTCGTACTTCCTTTTTGAAAAGCGCACGCAATTCGTCAAAGCTCATCAGAAGATGGCGGCGGCGATTTACGAAACCTCCAAGACCCTTGACGGCGACTCCGGTACCGATTACGCCAAAGAGCTGACCGGCAAAGAACTCGCCCACGAAAACTACAGCAAACTCGATTCCAAGCTCCCCGGCTTCAAAGATCAGAGCCGCAACATCATCAACCAGCGCGACGCGATGGCTGATGCCCTCTCCAACATCGGCAACATCCTTATCAAACAGAACAACGCTTCTGCCAACGCCGATGCTGCGAGCTTCAAAAAGATCGACCAGTACGACAGCAGCATCAAGGCGGTCGCCTCCCAGCTCAATGCGATGGTCAGAAACCGCAACAACACTTACAAAACTCTTGAATCCATCGCCAAAAACCGCGGCGGAGTCAAAGTTGAAGAGCTGAAAAAAGGCAAATCCCCCGCCGAAGTTCTCAAACCCTTCAACACCTTTATCACCAAAACCATCGATAACAGCAACACCTACCGCTCCGCGTTGAGCGAAGTTGCCGCCATCGCCGGCGGTGATGTCAATGTCTCCGACAGCAGCCGCGACAACGGCATCAAAGCGGTCAAAGATGTTGTCAGCAAAAGAATCGCCACCGTCAAAAACCTCGAAGCCCAGCTGAAAAAAGCCAACGCCGAAAAGGTCAAATTTGAAAGAGCCGCCACCGCCGCCAACAAGAAAGCCGATGCTTTCAAGAAAGCTAAAGAGCTTGCCGACAAGCGTCTCATCGAATTCAAAAAGAACATCGGTGTCAGCGCCACCTTCAATGAATGGGCCGCAGGTTCCGAAGAAGCCCGTGACCGTCTCTACGGCCGTGTCACCGGCGTCTCCGAAGAATACGGTTACTTCGTGATCGATCTCGGCTCCAAGAGCGCCGTGCTGCAGAAAGATACCGTCACCGGCAACACCATCCCCATCAGCCTCAAGCTGACCGAAGGCGTCGAACTGGTCATCGTCCGCTGCTCCGACAAAGAAGATCCCAAGTCCTGGTACGGTGCCAACGGCGCTGTCATCAAGAGTGTTGAACTGGCGAAGAAAGATGGCTTTATCGCCACCAGCAAGATCGTCAAAGTCGGCGAAAACGAATCCGTTGTCGATCTGCCCGCCGGCAAGACTGTTAAAGTCGGTGATGTCGTCCTTTACAAAAGCGCTGCCAAGTAATTTGCAGAAAGGTACAGTAATATGTGGAAATCCAAATTTTTCACGGTGATGATCGTTCTCACCTGCTTGGCTCTCGGAGCCGCGCTGACCTTCCAGGTTTTGGAAATGCGTGATTACAGTTTGCTCGAAACGTTGCCCGCAAGGTTCTTCAAATGAGCAGCTGTACCAAAGCTGAATCAATCCGCGCCGTCACGATCATTGTGGCGGCGTTGCTTTTTCTGGTAATTTCCGGCTGCACCGAAATCGAACGCCAGGGCTACAGCCCCATCCCGCAGAATTCTCCGGGCGGATGGGAACTTAATCCGTACAATTTCTGAACCCGCATCCCGCCGGAGTTCGGGGATATAAACTTAATTGAACCCGGAACGCTTTTTGGCGGCTTCACGCAGTTGCGCACGATATTTGCCCGGCGGCAGGCCGCGCATCCGGTGAAAGACCCGGGAAAAGTAAAATTGATCGCGGAATCCTGAAGCAAACGCAGCTTCGGCGACCGTGGCATTATGATTATTCTGCCAGAATTGTTCAGCCAGTTTCAAGCGGGCTTCCAGCTGCAGATTTTTAAAACTGGTGTGGTAATTTTTCCGCAAAAACTGGGAGATGGTTGACACGCTGCGTCCGAGTTTTCTTGCCATCTCCGGCAGCCGGATATCTTCGGTGATATGCCGCTCGATATATTTATTGATCTCGGTACGCAGATAATCGCTCTGCAGCACCGCAAATTCCCGCACCGTGATATAGTCGATAAGCGTGCGCAGCACCCCCGTTACCGCCTGCAGTTTTTCACTGCTCAAACAGGGAAGAGCGTCGTAGGCATTTTTCAACTTCTGCAACTGTGCCGCATCAAGTCCGGGAAACTCAGGCATCAGATCACCCTCCAGACGGAACTGCCCCATCATAACGAATCCTGCGGGCTGACCTTTTATCCGCACGACCGCCAGACATTCATATAGTCCGGCGTGGCAGCGATAGGAGATGTCTTTGCCGCTGTCCAATGCTTCACAGCGTTTGTCACAATCCATTGAAATACATTGTTCGCGGTTGCCGAGTTCGTTCTGGATCAAGTGGCAATAATCGCAGTTGCGCATCTCTTTGCCCCGACGCAAACACTCTCCGGACATCGAAAAAAAGGTCACGCGGACATCAAGCAATGCCGCAAAATCGTCCAGCAAGCCCTGAACTTCATCGCTTAAAAACAGCTCCAATGTCATATTTTCCATAATGTACACCCGCAGATTTATATTGATTTTGTCATAATATACCTTTACTTTGCAAAATAGTCCATATTATACCACAAAAATTCTATATTATTTTTCAAAAAGTGTGATATATTATAGTCAAGCTGCAAAAAACAATCACTTAATTTCAGGAGCTTGAAAAATGGAATTCAATCTTTCAGCGATCGCCGCCGGTTTTGCATTGGACGGCAATTTTGTCTCTGCGGAACGCTTCGGAACCGGTCACATCAATGACACGTTCAAAATGTTCACCACCAAACAGTGCTACATCCTCCAGCGCATCAACACCTCCATTTTCAAACAGCCCGAACTGCTGATGGACAACTTCGTCCGGGTCTGCGCCCATATCGAAAACAAAATCGCCGCCGAAAAGCAGAACGATCCGGCTTGCCGCCGCCGTTTTCTGCAGGTGATGCGCTCCAACAGCGGTGAACCTTTCTATCGCGATGCCGACAACAACTTCTGGCGCTGTTACGTCTATGTTGACAACGCCCGCACTTACGATATTCTGGAAACCCCGGCGCAGGCGTTTGCCGCCGCCGCCGCATTCGGCAATTTCCAGCTTGACCTCGCCGACCTCCCCGGACGGCTCAACGAAACCATCGCCGACTTCCACCACACCCCCAAACGCCTGGCGGCTTTGGAAGCTGCGCTGAAAGCGGACGTCAAGGGCCGTGCCAAAGAG
Source organism: Victivallaceae bacterium (assembly GCA_045653515.1). GTDB lineage: Bacteria > Verrucomicrobiota > Lentisphaeria > Victivallales > Victivallaceae > UBA1784. Next base: position 66,516 of record JAZOMB010000064.1, on the reverse strand, counting down.
GTCGAACCGGAACTGGAATACATTTTCAGCAACCGCGAAGAGTATTCTCTGCTTATCGACGGAATGAACAAAGGCGAACTCTTTGAACGCACCACCCACAACGATACCAAACTCAACAACGTCCTCATCGACGATGAAACGGGTTCCGGCATCTGCGTTATCGACCTGGATACCGTTATGCCGGGTCTGCCGCACTATGACTTCGGCGATATGGTGCGCACGGGAACCAGTCCGGCGGCGGAAGATGAACTTGATCTCTCCAAAGTCGGTATGCGGTTTGAAATGTTTGAAGCGTTGCTGCGCGGCTATCTTTCCAGCGCGGGAAAATTTCTCAACCGCCGCGAAAAAGAGCTGCTCCCCTTCTCCGGCAAACTCATCACGCTGGAAATCGGTATCCGTTTCCTGACCGACTACCTCGCCGGTGACGTCTACTTCAAGATCCACCGCGAAAAGCACAACCTCGACCGCTGCCGCACCCAGATCAAACTGGCGCAGTCCATCCAATCCCAGCTCGGCAGTATGCAGAAACTGCTTGAAGAACTGGCGTTTTAAAGAAGATTATAAAACAGCGCCGCCTTTTGCTCAATAATCAGGCAAAAGGCGGTGTTTGTATTTAATGCGGAAACTATTTTTTATTGCAACGCTGTAAGCCGGACTTGACACGGTGCGCAAAGCGCATTATATTATAAAGTGTTGTTGCGGGTGTAGCAAAACGGTTATGCTCCAGCTTCCCAAGCTGGCGACGCCGGTTCGACTCCGGTCACCCGCTCCATTTTTTCAATCAGTTTCAAACGGGAGTATCTGGTCGTGAAATTCTCATTTTTTCGAGTTTTAAGTTTTCTGCCTGCGGCGGCTGTTATTCTTTTCTGCGGTTGCGCAACCGAAAAATTGCCGTCGGAAGATATTGAAATTTTCACCAAGCACAAAGACATTATCGATGTGCTTAAAAGCAACCGCTTCTCTGCCAACTCCAAAGAGAAGTACGAAGCGGCCAAAAAGTTGATCAAGGTTATCGACTTCTCCTACACCAGGGAACTCAAAACGGTAAACGAGATCTTCAACTACCGCGATATGCTCGTCGACAATCAGCGCCGTGACAATCCAGTTTACACCTTCAACTACCGCTACGGCGACAACTATGTGCGCATCCGCTTTTTCAGCCACCGGATGTTCGTTGTCCGTACTGAAGTCACCGAAAAATGACCGATATCGATTTTATGCTCCGCGCGCTTGAAGAAGCACGCGAAGCGGCGGCGGCAGGCGAAGTCCCCATCGGCGCCGTCGTGGTCAAAGATAATGAAATCATCGCTTGCGGCCGCAACCGCGTAGAAGAAAAACATACCGTTTCCGCCCATGCAGAGTTTGAAGCGATCCACGCTGCCGAACAGATCCTCAACGATTGGCGTATGAGCGATTGCACTATCTATGTGACCAAAGAACCCTGCCCGATGTGCGCCGGAATGCTGATAAATGCCCGCATCAAACGGATCGTATTCGGAGCAGGAGACCCGGCAGGCGGTTTCTGCGGCGGCGCATTTGATATCAACAGCGTTCCCGGCTTGCTCTGGCACCCCGAAACAGTCGGCGGAGTCTGCGCAGAAGAATCCCTTGAACTCATCCGCAGTTTCTTCCGCTCCCGCCGCGCGGCTCACAATAAATGATACGGGAAAAGAAGTTTTTCCCTTTCGCCATCCCCCCGGCCATTTTCCGGGGAAGCGTGGTATTTACCTGAACTTCTGGTATTTAAGTTTGATAAGTTTCCGACAGAAGCGGAGCTGTTTTTCGCGCGGTGTGAACCAGATCACCGCGATAGCAGGCAGCAGCAATACCATCGCACAGCCGAGCAGTAATGACGGCGCATAATAAAATATCGCAGATAAAGTCAAAAATGCCGCCGCAGCAATGTATCCTTTGCGGATGAAACGCAATTCCAATATCGTCAGATAGATCGGAATGACCACCGCGGAAACCGCCAATATCCGTCCTTTGCCCAGCATCAATGGGAAACCTTTCCACGGCGCTTCGTAAGGCAATGCCAATGTCACCATCAGAAGCAATGCAATAAAGAGTTCCACTTTATCCCGTTTGGACAATCTTTTGCAAATATCACCCGCTGCAACCGCAACTGCCATAATCATCGCGGCGACCGCGGGAAAAACAAATCTTCTGCCGTCGCAGAAAGTGTGGCTGTAACCGCAGAAAAACAGTATCAGCGGCACGCTTGCCAGAAACAATATCGTCCGTTTGACATTGTCGCGCATCGTCCACAGCGCTGCCGTTCCCAGCGCAAAGACCGGCAGATTGACCTGAAGCAGAAACCTGGTGAAATTCAGTTTGGCAAAGGTGTGCCAGGTGAATCCAGCCGCCGGACGGTCGATCGCGGCATACTCCGGATAATGCAGAACATAGCCGAAAGTAAACGGTGAACCGAACTGCAGCGCATTGGCAGCCAGCTGAATACTGAACAGCGCAATAAATCCGGCAATGCTTATCGCCGCCGCCTGGATCATCTTCTTCCAATCTGCAGCAAACTTCCGGTAAAGCAAAAAGGCAAAAAGCGGCGACAGAATGATATAATTTATCCGGATAAGACAACTGAATCCGAACACGACTCCAAAAAGCAGTGCATAACGCCGTCTGGCAGGCATGGCAAGCGCGAAATAGAAGCATCCCAGTATCGCAAGCAATCCTGGAGTATCGCTCATCGCGTTGAAGCCGGAATTTATGCAGAATCCGTAGAAGATCAATCTTACAAAGCGGGTGAAAAGCTGGCTGTGCAGGAAAAAATGCTGAAATGTCCAGTTTGACCACTCTTCTGAATGGAACAGCACAAAGGGCAGTACCGCCCAGATCACCATCGCTATTGCCGCCCGCTTGGCTGGAACATCCAGTTTCCGCAAAATCAGATATCCCAATGCCAGTATCGCAGGCCCGAATACAAACAGCGAAAAATAGTTACAGTACGGCACGATATCATAGAACTTTCCGGCACCGGTCGCAAGAATAAACGGAATATAAAGCAATGGATTGCCGATGGTAAAACGCCATTGACTGCTCCAATTCCCGTTCAATATATCTTTGGCGACCTCGAAGTAGCCGTTTTCATCAGCGGCAATGGTAAAAACATTGTCCCATTTACATATCACTGCCAGAGCAAGCAATATCCGCACCAGAAGCGGTATTGTCATAAGTTCCCATTCTTTGAAGCCGCGCTTGAACCCCTGCAGCAGTATCGCCGCCAGCACCAAGCCGCTCACAACTCCCGCCAGCAGCCGCTTCACTGGAATTGCCGGGAGCAGTTCCGCCCCCTTCCCGTCGCGGGTCGGCACCACATCATCCCGCCGGAATCCTGTTGCGCCATTGGGCAATCGCACTTCGCGGAAGTTGTAAAGATAAACCAGCGGGTGCTGTGCAGCAAACAATCGTTCAATGCGCCCGGTATCGCGGACAACACGCATGTCGACCACCGCGAACCGGGAATCGGTCGTCGCCTTTTCCAACAGCACGACCGCTTCCGCCCGGCAGAGCATCGCCCCGCAGAAAAACAGCAGAAAGAAGAGAAACTTTTTCAATATCACACCCGAAAAATTTTACTTGCACGCCGCCTGACAGCACCCCGGCAAAGTGACATATCCTGATGAAACGAGATACCACACCGCCGCCGCGATGACCGCCAACAGAATAAAAGCGGTCATCCACGCCGCCCGCTTGCTCCCGGGCCGTTTGATAACGGCAAAACGGCTGCCCTGCGGATACTCGGTACCGCGGGTGAATATGCGGGAAACATTCATGCTCAGGCGCATCGGCAGATTGACCGCCCAGCCGCCAGCTTCGAGGAACATAGTAAGATTGCGTTTACGCAGCCGCAGGAAGGCGAAAATCGCCATCGGCAGCAGAATCACCGCCGCAAATATCGCCGCCCAGCTCAAAATCACATACCACGGCAAGGCGGAAATCGTCGCAACACCGCTGACGATCGATTTGAAAATAAAACTCAACCCTGCTCCGATAGCCGCCAGACTCAAACCGCCGGCAAGCAGCAGCATAACTCCGTTGCCCTGAAGTTTCTGCAAAAGTCCGGGAGCGGCGGGTGGCGGAGCCGCCGGGGCGACTTTACCCTGTTCAATGCTCTGTGCGAGCTGTTTTTCAGCGGCGGAAAAGTCGGTAAGCTTCTGGATCTTGCCGCTGATCGCCGCTGAAAGCCGCCGGAACGGCGCAAACAATGTCTGTCCGAAAGAGATCGGTCCATCGACCATATCAATAACTTTTCCGGTGTAGGATACACCGTTGTTGTCAATAAAATATGCCGGTTTGCCGACATAGATGCGGTCGAGTGAACCGCCGGTGACTGCGACCGCCGCCTTGCGGGTGAACGCATTTGAAGTCAATTCCAGATAGAGCAGACACATATTGGAACGCATCGCGATCTTCTTATGGTTTGCCGCATCGTCGATCCAGACCGCCAGATGATAGCTTTTGCCGTCCATAACCAGACGTCCGGCCTGCAGCATAGAGCTGTTGGCGGGATCGAAAAATTCCGCGAAACTGACAAAATTGTTGACAAACGAAAGCATATAACGGCAGCAGAGGAGCAGACGCTCCAACTTACACAGATTGGCGACCACTCCGGCAACCGCAAGATCATCGGTAAAAACGGCGCGCAAGGTATCCGCTTCTGAACCATTGAGATATTGTTCGAGCTGTCCGATGCTCAAATTCGGTGCCGGATTGTTACGGCTTTGGGCAAGATAGCTGATGTAGTCGGCAAATTCAGCTTTCAAACTCTGCCACGCTTCGCAAGTAAGTTCTTCAACGCCGAAGAGCGCGGCAAAATCCAAAGCCTTTTTCCGGTACACGGGATTGCTCACCGCATTGAGTTCAAGCACCATCCGCGCATCCGGACGGCAGAGGGGCGCACTTTCCAGTACAGCATTGACACTTGCGCAGTCTTTGAGGTCAAGCTCCGGAAGTTTTGCCGGATCAAGCTCAAACCGGGCGGAATTAGCCGGATCGACACAAATAAGTTCGCAGTAGCGGAAGTATTCGTCGATCTTGCTCTGAAGCGCCAGATAAAGCGCATAATATTTTTCCGGTTCATCGTTGCGGAAATTTGGTTTGACGGCGGACTTGGACCATTCGACAAAATTTCCGGCATCAGCAAGGAATTTTTCCAATGCGCCGATGGTGAGCATATCGGAACAATTCAGCGCCGCAGTCACATCTTTGTAAAATCCTGCGGCTGAACCGCTTTCAACAGCTTTACCCTTGAGCAGACCGTCGCCGCTCAATGCGCCGTTGCGGACGGCGGCAAGTTTGGCGCGCACAGCGGCAAGCTCCACCATCCCGGTGCTGTTCTCCAATTCGGCATTATGCTGTAACACAAACTCTTTCAACGCTTTGCCGTCTGCATCGTCTTCATTGAACATCGCAGAAGAGATAGCGGCAGTCTCATTGTCGATCGCTTCGTGATCTTTGAGAACATCCAACAGCCACTTGACGGCGGATTTGACCTCGTCGACCCGGATCATTCCGTTGTTGTCGGTATCGAGCAGCTTGAAAAATCCGGGGTCGCCGTTGAGCGAAGCCGCCGGGACACAGAGTGCCGCCCACGCGGTGGCATCAAGCGTCAGTATTTTGCGGAGATCAGCGGCGTTTCCGGCGCGGAACTGAAAACTGCCGCCGATATTTTCAAAAACGGTTTTGTCAGAATTTTTTTTCATAGATTCCTCAAAGTAAAATTTCTGCTGTCATTGTGGAATATATCACTTTATTTTTACTTTTGCAACATAATGCCTGAAAATCTCGCAGTAAAATCAGTAAAAAAACTTTCATAAGATAAATTCTCTCCGCTTGAAAAAAATTTTTCCGGCAGTATAGTATTGAAATGGAAAAGATGAACTGCCGAGAAAAATGCGGAGCCTGCTGTATCGCCCCGTCCATAACTTCAAAAATTCCCGGAATGCCCGACGGCAAACCGGCAGGGATCCCCTGCATCAATCTCGATGAAAACTTCCGCTGCCGCATCTTCGGACAGCCCGACCGCCCCGAAGTATGCGCTTCTCTGCAGCCGTCAATGGAGATGTGCGGCTCCTGCCGCGCCGATGCTCTCGCCTATCTGGAAGAATTGGAAAAATTAACGTCACCTGAAAAATAACACGAGGCCGATTTATGTTTGATGTACCTGTAACCTTTGTTCTCTCCGGAGAGTTTGCCGCTGAAACCGCCCGCCGCCGCACTATGCAGGAGTTTGCCGCTTCCGGAGCGAAACATCTGGTACTGAGTACCGAATTCATCTCCGGGATTATGCGCAGTCACAAATTTGCCGCCGAACTCAACGCCGAAATGGCAGAGGCGGGATTGACCTTTGTTGATGCCCACTCCCCCTTCGGCGGAGTGCTGGACTTGAACTGCCCCGATTCGGCGTTCCGTCCGCAGATGCTTATGCGCCACAAGCTTGCTATGCAGATTTCCGCTGAAATGGGAGTTAAAACCATCACCATCCACCCTGGCAGCGACCGTTTTTTTCCGGAAATACCGTTGGAAAAGCACCTTGATTTGATGCGTGAATCTATTGAAGACCTTCTCATTGAAGCTGAAAAATGCGGCATCATCATCTGTATCGAAAACAGTATGTCGCGCGCCGCCTGCCCGAAAAAAGTGGTTCAGCTCAAAAGTGAATTTGATTCGCCGTACCTCGGTTTGTGCTACGACTCCGGCCACGCGCACCAGCTGGATGCCGCGCGGAATTTTTCTGATTCAGCGATCCACAAATTCTGGCAGACGGTGGGAGTCGCGGAACCGGAATGGGATGATCAGGTGCTCGAACGGATGCTGCCGGAGATCGTCAACTGCCACTTGCACGACAATGACGGCTCCACCGATGCCCATTTGCTCCCCGGCAAAGGCACGATGGATTGGCAGAAGGTCATCACTCTGCTCAAGCGCGCTCCGAAGCTGCAAGCCATCCAATGCGAGGTGCTTATGCGCCCCGAAGATACCCCGGCAGAAATTTGCAAAAAATTTGCTGAACTCGGCGAATATTGAACTTTGGAAAACTGTGATGGCTGAAATTGCTGAAAAATGGGATTTTTCCAAAATATCTGCCGAGTGCGACCGCCTCTTCAACTGCGGTGACAACGCCGGGGTGGAAACGTTACTGCTCTCGCAGCTGCAGCTTGCCGGAGAAGCGGGCGACAGCCGCTTGCAGCTCTTTATTGAGAGTGAACTTATGGGCCACTACCGGATGAAGGGTGACCACAAAAACTCTCAACTTGCCGTTGAACGCGGTTTACAGCTCCTTTCTCAAATGCCGGAGCTCGATCCGGTGAGCACCGGAACCATCCTGATCAATGCCGGAACCGCGCTTTCAGCTTCGGGCAACTTCGATGCGGCGCTGGAACTCTATTTGCAGACCGCGCAGTATTATGCGGAAACGTTGAAAGAAAATGATCCTTTGTGGGCGGGACTCTTCAACAATATGGCTTCAGTATATTCAGCCAAAGAGGATATCGTTTCCGCCGAAAAATATTATCTTGAAGCGCTGGATATTCTGAACCGCAATCCGCAAAGTGCCGATATCGCCGTAAGCTGTATCAACCTCGCCCAGCTGTACGCCGCAAACGATCCCAATGATCCTATGATAGAGATCATGCTCTCAACCGCGCTCGATTGCTTCAACTCCCCAACTTTGCCGAGAAACGGCTACTACGCTCACAGCTGTTTGAAGTGCGCTTCAGCATTCGGTTTTTTCGGACATGAGGATATTGAAGCGGAACTTAAATCGCGGGCAAAGGAGATCTATGAACGGAATTGAACGCGCCGAAAACTTTTATAACTCAGCCATAAAACCGTTGCTGGAAAGTGAATTTTCCGCTGTGGCTGATCGTATTGCCGTCGGTATCGCAGGACGCGGTTCGGAGTGTTTCGGCTTTGATGATGAAGTTTCTCAAGATCACGATTTTTCCACCGGCGTAACCTTGTGGATAAGTGAAGAGGATGACCGCGCCTTCGGTATTGCTCTCAATCGCGCCTACAACCGGGCGGCGGCAGGGCTGCCGCGCTCACAGGCAAGCATACTCGGATATTCGGAATACGGCGTCTGCATCATTGAAGAATTTTTCCTCCGGCATCTGGGGATCCCCGGAGTACCGCGCTGCAGCGAAGAGTGGCTCTACACCCCCGAACACGCCTTTGCCGAAGCGGTCAACGGCAAGATTTTCCGCGATGATACGGGAATATTTTCCGCTATCCGTCACAACTTGATGACCGCTATGCCGCGCGATGTCAAACTTAAAAAACTTGCCGCCCGCGCCGCGATGATGGCACAATCCGGACAATACAATTTTCTCCGCTGTCATAAACACGGCGAACCCGGCGCCGCCGCGCTGGCATTGACCGAATTTGTCCAACAGGCCATAAGTATGATATTTCTGCTCAATGACCGCTTTGCCCCCTACTACAAGTGGCAGTTCCGCGCGCTGCGCCAGCTGCCGAAACTTTCACATCTGGCAGATGCGCTGGAAAATCTCCTCCTGCGCGAGCAGTCAGTTGAGGAAAAATCGGTCGTTATTGAAAACATTGCCGCCGCCGTCATTGACGAACTTGCCGCACAAAAATTAAGTGCGGCCCAAGGCAACTACCTTGAACCGCACGCATTTTCTCTTATGTCGCAGATCACCGATCAGAAGATCGCCGCTCTGCACGTTATGGAAGGCTGAATCTTACCGCAGAGAGAGGATCAGATCCAACAGCTCATCCAGCTTGGCTTCGTTCTGAAGCGGATTGAGCAAAGTGAACTTCAAACAGACATTGCCGTTGCAGACCGTCTGTCCGATGACCACGCCTTTGTGGTGGAGAAGCTCGCGGCGGATACGCTTATTCATCGTATCGGCATCTTCACTGCTTCCGGCTTCCGGCAGCACGCGGAAGACCACCGAGCTGATCTCCGGCTTGACCGCGACTTCGACATCGCTGCGTTTGATGAGTTTGTTGTAGAAGTATTCGGCATTGTCGATGCACTTGGTGATGAGTTCCGACCAGCCTTCTTTACCGCGCATTTTGAAAGAGATCCACACTTTCAACGCGTCAAAACGGCGGGTGGTCTGCATTGATTTGTTGACCAGATTGATGTAGCCGTCCTCTTCATCCTCTTCGCGGTTGAGGTAGTCGGCGTGGATGGTCAACGCTTCAAAGTGGCGCTTATCTTTGATAAGTGAAGCACTGCAGCTCACCGGCAGCAGGAACATTTTGTGGAAGTCAACAGTAATGGAGTCACATTCGGCAAGGCCGGCGACACGGTGCGCATATTTTTCCGACATGATGACACCGCTGCCGTAAGCGGCATCGGCGTGGAGCCACATACCGTACTCGTCGCAGAGCTTGCGCAGTTCATTCATCGGATCGATGCTGCCGAAATCGGTGGTGCCGACGGTGGCAACCACGCAGAAGGGGATATTGCCCGCCTTGACATCAGCTTCGATAAGTTCGCGCAGTTTGGCGACATCCATCTGCATTTTGTCATTGACGGGAACCTTGACCACAGCTTCATATCCCATACCCATCAAGTGGGTGCTTTTTTCCATAGAGAAGTGGGCGACTTCGGAGCTGTACATACGGAACTTGCGGAAGTTTTCCGGAAGACCGAACTTTTTGACATCGTGGCCGCACTTTTCGTTGCAGAACCAGTCACGCGCCAGAAGCAGACCGGACAAGTTGGACTGCGATCCGCCGGAGGTGAAAACACCGTCGGACTCTTCGCCGTAACCGTACATTTTGCACAGATTGCGGATGACTTCAACTTCGATCTCCGTAGCCACGGGAGCCTGATCCCAGGAGTCCATGGACTGGTTGAATGTGGCGATGATAAGTTCCGCCGCGATGGATTCCAGAAGCACGGCGCTGTGCAGATGCGCCATATAATTGGTGGACATCGGACGCACCAAATTGGGCAGGATCTTCGCTTTGATATCTTCAAGAACCGCATCGAAACTGCATCCTTTGGCGGGGAGAAGTTCGTCGGTGTGAACCGCTTCGCGCAGTTCGTAGGGGCCCATTCCGGCGTAAGCGTGCGGGTGATCCATGGCAGAAGCGACGGCCTTGACCGTCGCTTCCATCATTTCTACATAACTCTTTTTATCCGCATCACTTGAAGTGAGAAAAAGGTTACTTTTTGACATTGGCATCCACCTCGATAACGACTTTGGAGAAGATGTCGATCATAGTGTTGAGTTCATCGTCGGTGACGTTGAGCGCGCACAAGCAGCGCATAACGGAACCGTGACGGCCGCCCTTTTCCATAATGAGCTTGTTTTCGAAGCACTTCTTCTGCACCAGAGCGGCGATATCGCCGGCGGCGGGCAGAGAACCGAGAGCATCGGGGGTGCCGTTGGGATCGACAAATTCGCAGCCGGACATCAATCCTTTGCCGCGGATATCGCCGATGATGGAAACTTTGGCCTTGAGTTCTTCAAGTTTTTCGCGCAGATATTCACCTTTGCGGGCGACATCGGCGAGGAACGCCGGCTGGGAAACGCGGTTCATCACCACGGTACCGGCGCGCATAGCGAGCTGGTTGCCGCGGAAAGTTCCGGCGTGGGAACCGGGCTGCCACTTGTCGAGATCTTTATTGTAGACCACGACGGACATCGGCTGAGTGCCGCCGATGGCTTTGGAAACGAGAATGACATCCGGAACGATTCCGGCGTATTCAAAGGCGAAGAATTTACCGGAACGGCCGACGCCGCACTGGATTTCGTCGCAGATCATCGGGATGCCCAATTCCCTGGTGACACGGCGGACGGTCTGAAGGAATTCGACCGGAGCGGGGATGACACCGCCTTCACCCTGAATGGGTTCGAGAATGACCGCTGCCGGCGGAACGATACCGCTTTCGGGGTCTTTCAGCACGCGTTCAAAATAGTTGCAGCAGGCTTTGACACCGGCTTCACCGCCCAGACCGAAAGGACAGCGGTAGCTGTACGGATAGGGGAAGAAGTTGACTTCCGGCATCAGCGCAGGAACGTGCTGTTTGGCAGACAAGTTACCGGTAAGCGACATCGCGCCGTGGCCCATACCGTGGTAGCCGCCGGAAAAAGCGATAACGGAACGGCGTCCGGTGGCGGTTTTGCACAATTTGATGGCGGCATCGACCGCATCGGTACCGGAGGGGCTGCAGAACTGAAGTTTGACATTGCCCTGCATCTCGGCGGGAAGCAGAGAGATGAGCGTATGAACGAAAGTATCTTTGACCGGGGTGGTCAAGTCCAGAGTGTGAAGCGGAGCTTCGCTGGAGATAAGGTCGATCATCGCCTGATTGATCTCGGCATCATTGTGACCGAGAGCGAGAGTACCGGCGCCGCAAAGGAAGTCGAGATAGCGGTTTCCTTCGACGTCTTCGACCCAGGAGCCTTTGGCTTTCGCTATTGAGAACGGAAACTTTCTCGGATAGCTTCTGGCATTGGATTCCGTCTGTTCCTGACGAATCATATAGTCAGCATTGGTTACAGGTTTTCCACTGAAATCAGTGCGATTTTCCATAAGATCATTGTTAAGTGCCATTACCGTGGGCCCTTCTTTTGGTTTCGGAATTGAACCTCGCTTCCGTTTTTTGTTTTAAGTTCATCTTGAGTTTCGATGCCTTCCGCAATAAAGTGGAAAGCAACATCGGCTTAAAATAGCACCAAGGGGGGAGTATTGCAAATTGCAAAACGCATTTTTTGCAAAAAAAAACGCTAAAAAGCCCCGGCGCGACAAAAATTCCACCTTTTTATCCGGATTTCCGCCATCGGAATTTTTCAGCGGAAAGCGGAAAATTTTTCTTGAAAATTTATAAAAACGGTTTGTAAAACCACTGCCGCGCAAGTATAGTAACAGGGGAATGAAGATATTTATGCTCTATAACTCAAGAGGATATTTCATAAACTGATCTTGCTATTTTCCGTTCCTTTGCGGATTTGTGCAGCCGCTTTGAGAAAACATTTTGTTGAAAACCAGAAAACAACTTGAATATACAGAGAAGGAGAAAAAATGAAAAAAATCGCCTTGGCATTGATCGCGGTGTGTGCTTTTACCGTATCCGCCGCCGCCCCGTTGTTTTCCAACGGCAAAACCGTCTGGAAGATCGTCGTTCCGCAGAACATCACCGCGCAGACTCAATATGCCGTGGATGAATTGACTTCTGCTCTGGAAAAAGTTTCCAAGATCAAGTTTGAAGTCACCGCCGCCGCAGGAAAGAAAAACAACATCTTCGTCGGCTCCATCGAAAATATGCCGGAAATCGCCAGGATGCAGAAGAGCTTGAAGCTCCCCGCCCCCGGCAGCCACGAAGCCCTCGCCGTCTATCTCCTCAATGACAACCTCTACCTCGCCGGAAACAATGACCGCGGCGTGAACTATGCCGTTTACAGCTTCCTGCAGAATCAGCTCGGCGTCCGCTGGTTCTGGCCCGGCGAAGACGGTGAATTCATTACGGAAATGACCAGTTACACCATCCCCGCCAAACTTGCTTACAACTTCCAGCCCGTCTTCCCTATCCGCGCGATGAGCCCCTGCGGCTGGCACCGCCACATCCCCACCGAACAGTGGCTGGGCCGCAACTTCCTCAACGGCGACTCCCGCACCGTTTCTTTCCGTGACAAAGGTTCCTTCATCAGGATCAACGGCGGTCATGTGGTCTCTTTGAGCAAAAAGCTTTTTGAAACCAAACCGGAATGGTTCTCTATGATCGGCGGCCAGCGCCGCCAGAGCGCCAACGCCGGATGCTGGAGCAATCCGGAAGTATTCAAATATATGGTCGACAAAATCAGCGTCCTCATCGAAAAGAACAAAATCGACATCCTCAACGCCTTCCCCGCCGACATCATCCCCCGCTGCGAATGTCCCGACTGCCTCGCACTCGGCCCCTCCCCCTCCGACCGCTGGTACATCTACTATGCAAAAATCATCGAAGCACTCAAGGTCAAATTCCCCAAACTCCGCTATGCCGGTATCGCTTATCAGGAGTTCCGCACCATCCCCGAAGGCGAAGTAAAACATCTGGAATATGTGGAATACTGCCACTACAACCGCTGCTACGCCCACAACCTTGATGATGCCAAGTGCCCCATCAACCAGCGCAGTATGGACGAGATCACCAGATGGGGCAAAAAAAGCCGTATGGGTATCTACGGTTATGAATTTGACCTCTTTGCGATGTACACCCCCAGCTGGTATGCCAACGCCAACGCGATGCGCGTTTACAAAAAGCACAATATGTACCGCATCAAAACTGAAATTTCCGTCAACGATCCCGGGAAATTCTCCCGCGACAAACATCCCCAGATGGTTCACCGTCTGACCTACTGGATGTGGAGCCGTCTGGTTTGGAATCCGGATGCCGATGTCGATGCCCTGCTCGCCGACTTCTGCAACACCGTCTACGGCAAAGATGCCGCGAAATTCCTCCTTGCCTACCACAAGGAAATGGGTAAAGCCTGGCAGCAGCTCAAGATCCACCCCACCTACTTCCACGCCAAACCGATGGGCTACGCCCGCAAGCTCTTCACCGCCAAACGGCTGAAATGGGCGAAAGAACAGTTCGCCAAAGCGATCGCCGCCGCCAAAAAGAGCAAAAACGCCCGCTATATCAGGGAAGTCGACACCGAACACAAGCAGTTCCTTGCCTGGGTTGATCTCTACAATGCCGCCTCCGGCGAAGCGGTCGTCACCGCCCCCTACATCAAACAGAACGGCAGTTTCGACAAAGCCATCTCCCTGCCCATGACTGCCAAAGCGGTCAAAAGCGGCAAAGTCCCCCACCCGACCGAAAGCCGCATCTACTGGGATGAAAAGGGCGTCCATTTGCAGGTCGTCTGTATGGAACCCGATATGAAAAATCTCCGCGCCTTCACCAAGGACAACGAAGGCGACAGCTTCAAAGATGACAACGTTGAACTTCTGGTCGATCCGGGCGACGGCAACCCCATCCGCCAGCTCTGCGTTTCCGCCAGCGGCAACCGCTATGACGGCATCCCCGGCGACGGCAGCTACACCACCCAATGGGATTCCAAAGTGCAGAAACTTGCCGACCGCTGGATCGTGGAGATCACCCTCCCCTTCAAGAGCTTCGGCGGCAAAGCCCCCAAAGACGGCAAGCAGTGGCAGCTTATGGTCATCCGCAACAGCCGCCCCGCCGCGATCGGCTTCCCGCGCCCCTCTCACCTCGATTCAGCCTCCTGCGGCACCATCTACCTCACCAGAAAAGCTGAACCGGGCAAAACCATGATGTGGATCTCCAGCGAAAAACGCGCCGGCGGTTTCAACAACTACAAAGAAAAATTCCTCCAGTTCGGTTGGGACGGACGCAGCGCCACCGACGCCACCGTCAATGATAAAAAATTCTCCCTTGATGACCGCAATATGATCATCATCCTGACCTATCAGAACAAATTGAGTCCGGAATTTTACAGCAAACATCTGATCCCCGCACTCAACCGCGGCGCGACGGTGGTCTTCTGGAGCTATGCCTGGCTGGAGGCCCTCGGCAAATATGTCGGTGATCCCAGCTACAAAATCACCTTCAGAGAAAATGCCACCAAACTCCGCCGTTTGAGTAAAATCAATCCCGCCTTTGACAATATCCCGCATACGATCCGCAAAACTATGCGCACCACCGCCAGCGGCAACTTCTACCCTGCCCGGCCGGAACTCTGGGATGTTATGGCGTGGCAGAAAGCGCGGGATAAAAAACGTGTCAAAGAAAACGGCAAATACAAGTGGGTCACCGTCGGCGAAGAATACGACGCCCCCTGTTTCATCGCCCGCAAGTTCGGCAAAGGTAAAGTCGTTGTAATGGGCGATGTCTACGGAGCCGCCGCAATGTTTGACAACATCTATAACTTCAAGCCGGTGCGATAAGCATACACTTCTTCAATAAATATCCGCCGGAACTTAAACCTGAACGGTGCGCACTAATTTCTGCTGCGCACCGTTCACTTTTTACGGAAACGTTTCGGCGTTGCTCCGCCGCATTCACGTTTGATCGCCAAAGCAAAACCGTTGGCGGAAGAAAAACCGATTTTTTCGGCGATCTCAGCAATGCTCAAGTCGGTGGATTTGAGCAGACGGACACCATGACGGATCCGCTGGACCAATTGATAATGCCCGATGGAAACATTCATTTTTTTACGGAAGGTCTGCCGGATGGTACTGCCGGAAACATGAAGCTCCCGGGAGAGTTCGGCAACAGAAACATGACGGTGAAAGTTGGCAGATAAATAGGCGGTTATCCGGTTCAGAAGCGGCAGTTCTCCGTCGAAAAGTCTGCGTTCGCTGAGTTCGGGAGCGGCGATGGATTGGATTTGCCGGAGCAAAATGGCAAAGTGACATACCGTCTCCTCAGCGGCAGCGGCACTGCCCGCCATCCAGCGTTTGAAAGAGTCAACGGCGGCGCGGATCGTTTTCTCTTCCCGGCGGGTAAGTTTCCAAATCCTGGAGCAGACATTGAGCAGACGGCGATTGTCGCCGGAAATGACGAATGATGCCATAAGAGATTCAAACTCCCGGTGTTCGCCGCTGAAAAAGTGTTTGGAGTACGGCGGTATGAGGATAACTTCACCTTTTTCCAAAGTATAGGCGCAATCGTCGATATGCACCGTCCGTTGACCGGAAACTATGTAGACCATGATAAAAGCGTCATGGCAGAAAATACGGTTCCACAGATCGTAGTTTTGACCGCAGTAAAAATACAGATCCAACCGTTCCGGGATCAGCGGCGGAACCACCGACACTCCGCCGAAACTCCGGGACGCCGGAAGAACAGAACAAATATCACTTAACGAGTTCATAAAATCACCTGCGGTTTAATATATATGCTCCGGAAAAAATTTACAAAGCAATTTTTTAAAATTTTGTCATTTTTTTAGTTTCTTATGTCATTTTATTAGTTGGCAAAACCGGCGATCCGGGATATAATAAGTCTGTGACAAAATAATATGGAGAATTATTATGAAAATCAAAATGTTTTTGATGTTATTATCTGCTGTGTGTGTCAGCATTTCCGCCGCAGAAAAATATACCGGTTGGCAGCTGACTCCGGATGCCGAAGCGAAACTCGCTGAATTTATTAAAGCCGGAAAAAACTGCCGCCTGAAAAATAATAAGACCGGGTTCGTACCCCGCGCCCAATTGAAATATACTTTGAGTATGAATGACTACATCCACTGCTGGTTTGACCGTCCGCTTTACCAGAACAGCGGACTTGCGCGGTTCAACAAACCGGGAGACAAGGTCAATCCCGCCGAAGCTCAAGCCATCAAGCGGGCGCTTGACCGCGGCAAACTTTCCGGGATGGCGGCGCTTCTGGAGACTTCCGGGCGCAGTTCATTTTTCCAGACCAGTCTGGAGAACGGCATAAGACTGCATGCGGAACTTACCACCTCCAGATTCCGCAAAAGCAATGATTACCTCACCATCGCCGGAAAGATGCTTGCCGCGCCGAATGTCTACCGCTTCAACGGCAAGCCGCTTATAACCGTCTACCCGCCGGTGACCGATATCAGCTATGTCAAAGATATGAAAAAAAATATTATTGCCAGACACGGCGATAATTTTCTGATCGTCCCCTATGTGCCGTTTTACAACAAACACAAATTCAAAAGAGCCGTTCCGCTTGATGGCAAAGCCATTGAAGCTATGGCGGAAGATCTGCGCAAACAGCTCCGCATTGCCGACGGTCTGCTGATCCACGGCGAACACTTCAACACCGGTGAAAAAATCGACAACGCTTTCGGTTTCAAGGTGATGATCCCGATTTTGCACAAGATTTTTTCCGAAGCGGAATTCAAGGACAAATTTCTCGGCTGCGGTCTGCTTCAGGGACACGAGAACCAGTACCGCTGGACATTCATCCGCAACTCCGACGGCGTGGCGACATTGCGAAAAGAGCTGGAATATATAGAAGCTCTGCGGCCGGATATCTGTTTACTGCCCGAATGGGACGAGGTGAATGAAAACACCTGCTACCGCCCGATGGCGAACACCGGCTGGAGTTCGCTGCGGATGCTCCGTCACTTTGTGGAAAAGATGCGGGGCGAAAAGTTCACCGCGTTCCCGGAAGATGATTTAAGCATTCCCAATATGATCCTCTGCTACCGCAGAAGATTGCTCGCAGGTGAAACGGCGGAGTTCCAAGTAACCAACATCCCCGACCAGACCCCCGAACGCGATTACACCATCTCACTCACCTTGACCGATACAAAAGGCAATGCGGTAAAAACTTTTGCGCCCAAAGTTCTGAACTCGGCAAAGTGCGCCGATGTCACCTTTACCGTCCCCGCAGTCGAACTGCTCAAGTATCAGCTGATCAAACCCAAACTTGAAATCACTTGGCATAACGGCAAATATGTTTCTCCTGACACCTTTTGGAGTCAGGAATTGTGCGCCGATTGGAATATGGAGTGGCAATGGGCAAAGCATCCCTTGCGCGAACAGCTCGCAGGAATCAAAGCCGATTACACCGTCACTCCGTACGAAAACGGCCTTTTGCGCTTGAAAGGTAAAATCTCCAGTCCCGTTCCGATGGCTCAAGCGGAGATACTCGACGGCAGTGACACCGTGTGGATGGCGGACAACCGCCCTGCCCTTCGGGAAAATGAAAAAGATGCATTTATAAAAATTGAAGTTCACGGCATCGGCAGATTCAATTATCAGATGACCGTCGATGTGGAAAATGCCCCCGATGCCCGCACTTCAAACGGAAAAAAGTTCCCGCAGAGCTTCAAAGACAAAAAGTGGAACGCCCAGTTTGCCAAATCATATCTTTTCCGTCTGCCTGAAACTGAAGTTGATAATGCGGTGATAAAAGTAAAAGTTCACGGCATCTTTGATGAAAAAGTTTCCGTTAAAGAGATCATGAATAAGCATCTCAAAGGCTTCAACTCGTCCAAACAGAATTTGACTCTCATAATCTCCCGTTACAACAGCCAGCACCTCATCCCGCCGCATTTCAATAAAAATGAGGCGGAGTTTGATTGCTTTGTCATTCCGGGAGATGCGAAAAAGAGCGTTTTCTCGCTGCGGGTCATCGACAAACACGGTAACACCTGGCGCGGCGGAGTCAAATCGCTTTACACTCCCAGCGGCAAAGAAAAAATATTCACGGTCTACGATAAAGCATCTAAAAAGGCGGTCAGAATTTCTGCGGATGAAAATCTGCTCACCCCCTTCAACTTTGACTTTTCTCCGGCGCGCGGCACGGTCATCGCCTCCCCCGCCGGACGGAAATATTATGGCTTGATAAACGGCTGTACTCCTCTGGCATCCAACATCGGCATCGGCGGTTCGCGCTACGGTTCTCTGCCTTTCAACGCTATGGCTGACACCAAAGGCGCCTTCCCTGAAGCTCCGGCACGCACACAGGAAGCTGACGGCAGCTGGAGTTTGAGTTTTGACAAACTCAGCCACGTTTCGCTGCCGATGCAGGTGGTTCCGATGCACGCAGGATACAAAGTCGCGATGAAGGTTTGGGTCGACCAACACTTCAAAAATGAACAATCTGTTTTCGGTTCCGGCAGTCACGGATTTATGCTGTCGGTCACCAATGGCAAACTCAAAGCGAAAATGTTTTTATTCAACCGCTACTATGGAGGTCAGGAACCGGTGGTGTCAGTTCAATCAAAAGGTAAACTCATCGCTGGGAAATGGAACGATGTGGAAGTTGTGTTCGACCAGCAGAATTTTGCCGTAAATCTCAATGGCGTTCCCGGCGTTCCGATCAAAGTTTCCGGTTTCCAGATGCGCCCGAAATCCGGAGTCATCGGCTGCGGCGAAAGCAGGAAAGGCTATTTTACCGGAAAAATCAAAGAACTTTCCATTGGAGTATTGTAATTCATAAGGATACAGAAAAAAATGAAACAAACCAAACATTTTACTCTTATCGAACTCTTGGTCGTTATTGCAATTATTGCCATTCTGGCGGCGATTTTGCTGCCTTCTTTGCAGAATGCGCGCGAACGCGGACGCATGGCAAATTGTTCGAGCAATATGCGTCAGATCGGACAGGCATTGCAGGGGTATGTCAACAACACGGAATACTACATCCCGTATATGAATGTCGGTCCCTCCAAACGCCGCCCCACCAGCAATCACTATTGGACCGGATATTTTTATGATTACGGCTTTCTGCCGCTGAATTTGTTTACCTGCCCGTCATTTCACCCGACCTCGGAAGCCCGGCCGCAGGATAATGTGGACCGGAACGGCAACATCACCTACACCGGTTACGGCTATTCCTACAGCCATATGGGCAGCGGAAGATATATCGAAAATGTGGATACCAAAGCATCTTTGAGTTCAAGTGTCCTCAAAAGCTCCAAGGTGCGTTTTCCTGCTCAGATGTATGCGGTGCTGGACAGCTGGATACGTTTCGGTTCAGGCGGTACCCACGGTTATATGACCATTTCCTACAAGACCGATTATCTGCTCAAAGATGATGTCGGTTCTCCGCACTCGCGCCACAATAAAAGCATCAATATCCTCTATGCCGACTGGCATGTTGCTGCGACCAAAGTCAACAATGTGGACAACCCCTATCCGGAACTTGGCGGCAACAGTTCCAAAGCGGTCCACTGGTCCGGCTGGAAATAATCCGCGTTTGCACCAGGAAAAATCCGGAATATTTGCTCTGCCGAACTGGAAAAAATCCCGTTGCGGTGATAATGTATAATTTTGAACAATTATCAAACTCCATTTCAAACGGGACAATATTATGGATAAAACAATTCGCTGCGGAGTCTGCGGTCTCGGCCGTATCGGCTGGCATTTTCATCTTCCGGCAATCAAACAGACTGCCGGTTTAACTTTGGCGGCGGCGGCCGACCCGCTGGCTGAACGGCTTGATGAAGCAAGAGAAACTTACGGTCTTGCTCATATTTTCACCGATTGGAAAGATATGGCGGATCCCGCGATCATCGACCTTGCCGTTATCGCGTCTCCCACGATCTTTCACCGTGAGCAATGCGAATACTTTATATCAAAAGGCATTGATGTATTCTGCGACAAACCGATGGCGCTCTCGCTTGACGAAGCGATTGCGATGGCGGATTTTGCCAAAAAACATCAGCGCAAACTGATGGTCTATCAGCCGCACCGCCTGACCGGTACTGCAAAAACCGCAAAAGAGATCATCGCTTCCGGTAAACTCGGCCGCATCTATCAGATCCGCCGCAACTGCTACTCATTCGTCCAGCGCAACGACTGGCAGGCGTTCCTCTCGCAAGGCGGCGGTATGCTCAACAACTACGGTGCCCACTTCCTTGACCAGCTGCTTTACATCGGCGGCGACAAAAAGGTGGTGAGCTTACGCTGTGAAACTGCCAGACTGCTTTCGGTCGGCGATGCGGAAGATTTTGTTTCTGTTGCTATGCAGGGAAGTTCCGGTATTCTTTACCGTATGGATATCAATATGGCGCACCCGCTCCCCGGAACCGATATGGAAATCTGCGGAACGCTCGGCAGCGCCGTCTTCCAGAACAATGTCTGGCGCTTGAAGTATTGCGAAAAACTGAGTGAAACATCCGCCAGTATTGATATGGCAGCTCCCGGCAGACGTTATCCGGTACGGGAACAGAATTTTATTGAAGAGGAAATAAAGAATCCCGATATACCATCTTTTGAATGGTACAATCACTGCCGTGATTTCTTCAGCGGAGTATCCGCCCCCTTCGTCCCGCTTGAAGAAACGCTTGAGATTATGCGGATACTCAAAGAGTGCCGGGAATCCTCTGAACAGTTCTGGAAACGTTGATCTCTGACACATCTCCGTTACAGTGATGCGCCCGGAAGCTTTACCATAAGCGCACCGGGATATTGAGTATTTCAGAAATTTTATTGCGCACCGGATGGTGCGGATGAGTGGGCAATGGACGGTTTTTAGTAAAGCCGATCGCAAGCTCGGTATCGCGGTCAAAGAAACCTTCAGCACCCGCCGCACCGCCGTGACCGTAGATCCGGGTGCGCTTGTAGACGGGACCGGCCAGAACGAACCCCAGACCGAAGTGATGCCACGCATTGACCGCAGTGACATCCTCTTCATCCCGCCATTCGCGTTTGGAAGCAAGTTCAAGCGTTTCCGGAGCGAGCAATTCCACACCCGGCAGAGTTCCGTTCAATGCCGCATAAAATTTTGCCAGCGCCCGCGCCGAACCGCAGCCGTTGAATGAGGGTATACAGCTGTAACGCAATATCGGATTGTGCATTTTTATGGCATACCACGAAGGTTTTTCCGGCATTGCCGTGTCATCGATTGGAACAAAACGGCGGTCGGTTTCGGCATCCAGACCGAAAAAAAGTTCATTTTCAATGCCGCAGGGGCGCAAGATGCGGTCATAAATGATCTTCTGCAGCGGCTGTTTCTCAGCCAGTACAAGCAGATTGCCCGCCAGCCACGCAAAGGTCAGCGGGTGATAAACGCACTTTTTCCCCGGCGCATTGCGCGGAGTCAGCGCCGCCGTAAGGGAACACATCTTTTCCCAGTCGGCAAACCGGTCATCGGATTCGACTTTGGGCAGGATATACATCCCCGCCCGGTGGCTCAAAACGTGTTCAACAGTGATCCCGCACTTTTCGCTGACTGCGAACTCCGGCCAGAATTCGGCAAGCGGAGTATCAAGCGCAAACAATCCGCGTTCGATCCCCTGAAGCACCGCCGTCGCCAGGATCGCTTTCCCGCAGGAAAAGAGCGGAAACAAATCATCCGGCGCGACCGCCCTCCCCCCGGGACGGGCCGTCATACCGGATGCGATATCCACCACCTTTTCGCCGTGGTGGAAAATGGTCAACTGGCAGCCGCACTCTTCGTTTTTGGAACAGATATTGTCCAGCAGAGATGATAACTGCTTATTAAGAAGCTGCCAGTTGTACATAAATAATTTTACATCACGCGTTCGATGGTGATTTCCGGATCGATCTCATCGCGCAGGATGCGTTCCAGACCGTTTTTGATGGTCATAGTGGCGTGGGGGCAGCAGCCGCAGGCGCCGCGCAGTTTGAGATGAACGAGTTTGCCTTCGATGGAGACGATCTCCAAATCGCCGCCGTCAGCCTGCAGATGGCAGCGGAGTTCTTCCAGACGGGCGGTAATTTTTTCAGCAAGATTTTCCATAATAGATATTCCTTCAATAATTGTTGTTGTAAAACACCTCACTTACTATAAAGCTCAAAGGGGTATTTTTCAAGTCACAACGGAAGATTTTTACCGATATTTCACCTGATTCTGAGCATTCAGACCGTTTTTTTTACTTCAAGCTTGACAAACCGGATTTTCCGGTGTAGTTTATGTCAGTATAACAAATTGATTATAAAAATAAGAAAGAGGTGACTTGTGAACGGATTTTTTCAATGGCTTGTAAATGACAACTGGTTTTTCGTAAGCCCCCTTGACTGGCTGATAATCATTCTGCCGGTGGCGTTTGTGCTGTATATGGGATATTATTCCAAGCGTTATGTGGTTCAGGTCTCCGACTTCCTCTCTGCCGGACGTCTGTGCGGCCGCTATGTGATAAGTATGGCATCTATCGCCAACGGTCTGGCAATTCTGACGCTGGTTTCCTATGTTGAAATACATTACCGCACCGGTTTTGCACTCACATTCTGGTCAAATCTGACTATGCCGCTGGGAATCATTATGAGTTTGACCGGCTTCGTGACCTACCGTTTCCGCGAGACCAAAGCGATGAGCTACGGACAATATATTGAAATGCGTTACAGCCGCGGCCTGCGTATCTTCGCAAGTGCCTTGCGTTCAGCATCTGAAGTGATGGCGAATATGATTATGCCAGCCATTGCCGGACGCTTTTTCATCTACTTTTTCGGTATGCCGCAGTACTTCACTTTGTGGGGTATGGAAATTCCGACCTTCAACGTTATCATCATTCTCTGTCTTATTATGGCGATCGGCATCATCTGTATGGGCGGAACGCTCGCGCTGGTCATTACCGACAGTATTCAGGGAATGTTCTGCTATCCCATTATGGCACTGTTCGCGGGATTTCTGCTCTACAAATTCTCGTGGAACAATGAGATCATCCCGGTGCTTACCGACCACGTTGCCAAACAGAACTTCCTCGATCCCTACGATATTTCTGAATTGCGTGACTTCAACTTGTTCAGTATCGGTCTCGGTCTGATCTTCACCGTCTACAACCACGCCAGCTGGATCGGCGCCGGAAACTCCTCCAGTGCCAAATCCCCCCACGAACAGAAGATGGCCGGCTTGCTCGGAACCTACCGCGGCGCGATGAACAACGTTCTCTACCTTATGGTCGCCGTCGGACTTATCACCTACTTCAACCACAAGAACTTCGCTCCGCAGGCCAAAGAGGTGCGCGACACCATCAGCACCCGCATCGCCGAAGGTCTTTTCCACGATGCACGTCACAAAGAACTCCATGACAAAGTGGTCTCCGCCGCTGTCAATCAGGCTCCGATAATTCACGAGATCGGCAAGGATGAAAAGCTTTCCGACGACAGAAACCTCGACACCAAATATCTGGCGGCAGTCAAAGTGGCGATCGACACCAATAAACTCGATTCCCCGGAAGAAAACGCCAGTATGTATCAGCAGTTCCGCACGCTCTACTTCCAGACTATGACCGCCGTCGGCATCCGCCATATGCTGCCGCCGGGCTTGAGCGGATTGTTCTGTCTGCTTATGATCATGGCGATGATCTCCACTGACGACACCCGTATTTTCTCGGCGGCGCTGACCATCACTCAGGATGTAGTTATGCCATTTATCAAAAAACCGCTCACTCCGATCCAGCACCTGTGGGTCATCCGCGCGGTATCGATCGCTATCGGTGTGATATTCTATTTCGGTTCAACGATGATGAGCCAGTTGGACTACATCACGCTCTTCATCTCCACGATGACGGCGATGTGGACAGGCGCCGGAGCGATGAGTCTGCTGGGCTTGTACAGCCGTTTCGGAACCACCGCCGGAGCGTGGGCGAGTCTGGGAACCGGCTGTGTCCTCGGCGTGGTTTACATCGGTATGAAGCAGTACTGGACCAACTTGTATGCCTTCCTTAAAAATATGAATTGGCTGGACGGCTTCACCGCCGTGGTGGAAAGCATTTCCCGCCCGTTTGAACCGATCATCGTCTGGCGGGTGAACCCCTACAAATGCTTCATCAACGCCTATGAGTTCAACCTTATCTCCTTTATCGTTGCGATGACGCTCTACATAACTGTCTCCAAGCTCACCTGCAAAGAGCCGTTCAACCTTGACCGAATGCTCCACCGCGGCAAATACAATCTGGACAACCTGAACCAGAGCAAAACCGCCTGGACTTTGCGTACCATCTGCAATAAATTGATCGGCATCACGCCGGAATACACCTTCTGGGATCGTTTCATCGCGCGTTCGATCTTCGTTTACTCGATCATCTACCGCTTTATCGGAACCTTCCTCATCATCCTGATCTGGAACATCTTCTACCGTTGGCCGCTGTCGTGGTGGAGCGGCTACTTCTTCGTGGTAAGTTTGCTTGTTCCGGCGATCATTGCCATCATCGGCAGCTTCTGGTTCGGTATCGGAGCTGTGGTCGATATGCGCCAGCTCTTTATCGATCTCAAAAACCGCAAGATCAACTTCCTTGACAACGGCAAAGTCGAAGGCAATATGTCGCTGGCGGACAAGGCGGAACTCGAAGCTATCGATGCCGCCAGAAAAGACGCGGAAAAATCCTGATTCACGGTCAATATTTGCGGGATGCTGTCAAAAACAGTATCCCGCTTTTTTCTTGAAATTATGCAAAATGCGCAGTATATTAAGCAGATGTATAAATCAAATTCAACTCTCTGGAAACAACAATGAAAAATCCGCCTTTTGTAATAGATTATCAAATCCAGCTGAACGATATTTCCATCGATGCGAAACTGCGCAGCTGGGTCATATTCAACTATCTTCAGGATGCCGCCGGCCGCCACGCCGACGAACTCGGAGTCGGCTTGAAACAGCTCCGCCAGAGCGACTTGAGCTGGGTGCTTTCGCGCATCAGGGTCAAGATGGATGAATTTCCTGAATATGGCGATGTCCTGCGGATCGCCACCTACCCCAGCGGCTTTGACCGGCTCTTCGCCTACCGCCAATTCGTATTGACCTCGGCGATCAGCGGCAAAAAGTTCGGAGTAGCCGGCAGCGCGTGGCTCACTCTCAATCCGGAAAACTTCCGGCCGATCTCTCCTGCCAAACACTTTGCCGGGTTGTCGAGCTGGGAATTTGAGGGCGATATCTGGTTTCAGGAGGATACTCTGGGCAAACTGGCGCCGGTTGCAAACGGCGATACTCCCGTAACCCAGCGCATCTCCCGCACCCAGATCGACTACAACCGCCACTTGAATAACGCCTATTATGCGATGTTCGCCGAAGACTGGCTGGCGGAAAAACTCGGCAAAACGGTGCGCTTTACTGAACTGCAGATCAATTTCAACCAATCGACCGCTTACGGCGACAAACTGATTTGCACTGGAACGCTGGACGATGACGGCGGTTTCCAGATTGCCGGAACCCAGGACAGCTCCGGCAAAAACGCTTTCACTGCCAATGGAAGCTGCATTCTGATCGACTGACAATTTAATTTTAACGGGATATATACTGTTATGAGTAAGGAAATATCTGCCGCAATGAGTCTGATCATTGCGGAAATGAAACACTACGATGTCAAGGCTGAACTGCTTATCGAACCGGCGCTGCCCTCTTTTGAGATCCGCGCGGTCAACAATAAAGCAATAATTGCCGCACCCAATGAAACTGAACTGCTTTACGGCGTCTATGATTACGCGGAACGCTTCAACGGCTGGGACTTTTTTGAACCGGGTAATGATGCGTTCCACCCGGAGCTGGTCAAAGAATTTTCCGGCGACGGCGTGATCGTCCCGGCAAAAGAGAAAAATCTCAAACGTGTCGGCTTCATTCAGGAGTTTCCTTTCAGCGATGATTCATACAAAACTCTGGACTGGATGGCAAAAAATAAAGCCAACTATCTTATGGTATGGATGACCTACTATGACCGTATGGATGAGAAAATCAAAGATTTCGCCGCCGCCCGCGGCATCATCATCGAAAGCGGCCACCACAACTTCAACTATCTCATCCCCCCGGAAAAGTACCGCGATGAACACCCCGACTTCTTCGCGGATACCGCCGTCAACCGCCAGCGCCAGCTTGCCGGAATGCCGGAAGTTTCCCGTCAGCTCTGCACCACCAATCCAGATTTGCGCGCGGAACTGGTCAAAAATCTGCGGGAATATCACAAAAACCATCCGGAAGTGACCTTCCTCGGACTCAATCCCAATGACGGTTTCGGCTGGTGCGAATGTGAAAACTGTGCCAAACTTTACGACAAAAGTTCTATGGGCGACAGCTATTGCCGTTCCGAAAAATATTACCGTGCCAACGGCATTTTCAACGCCCTGATCGATGATGTCGGCGAACAGCTCCACGAGGTTGCCCCCGATTTGATGGTGAACTTTTTCGCCTATGTCAACTACTCCACCCCTGCCTCCGACTTCAAACTCAAACCGGGTACCGGCGTGCATCTGGCTCTCTACTGGCGCTGCATCAACCACGCCATCAATGATCCAGCCTGCGGCATCAATTCCGGTTACTTCCGCGATATTCTGGCGTGGCAGAAGGCTAAAGCCGGCGGCGACTTCAATATCTACGAATACTATATGGGCATCAACTTCTATCTGGCGATGCCGATGCTCCATTTTGAAATGATGTTCGATGAGATGGAACTCTATTACAAGTGCGGTGTGGACGGTGTTTCCACCCAGTTCTGGCTGGAAAACTGGAGCGCCTACGGCATAAATTACTACTTTATGGCAAAGGCGGCGCGCGGAGAGGATTTCAGCGAATCAATGGAACGCTTCTATCAGACCCGTTTCGGAAAAATGGCGGAAACCGCCCGCAGTTTCTACGGCAAACTCCGGAAAATTCTGCAGAATCTCGGCGATTGCCACATCCCCCATCTGGTATCTTTCCTGAGCCGCACCACAATGGCGGAACTGGAAGCTCTGCGCGACGAAGCGGAACTTATCAGCAAAAACTGCCCGCTGCTGCCCGGAAAAGTTTTCCCGCTCTGGGTGGAATATATGATCCGTTTCAAACGCTTCTACGATCTGAGTCTGACCCGCCGCACCCCGGCGGAAGAGGTGCGGGAGTTTCTCGATTGGATATTGGCACATGAAGAGGCAAAACTCTTTGTTCCGGAACGGTTCAATAACTTCTTCAAATCGTGGTTTGCCGATATTGAATCCGGCAAAGACTGGCGCTATTTCACCGAAAATGATTGGCAGACCGAATATAAACGCCACCCCTATATCGCACCGGAAGTTTGAACCAGATGAATACTACGATCCTCCTTCAAGTCCTCTTTGCCGTGGTCGAGACCTTTGCGTTTTTTGCGCTGGGCGCGTTTGCGTTTGAACGTAAAATGTTCTCAAAAGAATCGCTCCCCGGTATGAGCCGTTTTGCCATAAATGTATTGACGCCGATATTGATTTTTGCCAGCGTTGCCGGAAAATTCACCCGCGAAGATTTGTATTCGGCGTGGATATATCCACTTCTGGGCTTTTTGATGATCGCGCTCCACGCCGGATTCGGTTATCTGCTGCTGCCGTTTCTGCGCAACCGCACTCCCGAGCGCAAAGCGACATTTATGCATATGTCGGCGGTCAACAACTTCATCTATCTGCCGATCATCGTCATCTCTTATCTGTGGCCGGGAAAAACGGTTGCCGCCTTGCTGCTGTGCAGTGTGGGTTCAACCTTTGCCCAATGGACCATCGGTCTGGCGGTGATGGCCTCCGGCAGTACGCGGAAACTGCTGAAAAATCTGATTACACCCAACAGTTTGTCTGTGGTTATCGCAGCGATTTATCTGCTTCTGCCGTGGAAATTCCCGCAGGGGATAATGGATTTCTGCATTAAAGTCGGCAATCTTGCCATACCGCTGTGCTTGATCCTTATCGGCGCAACAGTCTGGAGTTCAAGAGGCTGCTGGTGGAGCAACTTGCAGGATATGATCTATTCGACCGCCTGCCGCATCGTGATAATACCGCTGTTGACATTGATTTTACTGCGTTTTATCCCGCTGCCGGAAACGGCGCGGCATCTGGCATTGGTGCTGGCGGTGATGCCGGGTTCTTCCGGAAGTGTGCTGATCGTGCGCGAGTACGGCGGCGACGTGGATTTTGCCGGACAGCTCATCCTCAGCACCACGATCTTCGGCCTTATAACCATGCCGGTTCTATTGGCGTTCTCGTTGTAAGCGGCGCGATCTGATCGCCTGTCATTGTGCTGAAAGCGCAGCAGGTGTGTGACAGCCGCTAACGAGGCAGATAGTTTTTTGTTTGGTGAAACCGGGAGACTTGTTTTAAGAACACCGGGAATACCAGGAATACTATTGAAGCTGCCAGTGCACTATCTCACAGACGCATCATCTTTTTATTAGAGCACACAGTGCTCTTATCGTCAACTGACACTCTGCATACCAGTCCGCTCGTCCGACCTAAAATCTATAAAAAATACGATATTTCCATTGAGGGGAGATAATTTGATAAGCTTTTTGCGACCAACGGGAGCAAAAAATACTCCGCTTTTTTCGGAGGGAGTGGGGGTCCCCCTCCCCACAAGTCATCTCCCCTTTTCAGGAACAGAGCTATAAAAAAAACGCCGTCAGGCGGGAAAAGAAAAACTGCCAATCGCATGTTGCGCGATCAGCGCAACGATATGCGCAAACTCCAGCGACACAGTTCCGCCTTTCACGTTGCAGCAAGCGGCGCGATGATCGTGGGATGATGACGAAAAAAGAGCCGGGCGACGTGAACTAATGTTCACGAGCTTCCCGGCTCTTTTTCAGTCAGCGCACACGAGGGCGCGCCGACCTCATCTTGGAAAAATCAACGTTGTCAGTTCAGAGCGGCAACGCCCGGCAGTTCCTTGCCTTCGAGGAATTCGAGAGAGGCACCGCCGCCGGTGGAGATGTGGCTCATCTTGTCAGCCAGACCGGATTTCTTGACCGCGGCAACGCTGTCGCCGCCGCCGATGATGGAGATACCGCCATTGGCTTTGACTTCAGCAACCGCATCGCAGACGCCGAAGGTACCTTTGGAGAATTTTTCCATTTCGAAGCAGCCCATCGGTCCGTTCCAGACAACGGTCTTGGCGGATTTGATGGCATCGCTGTAAAGTTTGACGGTTTCCGGACCGATATCGAGGCCCATCCAGTTGTCATCGACATCGAGACCGACGACTTTGGTGTTGGCTTCGGGATCGAATTTGTCGGCTTCAATGCTGTCGACGGGGAGCAGGAGTTTGACACCGCGCTTGTCGGCTTCAGCGATCATTTCGCGGGCATAGTCCATCTGGTCGGCTTCGCAGAGGGAGTTACCGATCTTGTGGCCCTGCGCGGCGAGGAAGGTGTAAGCCATACCGCCGCCGATGATGAGGGTATCGACTTTGGTCAGGAGGTTGCGGACAACTGCGAGTTTGTCGGAAACTTTGGCACCGCCGAGGATAGCGACGAAGGGACGGACCGGGTTTTCAACAGCACTGCCGAGGTAGGCAATTTCTTTTTCCATCAGGAAACCGGCAACGCAGGGACCGTTCATGTATTTGGTGATGACGGCGGTGGAAGCGTGAGCGCGGTGGGCGGTACCGAAAGCATCGTTGCAGTAAACATCGCCGTAGGAAGCGAGCTTCTTGGCGAGTTCTTTCTGCTGTTCTTTGAGAGCGGCCTTGGCAGCTTTGAATTCTTCATCGCTCTGACCGTCTTTCTGTTTCAGCTTGGCCTGTTCTTCTTTGTGGTAGCGGGTGTTTTCGAGCATAAGGATCTCGCCCGGCTGCAGAGCGGCGGCGGCTTCGTCAGCGGCACCGCAATCTTCGGCGAATTTGACCTCTTTACCGATCATTTTGCTCAGGTATTCAGCGACGATCTTCATAGTGGTATCGCCGGTGATGCCCTTTTCGTCCGGACGGCCCATATGGCTCATCAGGATCAAGCTGCCGCCGTTGTCGAGAACGTAGTTGATGGAAGCGAGCGCGCCTTTGATACGGGTATCATCTTTGATGACGCCTTCTTTGACCGGCACGTTGAAGTCCACACGCATAACGACCTTCTTACCCTTGAGGTCGATGTCTTTCAAAGTTTTCTTATCCATGGATTTTTTCCTCAAATTAAATGGATTAAACAGACAAAAAAGGGCGGGCGTTGAGCCCGCCCTTTCGGGATAGTCTTAACAGACGATCAAGTTACTTGGCAATGACGCGGGCCATTTCCAGAACTTTGTTGCTGTAACCCCATTCGTTGTCATACCAGGAGCAGACTTTGACGAAGGTTCCGTCAAGCTGGATACCGGCTTTGGCATCGAAGATGGAGGTACGGGCATCGTCGCGGAAGTCGGTGGAGACGACGGCTTCGTCGGTGTAGCCGAGGATGCCTTTGAGTTCGCCTTCAGCAGCTTCTTTCATAGCGGCGCAGATCTGATCGTAGGTGCATTCGGTGTTGAGTTCGCAGGTCAGGTCGACGAAGGAGACGTCGCTGGTCGGAACGCGGACGGACATACCGGTCAATTTGCCGTTGAGTTCGGGCAGAACTTTACCGACAGCCTTGGCAGCACCGGTGCTGGAGGGGATCATGTTTTCGAGGATACCACGACCGCCGCGCCAATCTTTCTTGGAGGGGCCGTCAACGGTCTCCTGGGTAGCGGTGGCAGCGTGGATGGTGGTCATCAGGCCGCGTTTGATACCGAACTTGTCGTTGAGGACTTTGCTGATCGGGGCCAAGCAGTTGGTGGTGCAGGAAGCATTGGAGATGATGTCCTGACCGGCGTAGGTCTTGTCGTTGACGCCGTAGACGAACATCGGGGTGCTGTCCTTGGAAGGAGCGGACATAATGACTTTCTTGGCACCGGCTTCGATGTGTTTGCGAGCCTTTGCATCTTCGAGGAAGAGACCGGTGGATTCGACGACGATGTCGGCGCCGACTTCGTCCCACTTCAGATTGGCGGGATCCATTTCAGCGGTCAGACGGATCTTGTTGCCATCGACGACGAGGGTGTTGCCTTCGACTTTGATGTCGTGTTTGAAAATGCCGTGAACTGAGTCATACTTCAGCATGTAGGCGAGATAATCAGCATCGAGCAAGTCATTGATGCCGACGATCTGAATGTCATCGCTGAAATTTTCGACCGCAGCACGGAAGACCATGCGGCCGATACGACCGAAACCGTTGATACCAACCTTAATCATTTTTTCCAACTCCTGATAGTTGTTTTGTTAATTGACGGTCTTTCCCGGACACCTGTCAGAGAAAAACCATTGATACGTCATATAGATAAATATACATCCATTTTGCCATTTTGTCAAGCAATACGCGCTATTTTAAACCGTATTTTCTTGATATTTGCATCGGGCAAAGGCAAAATCCCGATCATTCGTGCAGGAAGACCAGCTGTCCGAAGCTGCTGGCGGAATGCACCTGACCGCCCGCCCAGGTGGAGTGTGCGGTGTGGTCACCTTTGATATCGGAACGTTTGGGGCGCACGCGGTAGAAGAGAGCGCGCACCTTGTTGTTCTGTTCGACGGCGATATTGACCGACTTGAGCGGAATGACGGCGACACCGCGCCACTCATTATCTTTGATTTGGGTGAACGCCTGCCACCTGGTGTTCCACGAAGCATTGGTGCCGAGAGCATCATAGATGGCGTTTTCGCCGTTGGCATAGCAGTTGAAAGCCAGATGATAGTAGCCGTCTTTTTCGTTGCCGATAAAGATTTCGGCGTGGTCGCCGCTGGGCCACTTGTCTTTCGGAGAAACTTTATTGGCTTCCAGCGTGCCGACATAGGGGGCGCGGAAAGCGACGTAAAGCGTTTCGCCGTTATGGATGACTTTGACTTCGGTGGGCTGCTGGTGGAACTCTTTGGCATTGCCCATTTTGGTCATAGGTTCGATCTTGTTCGCCTTTGCCCAGACGCCGGAATCGAAGTCAAAGCCGGGGAACTTGCGGATGTCGGCCTTGGGAACGGTCTGTTCCGCTTTGACACCGGCGGCGGCCTGTTTCAGCCATGATTCAAAGGTTTCGATCAGAAGGTCGAGCTGCTTTTTGGAACGGGGATCTTTGACGGCGGCGGCAGCTTCAGCGAGCGCAGCGCGGCAGGGTTCGGTCAGATTTTTGCTGACGACATAGTATCCCATATCGTTTTTATAATCATCGTTGAACGCGGCGGGGGTCGGATCATTCACCCAGCTGTCGCGAAGATATTTGTAGAATTTCTGCACTCCGGCGGCACCTTCGCGGTAGGTGCGTTTGATGTATTCGTTGCGCAGATCGTCGGGGTCCTGCCACGGATCCCAGTAGAGCATATTGATCGTCCAGAATTCGGGGCCGACCATAGTGAAGTAGTTGTGTTCGGTGTAGCCTTTGGAACCGATGGGATAACCGTAACGGTCGCCCCAGGAGGTTTCGGCGTAGATCATACGGATACCGTGTTTATTGATATGGCGCAAGTCGGTGGCGATGATGTTGCTCTGGGCGCGCGGGAATTTGCGGGAGCAGTAGTAGTATTCACGCCACATCAGACCGGAACTCATCTTGGCATATTTATTGGTGCGTTCCAGCCATTTAATGTTGGTGGGGCCGAAGAGAGTCTGCTTATCATTTCTGACATAGGGGCAGAAGCTGATGCGGATGTTTTTCTCGACCGGGATCTCAGGCGGAATGGCGGTGAAGAAGTAGCCGAAGCACTTGATATCCAAACCGGGGCGGGCCTTGGCGACCGCTCTGGCGACCTGATTCAAAAACATATAGAAGAGAGTTGATTTATAGGCTTCATTCTTTTTGTCAATGGTCTTGCCGTTGGGCAGTTTGATCGGCTTTTCACAGCCTTCGCACTGGCAGAAGGTCGGAGTATCATCGATCATAATATTGATCGTTTCATAATAGTCCGGCAGAGTTTTAACGATTTCCAGAGTTTCTTTGATAAAGGCTTTGGTCATCTCCGGATTGCTGTAACACAGCTGGGTGTAACCTTCGGTGCGGCGGGTGCCGTCAACGAGCATATAGTATTCCGGGTTGGTCTTGCCGTATTTCTTTTTGGGGAGCCAGCGGGTACTCATATTATGGCCGCCGCCGAATTCCAGAATAAAGCCGTGATCGAGCTGACGTCCGAGAATGATGTCAGAAGATCCGCCGGGCGCCCAGTTGTTGCCCAGACGGGAAACATACATAAAATACTCTTCACTGCGGATGGCGAGATTGCCGTTGGCACCCCAGCCGCGCATACGGAATTTGGGATTGTCGATATAGTCGTTGACAACGAGTTTCAAATTCGGGTCTTCGGTGAAGATCGCCAGCTCCTTGTAGGGGCGGACCCAGACGAAGTCGGTGTGCTTGTAGATAAAGCGGTGGACGCCGTTAAGCACGCCGCGCGGGTTGTTGCCGATGATGAGAACCTTGTTGGCGCGCTGGAAAACGCCGTAACCGTCATCTTTGAGTTTGGCGACTTCGCGGGCGGTCATACCTTTGAGGAACGGTTTGATGATGGGGCAGTCTTTGGTGCCGAGCACGAAGATAGTCGGCTTCCAATGCGAAGCATCATGGGTGATCGAATAACGGGAAGTGGTGATAAGACGCAGATAATTCTGCAGTTCCAGAGCGGCATACTGCACCGGGCGCGGCGCATTGAGATCGATGGCGATGTGGCCGCAAGCTTCGCCGCGGTCGGCGATGGGAAGCTGACGACCGGCTTTGGAAGATTTGGCGGCGGGTGCGGCTTTGGCTTTAGCGGTGACTTTGGCTTTCGCTTTACCTTTACCTTTTCTGGCGGGGGCTGCCGTCAGCTGGAAGGAACAGCACAGCAGCAACAGCAGAGAAACAAAAAGTCTCATAGTTGATCATTCTCCATATAATATTTTATTCAAGTTCAAATTCCAATTCGCCGAAGGCTTTGACATCGTGCGGAACGGCACCTGCCCAGCTGGAGTGGCCGTCAGTGTCAAATTTGCCCTGCGCAGAACGGGTGCGACTGAAGAACGCACGCACACGGTTGTTCTGTTCGACGGTGATCTTCAGATCTTTCAGGGGGATGGTGACCACGGCGAGCCATTCACCGTCAGCCTGTTTGGTCTTGACATCCCACTGGCAATTCCATTTGCGATCGGTCTTGAGGGCATCGTAAGTACCGGCAGTACCGTTGGCAAAGCAGTTGAAAGCCAGATGGAAATAGCTGTTGTTCGCAGTGCCGAAGAAGATCTCCGCCCGATCGCCGGAGGGCCAGACGTCGCGGGGAGAATTCTTCGCCGCACGAAGTTTGCCGGAAGTTTTGCAGCGGAAGCCGATGAACAGTTTTTCGCTGTTGTGCATAAATTTGATCTCGGTTTTATCGGGAGCTTCCAGCATCGGCTGATTCAACATACGCAGAACCGGGAGGACACCGGCATTTTCCCAGGCGCCGCTGTCAAAGTCAAATCCCGGGAACTCGCGGTTGTCAGTTTTGGTGACGGACTGTTTGGAAACCTTTCCGGCTTCGGCGAGCTTGAGCCAGGATTCAAAGGTGGCGATAAGCTGTTCCAGCTGCTTTTTGGAGCGGGGGTCTTTGACGGTCTTCAAACCTTCAGCGAGCGCGGCGCGGCAGGGGGCAACCAGTTTTTTATTGACCACATAGTGTCCCATATCAACGCGGAAGTTGCTGTTGAAACGGCTGGGGGTCGGGTCATTGAGCCAGCTGTCGCGGATCAGTTTGTAGAACTTCAACACGCCGGGGGCACCTTCGCGGTAGGTACGTTTGATGTATTCATTGCGGAGAGCATCGGGATCTTCGGCAGGATCCCAGAAGAGCATATTGATCGTCCAGAATTCAGGACCGGTGATGTCGAAGAAGCAGTGTTCTTTCGCCGGGCGGTCGCGGAGGAAGTCCGGACGGTCAGCCCAGGAGAGTTCGGAATAGATCATATTCACGCCCAGAGAGTTGATGAAACGCAGATCCTGTGCGATGATATTGGCCTGCGCACGGGGGAAACCGGCACCGGAGTAATAGTATTCGCGCCAGATGATACCGGGGCTCATAGAAGCATATTTTTTGGTACGGGCGAGCCACTTGGC
Source organism: Victivallaceae bacterium (assembly GCA_045653515.1). Lineage (GTDB taxonomy): Bacteria > Verrucomicrobiota > Lentisphaeria > Victivallales > Victivallaceae > UBA1784. Next base: position 31,374 of record JAZOMB010000064.1, on the reverse strand, counting down.
GTTGGAAGGACCGTGTAAAGTCTCTTTGTCGTTGCGGACGTAGGGGCAGAAGCTGATGCGGATGTTCTTTTCGACCGGAATCTCCGGCGGAACGGCGGTGAAGAAGTAGCCGAAGCACTTCACCTGCAGACGGGGGATCTCTTTGGCGACTGCGCGGGCGACCTGATTCAGGAACATATAGAATTGAGTGGATTTGAATGCTTCGTGTTTGCGTTCCAGAACTCTGCCGTCGGGAAGTTCGATCGGCTTCATACATTCGGAACATTCGCAGTACGCCTGCGTATCGTCGATCATAATATTGATCGTTTCATAATAATCCGGCAGCTTGCGGGCGATCTCAAGCGTTTCTTTGATAAAGGTTTTGGTCATCTCTTTATTGGTGTAGCAGAGATTGACCCGTCCGGTGGTGCGGCGTTTGCCGTCCAGCATCATATAATATTCGGGATTGGTCTGACCGTATTTCTTCTTGGGCAGCCAGCGGGAACTCATATTGTGGCCGCCGCCGAATTCCATCACAAGACCGTGGTCAAGCATTCTGCCGAGCAGAGAGTCGATGTGACTGCCGGGGGATTTGTTGTTGCACAAGCGGGAGACATACATAAAATACTCTTCGCTTTTGATAGCGATATTGCCGTTGGCACCCCAGCCGCGGAAATAGAATGCGGGGTTGTCGATGTAGTCTTTGATTTCCAGCTTCAGATCGGGATCAACGGAGTGGATCGCCAATTCCTTGTAGGGGCGCACCCAGATAAAGTCGGTATGTTTGTAGATGAAACGGTGAACGCCGTTAAGCACGGCGCGGTCATCGTTACCGATGATGATGATTTTGTTGGAACGGCGGAAAACAGCGTAGCCGTCAAATTTCAGTTTTTTGACTTCAGCAGCGATTTTTCCGTTCATAAACGGCTTGATGATGGGGCAATCTTTGGTACCGAGAATGAAGATGGTCTCTTTCCAACCGTTGCAGTTGTGCTGCACAGCGTAGCGGGCGGTGGTGATTTTACGCAAATAGTTCTGAAGTTCCCTTGCGGCGAACTTCACGGCGCGCGGCGCATTGACATCGATGGCGATATGTCCGGCGGCTTCGCCGTTGGCGGCGATGGTCAACGGAGCGGAGTGCAGCTGCAGAGCGACACAAAAAACAGCAAGCAAAGTATAGAATATTTTCATTTCAGCGGCCTTTCATCAGAGAGCTTCGAGTTTATAGCTGTGGAACGCACCCCACATACACCAGAGGCTGAACCATTTGGCATCCCTGGGGGCGAGGATCTCATACACCAGCGGTTTTTCCGGATTGGCGATGCGGAGCGCCTCTTTATTGCTGGAAACGGATTTACCGGCGGCAGTCTTGCGGAAGTAGTAGCGAACCAGAAGCGAGGAGCGTTTGCCGCCGCGGAAACTGCGGCCGCCGTAAACGGTCAGGCGGTAGCGTTTGCCGCCCTTGACCGGAACGCTCATAGTTTCGACCACACCGTTGGCACCGACATCAAAGGTCACAGTTTTGTCCGGATTGATGCTGATGACCGCATTACGGGCGGGGCCGGTGACGTGGTAATCGGTCGGAAGAGCCAGATCTTTACCGACGGGAACTTCAGTTACTTTCAGATTGCGGACGACGACGCCGGACTTGAGCAGCGCAAGTCTCACCGAATCGTCCGGAGCGTAGAATTCAAAACTGTACGGAGCGAATTTATCGCTGAAAACCAGATAATACGGACGTTTCTCGGCGGGTCTGACTTCCTTCTTTCTGGCATTGAAAAAGCGGAACGATATCCCCGGATATTCAGCTTTTTCCAGCTTCACACCCTGACAGAACCAATCCAGCGGATAGGCTTTCTGGATAGTGCGGGCTTCAAAATCCGCCCGGTAGCGCTTACCCCCTGTCACGGGATTTGCCGACAGCCCTGCGAGACAGAGCAAACTGCACAGAATGAAAAATTTTTTCATTTTCTTCAACATTACTCCATAGTTTTGGTTATGAACACACCGTATACTTAAATAAGATAGCCCACATTGAATACAAATACAAATTTTTCACGCATTTTTATGTTAAAAAATAACATCAAAATAAAAAATATTTGTTCAACAGAGCATGCAAGTATTGCTTTTGTATTTTTTTGTGTTATGTTAAGTAAAAACGGTAATTATTCACAACTTAATGGAGATAAATTATGAACAGCAATCTGGTTCCTCCCGCCTACAAAACTGATGCGCCTGAGCTCTTTTTTGTATCGATCATCCCCAACTTTGCCGGTGACGAAGAGTACCTCGCCGATCTGATCCGCGAACGCTATCAGCGCGCCGGGATCACCCGTTTTGCAATGAGCTATCCGATGCACCCGCAGGGTATGGATGTCTATGACAAGATCCGTCAGCAGGCGGCATCCTTCCGCCGTTTGAAATCCCTGCTTCAGGGGGCGCCCTTCAAGCTCGGTATCCTCATTCAGTCCTCCATCGGTCACGGCGGATATTGGAACCTTGCTCCGGAATGCGGCATCGACGGTGTCAAATCTCTCTCCGGAAACGGCACCGAATCCATCCGCTTCTGTCCCTATGAACCCAACTTCCTTGACTACATCTATAAAGCGGTAAAGATGGTCGCCGTCGAAGGCCCGGACTTCTTTATGGGCGATGACGATATGCGTATGGGCGAAAACTGCTACTGCCCCTACCACCTCGCCCGTCTGGAAGAGAAAACCGGCCGCCGCTTCACCCGCGAAGAGCTGGTCGAATATCTCAAAGATGTCAAACCTTTCGACCCCATCGCCAAAGCATTTGAAGAGGCCAATATCGAAGGTATGGACGAACTCTGCAAAGCAATCCGCCGCGCCTGCGATGAAGTCAATCCCGAAATCAACGGCGCCGTCTGCATCTGCGGTCCGCGCTTTGACTACGTTCCCAGCCAGCTGAAATACATCGGCGGCCCGCAGCCCTTCCTCCGCATCAGCAACGCAAACTATCTGGAAAGCAATGCCAAAGATCAGGCACGCGTCGACCGCGGCACCTCCTGGCAGACCGTCAACTTCCGCAAGCTCGGTGTTCCGCTGCTTGACGAATCCGACACCTGCCCGCACAACCGCTTCAGCAAGAGCGCCAGAACGATGAACCTCCACATCGTCAGCGGTCTGCTCCACGGCACCGACGGCGGCAAACTCTGGCTCGACCAGAGCAGCTATCCGCTCCCCGAAGAGTCCCGCTTCTACGAAAATGTCATCGCCGCCAATCAGGGACTTTACCGCGAACTGCACCGCCTGATGCGCTCCTTCACTCCGGAAGGCACGCTCACGCTCATCCCGCCCTTTGCCAACGAACCCTACCCCCATATCGGAATGGGCTTCCACTACAAGAGCGACTGGGGCGTTTATGCTTTCGGCAGAATGGGTATCCCCGTTCACTACACCGATATGGACGGCAAGGGCATCATCCTCGTTGCCGGTGAACAGCTGAACTATTACACCGAAGATCAGCTCCGCAAGATCCTTTCCGGCCCCTGTCTGCTTGACGGCGTTGCCGCCAGCATTCTCACCGCCAAAGGTTACAGCGAACTCATCGGTGTCAAAGCGGAATGTGCTGTTCGGGGCACCATCAAGACCGGCAGCGTTCAGGAACAGATGCTCTCCGCCGGCAATCGCAAAAACGCTTTCAAAGCCAACCGCGAAACAAGTCTGCTTGAACCCCCGATCGGTATGACCTACTCTGCCAGAGACAACACCTCATTTATGACTATGCTCCCCGGCGCCAAAGCGTTGAGCGAAGTATCCATGACCGCCTACAAAGGCGCTGAAGTGGAATACATTATGCCCGGAACGGTCTATTTTGAAAACTCCCTCGGCGGCAAAGTCGTCACCACAAGTATGGACATTATGGCGTGGCCCTATATGATGGTGCTCAACCCCAACCGCAAAAAGTTCTACTTGTCCATTCTCAAACTGCTCGGCGGCATTCCGGCGTGGATCAACACCGCACAGGATTGCAAGCTCATCTGCGGTAATCTTGCCGACGGCCGCAAGCTCTACACCGCGATCAACTACGGCTACGATGCGCTGCCGCTTGAACTCACCGTCAACTGCAAGATCAATAAGATTATGGAACTGCAGGGTGACGGCGGCTACATCGCGCTCGACTTCACGCAGGAAGGCGATCAGCTCAAGATCGCCCGCACTCTGGAAGCCGGTCAGCTCTCCGTTATGGTCATCGAATAAACCGTATTTACGGTAAAACTCGCGGGGCGGCTGCAGAAATGCATCCGCCTCGTCTGCTTGAATTATGGATAATGCGTTTAAAAAATTGTGCCGGATCGCCGGGGAAACAGTGGTGAAATACCGCCTTATTGACGACGGCGACCGGATACTCACCGGAGTTTCCGGCGGCAAGGACAGTATTGTACTGATGCATTTGCTGTCGCATCTGCAGAATGCGGCTCCGGTCAAGTTTGAGATCGAAGCGGTGACCTTCGATCCCGGATTTCCGGAGTTTGCGGCCGGGAAAACGACGGATTACTGCCGTGAACACCATTGGAACCATCACACGATCTCAATGGATATCGCTTCCGTAATTGAAGAAAAATCCTTTACCAAATCCCCCTGTGTTCTCTGTTCCCGGCTCCGGCGGGGCAAACTTTACGGTTTGGCAAAAGAGCTCAAGTGCAATAAACTTGCCCTCGGTCAACACCTTGATGATATTGTTTCCAGTATGCTTATAAGTTTGTGCCGCGGTCAAGGGGTAACCACTATGGCGCCGCGCGTAAAACCGGACAATCCGGAGTACCCGGTGATAATCCGCCCGCTGGCGCTGGTTCCGGAAGCATTGGTCGCGGAATGTGCCGGAAATTTCGGGGTCGTTCCAGGCGGTGTCTGCCGCTACAAGGAACAGCTGGAATCGGGCGACCGGGTCTATTTCAAAAAGCTCATCGGTCAGCTCTCTGAACACATCCCCGACTTGCGGAGCAATATTGCCCACTCTCTGGGCAAGGTGGAGATCGACCATCTGCTCATCCCGCCCGGAGCAAACGAGGAGTAAACAATGATGTTGAAACCGGCTGCCAGAGTGCTGTTGATACTTTTTTTCTGCGCCGTCCGGCTTGCCGCGCAGGAGCTGCATATCGTTGCCAGTTGTGATCTGCACGGCAATCTGTCGAAATTTGCCAGGCTTCTTCCGGAAATCAGCGAGTATAAAGATGCGGTAAAACTCGATCTGGGCGATATATTTCAGGGCGACCCGCTGTGCGATCTTTCTGATGGAACTCCGATGATCGATGCGCTGAACATTGCTGAATATGACTTTTTTATTCCCGGCAATCACGAATTTGAATTATCATCTGCTCAACTCGGTGCGTTGTTGAAACGTTTCAACGGCATCGTCCTCGGTCAATGGCGTTATCCAGGCATCGCCCCCAAACCGTGGCAGCTCTTCAAGCGCAACGGCTTCACACTGGCGATCATCGGTATGACCGACAACGGCATTTACCGCAACCGGAGAGTCTGTCCCGATTTGAAAATCATCTCCGAACTTGATGCTTTAAAACAAACGATGGCAGAGATCCGCAGTCATAAAGTCGATGCCGTCATTCTGGCGCGCCACGGCGGCAACTACTTTTCAGGAATGCCGCTGGGCAGAGTTCTGCGCCAATACCCTGAGATCAAACTGGTCATCTGCGGCCACTCCCACAAAGAGATCGCCGGACAGCGCAGCGGCAAAACATTGATCGTCCAACCTGGCGCCCACGGAACTTCTGCGGCAGTTGTCACGCTGAAAAAAATCCGTAACGGCGAACTTTTCATATCAAGCAAACTCATCCGTCCCCGGGATACCGCCGATAAAAAAATCGTCTCTCTCCATACGGCATTGCTGAAGCGGTATGAACCGCGCTTATCTGAAACGGTATTGAGTTTCAGCTCTTCAAAAGAGTTGATTGAGCGTTATCTCAATCTTCTGTGCAGCAAAGCCCGGGCGGATCGCGCGGTGCTTGATTTGCCCGATCTGCCGCCGGGAACTTACACGCGCGAAGCATTGCTCAAACGTTTCCCCTACCGCAATATGCTGGTGAAAGTGCAGATCTCTCCGGCAGAATTTGCCGCATTTGCCAAAGAAAAAGCCCCCGCCGGACGCAAGCGCTTCATCACTCCGGCAGCAGAGAATAAAGAAAAGTTCACCCTTGTTCTGGACACGTTTCAATTCACCCGGAGCAAGGCGCTGAAATATTGCCGCGATATACAAATAATTCCGGTTTTGAGCCGGGAGATACTATTGAAAGATATCTGCTATGAAAAAACAATACATCATCGCTGACGTCCACGGTATGTGCGGCGGAGTTTTCGCCGCGCTCCGGACTATTGAACAACTCCAGGCCGCCCATAAAGGTCAGACCATTTACGTTCTGCACGAACTGGTGCACAACACCACCGTTACGCGCGAACTGGAAAGCCGCAATGCCCGCTTCATCAATGCTCCGGAAGAGCTTCCGGAAAACAGCATCGCTCTTATCGGGGCGCACGGAGTTTCCGCCGCGGTCGAAGCGCAGCTGCGTTCCCGCGCCGCCTGCGTTGCCGATGCGACCTGCCCGCTGGTAAAGAAACTGCAGAATACAGCGGCATCACTGACCGGTGAAGAACAGCTGGTCATCTACGGCAAACCCGGCCACCCCGAAGTTGCCGGAACCGCCGGACATTCAAAGGCGCAGGCAGTCTATATCGTTTCCAATATGGAGGATATCGCCGCATTGCCGGAACTGACCAAGCCGGTATTTATTTCGCAAACGACCGTTGATTCGGCAAAAAGCGAAGCGGCGATGCTCCAGCTTATGAAGCGTTTCCCGCAGATACGCTGTATCCCCGGGGTGTGCGATGCTTCGAAACAGCGCCAGAAAGCGGTGATTGAACTTGCTCAAAAGTGTCCGATCGTCATCATTGCCGGTTCCGCCCACAGCTCAAATGCCTGCCGTTTGCAGGAGATAGCCGCCAACAGCGGAGCGAAAGCATTCCGGGTGGATAATGCGGATGAACTCCCGGAAGCGGAATTGGCAAACTGCCCGCTGGTCGGATTATCTTCCGGAGCCAGCACGCCGGAAAGCGTTTTGGAAAAAATCATCGCAAGATTGCAGAAAATGGGTTTTTCCGCTTGACAAAATGTTTCAAAGAGTATATATTCAACGGATGATTTCAAGTTATTAAAATAAGGTTGCGCAACGTGAGTTCAGCAGGATTTTTCCCCGAAAATACAAAATTGGACAACTCCTCTCCGATACTGGTCACCGGCGGTGCCGGTTTCATCGGTTCATCTCTGGTGGAGTGCCTGCTGGAAAACGGATTCAAAGTGCGCTGTTTTGATAACTTCTCCACCGGATTCCGACGGAATATCGAACCGTTTTTCCAATCGCCGGATTTTGAACTTCTGGAAGGCGACCTGAGAAACATCGACGATTGCCGCGCGGCAGTCAAAGATGTAAAATATATTTTCCACGAAGCTGCCCTCGGCTCGGTGCCGCGCTCCATCGCTGATCCGGCCACCAGTATCGCGGTCAATACCGCCGGAACGGTCAATCTCTTCGATGCCGCCCGCAGTGCCGGAGTCAAACGGATCGTCTACGCTTCAAGCAGTTCCGTTTACGGCGATGATAAATCTTCTGAAAAAAAAGAGGAGATAACCGGTCAGGTGCTTTCTCCCTATGCCGCAAGCAAAGTTACCTGCGAACTCTTCGCCGCCAACTTCGCCCTGGTCTACGGTCTGGAGTTTGTCGGTCTGCGCTACTTCAATGTTTTCGGCAAACGTCAGGATCCCGACGGCGCTTATGCCGCCGTCATTCCCAAGTTCGCCAAACAGCTTCTGGATCATCAATCTCCGACCATCAACGGCGACGGCACCATCTCCCGCGACTTCACCTTTGTCGGCAATGTGGTCTGCGCCAATATTCTGGCGATGGCAGTTCCCGAAGCCGCCGGAAAAGTTTTCAATGTCGGCTGCGGCCGCAGTTTTGATTTGAATGAACTTTTTGCCCGCCTGCGCGATGCCCTTGCAGAATTCGATCCGGAAATTGCAAAAATCGAAGCCGTCCACGGCGCTCCGCGTCAGGGTGATATCCTCTATTCACTCGCCTCCATTGAGCGGGCAGAAAACATTCTCGGTTATCAGCCGCGCTACACCTTTGAAGAGGGCATCGCCCTTACCGCAAAATATTACGCGGACTCTCAAAAAAATTGATTGCCGCAAAAAAATATGCCGCAACATCACTGAATTGCGGCAAAAAAAAAGCTGTTGCATTTCGCAACAGCTTTTTTACTTCAAACCAATCAGTTTTCGATCGGTTTGGTCTTGGGCAGACCCAGAACTTTGTCTTCGGGAATGCGGCCTTCGGCGCGAAGGACATTCAGACGTTCATAACGTTTCATAACGTTGCGGATCTTGCGGATCTTACCGCCGACGCGGAGACTCGGATGCTGTGACATAGTTTTCACCTCGTATTTTAAATTTTGTTTTGCTTCAATAATTGCATAAGTGATAATATAGCACCATTATGCGATTTGTCAAGTGCTTTAGAATAAATTTACCGAAGAGCGTTCCTGATTTTTCAATGCGAAGAGCAGTTCGCCAGGGGTTCCCCACAATTCCAGATACTTTGCCGCTCTGGTGATACCGGTATAAATCAGCTTTCTCTGGAGCACTTCGGAGTTGCATCCGGGCAGGATCACCACCGCTTCCTTATAGCCGGAACCCTGCGCCTTGTGGATGGTGATGGCAAATCCGCATTCGTGGCGCGGGAGCATTCCGAGCGGATAACGCTTTTCCGGACAGCTGTAAAAACGGCAGAAATTATGCATCTCACCACTTTCATCGGCTTCGCGGGTAACGATACCGACGTCGCCGTTACGCAAACCTGCCTGATAATTGTTGACCGTCACCATCAGGATCGTACCGGGTTTCCACAAATATTTTCTATTGGGAACGATATCAAGCTCTTTCAAAACCGTTTCATTGATCTTCTCACACCCGCGCGGGCCGCGGTTGACCGCGCAAAGGAAATGGAACTCTTCCGAAAGTTTCAACGCCTTTTCGATATCTTCCATTTTACCCGAAGAGCAAAGCTCCGGCAGCGGAGCAAGGATCTGGCACTTTTTCTTCAATTCAGATTGGAACGTTTTATTATCCAGAGTCAGAAAGCGGTAATCATCACCTGAAGCATTGACGATCTCCGACACCACGCTCTTGATTTCAGCATCGTCATCGCGCAGAAGTTCCGCCAGACGGCAGATGGTCGGCGCAGTCGCCGAGCGGTAATTGGTTTGAAGTTCCACGATGAAACCGGAAAAATCCGCCTGACCGCCCTGCTCTATTGGTACAGAATTGCCGGAAAATATGCTGTTGAACACTCCGGAAATTTCAGTCGGCAGACAATTCGGCTGTCCTTTGCGGCAGAGATCGGCGAATACGGTGCCGCTTTCGATCGGGGCGAGCTGACGGCGGTCTCCGCCAAGAAGCAATGCACACGTTTCCGGCAGCATACTCAATATCCGCGAAAAGAGTTCCAGCGGAATCATCGAACACTCGTCAATGATCATCAGATCACAACCTGCCAGCTGTTCTCTCCATAAGGAATTATACAGAAAGCTGTGAAGCGTCGTTCCGGCAATCGCTTTCATTGCCGTATATGCCGCACTCCCAGAATCCAGCGATTCAGCGCTGTCGCTGATTTGAGAAGCCAGACGCTGCTGCGCCTTTCCGGTGGGGGCGGCAAAAAGGATCTTCAATTCCGGATCACGCTGCAGCAGCTCGCGGATTATCCTGCCGCAAACGGTGGTTTTTCCGGTGCCGGGGCCGCCGGTCAAAATGGTCAAACGGGAGTTCAGCGCCATAAATACAGCCAGATCCTGCACCCAGTCGCCGCCTCCGGCAAAGTCGTTCACGATCGCATCACGATAGCTTTTTCGGCGTTCAAGCTGCATAGCGAGCTCTTTTTCAAGCATCGCATAACGGCGCATCATCAATATGCGGTTCCGGAAAACCAGCAGCAAAGATTTGCCGTCATCCTCCGTCTCCGACACGGCAACGCCGCCCATTTCCGGAGCCAAAAGCCCTTCCAGCCATACCTGCGTTTCCGGCAGAGTGACCGTTTTTCCATCCGGAAACATAATCGTCCTTCCGGCATAGTCATTCAAATCGAGCCGCGGACTGCCGTTGCGCAGTTCGCGCGACAACAGCATCCCGGTCACGGCAAGTTCCACGGAACTGTTCTGCGCATAACGGTTGAGAAATGCTCCGAACTCCCTGTCAAAATCGTTGAAAGCCTCATTTTCAGGCGGGATGATCACATTTTCAGACATAACATTTCCTCCAGTTCACACACCGTTTTCCAAGACGGACGGCTGCGGAAAACGCCCCGTCCCGGAGCGGATTGCGCCATTCCGCGGATAAAGAAGTAATAGACGCCGCCGATCATCTTTTCATATTCCGCTTCGCCGAAGACACCGCCGCAATACCGCCGCAAATGCCGCACCAGCGCGACGATGTACAACAAATACTGCACAAAATACATACTGTGCACCATTGCGGCGCCCAGTTTTTCAGGCGCATAATCTTCCGGGCGGTAACCGAGACGGTTGGTTTTCCAGTCCACGATGTAATATTTGCCGTTCCGCCGGAACACCATATCGATAAAGCCGTTCAAAATACCGCCGGGAATGGATTTCGCCCAGTTGTCCGGATATTTGATCTGACCAAATTCCGCGCGGGTGTACTCTTCAATGACCTCACTTATTCTGCCGGTGCTGAATTCATCCATACTGCAGCAGAATTCAAGCTCCATCAACCGGTCGCATTCAGGGATATCTGCCAAACGGAAAGTGCCGCCCTGGCAATCGGCAATGGGGGCGTTGAAAATACCGTGGATCCATTTTCCGTACGCCGTTGTAAAATCATCAATATTTTCGATGTCAGGGATCTTTATCTGTTCAACAAGCTGCGCCGCCGCCTTGCGGCAATCATCAAGACGGCTGGTAAAATCGGCAGTTTCCAGATAGCTGTGCATAATGTTGCCGAATCCGGTACCGCCTGAGATGGTGTAGGGCGAAAAAACTTTCAGATTAATTTTGTCTTTCAGATCATCAAAACTGTCTTCATCGTGATCCTGCACGGTCTGTTCCAAATCGGAATTAACGTTGCTGGTCAAGGCTGAATAACTGATCACCTGCCACGACGGATCGATCTTTTCCACATAGGGTACGGAATCTTTCAAATCCAGCGGCGGACGGATGTAATAATCTTCAGATAATCCATCACAGCTTTCACGGAACGGCAAAGAAGAGAAGCTGAGCAAATCGTGCCACACCGTTTTGGGACGCGGTTTCTTTTCGATAATGGACGGCAGTTGCTCTTCAAATATTTCACACCGGTACTCCGCCCGGGTGACAGCGACATATATCAAGCGGCGCATCTCGGCTTCAAGCTCATCTTTTTCGGTCTGGTTTTTCAGGGCATCTCCGCTGAGATTGAGTACGCGCCCGCCGTTTTCCGAACAAAAGCCGTTAAGTTTCTTTTTGCTCATATCAAACTGCTGGACCTCGGGGATGATCACGATGGGAGCCTGCAACCCTTTCGAGGTATGTATGGTCATAATGCGGACACAACTGCCGTCGGCAGACATCAGCTCTTCGTGTTCTTCTTCTTTGGAATCACTGCTGGCGGCAATCAGCGAACCGAACTGGGAGATCAACCGTTCCGGAGAAAGATTTTCCGAAACGGACAGCTGCAAAAGCAATTCTCCGAGCTGGGACAAGTTGGTCAAACGCCGCTCGGCTTCTGCCTGAACCGCCAGATTTTCCCGGATTTTGAACTTTTTCAACAGCGTTTCAAACATGGCGGCAAAACCTTTTTTCTGCCACAAACTGAAAAGTTCAAAGAAGATTTTCCGGTAATGGTCCAAACCGTCATAGCTTTCCGAATCACATTCCAGCATTGAAAGCGGCACATTGCACAAACCGGAGGCCAGCGCCGTGTGAAATTTTCTCCGATCGCCGCTGTCTACTACCGCATCAAGGACGGCGTACAATTCAGCGGCTTCAATTCCGGCGTAGACGTTGCCGCTTTTCAGACATACTGCCGGGATGTTATACTCCTCCAGCTCCCGGCGGAGTTCCATACATTTGCTGTTTTTGCTCAAAAGCACAATTATATCCCCCGGAACGATCGGGGAGGGTTCTTCATCTTCCTTTTTTGGCGGCTTGGCAAGGTTTGACTTGTCTGACAGGATGAAAGCTATCCGTCTGGCACAAACATCTGCCCAACTGTCAAATTCTCTGAGAATTTTATAACGGAGCATCGCCTCTTCAGCGGGTTTGCCATTCTCAAGCAGTTCCGGAGCCTTTGCCGCAGGGCGGGAGGCGAGATTCGGGAAAGTTATATCCGGATGGCAGAACGGATCGGGGTGAACTGCAAAGATCCGGTTTACTGCCTCCACCATTTTCACACTTGAACGGTAATTCACTCCCAGCCGGTAGATATTTCCCCGCTTGCGCAGCTCATCTTTGACAGCGAGATAAGCGTTGATATCGCCGCCGCGGAAACGGTAGATCGCCTGCCGGGGGTCGCCGACCATAAAGGCGCAGCTGCCCTCAACATCAAACAGCGCTTTGAATATCCGGTACTGCGCAGGATCGGTATCCTGAAATTCGTCGATGATACCGGCTTTCAGCTTTTTGCGGAGCGACATTTTAAACGATTCAGAACTCTGCAGAGCTTTATCAACAATGTGTATCTGATCGGCATAGGTCATAAAGTTGCCGCGTTCTGCCAATTCCGCAAACTTCGCCGATGCATAGGCCAATGCTTCGCGCTTCAGCGCGGCAGCCGCCGCTTTCATATTTTCAGCGATCTTTCCACAAATCTGGAAAAAAGGATCGATGTCCACGCGTACAGTTACCACAGTTTTGGCGTCGTCTTTTGCACTGTATTTGATGAATTCCGGATTGTAAACCTCTTCAATCAGCTTGAATATCGTACCGAAATCATCAGCTTCGATCGCCCTTAAAAACTGCTCTTTACGGTCTACAACTTTACTGCTCTTTTTGAAATATTCTGTACTGCACAGCGATAAACTTTCCGTGGGGGGGAACATTGACCGGAGAACAGCGGCCGCAGAAAAGAACTCACTGCTGTCATATTCGGGGTTTTTCAAATTGAAATCCTGCACGAACGCTCCCAGCCGGTAAATCTCTGCCGGATTGATCAATCCTTTGTAGAGCAAGCCATTTTCCCCGCGGTAAAGCTTGCTCCGCATCCAATCGTCAAAGATCGCCCTGATCAAAGGAGCAGGAGCCGTTTCCAGACGGGCACTGAATGTGGTGCCGCTTTCAAAAGCAAAACGCTGAAGCAGTCTCTGACAAAAGCCGTTGATAGTGGAAATATTGGCGGAGTCAAAATCCCGCAATGCCCTTTTTATTGCCTCGATACGCTCTTTGTCCTCAATACCGGGACGCAGTACCCGATCGTGCCGAACCAAATCTTCGGCTTGCCGGGCTTCATCTTTTTTGGCAATACTGCGCCCTTCCATAACCGCCAGCACCCGGTCGAACACCCGGCGGATACGCTCGGAAAGTTCAGATGCCGCCTCATTGGTATAACTCAGCACCGCGATCTGGCTGATGTCCAAACTCTGTTCCCAGAGCAAACGCACTATGAGATTCTGAATATTATAGGTTTTTCCGGTTCCGGCGGCGGCTTCGACCAGATTCATTCCGGTAAGAGGAACTTTTATGGACTCAAATTCTTTAATGTATTCTGACATTACTCCCCGCCCTGTTATTTAAAAGTGAAAAAACAGTTCTTCAAAGCTCAAAAATTCATCGCGCAACGCTTGGTTATACATACAATCCGGCGCAAAACAGCGGGAAAGTACCCGATCTTTTGCCAACTCGTCATGACAGAGTGAAGCCAAATTCCTGCGCCGCTTTTCTCTGGTTTCCTCTTGCGCGGCACTATTGATGGTAAATAACGTTTCCGGAAAAATCGCCGGGATGCGTTTGTCGAAATCTATTCTCTTTTGCATAAAATCGCGCCAGAAATTCCCGGGCAAACGGTGAAACACCTTCACTTCCTTCCATTGGTGGTCTTTAAGACAGCAGAGCGAAGTAACCACATCCGGGGCATCGGAAATCATACACAGCGCCATATGCCGCATAAGCGCATCTATATAAGATTTGAACTTATAATTACCGTAGTAAATTATCTTCTGCTTATCCAATGCTCTGGAACAATCGAACATTCCGCTTATCTTCACCTTACGGCTGTCTTCCAATTCGACTTCGAACTCCAATGCCAGATGTTCCTGCTCATAAAATTCCCTCCGCCACTCCGGCTTTATTGCCCGCATACACCCAAGCTCTTTTTTAAATTCGATACGGCCTGCCTCTCCGGGCGGAAGCATATTGGTACGTTTCATGAGCTGATAAAGGTCATCTTCGCTCCAGGAAGCGCGTTCAAATCTACCAATCAAGGTACGGAGATTGTATTGTTCCAAACCTCCGCCTGCGATGATCGCTTCGGAAGCGGCATTGCCTTGCGGACAATTGAATTTAACATCCAGACACCGGTTGAATACATACTCCGCCGGGTGGGTCGCCCACGCTATCAAGTCCTCAAGTTTACACGAACTGAACTCTCCGGCAGAAAGCTTGTCAAATTCACTGTTTTTCAATTCCGGCTTATGGCGGAGCCGGTTGAGCGATTTCGCCGTCAGGAAATTTTCCTGCGACCAGGAATTCTGCGGCGTATCTTCAGAGAAATAGCGCGGATCGAAACCGTGCAGGTAATGAACTGTTTCATTGAAGTCGCAGCACTGTTTCAAATATCCTGTAAATTCCCCCAGCAGCACCGATGGTTCAAGTTTCTTTCCGGTGCGGCGGGAGCGGCCGTGGTAGAAACACCAGAATTTTTTCCGCGCCGACATCAATGCTTCCAGAAAGAGATAACGGTCCTCTTTGGTTCCGGAACGGTCACCGGGCAGCATCCGTGCCGTCATCAGATCAAATCCGAGTTCCGTATCCCGGCGGGGGAATGCACCTTCATTCAATCCCAATATGGCAATGACCGAGGCCGGAACACTCCGCAGCGGCGTGAGCGAACAGAAGGTGATTTTTCCGCGCAGAAAGCTGAAACGATCCTGTGCGGTGTTCAAAAATCCATCAAACATATCCACTATCACCGCAATGCCCAATACCGCATCCCCGGCGACTTTCTCACCGATGGACTTCTGTTCATAAATGTAGCGGCGCAAGGCGGCTATTTCGCGCCCTGTCTCCTTGTCGGTACTGACAAAGAAACTGTCCAGTATCTCCAGCAGCAGATCCATCCACTCTCCGATGGTATGCGGCCGGGAAAGTTTACTGCGCAGAGCGGCAAGCTCACGGAAAAAGCTGATGAATTTGCCAAAAAGCTCCAGATCACCTTCGCTCAATTCATTGCTGATCCCCGCCATCTCCTCTTCTGCAGAACAGCCGCGGGTGAAATGTTCAAAGATATTATCCATTGAACGCATCCACGAGTACTCGTCAAAATCCACCGAGCAATGTCTGGCGTGATCTGCACCGTCGACACCCCAGCGGATGCCGGATTTTTTTATCCAGCTGGAAATTACCGGAATCTCTCCGGCGGTGATATCACGGCTGCGGCAGACAAATGGATTGTTGAGTATACCCATAACATCGTCGACCTCCATACGGCAGCCTGGAAGATCAAGCAGCCGCCGGAAAACATTGCTCACCCCGCCGCGGCCGCGGAGATTGCGGTCGGAAACGGTGTAGCTGTATTTGAGCGGTCCCTGCCCGAATACAGCGTTGATGTAGGGCAGATAGGCATTGATATCCGGAGCCATAACGATAACATCTCCGGGATCAGTTTCTTTTGCATTGAAAACAGTGATAAGTTTATCGTGCAGGATCTCGACTTCGCGCTTGGAGGCATAGCAGTTCAACACCTCGATCGAATCATCTTTGACAGGCGGTTTTTCATCCTGCCGTCCGTCGCGCATGGTGAGGATATCCTGCTGAAGCTGCTGAAGCGTGGTCGCCGCTTCCGCATCATCGTAATAGTTTTCAAAGAGCAGCTCTTCACTGGAAACATACGGCACATTATCCTGATGGGCAAGCAGATTGGTGAAAAGTTCCCGTCCGGCAGTACCCCACGAGGCGAGCAGCGGATTGCCGACTTCGGGCATATCGCCGTCTTTGCAGAGCCATTTCTGCTCTTTGACAGAGTAGAGATTTTCCCAGAACTCCCGACAGGGAGTCATATAGAAGAAACGCAGATCGACCGTTTCACTGATTTTGAAAAATATGTCCAGATACAATGGCGGAAGCGAACCGACACCAAAGACGGTCAGCCGTTGCGGCAAACCTTTTACCGGGCGCTGAAGTTCCAGAAATTCCCGGCAGCACTGCATTTTGCTTTTGCCGTATTTGCGGAGCAGTTTTTTCCACAAACGGCTCTGCCATTCATCGTTTTTCAGCGGGAAATATTCATCTTTGTAACGATAGATCTGGTAGCGGTCAAAAAGTACCGCCGTGCGGTGGGCAAGCTGCCAGGTCTTGAGAATGGCATCATTGGAGCTGCCGATATATCCGGCAAGCTCCGGAAACTCTCCGCCTTCGTGCTGAAAAATGGAAAAAATCTCCCACGCCAGCTGTTCCTGCGAAAAGTTTTTGGAAGCGGCATCAAAGCCGTCGATGTTTTTTTTCAGTATTCCGGAGATAAAACCGGCGGGGAACGGCATATCGATATTGGCGGCGACACCGTTGCGGCGGGCAAAAAACTGCCGCAGATAAACCGCCATTCCCTGAGTTGGAACTACAATAGTTTCCGGGGTCATCGGATCGCTGCCGGGCTCGTCTCCGAGCAGCCGGCAGCAGATACCGGCAAGTGTTTCAAGTTTGTTTCCGGGATAAAGAAAAAAACTCACAGTCTATTGCTCCCGATTAAAATTCGGAAGCAATATAGTCAACTGCGTTACGGAAGAATGCGACACCGTCGCCCTCTTCGGGGAGCGCTTCACCGCAAGCCTTGCGGGCGGTCCAGTCCGGAGCGTTGAAGGGGGAGAGGAAGGCTTCCGGGTGGGGCATCAGACCGAAAACACGACCGGTGGGGTCGCAGATACCGGCGATGGAGTTGAGAGAACCGTTGGGGTTGGCGGGGAATTCGGTGGCATCGGAACCGTCGGCATTGGCATAGCGGACAGCGACGAGGTTGCGGCTTTCGATTTCAGCGAGGGTCGCGGCATCGGCGACGAATTTGCCTTCGCCGTGGCGCAGCGGCAGACGGACCATATCGATATTGCGGGTGAAGACGCAGGGGGAAGCCGGGTTGGCTTTGAGGCGGCACCAGTCATCGCGGAAAACGCCGGAATCGTTGTGAGCCAGCGCGGCGGTCTGGGTGAAGTAGTCGCCGTTGAGCGCCGGAACCATACCCAGGCGGGTCAGGGTCTGGAAGCCGTTGCAGATACCGATAACGAGCTTGCCGTCATCAACAAATTTCTGGAGCTGATCGCGCAAGTTGAATTTGACGCGGTTGGCGAAAACAGTACCGGAACCGAGGTGGTCGCCGAAAGAAAATCCGCCGATAAAGGCGAGGAAATGGAACTCGTCCAGATTGCGTTTTCCGGCGAGCAGATCGTTGAGGTGGATCAATTCCGGGGTGGCACCGGCGAGTTTTCCGGCGGCAGCGGTCTCTTTTTCACAGTTCAAACCGAACCCGGTGATGACCAGCATTTTGACATCAGATTTTTTCATAACAATATTTCCTGCAAAGTTGATTATTAAAAATTTTCAAAAACTCACAACGGCAAATCATCAAGTGTGATAATCGGCGTTGATTTTGACATATTCATAAGAGACGTCACTCGACCAGACCCAGTATTCGGCATCGCCGTCATTGAAGTCACAGGTGATGGTGAATTCCCGTTCTTTTACGGTGGAGAGCAAATCCGCTTCCGGAGTTCCGGCATCGCCGCCGTTTTTAACGACCGGCACATCGCCGAAAAAGATATCGCACTTTTCGGGGACGAACTGCGCACCGGAATATCCGAGAGCCGCCACGACACGGCCCCAGTTGGGATCATTGCCGAACCATGCGGTCTTGCACAAAAGCGAGTTGCCGACCGCTTCGGCGGCACGTTTGGCATCTTCAACGCTGCGGGCGTTGATAACTTTGATCTCGACGAACTTGGTTGCGCCTTCGCCGTCGAGAACCATGCGTTTGGCAAGATCCTGCATCAGAGCAAGCAGCGCTTCAGCAAAAACCGCTTCGTCAGCGGAACCGGCTTTGATCTCAGCATTGGAAACGCCGTTGGCAAGGATCAGCACGGTATCATTGGTACTCATATCGCCGTCAACGGTGATGCGGTTGAAGGAGTTTTCCGCATTGATGCCGAGGATCTTCTGAAGCCGGGCTTTGGAGATCGACGCATCGGTGGTGATGACGCAAATCATCGTAGCGTGAGGGACTTTAAGATTGGGGTCGATCATTCCGGCGCCCTTGACCATCGCACCGATGGTAACGGTTTTGCCGTCAACGGTCAGCTTCACTGCACCGGCTTTGGGTACGGTATCGGTAGTCATAATCGCTTCGGCGGCGCGGTTGCCCGCGGCAGCATCGCTGCTCAAAGCGGGAACTGCGAGCGCCACGCCCTTTTCGATCAGGCTCATATCCATTTGAACGCCGATACGTCCGGTGGAGGCTACGGCGACCGTTTCAGCCGCGATGTTGAGCGCGGAAGCGGCAATTTCACAGCTTTTAACGGCGGAAGCCATACCCTGATCGCCGGTACAGGCGTTGGCGTTGCCGCTGTTGATGATGACGGCACGCAGAACATCATTTTCCAGAACCCGCTTCTGGCAGAGCCGGACGGGGGCGGCGGCAAAGGTGCAGCTGGTGAAAACACCGGCGAACTCCGCCGGAGTGTCGCTCACGACCATTGCAAAGTCCGGCGCACCTGACCGCTTGAAACCGGCAGTCACACCGGCGGCCTTGAACCCCTGCGGAGTGGTGACTGAACCATTTTCAATAAATTCAAAACTCATCGACATTACCTCCGTAAGTAGCTTTCACATTGATCGCGATACCGCCGCGGGGACGGAAACGGCCGATGACTTCGGCACGGCGCGGGGAGCAGGTGCGGACTACGGCATCGAGCAGAGAGTTGACCGCCTCTTCGTGGAAGATATTGGCGTTGCGGAAGCTGTACAAATAAAGCTTGAGCGATTTGCTTTCGATGCAGAGTTTGTCCGGCACATAGCGGACGGTGAGGTGTCCGAAGTCCGGCTGACCGGTGACAGGACACAGTGAAGTATATTCGGGGCAGTCAAATTCGATGACATAATCCCGATCGGCGTAGAGATTGTCAAAACATTCCAATTTGGCTTCACCCGGACATTTCGGGTAGCGTTTTTCGGACGCGCTCAACAGTGTGAGCTTGTTAAATCTGCTTTTATCGGTACTTTCGCCCATAAAATCCTCCTCAAAAAGAATAATAAATACTGATTCACTATTAATATAGCACACCTTATTGTCAATGACCACCGTTTTTTTCAAAAAATTACGATATTTCAGTTGACAAGGCGGGTAAAAAAGGTTAAATTAACCTTGCTGATATATCGTATCTTTTTTTGGAGAAATTTTATGGCATTTATAAATTGCACTTTCAACTCTGCTCTGTTGAGAAAATCAGTCGCTCTCAACGCCGTTATCCCGCAGAAGCCGAGCGGTGCCGCCCCTGAAAAGTACCGGACACTTTTTCTGTTTCACGGATTGTCCGATGATTACACCGCCTGGTGCCGTTACACCTCTATTGAACGCTACGCCAGAGAGTACAATATCGCTGTTATCATGGCGGACGGCGGGCGGAGCTTCTACACCGATGCCGCCAACGGCTTCCCCTACTGGAGCTTCATTTCTGAAGAGCTTCCGGAGTTTGTTTCTTCGATGTTTCCGCTCTCTCTGGAGCGGAAAGACTGTTTTGCCGCCGGCTTGTCCATGGGAGGATACGGCGCGCTGAAACTCGGTCTGCGCTGTCCGGAACGCTTTTCTGCGGTGGCGGGGCTTTCACCGGTGGTTGATCTTGAAGCGCGTTTTTCCGCTCCTGAATCCGCCCCGTGGCGTCCGGAACTTGAAAACATCTTTGTCTCACCCGAAGAAGCCGGACGCACCGGCAACGATCTCTTCACCCTCGCAGAAAATGCGGTAAAATCTTCTGCCCCGCTTCCAAAGATGCTCTCTATTTGCGGCACAGAAGATTTTATGATAGAGGACAACCGCAAATTCAACAGCTTTATGAAAAAGATCAACTATCCTGAGTTTCACAGTTACGAATACCCCGGCAGCCACAACTGGAACTTCTGGGATAAATATATCCAGACGGCTCTGGCATTTTTCTTTGACAATAAACTTCCGCAGCAGTAAATTTTTCCACTTATGGTCACACAGAAACTTTTCCCGCAGCGCAGTATCTTTTTTGCCGGAGAAACGGTAACATTCACGCTTTCGGGCATCCCGGAAAATCTCCCCGGCAAGGCGGTGCTGCGCACCAATATCGGACGCGCAGCCTTGCGGAGAAAAGAGCTTATTGACCGTACCGAAAACCACCGCACGCCCCGCAATACCGATTGGCACGATATACCGATGGCCGCAGGAGAAACGGCGGGGAGCTTCAGCGTTACTCTGCCCCTGGGGGAGGGCGGGATATGTGAAGGGAAATGCTGTTTTATTCCGCAGGATGATTCGGCTCCATTGTGGCCCAATGGAAGCAACTTCAAACTGAAAGTCGAACCGGCAGTAAACGTTTCGGGGAACGGCATCTACTGCGCCTTTGTCCGCCAATGGAACAGCATTATGCATCTGCCGCACTCTCCTGCTCTGCCTGATCTGTCAAAATACGATGCGGAAAACTTCGTTATCATCCCGCCGTCGGGGACTTTCCGGAAACTTGCGGCACATCTGGATCACATTTTCGGAACTTTGAACTGCCGCATCCTGCAGCTGCTTCCAGTTCATCCGGTTCCGACATCCTACGGCAGAATGGGGCGTTACGGCAGTCCATTTGCCGCGACCGACTACTTCGCGGTCGACCCTGCGCTGGCGGAGTTTGATGAACACGCAACACCTATGGAACAGTTTGAAGAGCTTATCGATGCTGTGCATTGCCGCAAAGGCAGGATTTTTATGGATATCCCTGTCAACCACACCGGCTGGGCTTCCAAACTCCAATGCGAACACCCGGATTACTTCGTCCGCGATGAGGACAAACGTTTTGAAAGTCCCGGCGCGTGGGGGATCGTCTGGGCTGACTTGTGCCGTCTGGACTACCGCAAAACCGAAGTTCACGAACTTATGGCAAAGGTTTTTCTCTTCTGGTGCCGCCGCGGTATCGACGGTTTCAGATGCGATGCGGGGTATATGGTTCCGGACAAAGCGTGGGACTACATCGTTTCCAAAGTCCGGTATGAGTACCCGGACACGGTGTTTCTGCTCGAAGGTCTGGGCGGACCATTGACTACGCAGGAGCATCTTTTGAGCAAAAGCGGTTTGAACTGGGGATATTCGGAGCTGTTTCAAAACTACTCCAGAGATGAGATATCCCGCTATTACCCCTATATGAACGACATCGGCAACCGCGTCGGCACTCTGGCAAACTTCGCCGAAACTCACGACAATGACCGGCTTGCGGCAAAAGGCAAAACCTTTGCCCGCTTGCGTTTTCTGGTGACGGCGCTGCTCTCCCAGCACGGTGCATTCGGCTTTGCCAACGGCGCAGAGTTTTTCGCTTCGGAAAAGATCGATGTCCACGGCTGCGGAACGCTGAACTTCGGCGATCCGGACAATCTGACCCGCCTTATCGGCAAACTCAACACTCTCCTTGCCAGCCATCCGGCATTCGGTGTCGGAGTGGATGTCAAACTCATCCAGCGCGGCAACGGCAATGCGGTCGCCGCATACCGGAGCGGAAAAGATATCCCGCCGCTGCTGATACTGCTCAATCTGGATTGCAGCAGTTACACTGAACTCTCGTTTGCACAGATCGGAAAAATGCACGGAAGTGATCTCCTGACCGGGGAAAAGATAACCTTTGACCGCCGCGGGGAAAACTGTTCACTTCTGCTTGCGCCGGGCGAAGGGCGCTGTATAAGTTTCGATGACTTTGTTTTACAGCGTGAAAGCGCCGACACTCTGCCCGAAACACTCTGCCGGCAATGTGCCAATGCCGCTGCCCGGAATCTGGCGCTGCGCTTTGTCACACTCCCGCAGGCGGCGGAAGCGGACGGAAATGAGATGCGGAAAGATCCGCTGGAGTTTGTCTCAAAAATTTCCGGTCAGAAACTTCCTCCTGTATCGGTTTTCCGTTATCCGCAGGATTGCCGCCGTATGGTTATGCTCGCTCCCGGCGATCTGCTTCTGATCGAATGTGATTCAGCATTCACCGTCGATCTGCGCGACGGCAAAACGACGGTGATCCACGCTGCGAGTTTGCCGTACAGCGGGAAAGCGGGAGAATTCGCGCTGATCGCACCTCCGGAAAACGATACCGCATTTGAACACTTTTTAACATTGCACTTTACCGCCTTTGCCAATCGGAGCGCCGAACGGAAAAGCGCAAAGCTCGTGATGCTTCCTCAAGGCAGCAAGCGGCGGATCAAACTTGCCGACAAATGGCAGAACTCCGCACAGCACAAGATTTTCGGCTCAAACACTCTCGGCGGCTACGCGATGTTCAACGCCGCTTTCGGCAAACTGCACAGCAAATATGATGCGTTTCTGGCGGCAAATATCAATCCGGATTATCCGGTCGACCGTTATGTGATGTTCACCAACTGCCGGGCGTGGCTGGTGATCGACGAATACTCCCACGAACTGACCGATGCCGCACTGGAAGAGTTCACCGCCCATCCGGGCAACCGGGCACGTCTGCGCTTTTCGCTGCCGGACGGCCACGGAAGCTCTGCCGCGATAGAGGTTGATTTCGCCTTTGATGCCAATGCCGACAAAACGGTTTTGCGCTTCAAACTTCATGAGAGCGGAACCGCTTCTGCCAATGCGAAACTTATCATCCGCCCGGATCTGGAAGACCGCATCAATCACTCCGTCACCCGCGCCTGCGACGGCGCCGAACACCGCTTCCGCCACAGCATAACCGCGCTGGAAAACGGTTTTGATTTCCAGCCGTCGGAACGCAAACTCTCTCTGCGGGTGAACAAAGGAAACTTTTTCCACGCTCCGGAGTGGAGATATATGGTCGATCTGCCGGCAGAAAGATACTACGGTCTGCCGGATAAAACCGACCTTTTCAGCCCCGGATATTTTTCCATACCGCTTGAAGCGGGAAAAGCGGTGATGCTCATTGCCGCGGCAAAAAAGGCGGATGAAGATTTTTCCGATATCCTCAAATTCCCGCAGGATGATGAAACAGATTTCTTCCCTGCCCTGCCCGCTTCGGCACGTCCGGGAGCATTGGCGATCCCGACATTATCGCGCTTTATGGTCAAACGCGATGATTTAGGCTCGGTCATTGCCGGTTTCCCGTGGTTCCTTGACTGGGGTCGGGACACGTTGATCGTGCTGCGCGGACTGGTAAAGTTTCCGCAGTTCCATACGGGAATTTCGCAGATACTGCGCCGATTTGCCGCCTTTGAACGTGCTGGAACCATACCCAATATGATCTGCGGCAGCAATGACTCCAACCGCGACACCAGCGATGCGCCATTATATTTCATCATCGCCGTCAGAGACTATATCCACGCCTCATTCGACCGGGATTTCCTCAATGCCGCTTGCGGCGACCGGACGATGAGAGAGGTGATATCGTCCATCATTTCCCATTGCAAAAACGGTACGCCCAATGGAATAATTATGGACAAAGAAAGCAAACTGCTTTACAGTCCGTCACACTTCAGCTGGATGGATACCGCCCACCCCGCCGGAACGCCGCGTCAGGGCTATCCGATCGAGATCCAGTCGCTCTGGTATGCTGCATTGAAATATGTGAAAGATGATGAAACGGCAGCTCTGGTTTCCAGCTCCATTGAAAAATATTATTTCAATGGAGAAAAAGTTTCCGATTGCCTGCATTGCGAAAAATTCACTCCGGCGGCGCAGGCGATCCCGGATGACCACACCAGATGCAATATGCTCACCGCTGTCACGATGGGCGCGGTAAAAGATCCGGCATTACAGCGCCGCATAATTGATGACGCAGGGATTTTGACCGTACCTGGAGCGATCCGGACGCTGGATGACGCCCAAGTCAAATACAAATTGCCGATCATTCACAACGGCAATTTGCTCAACGATCCCGAACGGCCCTATCGCGGATGTTACTGCGGCCCTGAAGATACCGAACGCAAGGTCGCTTATCACAACGGAACCGCCTGGTGCTGGCCCTTCCCGAACTTTTGTGAAGCGTTGTACATCGCAGGGGGCGAAGCCGCGCGGGAGCGGGCGCACTCGCTTCTGATGTCGGCGGCTCCATTACTTGAAAGCGGCATAACCGGTCAGCTTCCTGAGGTTCTGGACGGCGATGCACCGCACACACCTGGCGGTTGTCCGGCGCAGGCGTGGAGCGTATCGGAATTTTTCCGTGTATTGGATATTTTGGAGAAAAAATGAAAATTCTGCTGAAAGGCTTTGTCTGTTCCGAAGATTTTGCCAAACTTTCCAGGCGGGCAGTTTTGATTGAAAATGGCGTTATCACGGCGGTCGAAGATGATATTTCCGGCAGTTGTGCCGCTGATAAAACACTATCATTCAAAGATGAGATCATCGCACCCGGCTTTATCGATGCCCACGGCCACTCGGATATTTCAGCATTGGCAAATCCGGAGTGCTTCAGCAAAATAACGCAGGGAGTGACATCGGAAGTCTGCGGCAACTGCGGCTTGTCGCCGTTTCCTTTGACGGAAGAAAATCACGAACATATCCAACAGTTATACAGCAGTTACGGCGTGGAAATAAATTGGACAAGCTTCAACGGCTATTGCGAAAAAATCCGGAAGATAAATCCGGCGATACGGCTCTTTCCATTGTCCGGCCACAACACTTTACGCGCGGCGGTAAACGGCTATGTAGATACATCTTTAAGTGAAGCAAAACTGCAGAAGATGTGCGAAATTCTCGCCGGACAGCTTGCTGCCGGCTCCCCGGGATTATCCAGCGGCTTGCTCTATGTACCGGGGATATTTGCAAGTGCTTCCGAACTCAATGCTTTGATGCGCACCCTTGCCAAATATGACAAGGTATACACGACCCATTTGCGAAGCGAAGGGAACAAGCTTATCGAAAGTCTGGAGGAGACCTTGTACCTTGCAAGAGAGGCCGGATTGAAAAAGGTGCTTATCAGCCACTTGAAAACAGCCGGGAAGGATAATTTCCATAAACTTGACGAGGCGCTGGAGCTGATAAGATCGTACCGCGCACAGGGTATGGATGTCCGTTTTGACCGCTATCCCTACATTGAAAGTCAGACGATGCTGAGTATCGTGCTGGGAGAAAAATATACTTCATACAGCGATCAGGCGTTGTCAAAACTGCTTGCCGATCCCGCCGAATTCAACCTTGCCGTAACACATTTGCAAAGTTTCCGCGATGAAAATTACTGGCGCACCCGCCGCCTTGCCGGAACCGCGCATCCGTCATACCGGAAGTATCAGGGCAAATATTTTTCAGAAATTTCGCAGGATCCGGCGGAAACTGTGGTGGAGATATTGAAAACATCCGCCGCAAGTTCCACCGTTGCGGCGGCATCTATGTCACAGCAGAATATGGAAAAAATCATCTCTTCACCCGAAGCGATGTTCGGCAGCGACGGCAACGCCCTGCCCCCCGATGACCGCTTCGGCAGACCGCATCCGAGAGCATTCGGCAGCGCGGCAAAGTTTGCCAGAACGCTGCTTGACCGCAATATTGAAATAACAGAAGTCTGCCGGAAACTATCGGGCAATGCCGCCGATTTTTTTGCGCTGGAAAATATCGGCGCACTGAAAGTCGGCAACTATGCAGATATCACCGTATTTTCACCTGAAGAGATCGACTCAAAAGCTGACTTTGCCGATCCGTACCGTCCGGCAGAGGGGATCCGCGCGGTGTTCTCGCACTCCGCAGAATATTACTTCTGAAGACCGCTCAACAAAATGCTTATTGCGGCGGGGGCGACTTTCATCGCTTTCCACTTGGCGATCTCCATAGTCATCGCCTGCCAATCCTCCGGAAGTTTCGCCCCGGAAGCCTGACGGGCGGCGTGCAGAGCGGCACTTTCATTTTTGCTGTCCAGTTCAATGATGGTCAGCACCGCCATACCGAGGCGGGTGGGTTTGTTGAATTCCAGCGTTTCCCGCGCGGCCGCCGACCGTGAATCGCGGTGCAGAGCCAGCGCCAGACGGGGAATGAACTCTTCCGGCTTGATATCCACAAGCTTGCGGTAATACCAGACCGCACTGCCGTAGTCGCGGCTGAGTTCAGCTTCGGCGGCGGCACCTGAGAGGAAACGAATCATCTCGCGGCGGTTGTCCAGAAGTGCGGACAATTTTTTCTCAAGCTCCGGAACCGGAGCGGCACCCAGAGCGCGCGCCATCTCATAATATTTTACCGCTTCGCCTTTGCGGTCGGTGATGGAGTTGGCAAGCAGACGGGCAAGTTCGATGCAGACTTCCGGCTTCCCGGGGGCGAGGCGGGAAGCGGTGATCAAACGCTCTTCAGCGGCGCTGGCGGAACCCGAACCGCTTTCGATCAAACCGGCAAGCAATTGTACGCGATAGTCGTTGGAATGTTTTTTGAGCAGAGTATCAACGATATTTTTTGCGTTGCCGTAGCGCTTGAGTTCGATCTGACAGCGGGCAGTTTTGATGCTCAAGTCAAGATTGAACTTTTCTACGGTACGGGCGGAGCTCAAATGCGGCAGAGCTCCTGCGTAATCTTTTTGAGCATACAGCAAGTGGCCGAGCCGCAAATGGGCGCTGCGGAAGTTGCCATCGGCAAGCAGAGCCTGTTTGTAGTTCCAGATCGCCAACTGGATATTGCCGTTGCGTTCGGCAGCAAGTCCAGCTCCGGCAAGTTCTTCGGGAGACTGGGTAACTTGGATCTGAACAGTTTCTGGAGAAATTCCGCGGCGTATGGCATCAAGTTCGCTGTTGAGGCGGTCGCGTTCAGCGGTGACTTCGCTGTAAAGTTTATTGAGAGCGGCGATCTCTTCATTCAAACGGTTGAGCTGCGCCTGATCGGCTTTATCTTTCAAGGCATTGCCGGAAGAGTTGCGCATCGTCACAAGTTCAGAATTGAGCTTGCGCAGCTGTTCAAGCTCCTGTTTGCGCCGTTCGCTGAATGCTTCGGCGGCTTCACAGCGGGTATTGAGTCGGGCGATGCGGTCGAGGAACTGCTGTTTCATCTCCTCGTGCTGATTTTTCAACCGGGTCAGCTGGTCATTGAGCGGAGCGAGTTGTCCGGCACTGCGGCGGAGATCTTCGATCTGGCGGCGGTACTCATCGAACAGAGCGGATTTTTCACCGCTTTCAAAACGCTTGAAAATCGCATTGAGGCGGTCGATTTCCCGGGTCTGACTGAGGATGAGCGAATCAAGTTCATAATTGCGCTTTTTAACATTCTGCAAAGAGGCAAGTTCGCGCTCTCTGGCGGTGTGTACGTCGTTCAAATTCTTATGCTGTCTGGCAAGCTGTTCGAACTGCGCCTGCCGTTCTTTGAGCAAAGTCTCCAACTCTCCGGTTCGGATCTTGAGCTTTGCCAGCTCCGGTTCGATATTGCTGATATGACCGGAGTACTCCTTTTGAACACGTTTGAGTTCGGCAAGCTCTTTGACTACGCCCTGAAACTCTGCCATCTTCCGGCGGGCATCATCCAGCTCGGAACTGCGGCTGCGGAGATTTTTCACTTCGGCATTGAGGCGGGTGGTTTCATTGCGCAGCTCTTCATTGAGCTGCTGTTCCTGCGCGAGGGCAGCTTTGAGGCGGTCGAGTTCGAGCAAACGCAGTTTCACGCGGGCAAGCTCCTGTTCTTTGGGCTTGGCGGCGGCGAGCATAGCGCGGTTTTCGCGGTTTTCGCTGGCAAGGGCTTCAAAGTTGCGTTTGAGTTCAGCGAACTCGGCAGCGGCCTGATTCAAGCGGGCAAGTTCAACGCTCTGCTGTTCTTTGACTGCGGCGAGGGCGATCTCGCGGTTGCGGGTATTCTGCAACTCGGCAGAAGCTGATTTGAGTTTGCGCTCAAGATCATCGATTTTGGCATTGCTGCTGTTGGCAGAGGCACGGACGGAAACGAGTTCAGACTGCAGAGTGAGGATATCTTTTTCCAGTTTGCGGCAGGTCTCTCTGGCAGCGGCGGCGTTGCGGAAATCTTCGCTGTCGCGCGTTTCAAGACGCTTGTCAAGCTCCGAATTACGGCTGGCAAGCTGTTTGACTTCGGCACTCAAAACAGTATTCTGTTTGCGGAGCGTTTCGGCTTCGCTGATACTTTTATCGAGAGCGGCGCGGCCGCGGTCAAACTCTTTTTTCATCTCTTCGATTTGAGCGCGTTCCTCTTTAAGCTGAAGTTTAAGAGCGGCAATATTCCCGTTCAGCATCGGAATTTTCCGTTCAAATGCGGCGATGCGGCTGTCGCGTTCGGCAATGGTCTTGCGCAGATCGGCGGCAAGCGCAGCGCTGGAAGCATCTCCGGAAATCTGTCCGGAAGCACCTTTTCTGATCACATCAGATAATTCGGCATTGTGATTTTTGTTGCGTTCAAGTTCGTCGGCGATCTCCTGATTTCTGTTCAAGCTCTCCTGCAGACGCTGTTTGAGCAGCTGGATCTCGCTGTTGAGACCGGCTTGGTTCTCTTTAAGCTGGATAATAACTTTTTCAGCGGCACTCCGCGCCAGACGGTTTTCCCGGGCTTGAGCCTCTTCAGATTTGAGACGTTCTTCAAGTTCGGAGACGCGCTTGACTTCGCGGTCATAATTGGCACGTTCTTCAAGCAGACGGGCGTTCAAAGTATTGATGTGGGAGTTGGGTTTGGAAATTTCAGCTTCCAGACTTTTGCACCGGGCAGCGAGCAGATCATATTTTTCCTGAGCGATACGGCGGTCGCGCACCAGTTTAGCGATCTCCTGTTCAAAATTACGGTTACTGCCGGAATTCTTTTTCAAGGTGACAAGCTCGCCCTGGATCTCCAGAAATTTAGTCCGCAAAATGATGGTATCTTTCCGGCTCTGCTCCAAAGCGGTGCGCACCCGTTTCAAAGTTGAACGCAGTTCAAGCATAGCAGCACTGTCATTCTCCGATGCAACGGTCAAATCAGAACCGTCACTGCCGGTGGTATTTACAGAAGTCTGCGGAACAGAAGTTTTTCCGGAGCCTGAAGCGGTCGGCTTGCCTGGAGTCCGCGCCGGTTTTCCGGCGGTGGAAGGAGCAGTTTTTCCTGGGAGATTGCTGCGGGAGTTTGTGAGCAGAGCGCGCAATTCTTTTATTTTGCGGTCACATTCGGCGATACGTTCAGCGATGACGCGCTGGTTCCAGTCAGGACGGGCGGAGCGGACAGCGTAATAACTCTTTTTCGCCCGTTCAAAAAAAGCGAGAGAAGCGGTGTAGTTGCCGCGTTCAAACTGTTCTTCACCTTTTTCGCAGTTGATATAGCCGGAACGCCATTCGTCCCACGGCGTCGGAGCGCTCTTCAGTGCGGAGCAAAACGCACAGAGCGACAACAGAATACCGATTGTTTTCGACCATTTTTTCATTTCAGGAACTCCCGGAAACGGTGTTGATATTTCTTTTCGATCGCAAAAACCAGACGGAGCGTGCCGTCCGGAGCATATTCCTCTTCGTAAACCTGACCTGAACCGTGTGCAAGGGCAATGAGATCGTGCCGATAAGGGGGAATTTCCGCCCGCAGAAGTTCACGGCTTTTTCCGGCGAAAAGCGCAAGTCTTGCCCGCAGTTCATCCAATCCGGCGCCGGTGGCGCTGGAAACAAAAACCGCATCCGGAAACAGACCGCGGAACCGGGCAAGTTTCACCGCATCGCGCTCCGGATCGATCAAGTCGTTCTTATTGAAGACCATCAAAATATTTTTTTCATCGGCACCCAGCTCTTTAAGCACGCTCAAAGTGGTCTCCAGTTCCATATCGATATCATCGCTGGATATGTCCAGAACCAAAAGCAATATATCCGCCAGCACCGCCTCTTCAAGAGTGGATTTGAAAGCTTCGACCAATTGATGCGGAAGTTTGCGGACAAAACCGACGGTATCGGTCAGAACCATCTCCAGACTGCCGTCAAGAGAGACCTTCCGCGCAGTCGGATCAAGGGTGGCAAAAAGCTGGTCTTTGACCAGAATTTCCGCTCCGGTCAAAGCGTGAAGCAGAGAAGATTTGCCGACGTTGGTGTAACCGACGATGGCGCCTTGGACGACAGGACGGCGGATACGGGCTTTGCGCTGGGTATCGCGCTGTTTTCTGACCAGAGCAAGCTCATCTTTGAGCTGCTGGATCTTACGGCGGAGCAGACGGCGGTCGGTTTCGATCTGGGCTTCGCCCTGACCGCGGTTGGAAACGCCGCCGCCGCGCTGACGGGAAAGGTGTGTCCACTTGCGTGCGAGTCGGGGCAGAGAGTATTCCAGACGGGCAAGTTCGACCTGAAGAACCGCTTCTTTTGTATTGGCGCGGTCGGCAAAAATATCCAGAATGACCTCTTCTCTGCCGATGACCGCACCGCCGAAAAGCCGTTCCCAGTTGCGCTGTTGAGAAGGGGTCAAGTCGGTATCAAAAACCATAACATCAGCTTCGCACTCCTGAGCAAGATGTGCAAGCTCCTCCGCTTTGCCTGTACCGATACGGTAACGGATATGCGCTCCGGAACGCACCTTGACGATCTCAGGAGTCAAAGGTATCATATTGAGATTGACCACCAGTTCAGCAAGTTCATCCAGCTGCGAAGCAATAAGCTTTTCATCTTCGTCCTGATGTTGAAGTCCCACCAGAAATGCACGCAAAGTATGCGCAAGTTTTTCCTCTTCCAAATCTATCAAAATAGTACTCCCGGCAAACAGTTACAATAACATCAATTTAATTTAGCCTTTAAACCGGATTTTTTCAAGCTGACAAAAGAGATATACCGGATTTTTCAGTGATATAAGCGGAATGACTGACATACAGAGTACACTCTGACGATAACAAAAACCGCCGTCAGGCGCATAAGCCGCGAAGCGGCGCTATCATAAAAACTACCTCTCGCCTGTCGGGCGAACAGCCCGACGATTGGCGCCCCACTCCAGCAGCGCGATTCTGCCAAACAAAAACCGCCGTCAGGCGGAACATCCGACGCGAAGCGGCGCTATCATAAAAACTACCTCTCGCCTGTCGGGCGAACAGCCCGA
>JAZOMB010000063.1:0-9257 GCA_045653515.1 Victivallaceae bacterium | reverse complement strand
CCCAAACCCCCATCCCTTTTCAAAAAAAGCGAGGTATTTTGCCGCTCCCGCTTGTCCCGCCATAGCTCGCAGAGCGACGGCGGATTGGTCGCGGCAGAGCAAGGCAGTTACAGGAAGTATTTGTTGCCGTTGATATCGGTGATACAGGCACTTTCCGGGAGATCGTACAAAGCCGGAATATGTTCGACGGCGGCAACCGGCGGCAGATTGAACAGCACTTTTCCATCTTTCACTCCGGCAATAAAGTCGCAATACTTCAACGCCCGATTGATATCGTGCAGTACCGTCACGATGGTCAGCTTCCGCTCCTCTTTCAGCTTTATAAGCAGTTGAAACAACTCTCCTGCCGCTCTCGGATCAAGGGCGGAAAACGGTTCATCCAATAACAATATCTCCGGCTGCCGCACAAGAGCAAACGCCAGAAACACTCTCTGCTTTTCCCCGCCTGACAAGCTGGCAAGCGGTCTCGTTTCCAACTCTCTGATCCCGGTATCTTCCATCGTCTGCCGAATGATCTTGTTATTCTCTCTTTTTCCGGTACTGCAGGGAAAACGGCCGCACTCCATAAGTTCGGAAACGGTAAATCCGGCAGGTATTTCCGGGTTCTGCGGCAGATACGCCATAATTTCAGCAAGTTTCTTCTGCGGTATATCTTCCAATATCTGACCGCAGCAGCGCACAGTTCCGGATGTCGGCGGGATGATGCCAGCCAGAATTTTGAGCAATGTGCTTTTGCCTCCGCCGTTGCATCCGGCGATGGCACTGAGCGCATTATCGGCGACCGGCAATTCTGCGCCGTTCAAAACCGGTTTTTTTTCTGAATATCCGAAGAATATATTTTCCGCAGTCAGTTTCACATTTCACCCCGCTTCAAATTATTCAGCAGAAAGATAAAGAACAGCGCCCCGCAACCGGAGAGAAATATCCCGGCGGGAAGCTCATATATCCCCGGCGAAAACCGCTGCCCGAGCCAATCGCCCAGCACCACCAGTTCCGCTCCGGCAAGCGCGCTTGCACAAATAATAAACCTGTTTGAACCACTTCTGCCCAGCACCCTTACCGTGTGCGGCGCGATCAATCCGGCAAAGCCCAGCAATCCTGCCGCTCCCGCCGCGCTCGCCGCTCCCAATGCCGCGACACACAATGCGATCAATCGCATCCGGCGCACCTTTATACCCAGATTGAATGCGGCATCTTCGCCCAGAGCGAGGATATCCAGTTTCTTCGCCATTGATCCTGAAGCCGCGACCGCTATCGCCGCCCCCGGCACAAAAAATTTCACCTGCTGCCACGAAGCTCCGGAAAAGCCGCCCAGCAGAAAATCAAACACCGCCGCATAGCGTTCGGAAGCCAATATCATCATCGCCGCCGAAAATGTTCCGAAGAGTGCGCTCAATGCCACTCCGCTCAAAATCAGCTGCAATGGCGGAAACGCCTTTTTCCACGCCGCAAGGCAGATCAGCAATGTGACCGCCAGCGAACCGGCAAACACCGCCATTCCCATAAACGGCATCAATGCCGGAAACCACAGCAGTATCATCAACCCTGCGCATCCGCCCCCCGCGCTGATACCGAGCAAATCAGGAGATGCCAGCGGATTGCGCAGTACGCTCTGCAATACCGCCCCCGATACTCCCAAGGCGCTTCCGCAGAATGCCGCGAGGATCACCCTCGGCAATCGCAGTTCCCGGACGATGAAATCTTCCGCGCTTTCTCCATTGCTTAAGA
Organism: Victivallaceae bacterium; assembly: GCA_045653515.1. GTDB lineage: Bacteria > Verrucomicrobiota > Lentisphaeria > Victivallales > Victivallaceae > UBA1784. The sequence goes on along the minus strand of JAZOMB010000063.1, from coordinate 7,529 downwards.
GCATCTTTATCACTTCGGCAAAGGGGATCGTACCGTTGCCGCTCAATGCCGCAAGCATTGTCAGCGCGAGCAATATTGCCAATACTGTCACAACGAAACTTTTCCGGTTCATACTGACCTCCCTGATGTGCGCAGTATCAGCAGTTCGCGGCGGCATCCGATGCGCCACGGGAAAGAGAGTTCATTGACACCCGCGCTCACCAGCATCACACTTCCGCGTTTGCGGTGGCGGAATGCGCCGTGGGCAAAGCGCGTACCGTAGCGGCTGTGGATATGTATGGGGATATTGAAGAGCGGCATATTGACCTGGCCGCCGTGATTGTGTCCGGCAAGTATCAGCTGCGGAAAATTTTTTATCTCTTTCCGGTCGATGGCGACCACCGCATCGGGATTGTGCGCCAGCAGGATATTGTACTTGCTTGTATCAAGTTCCGGCAGTTTCACCGTCCCGCAAGTCAGATCGGCAAGACCGGAAAAAACGATATCCCCGACGCTGAAACTTTCATTTTCAAGGTAGATTATATCGAGCGCTTTGTAAAACTTTTTCCAGAAATCCTTTCCCAGCCAGGTTTTGCCGTACTCCCAGTTGCCGCCGACAGCAATGGTTTTCCCGGCATATTCTGTGAGAGTTTCAAGCACTTCCGGAAGTATGGCAATATCGTCGGAATCACCGGTCATATCTCCGCCTAAAAGCAGATAATCGGGGGAGTACTGTTCAAGGAGTTTCTGTAAATGGCGCACGATGCGCCAGCTTTTTTTTGAACCATGAAAATGCAGATCGCTTATGTACGCGATCACAACATCTTTTTTCACACCGGCACCTTCGGGCAGCAGATATTCTGCAACCGAAACCGGCCTGCCGGGAATAAGTTTGTATCCCGGCAAGTTGGAGCTTTTCAGCTTATCCCAGCGCCGCGCCCGCAGTGGGAACGGGCGCAGGCAGGGGTAAAAATATTCTTTTTTGGAGTTCACACATCCAGTTCCGCAATGATCTCTGCCGGAAGCGGCCGCACCGCGATAAGCTTGGCGGCTTTGCCGTCCGGACCTTCAAAGCTCTCTCCGGTGCGGCAGTTGAGAACCGCTTTGCCCAAACGGGTACGGTAGGAGAGGAAGCGGCGGTCGGGATCGCCGTCCCACGCTCCGAGCAGATAATATTTTTCACTCTGGTTTCCGGCGAGGGCGATCTCGATCTCGGAACCGATGACCGCAGTATCTTCGACAGCAACCTGCGCCATAACGACCGGCTGGATATTGGCCAGTTCGCGTTCCAGTTCGGAGCGGCGGCGGCTCAAATAGTTACGGCGTTCTTTGGCGGCATCAAATTCGGAGTTTTCGCGGAAGTCACCGTGGGCGCGGGCGGTTTTGAGTGCTTCGCGGTTCTCGGGGACGTGGATATTGATGATATCTTCCAGCTCCTTGATCAGAACCTTGTGGGACTTCACGCTGGTATAAGAGGGTTCGTGAACCGGAACGGCGGCGACAGTTTCGGTTTTGCCGATACCGGCATTGAGGATCTTCTGGCCGGCGCCGCTTTCCAGATATTCCTGAAGCTCTTTGGACTGGCGGGCGAGCTTGACCATCAGGCTCTGGCGTTCACCGGAGCTGAGGAAGAGCGCACTCTGCAGAATGGAACCGAACATAATGGTGTCTCCGCCGAACATATCGATCAGGTGCGCCTGGAACGCCTTGTCATCCATAAGCAGCGCCCGCATTTCACGGCGTGCCGCGCCCCAGGCTTTGGGCGGCTCTTCACTGCTCAGAATACGGGAAACGTTGTCCAGATTCACCAGCTGAAGCAATTCGGCATCGGAACGTTTTTTGCGGTTCTTCCAGATCCAGAGCAGCAAGTCTGCTCCGCAGCGGTGAGTACGCACCATATCGCAGATCGCTTCATCGGAAATGTGGCTGCACAGACAGTTCAACGCCTTGAGCGGCAGTTTGATGGCGCAGGCGGCGAGGTAATCTTCGTCAAAGATCTGCGCGGCAACACCCGAAAGTTTTTCCAGAAGTTTGCTGGCAAGTTCGCCCCAGACCGCGAAGTCGGTGAGCTTGGATTCCGCAGGATTGGCGGGGAAGAATTCAGTTTTGCCGGTCAGCGGAGAGAGGATCTGCGCGAGCTTCTCACCGGAGGCGCGGTCGGAAATTTTGGCGATGATGGTCGCAAGCAGTTTGCCTTCGCGTTTGGCGGTATCAGCTTTGAGCCGTTCAAAGAAACCGTGGAAAGCGGCGATCTCGTCATCGGCGAAGCTGCCGCAGTTGGCGGCGGCTTCGGAATCCAGCAGCATATCGACCTCTTTCAAACTGCGGCCGTCACAGGCGCGGCGGGTTCCCGGGCGGGCGGCGGAAGCAACAGGTGCTGCGGCGGCAGTTTTTGCCGCAGGTGCTGCGGCAGAAGCGGCGGCGGGAGCGGCAGGAGCGCTTGCCCAATACTTTTCAAAGTCGGCAGGAGTGAGAGCTTTGGCACAGCCGGACTGCGCCATAAGCTTCATTTTGGCTTCAGAAACAGGAACCTGCGCCCGCTTCGCCATAATGGTACGGAAACGGTCGCTGGAGATGGGCGCGGTGCGGGTTTCAGCGAGCTGGATGACTTCCGGACCTGAAGCGAGAACCACTGCATCCTGCAGAATGATATCCAGCGGAGTCACGCTGTTGCTCCCGGTGAAACCGAAGGGCATCAAGGGCAAGGTGGCGTTGATGCTGTCCATAGTTCCTGCCACCGCCCAGCGGCGGGAGGCGGGCAGGAAGATCACCGAACCGTTTTTGATCGCGGTCAGACGGGTGAAACGCATAGCGATATCGGAGGGCTGGGCGTTTTCATTGCGGACGCCGATGGCTTTGACCACCGGAGCGTGGTTCAAATAGGGCGGCAGGAGAACTTTCACCGCCTGAACGAGCGCCTTGCGGAAGAAGTTCCGTCCCGGCACATTGAGCAGAGCGATATCCAGAACAAAACGCGCGGCGACGGTATTCATAGTGCGCTTGTTCCACTCTTCCCACAAAGTTTCCATACGATCGGCGATCTCTTCCGGAACCGGTTTGCCGACAGCGGCGATAAATGACTTCAGCTGATCGAGCTGATCCTGACGGGGAACTTCCATAACTGCGAGCATAAGCTCGTCCAAACGTGCAATATCCATATTACTCCTTGAGTGGTTACAATTATATCCGGTATAATATACAATTCCGGTAACGATTTTACAAGTCCAATGCCCCGGTAATCGCTAAAAACTGCAATGCCGCTCCGGCAAGCACAAAGAGATGCCAGAACGCGTGGCTGAATTCCCGCCGCTTGATGTAGGCGGCGATCCCGCCGGTGTAGGCAATGCCTCCGCCAAGCAGCAGCCAGAGCAGACGCGAGGGGAGCTGATTTATAAGCTTTCCGGCGATCGCCACACAGCACCAGCCCATAATGACATACAAAACGATCTCAATTTTGCGCAGACTGCGCCAATTCAAAAATCTGCCGACCGTTCCGGCAATGCTCAATACCGCCAGCAGAATGAATATTATCAAGCCGGTAAGATCGCGGGAAACGGAATACAGAAGCGGGGCATAACTGCCGGTTATCAGAAAAAAGATGGCGCAATGATCCAATTGCCGCAGAAATTTGCGCCGTTCAACATCTTTGCAGGAGTGGTAAAGTCCTGAACAGCCGAACATAAAAACCAGACTGATCCCGTAAAACAGCCCCGCCGCCAAGCCCAACGCTCCGGCTTTGACCATTTTACACTGCAAAATGTAAAATATTCCGCCAAGTGAAGCCAGACACCCGGCGAAATGGGTCGCCGCATTGATAAACTCTTCACGCGGCGTATATTTTTTTTCAGTTTCCGCCATAAAATATTACCAGCGGATAAGCAAGGCGCCCCAAGTGAGTCCGGCACCGAAGCTCACGATCAGAACGTAATCGTCCTTTTCCAGCTGTCCGGAGCGGTTGAGTTCATCCAGACAGAGACCGATCGAAGCGCTGGAGGTGTTGCCGTAACGCTGGACATTCTGGTAAACCTTTTCCGGCATATCCAGACGGGAGGCGACCGCAGAAATGATGCGCCAGTTGGCCTGATGCGGGATCACCCAGCGGATCTTTTCTCTGGGAACCGTGGTGCGTTCAAGGAGCGTCCGGCAGGCATCGACCATAGAGTGCACCGCCAGCTGGAAGGTCTTGGGACCGCCCATTTTGATAAAGTGCATATGTTTGTCCACCGTTTCGTGGGTGGCGGGATTGGCAGAACCGCCGGCAGGCATCAGCAGGATATCACCGAAGTTGCCGTCGGCACTGACCAGACCGTCAGCATAGAAGTCAGGGGTTTCGGGGTCGCCGTCATTTTCAAGAAGCACCGCCGCCGCCGCATCGCCGAAGAGCACGCAGGTCGAACGGTCGCTCCAATCGGTGATACTGGTGAGCTTTTCGGCGCCGATGACCAGCGCACGCTTGTACTGCAAGGGGGAAGCCATCATACCGTAAGCGGTATTGAGACCGTAAATCAAACCGGAACACGCCGCCGCAAGATCGAAACAGACGCAGGGAGCCGCACCGATCTTTTTCTGGACAATGCTCGCGGTATTGGGGAACAGCATATCCGGAGTGGTGGTCGAAACAATGATCAGATCGATATCTCTGGCATCGACTCCCGCCATTTCCAAAGCGGCCTGTGCCGCTGCCGCCGCCATATCGCTGGTGGTCTCTTCGGGTCTTGCCAGATGGCGTTCTTTGATCCCGGTGCGGGTGACGATCCATTCATCGGAGGTGTCGACCATCTTTTCCAGATCGGCGTTGGTCAGAATCTTTTCCGGCACATAGCGGCCGGTTCCTTTTATGCGTATTCCCATAATTCAATCCCTTGCTATTTTGGTGTATATTTCTTTATTCATCATCTCCGGTGCCTTTGCCGTACTGCCGGTTTCGCTTTGAAGTCCGAGTCCGTGCAAAGCGACATTGATGCTCCAGTTTTTCAATTCATCGTAAAAGTGGTCATCAGCGCGCTTCCCGGGACAGGTATCGTCAATAACGGTGGGAGTGGTGGCATAGATAAATGCCGGAGAAAAAACCGACATCGCCCAACAGCGGGCGCGGCGGTAATTGGTACTGCCGGTGATTCTGGCGTAGGTCTTCGTATACCGGATACAGCCGGGGACAAAGATCTCATTCAAAATACGGCGGCGGCCGATATCATTTGATTCGGCACAGCGCATAATGAAGGTGTTTATCCACGGGTTTTCGCGGCGCGGCCGGATGAATTCGAACGCCTGATCGACCATATAAGTGACGATGCGGCGCTGTCCGGCGGGAGTCTTCCAGAGTTCCGGGTTGTTTTTGATAAATTCATTGGGCAGATAGTGGCGGTAGGATTCCAGAACGAAGTCGATAACTGCATTAACCAGACCGTCTTTATTGCCGAAGTGGTAGTTGATAAGAGCGACATTGACTCCGGCTTTGGCGGCGATCGAACGGACATTGGTACCGCTTACGCCTTTTTCAGCAAAAAGTTCACCGGCCGCCACGATAAGTGCCTGCCGACTGTTTTCGCTGTTTTCGCTTTTGCCCATATTTTCCGCTCTTCAATTATTATTAAACAAATGTTTAATCAATAAAATACATCCATTTTCTTCAAATATCAACTAATATTATCGAAAAATAATCTTTTTTTACAGAAAAGCGCCCGTCAGGCCGCTGTTACCGCTTTATCAATGGATATTTTCAGCGATCAGGGTATTGACCTTGTGCCGCAGAGCAAGGAGAGTTTCTTCGTCATACGGATAAGCATCCATTTTCATAACTCCGCCGGGGGCAAACGAGTCGATAAGAGCTTCCACGGTCTGGCGGTCGGTCAATTTCTCCAGAAGAGTCAGAGCGCGCTGATCCTGAAGAGCTTCAAAAAATACTTCGTGCCGGATGGAGTCTTCCGGAACGCCGTCCTTTCCGGGGTAGACCAGAAAAGCATCGCCGGGCGGATAAGAGTAACTGCTGTTGTTGCAGCGGTAGGGATCGACCGGATAGCGAGCCAGCGATGAGTAATAGAAGTTGAAGCCCCAATGCAGAAAACCGCTTACATCATATTTATAAAGCAGGGTGCCGAAAATGCGGTTGCGGGCGGAGGGCATATGGATAAAACGGTTGCACCAGGTGTATTCGGGGATGCAGCAGTAGTATGTCCAGCGCTCTTTCATTCCGGCGGCGATGAACTCTTCCAGATGGACTTCACTGGGGATGGGAAAAGATATCGCGCCGGAACTGAAGTATTCCAGATGGGACATAGCATCAATGATCTTGAAGTCGCCGAGATATTCTGAAAGCAGTTTGCGGTTTTGGCTGTAAAGTTCAAAATGGGCGGCTTCCGGTTCATCCGAACAGTGGAAATAGACCTTTTTATCCAGCTTTTTCTGCTTTAAAAATGCGACAAGCTCCGGCAGAAAGGCGGCGAGAAACTTTCGGTACGCGGCGGAGTTTGAAGCGACATCCCAGCCGAAAATGCGCTTGTTTCTGCCATTGACTTTTGCGATGATCTTCGGAGTGTATTCCGCGCCCCATTGGGTGAACAAGTGAGCCATTTCAAAATATTTTATGCCGGACTTCAAAGCAAGCCCGATCCAGCGGGAAAGTTTTTCAAAACCGAAACGGTATCTGCCGCGCTCATAATAAACATCGACCAGCTGAACTGTCCGCCGTTCACCGTTTACCGGAGTGTCCAGCGGCGGAGTGAAAATCGGAGTAAGGAGCAGATTTATTCCGTGACGGGCGGCGTTCTTCATAAAGTTGCCGATGATCTTCCAATGCGCTTCGCTGAAAACTTCCACATTGTAGTAATCGGCAAGGGAGTCGCAATGGAACCAGTGAGTGTTTTTCAACTTTTGCGGCGGCAGCCCGGCGTTGATGATCTCAAGGGGAAATTCCAGATGATACACTGTTTCTTCGGCATCGGGGAAACGGACATTGGGGCGCTTGATGAGAGTGAAGTTTATCAGGTGCGTCCCCGGAGCGGCATTGTGCGGCACATCGACGGTGATCCACAAACTGCGCCACTGTTCGGTGGCGGGAACCCAGCCGTCGGGCGGGAGAGCGGTCAGAAGGTCAGGATATAAGCCTGGAATAGCGCTTTCGATTTTGTCATCATACTTGAAGCCGACATAACTCACGGGGACCCACGCGGCTTCGCGGATCTGGAGATGTCTGCCGAAATCAGATACGGCACTGATTTTGAAAAATTCCCGCTCTTTGGGCATTTTGAATGCCAACTGGAAGGAGTAACGTTCTCCGCGCAAAGCTTCTCCGGAAACGATCCGCACTTGCGGAGTTCTGCCGGGGAGGATTTTGGTCAATGAACTGCAAAAGATGGTTTCAAGCTGCTGCATAAGATCTCCGGAAAAATCAGTATTGTGGTCAACAAAGACATATTATACCACACTTTGCCGATAATGCAAGCAGTTTGACCGGACGGATATGCAGAGCGCTTTACTAAAGGCTCTGTTCCCGAAAAGGGGAGATGACTTGCGGGGAGGGGAAACCCTCTTTTCCCGGGAAAAGAGGGTTT
>JAZOMB010000062.1:0-28060 GCA_045653515.1 Victivallaceae bacterium | reverse complement strand
GCTTGCTTTCAATGTACTCAAAGGGATTTTTTTCAAGTCCGGAGGCATCTTTGATGTGGAAGAAAATTAAACGCAAAGCTTGCCGGTAGATATTGAAGGTTTTTCCAGATACGCCACGATCGTTCCAGATATAGGCGAAGTATTCTCCGGCAATATCAGGAGTAACTTGCCCTGCTTGCTGGATTGTCGGATGCTTGGCAGACAGCCAATCGGTGAAGTGCTTTAAGGACTTGCGGTAACTTTCAAGCGTACTGTCTCCACTGTCGGGGCGGGTGTACTGCTTGAGATAGCATTGCCAAATTTGCTCTATCGGTAGAGTATTTTGTGAACGCAACTTTTTGGCAGATGCGATATGGAGTGCTATTTCCTCTTTCTGATCAGCACGGAGGACAGGGCGCAGTAACGCAGCCGCAGCTTCTGCCTCCTTGCGGGTAGTAACCGGCTTGTCATCTTTGCCACGCAATGTGGTTGACTTTGTTTTTGAACCAGTCCGTATTTTCAAATAGAATCGATTACCTTGCTTTACAATGCTGCCGGTACCTTTTTCACGAATACGACCTTTTTTTGCCATTTTTCAACCTTTCTTTAATTTTTCTCTTTTTTGGCGATTTTTCGTCAAAAAATATTGAAAGGTCAAATATAAGTACACTAAAAAATGACTGTGAAGGTATATTTTGAGCGTGTTTTTCTACAAAAATCAATTTAACTGTTAACCACTTGGTCCTTGGTTCGAATCCAAGTGCCGGAGCCATTTTTATTTATTAAAAATGGAGACAAACCGCAGGTTCAGCAGATTGAGAAATCAATCTGCTTTTTTGTGTCAACAGGGGAAAATTACTTTTTACTTGTACAAGGCAACGGAGCGGACTTGCAATTTTCCCAAAATATGCTAATTTAACAGTGTGCTGTAATTTTTTATATGAAGGAATACTGTTATGAAAAAATTGATTTATTGCCTGGTGTGTCTGGCTTTGTGTGCAACGAGTGCGGTTTACGGTAAAAATGTCATCACCAAAAAACGTTACGGCAGCCGGACTGTTTATATCCGCCAGATAAGAACCGGCGGGGATATCGATGGTATTCCTTTGAAAGGACAGGAGCTTGAAAAGGCTGCGATCCGCTTTTTTGAAATTATGGACAAGGTTCCGCTCAAACTTATCTCGGCTTCCGGTTTGCGGCAGGTCGGTTTTTATAAAAATTTGAAACTCAATAATGCTCCTGCCGGCGGCATCGCCAGTGGAAACATAATGTATCTGGCGGAAAACTTTTCGGCACATACCTTCTATCATGAACTTTTTCATGTTTTTGATAAAGTTTCCCGTTCAACCCGCTGGAACAAGTTGAATCACAAAGATTTTGTTTATACCGGCAGCGCCTTTGAGTCAAGAAACACTTCCGGACGGAAGGCGAAAAAGAAAATGAAAAATCTGGCTGAAAAGCGTTTCGACGATGACTTCGTTTCCCGTTACGCTATGAGCGAAGAAAAAGAGGATCGCGCCGAAACATTTGCCGCGATGATGGTCGAGGGGGCAAAGTTTATGGAACGCGCCAAAAAAAGCGATGTCATAAAAAAGAAGATGCAGTATATTATTGAGGCTACCGGAAACAGCCGCGTGCTGGGAAAAGATTTCTGGCCCTTGCATCTCGGCATCGATACCAAAGAGTATTTCCGCTGATATACTGCAATTCAAATTTGTATCAGGAGCGTTTCAAAAGTTCGATGCATTGCAGACTGCGGCAGCCATGTGCAAAATCCAAAGCAGTCCTGCCCAGTTTATCCGCCGCTTCGGGAGGCATCCCGAGCTGCAAAAGTTCTGCCAGTAACTCAGGATCGCCCGCCTGTGCCGCAAACATAAGCACCGTCCGTCCGGAAAAATCGGTGACAAACACATCCGCACCCCGGCTCAAGAGCAGCTGTCTGCCAATGGGGTTGCTGTAATAGATGCTGTAAATCAGCGGCGTCCATCCGTCCGGGGAATCCTGATGGTTCAATGGGGCGCCGAAGTCGATCAGATGTTCGGCGGTGCGGTTGTCGCCGCGCAGGATCGCTTTGCACAGATGCGCACCGAGTTTGCGGCGATCCTGAATAAGTTCGCAGTTTTCAATTTCGTGACAGGCCCGGCCGCGCGATGCCAGAAGTTCCGCATAGCTTTGCCGGTGAAGTTTGGCTGTTGATTTCATTTTTCGATCTCCTCAAATTATCTCCTCTACGGAAACAATTTAAAATCAATATGTCGAAAATCAACCCCGTTAGTCAGGAAAAGCAATAGTATTTATCCGGATAAAAAAAATCCCGCTGTCAAGCGGGAAAATTGGATAGCTCCGGGTCAACGGAGTTTCAGCGTTCCAAGAGCGATCATTGCGAAGATGCCGGACAAAATCCAGAAGCGGACAACGATCTGACTTTCCTGCCAGTTGAGCCGTTCAAAGTGGTGGTGGATGGGCGAGCAGAGGAAAATCCGTTTTTTGGTGAGCTTGTAGTAGTATCTCTGGAGGAAAACCGAGGCGAATTCCATCGTAAATACACCGCCGACCAGAAACATCAATATCTCCTGGCGCACCAGCACCGCCAGCAGACTTATTGCGCCGCCGAGTGCCAAACTTCCGGTGTCGCCCATAAACATCGCCGCCGGCTGGCAGTTGTGCCAGAGGAAGCCCAGACAGCAGCCGCAAATGGCAAAGGCGAAAACCACCGCTTCTTCAATACCGCTGATGTAGGGCAAATCAAGGTAACCGGCAAAGATTTTGTGCCCCATAAGGTAGGTGAACCCCGCAAAGGTGAATGAACAGAAAATGGTACATCCGGTGGCAAGTCCGTCTTTTCCGTCGGTGAAGTTGACCGCATTGACCATCACCGCGATCGCCAGCACGGAAAATGCCGGAATAAACAAGCTGTTGGAAAAGAGTGGAGTCTTGAGGAACGGCACATAGAACTGGCGCATCAATGCCGATGTTTCCGGAGCAAAACAGAATGCCGCCACCGCCAGAGCCGCGATGAAGAACTGGAAAAAGAGTTTCGGTTTTTCCGGCAGACCGTCGCGTTCCTGACGGAACACTTTCAGCGCATCATCGACAAAACCCAGAATCCCGAATGCCAACATTCCGCCGGTCAATATCCAGCCGATCAGACTGTCCGGACGCAGCCAGAGCAGATTGGCGATCAATGTTCCGCCGATCATCAGCACGCCGCCCATACAGGGGGTGCTGTTTTTGCGTTTGTCCAGCAGATCTTCGGCGATCAAACCTTCGTAGCGGTTGGCGGCGCGCAAATTCATATTGCGGAGCATCCGGGCGAAGGCGCCGCCGAAGCAGGCCACAATCAGAAACGCTGTCGCCGCTGCGCCGCCGGCACGGAAAGTAACGTAATCAAAAAGGCGCAGCGGACCGCAGGTTTCTTTGAGCAGAGAAAGATAGTAAAGCATATATGGTACCTCTATAGATTGTGGTTAATGTACAGTTTTTTGGCAAGGGGCATACTATATACTGTAATGAATATAAATTCAAGGCGTTTTTCAATAAAAAAACAAACTTTTTATCCGTGGCGCAAAACACCGGAAAATACGGCGCGAAATCTATCGGAGAAACATTTTTTTGAACTAAAATATTATGGAATACTTGATTTTATCCGACTGTGCGGTTAAATTATTATAAAGGTCAACATAATTTATGGAGATTTATGTAATGATGTTTATCCGCCGGATGATCCGGATCGTTTTATTGGCGTTGTGGTGCAGTTTGATGCTGCTCATCGTGCCGCTGTCGCAGCTGATGTGCTTCGGCAAGTGGCGCAAGGTGAAGTGCGGCGCATTCTGGGCGCGTGTCTGGAGTACCGTTTCTGCGCGTATCGTCGGTGTCCGTGTTAAAGTTCACGGTGAAATTCCCGTCGCGCAGGGGGTGCTTATCGTTTCCAATCATCTCGGATATCTTGATGTCCTGGTGCATGGTTCGCTGTTTAATCTGCGCTTTGCGCCGAAAGCGGAGATCCGCAAGTGGCCGTTTTTCGGACCTCTGACCGCCTTGGGCCGTCCGGTTTGGATCGACCGCAAAAATCCCCGGATGTCGGCGCTTTACGCTGAAGAGTTCTGCGAAACGATGAAACACGGTATCGCTATGCTCGTCTATCCCGAAGGAACCAGCACCGACGGCAAACACGGTTTGCTGAACTTCAAAAGTACGCCGTTTGCTTCTGCATTGGAGTGTTCCGGCAATATCCTGCCGACATTGCTCTTTTACCGCCAGCGCGGGGGAGGGGATTTCAATGCGGCGTGGTTTGATAAATCGCCGTTCGCGTTTCACGTCTGGCAGGTGCTCGGACAGCGCGGCACGGATGTTGATGTGCATATTCTGCCGGTGATGCAAGCTTGTGCGGATGATACCCGCAAATCGCTCGCCGCCCGGGTTTACGATGTAATGGATAAGGAGTATTGGAAAATTGAAAAAGTTCTTTGAAAAATTGCTCGCGGCGGTGAACTTCGCCTGGGATGAGCTGTTTGACTTCCAGATCAAATTGATTGTGGAAAAATCTGCACCGTTGAGTCACGATAATAATTTTACCTTTTCCGCATTTCCGGCAGTCGGATTTATTGTCGGTTTTGCGGCGGCATTGGTGTCGCTTATGGTGACTGGAATATTCAATTTGCAGGCTGGTGCATTGGTGTTTGCGATCCTTTCCTGGGTGATACTCTGCTTCAAAGATTCCGGCCGCGGCGACTGCTGGCTGGCAAACTTTTTCCTCGGTAAAGTCGCTATGGACGCAAACCGCGATCTCTTGCGCAACATTTTGAATCTCTTCCCGATGATGATAAAGTTCCTCATTCTGCTCTTTATCGGACTCGCCGGAGAAATGCTTTATTTCCCGGTGCTTCTGGCAACCGCGTTTGCACTTCAGGCGGCGCTGGCGGGCAGTGAAGATTGCCGTACCGAATTTATCCCCTCCGGCGAAGATGGTATGAAATATTTCCGCATAACCTTGATCGTTCTCGGCATCATCGGTGTCATTTTAAGCCGTATCGGATGTGTCGCCGCCATCGCCATCGCCTTTGCGCTCTTTTACTTTTTTAATCGGAAAATGGTCCGCGAAGGCTTCACTCCTGAAAGCATCAGCAGCGCAGGATACATCGCCGAGTGGACTTTGCTTGTAGCTGGGCTGTTGTTCGCGTAAGGGGGGCGGCGGGCCCTCGCGCGCGCTGACTTGGGCTGTGCGGGGAAACTCGTGAACGGGAGTTCACTTCGCCCCGCACATCCCGGCGTCATCATCGCACGATCATCCCGCCGACTGCTGCAGCGTGGTTTGGAAATGACGTCGCCGGAGTATGGCGCATATCGTTGCGCTGACGCGCAACATGCGAGCGGTAGCCGCTGTTGCGGCGGATGATTCTGCCTGACGGCGGTATTTTTTTGCAACCATCCGTTTTCACCAAAGGTTACGCTGCGACAATCCGCCGTCGCCAAAGGCTATGGCGGGACAAGTCTGGAGCAGCCATACTTCGCTTTTCTCGTGAAAAGAGGTTTTTCCCTTCCCCCACAGTGTCATTGACACAACTTTGTTACCAGCATTTCCAGTAAGATACGGCTGTCGCCGCCGCCGGAGACGAGGGCACGGCTGGCGTTGCGGATGGCGGTCAATTTGAGCGCAAGGGCGTTGCCGGAGAAACGGTTTGCGGCTTCGCAGGTTTTGAATGCCCGATAGGGGTGCATTTTCAGAAGCGGGTTATCGGGGAAGCGTTCCTTGATATCGGGCGGAAGCGAGCTGAACGAATTTGGGTTTGCCCGGTTGATATTGAGCTGTTTCATAGCCAGGCGGGTCTGGATAAGTTTCTGGTACTCGTTAGAGAGCCCTGAAAGCATACGTATTTCCATACCGCTTTCGCGCTGGGAAAGCAGTTTAGAGAGCGTGAGCAGAGCTTTGGTGCGGTTGCATTCCACCACGGCAGAGGTGAATTCCCAATTCAGCGCATCCTGAGTGCGGCTGATTATCGCCTGACAATCGGCGAGGGTGATCTCGGCGGCATCGGCGGTGTAGCAATGGAGTTTTTCCAATTCATTGGCGAGGGTGCCTGAGTCGCCGCCGATAACTTCGCATAGATACTGCTGGGCATCGGGGGCGATGCGTTTTCTGGTACTGCGGCTGAATTTTGCCAGAAGTTCGCGCCGGTTTTCGGCGAAGGCTTTGTCGCTGCTTTTGGCGGTGTTGAAAAGTTCCATTTCTGCGCCGGCATTTTTCAACTCTTTGACCTTGCTTTTCCGCCGGTCGAGTCCGGGACCGTCGATGATGACCTGAATTCCGGGGGGCAGGGGGGCTCTCAACATAGAAAAGAGTTCGGCGTACTCCGGAGATTGTTTTTCGGCGGTGAATTTGTCCAGATCCTGATGGTGGCGCATCCAGACGATCTTTTTATCGCAGAGAAAGGGCGGGGTGCGCAGAGCTTCAATAAAAAGCACTGCGATCTCATCCGGTTTCACCGCCGGATCGTCGCCGGTGATGATTTCCACCGCTTCATCATTTTCCGGTTCCGGATTTCCGCACAATTCCGCGCAAAGCTCCCGCGCCCGACGTTTGCGGGCGTAGTCATCATCACCGGAAATAATAAAAAAATCAGCCATTATATCTCCATTAAGTTCAACATTTTTTCAGTAGCGGCGACCGCCGCCAGCAATTGGTCGGAGTCGATTCCGGTAGTTACAAAAGTTTTGCCGTTACAGCTCCAGGTGATGGTGGTTTCCACCAGAGCATCAGTTCTGCCGCCGGGGGGGATGCGCACTTCGTAGTCAAGCAGTTTTGGCATAGACAGACCAAATACTTTGAGACATTTTTTCAAGGCTTTGACAAAGGCATCGTAACTTCCTGTACCGCGCGCAGAGTCGGCGGCGGAGACACTGTTGTATTTCAAAGTGACATTGGCGGTCGGGACTCCATTCAAACAGCTGGTACTGTCAACTGAGGTGATCTGCAGTTTTTTGTTGAGCGGAGATTTTTTCACCCCGGCAACGATAAAGGGCAGATCGGCAGGCGAAACGGTGTGTTTGCGTTCGCCGAGACGGATGATCTCTGAAAGAAGCAGAGCGCGTTCAGTTTCGTCAAGTTCGGCGTTTATTCCGAGAAGTTCAAGATTCTGCTCGATCGAAGCCTTGCCGGAAAGTTTTCCCAGCGCATAATCCCGCTGTCTGCCGAAGCGTTCAGGCGAGAGCAGATTCATATAAAGATTGCCCTTTTTGTCGCCGTCAGCGTGAACACCGCAGGTCTGGGTGTAGACATCACTGCCGATGACAGGGGTGTTCCAGGCACAGCGTTTGCCGGAGGCCGCCTGCAGTAAGTAGGAGCCGTTCTGCAGCTCTTTTTCAACAATGCGGGTGCGGCGGTTTGTCAAGTCGTGTACCGCTACCACGATCTGGGCAAGCGGCTGGTTGCCGGCACGTTCGCCAAGGCCGTTGATGGTGGTGTGGATGCCGCTCACTTGGGCGCGGACGGCGGCAAGTGAATTTGCGGTCACCATACCGTAGTCGTTGTGGCCGTGAAAATCAAAACGGAAGTTGGGGAACGCGCTGATCATCCATTCGCAGTAGCGCGAAACCATATCCGGAGCCAGCACGCCGAGCGTATCGGCGAGCATAATGCGTTTGACCGGCAGATCTTTTACAGCATCGAGCAGATTGCAGACGTAGCTGAAGTTTTCGGAAATTCCCTGCGACCACGCTTCAAGATAGAGATTGACATTCAAATCAAGAGAAGCGGCTTGGGTGATCTCTCTTTTTATATCGTCAAAGTGGCGCTGGGGAGTTTTTTTGAGCTGGATGCGGCAGTGGTTTTCCGAACCTTTGGCAAGGAGGTTGACGGTTTTGCAACCGGTGGAACGTATCCAGTTGACCGACTTGCCGCCGTCGATGAAGCCGAGGATCTCCAGCTGGTTCAAGTAACCGTGGTTTTCTGCCCAGTTTACGATGCCGCTGACTGCGGAAATTTCGCTGTCGGCGCTGCGGGCGCTGGTAAGTTCAAGGCGGTCTACTTTGAGTCTGGCAAGCAGAAAGCGGGCGAGGTCAAACTTTTCCCGTGGAGAAAAACTCACCCCCGGAGTCTGTTCTCCGTCCCGCAAGGTGGTATCCATTATTTCGACAAAATGGGTGTCGCGTTTTCTTTCAGTCATACTTCTGCTGCCGATGATTTTATTTGCAATACATTTTCGATAATATACAGCAAACTTGGCGATATATCAAATTCCAAAACGTGAAATTTGCCGATCAGGTTCCGAAAATGGCGGTTTTTTTCAAAAAATGTCTTGTAAACGCAGTTTTTTTCAAAAAAACTTTTGTTTTTGAAATTTAAGAGGTTGTAAAAAGTGCAGAGGGGTGATATATTATATGAACTTTACGATACAGATTGTGTGATCATATGGCCGATCCTCTGGGCCTGTCTGATCGCCGGAAGTTCTGTACGGGGGTCCGTTTTGAGAAAAGCGGAATATAACGTAGCTGTTCCCCGCACGGTTCGGATGGACGTGGAGGAAAAAACGAAGAAAAGTATTAAAAGAGGTAAAAAGTTCTATGGTAAGAGTCAGATTGAAACGTACCGGAACCCGCAATGCAATTTGTTTCCGGGTTGTGGTGATGGATCAGCGTTCCGCCCGTGACGGAAAGTCGATTGAAGAGTTGGGTTTTTACAATCCCCGCAGCAAAGAGGAAAAAATCAAACTCGATCGCGTTGATTACTGGAAGAGCGTTGGTGCAGTTTTCTCTGAAACTGTCGAAGACATCGTTGAACGCGTCCGTTCCGGCAAGAGCCTGAAGGATGTCGAACGCAAACCCGCGATGTCCAAGAAGGCCAAAGCCAAGGCCGCCGCCGAAGCAGAAGCTAAAGCTGCTGCTGAAGCCGAAGCCAAGGCCGCCGCTGAAGCTGCCGCCGCTGAAGGCGATGCTTCTGCCGAGGCGTAACGGAGCCGGAAATGTTTGAGAAATTGATAAGTTTCTTTACCGGCAAGGCGAAGAAGAGTGCCGCTTGCGGAGATGTCCGCGAGATGGAAGCTTTCGTCGAGTACGTGGTCAAAGCCCTGGTCGATAAACCCGAACAGGTCGAAATTACCACGGTCGACAGCGATGAAGGTGCCACTATTCAGGTGCGTTGCTGTAAAGAGGATATCGGAAAAATTGTCGGTAAGCGCGGAAAAACCATTATGGCTATCCGTTCGCTGGTGAGCGGCGCCGCCGGAAGACAGCACAAGCGTGTCTCCGTCGATGTCCTCGACTGACAGGCGTTTTTTTTGATTTTGTAACTTTCAGGTGTATTTGTGCGGATCGATGTCTTGACTTTGTTTCCGGAGTTGTTTCCGGGGCCTCTCGGAGGCAGCATCGTCGGACGCGCGGTCCGGCAGGATCTGGTGGAGATCAATGCGGTGGATATCCGCAGCTTCGCCAAAGACAGCCGGGGTACCGTGGATGAGAAGCCGTACGGCGGCGGACCGGGAATGCTGATGATTCCCGATGTGCTGACCGAGGCTATCGAAAGTGTCCGCAAGCCGGGATCGCTGGTAGTGCTGACTTCACCGCGAGGAGAGGTCTTCAATCAGCAGATAGCAATGGAGTTTGCCAAGCTTGACCACCTGGTGCTGGTTTCAGGCCACTATGAGGGCGTTGACCAGCGGGTGATCGATTTGGCAGTCGACCGGGAGATATCACTGGGTGACTTTGTGATGTCGAGCGGAAACATTGCCGCGATGGCGATAGCTGATGCGGTGATAAGATTGCTCCCGGGAGCGCTGGGGGACGATGAGTCCGCGCTTGAGGAATCCCATTCGATGGGGTTGCTTGAGTACCCGCAATACACGCGTCCGGTGGAATTCCGCGGGCGCAGAGTGCCTGAAGTTTTGCTGAGCGGCGACCACGGCAGAATTGCCGCGTTCCGCAAGAGCGAAGCTGAAAAAGTTACGAGAGAACGTCGTCCGGATTTATGGAAAAAATATCTGCAAACGGAAATGAAAGAGGTTTGAGATGAATATTGTTGATACTATTCGCAAAAATGAAGCGCAGGAAAAGCGTTTCGATTTTAATGTCGGTGATACCGTCCGTATCGCGGTGAAGATCGTCGAAGGCGACACCGAACGTATCCAGCAGTTCCAGGGAACTGTTATCGCCCGCCGCGGCAGCGGTATTGAAGAAACCTTCACTGTCCGCCGCGTTCAGGCCGGTCAGGGTGTGGAACGTGTGTTCCCGATCAACAGCCCCCGTATCGCCGGTGTGGAAGTTATCCGCCGCGGTCTGGTCCGCCGGGCCAAACTTTACTACCTGCGTGACAAAGTCGGTAAAGCCGCCCGCGTCAAAGAACTGCGCACGAAGTAAGTTTATGATGAATATTGTACGGTGGAGCATTGTATTATGAAACGCCGTACAATTTTATCTTTGGATGATGAACTCCTCCGGTCGGAACGCGAGCTCCGGGCGGAGGGTTTTTGTTGGATCGCGGGGGTCGATGAGGCCGGACGCGGTCCGCTGGCAGGACCGGTGACTGCCGGGGCAGTTATTCTGCCGTGGCGTGAAAACGGACTGCCGGGAGTCTTTGACTCCAAACAGTTGAGCGCAGAAGCGAGAGTTGAACTTTACGAAGAGCTTGTGGCGCTTGAAGATGTCGATATCGGCATCGGCATAGCTGATGTTGAAGAGATCGACCGGTTGAATATTTTGAAAGCCGCCCACTTGGCGATGTTCCGGGCGGTGGCGCAGTTGAAAAGCGTTGATTTTGTTTTGGTTGACGGATTGCCGGTTCGCGGATTTACCGTGCCGTCGCGCAATCTGGTCAAGGGGGATGCCCGCAGTGCAAGTATCGCCGCCGCAAGTATCGTGGCAAAAGTGGTGCGGGACAGAATGATGATGGAAGCAGATGCGGAGTATCCTGAGTACGGTTTTGCTTCGCATAAAGGATATGGTAGTGCTGAACATTTAGAAGCGCTGCGCAAGTACGGGGCGTGCCCCCTGCATCGCAGAAGTTTCCGGCCGGTGGCGGAGGTGCTGCCGGATACGCCGGTTCAGCAGCAGTTGGAGTTTTGAGGAAATGGTCCGTTTGTATGGAGGAAATGCCCGCGTTACCGACGCGGGTGGTACCGGATGGTAAGCGTTTGCCGTTGATACGGCAGTTGGTCTTTTCGGTAATTTTTTTGTGAATTTCAATATTATTATATATATGGTGTAAAAATGAGCGAATTTTCTTTGGAAACCATCCGTCACAGTGCGGCACACATTATGGCTGCCGCGGTCCAGAAGCTTTATCCCGATGCCAAGTTTGACATCGGCCCTGCCACCGAAGGCGGTTTTTACTACGACTTCGATATGGAACATCGTCTGGTCGCTGAAGATCTCAAAGAGATCGAAAAGGCGATGAAAAAACTTATCGGCCGCAAGCTTCCCTTCGAACGGTTTGAAACCAGCCGCGCCGAAGCGCAGGAGATGCTCAAAGATCAGCCCTACAAACTGGAACGTCTTGCCGATATCCCCGAAGGTGAAGCGATCAGCTTCTATCGCGTCGGTGATTTCGTTGACCTTTGCCGCGGTCCGCACGTTGACAACAGCAGTGCGGTCGGCGCGATCAAGTTGACCGGTGTCGCCGGAAGTTACTTCCGCGGCGATGAAAACAATCCGATGCTGCAGCGCATCTACGGTACCGCTTTTGCTACCGAACAGGAACTTAAAGATCATCTGCGCCAGCTGGAAGAGGCCGCCAAACGCGACCACCGCAAGCTCGGTACTGAACTCGATCTCTTCGGATTCTCCGATTGCGTCGGCCCCGGTCTGCTGCTGTGGCACCCCAAAGGCGCGCTGATCCGTCACCTGATGGAAACCTTCTGGAAAGATCAGCACTACAAAAACGGTTATGAACTGCTTTATACTCCGCATATCGGACAGAGCAACCTCTGGGAAACCAGCGGTCACTTGAACTTCTACCGCGAAGGTATGTATGCGGCAATGCAGATCGACGAAAAAGATTATTATGTCAAGCCGATGAACTGCCCTTTCCATATCGAGGTTTACCGTTCCCGTCTGCGCAGCTACCGCGAACTGCCGCTGCGCTGGGCTGAACTCGGTACCGTGTACCGTTATGAAAAGTCCGGTTCTCTGCACGGTTTGATGCGTGTCCGCGGATTCACTCAGGACGACTCCCACATCATCTGTACTCCGGAGTCCATCGAAGAGGAAATCGCCGAAGTTCTGCGCTTCAGCTTGGAAATCAACCGCGCGTTCGGTTTTACTGATATCAAAGCGTATCTTTCCACCCGTCCGGAAAAGGCGGTCGGCGAACCCGAACGTTGGGAAAAGGCGATCGTCTCCCTGCGTAAAGCTGTGGAAAAATGCGGTCTGGATTGCGATGTCGACGAAGGCGGCGGCGCGTTCTACGGTCCGAAGATCGACCTCAAACTGCGTGATGCCATTGGCCGTGAATGGCAGACGACCACTATCCAGTTTGACTTCAATCTGCCCGAACGCTTCGATATGACCTACATCGGCGAAGACGGCAAGAAGCACCGCCCGTTCATGGTCCACCGCGCGCTGCTCGGTTCTCTGGAGCGCTTCTTCGGTATCCTGGTCGAACACTATGCGGGCGCTTTCCCGATGTGGCTGGCTCCGGTTCAGGCTCGTATCCTGCCGGTTTCCGATAAGCAGCTTGATATGGCGAAAGCCTATTGCAAAGAACTGCGCGGCATGGGATTCCGTGTCGATGTCGACGAACAGGCCGCCGGTCTGGGCGCGAAGATCCGCGCCGCCCGTCAGGAACGAATCCCGTATTTGCTCGTCCTTGGCGAAAAAGAGGCGGAAAACGGCACTCTGGCAGTCCGGAACCGCCGCGATGGCGAGCTTGGCGAGATGGATTTGACGAAACTTGCCGAAAAAATGAAAGAAGCGGTTGACAATCGCGAGATTTGGTAATATATTATATAAACGTGCCGGGAATTGGGTTCCCGGTGCGTTGAATATTGCAAAAAAGAAACCGGATTTATTGAAGTTTGAAAGGAGGGTGTTCTTATTGCAAAGCTGCTGAAACCCAATGATCGGAGCATCCAGCTGGAAGATGTGCGCCTTATCGGTGCCGATGGAACTCAGCTTGGTGTGGTTTCCTATGCCCGTGCCAAAGAGTTGGCTGCGGAGGCAGGGGAAGATTTGGTTCTCGTGTCCGATACTTCCAATCCGCCGGTCGTGCGGATCATGAACTTCGGAAAACTGCTCTATGAGCAGAAGAAGAATCAGAAAGCACAGCGTAAGAATACCATCGCTCAGAAACTTAAAGAGGTCAAGTTTCATATCAATATCGACCAGCACGATTATGAGACCAAGATCAACCGGGCTATCGACTTCATCCAGAAGAAGTGCCGCCTGAAAGTGACCCTGGCCCTGCGCGGTCGTGAGATGGCGCATCAGGATATGGCTTTTGAGCTTATGGAAAAGGTGACCGCCGATTTGTCCGCCCACGCGGAAGCCGACGGCAAGCCGAAATTGCTCGGCCGTAATATCTCGGTGAATTTTGCACCGAAATGAGAAAAAGGTTTTTGAAGAGCCTTCTTGAAAGGGAAAGTTCTTTGAAATATAGTAAGTAGTGCCGCGCCCGGTAGTGCATTGACCGGCGGGGCGTAAAACATCAAATAAAAAGGATGTAAACAATGCCGAAACTGAAAACAAGAAAGTGTGCCGCCAAGCGGCTCAAGCAGACCGGAACCGGAAAGTTCCGTCACCACAAAGCGGGTGCCCGTCACCTCAAGACCTGCAAAAACGCCAAGCGTAAACGCCGTCTGCGTCATGACGCAGCTGTCTCTCCCGCCGAGAACAGCCGTATCAAAGCCGCGCTGCCCTATGGTCTGTAATTGAAGAGGAGATGAGGAATTATGTCACGTGTAACTTATGCTGTTCCGTCCCGCAAACGCCGTAAAATGGTGCTTCAGCGCGCCAAAGGTTTCTACGGCAACGCCAGCCGCAACATCCGTACCGCTTATGATGCTGTCGATAAAGCTCTGTCCCACAGCTATGTCGGACGCAAGCAGAAAAAGCAGCAGTATCGTCAGCTGTGGATCGTCCGTATCAACGCCGCCTGCCGTGCGTTGGACGTCAACTACAGCACCTTTATGAATGGCTTGAAGAAAGCCAATATCGGTCTTAACCGCAAGGTCCTCGCTGACCTGGCCGTTACTGCGCCGGCTGAGTTTAAGGCTCTGGTGGAGAAAGTCACCCAGGCCTGATTCGGCAGCTGAAAACCGTAAAAGCAGCCTGAGAGACGGACTTCACCGTTTTCAGGTTGCTTTTTGTTTTTTTGACTGTTTTCTCCGGTGAAAAAGTATGCTTTTTTACGGAGTTTGAAGATAATTTTTTTTAACAATATAATACTTCTGGTAGATCTTTATGAACGATATCATTGAAGCCGTGAATCGCGCCGCTGATGAAGCGGTGGCAAAAATCGCTGCGGCAACAGACAGCGCAGAGTTGGAAGCTGTCCGTATCGCCTATCTCGGGCGCAATGGACTGTTCCCCGAATTGTCCAAAAAAATGGGTTCTGTCCCCCCCGAAGAACGCCGGGAGACCGGAAGCGCTTTCAATACCGGACGCAGCAGAATTCAGGATGCGCTCAATGATGCATTGAGCCAGCGCAAAAAGTCCGGCAAAAATTCCGAAGCTCTCGACCTTACTCTGCCCGGACGCCGCAGCGGATGCGGCCACCGTCACCCCATCACCCAGCTCACCGACGAATGTGTTGAAGTTTTCGGCCGTATGGGATTTATAGCTGTTGACGGCCCCGAAATCGAAGATATTTATCACAACTTTGATGCTTTGAATACCCCCGACGATCACCCCTCCCGTGATCCCAAGGATACCTTTTATTTCCCCGACGGCCGCATCCTGCGTTCCCAGACCAGCCCGGTGCAGGTGCGTGTTATGGAAACTCACGAACTGCCGGTGCGCATCGTCGCTCCCGGACGGGTTTTCCGCCGCGACACTCCCGATGCCACGCACGGTATGAACTTCCACCAGATCGAAGGTCTTTATATCGATCGCAACGTTTCTATGGCGGATTTGAAGAGTGTTCTGCAGAACTTCGCCTGGGAAATGTTCGGACGCGATGTCAAGATCCGTCTGCGCCCCCACTTCTTCCCCTTCACCGAACCCAGCGTGGAATATGATTTCTCCTGCGTGGTTTGCGGCGGCAAGGGCTGCAATGTCTGCAAACAGTCCGGCTGGATCGAGATCGCCGGTGCCGGTATGGTCGATCCCAACGTGTTGAAGAATGTCGGTATCGATCCGGAAATCTGGAGCGGATACGCTTTCGGTCTGGGATTGGAACGTCTGGCGATGCTGCGTTACCGCATTCCCGATCTGCGTTTCCTGTATGACAACGATGTCCGTTTCCTTGGACAATTTTGAGCAAGAGGAGTGAATAATGGATATTTCACGCAAATGGTTGGCTGATTATGTCGCATTGGATTGCGATGATAAAATATTGTGCGACAAACTCACTATGGCCGGTATCGAGGTCGAACACGTTGAAAAGAATTCGACTGTTCCCGCCGGTGTCGTCGCCGCGAAAATTCTCGAACGCAACCCCCATCCCGGCAGCGATCACCTTTCGGTGTGCAAAGTCACCGACGGCACCGAAGAGCTGCAGATCGTCTGCGGCGCTCCCAACTGCGACGCCGGATGCATCGTTCCGCTGGCGAAGATCGGAACTGTTTTCTCCACTCCCGAAGGCGAATTCAAAATCAAACGTTCCAAACTGCGCGGTGTTGAATCTTTCGGTATGATGTGCAGCGAAGAGGAACTCGGCATTTCTGAAAACAACGACGGTCTGATGATTCTGTCCGCCGACACCAAGCTCGGCACTCCGATCGAATCACTCTATCCCGGCGATACCCGCATCGAACTGGAAATCACCCCCAACCGTCCCGACTGCCTGTCCATTTGGGGCGTGGCGCGGGATGTTTCCTGCCAGCTCAAGTGCGAAGCCAAACTGCCGGAAATTTCGATCCCCGAATGCAATGAGATCATTTCCGATCTGGTCACCGTTGAAGATCAGGAACTCTGCCCGCGCTACATCGGCAGAGTTATCAAAAATGTCAAAGTCGGTCCCAGCCCCGATTGGCTCAAGGAGCGTCTGGAGAGCATCGGTCTGCGCTCCATCAACAATGTGGTCGACGTTACCAACTATGTGATGATGGAACTCGGTCAGCCGCTGCACGCCTTTGACCGTGCTGCTCTGGCCGGAAACCGTGTGGTCGCCCGCCGCGCCAAAGCCGGTGAAAAGATCACTCTGCTTGACGGCAGAGTCGTTGAACTCAATGCTGAACATTTTGTCATTGCCGATGCGGAAAAACCGATGGCGCTGGCAGGTGTTATGGGCGGAGAAAACTCCGGTGTTACCGAAAAAACCACCGAGATCCTGCTCGAAAGTGCCGTGTTCAAATCATCTCACATCCGTACCACCAGCCGTGCGCTGAATATTTCCACGGATGCCAGCTACCGTTATGAACGCGGAGTTGACTTTGATATGGCGGAATTGGCTTCTGTCCGCGCCTGCCAGCTGATTCTGGCGACCGCCGGCGGAGAAATTGCCAGCGCCGCGATGGAAGTCAGAGGCGTCCGTCCGGAAGAACCGGTCATCATCTGCCGTTTTGACAAGATCCGCGCACTCATCGGTACCGATGTTACCAATGACCGCATCGTGGAAATTCTCAAAGGTCTGCGCCTGACGGTCGAAGATATCACTGCGGAAAGCTGCAAAGTCACCTGTCCGCTGTTCCGTCTTGACCTTACCCGCGAAGCCGACCTTGCCGAAGAAGTCGCCCGTATAGACGGTCTGGACAAGATCCCGGCGATCCCTGTGCAGGGCAAGTTCTGCCACTCCAGTTCCGAAGATGTCTACACCCCCATCCGCAAGATCCGCGATTGCATTATCGGTATGGGCTACTATGAATGTATCCATTACAGCATCGTCGGTACCGCTTCTGCGCTCGCCGACAAGCGTTTTGTCAAGGAAGATCTGATCGAATTGTCCAACCCGCTCAGCCCTGACAGCACCTGGATGCGTCCGGGATTGTTCGGTGAGATGATCGCCACCGTCGGCCGCAACCTGGCGCGCGGCAACCGCGATATGAAGCTGTTTGAACTGGACAAGGCGTTCTGCAAAAATGCGGATAAGTTCCCTGAAGAACGGTACGAACTTCTGATGCTGCTCACCGGCCGCCGTCATCCGGAACGCTTCTCCGCTGAAGGCGAAGCCGATTATGACTTCTACGATATCAAAGGTGAAGTCGAAGTTCTGCTGGAACGGCTCAATATCCGCAACTATCGCTTTACCGTCCCCGCCGAATGCGATGGACGTTTCGCCGATAAGTGCGTGATGGAACTTTATCTGGAAGGCAAGCTGGCCGGTCACTTCGGACAGCTCGCTCCGGAATATTCCGCCAAGTGGCGCAACGCCGCTCCGGTGTTTTTCGCGCAGATCGATTTCGCCAAGCTTCTGGCGGCATCTGAACGCGCGACCAAATCCTACAAAGAACTGCCGCAGTACCCCGGCACCGCCCGCGATATTGCGTTTGTGGCTCCGGCGGATCTGGAATCAGGTACGGTTCTGGATTTCATACGCCGCTGCAAAGTTGCCAATCTTGAGTCTGTCCGCCTCTTTGATATCTTCGTCGATGATGCGCTCAAAGCTCAGGGTAAAAAGAGTATGGCTTACAGTTTGAACTTCCGCAATAAAGAACGTACTTTGACCGATACCGAAGTCAATGCGGCAATGGATAAAGTGCGCAGCCGTCTGGCGGCGGAATTGAATGTTGAATTGAGATAATTTAGGAGATTGTATTATGCTGAATAAAAATGCCGGTACTGTTTATGAAGGTACGCTTGATGCCAAAGGTTTGAAGTTCGGTATCGTTTGCGGCCGCTTTAATGATTTCTTTGTCAGCCGTCTGCTTTCCGGAGCCATTGATGCCATCGTCCGTCACGGCGGCAATGCTGATGATGTTTCGGTTGCCTACGTTCCCGGTTCCTACGAGATTCCTTTCGCCGTCAAACAGATGGTCCAGCGCGGCGAATTTGATGCCGTGATGGCGCTGGGCGTGGTCATTCAGGGTGCCACCCCGCACGCCTCCTACATCAACTCCGAAGTTGCCAAAGGTCTGGCGCAGATCAGTCTGGAAAGCGGCGTTCCTGTCACCTACGGCATGATCACCGCCGACAATCTCGAACAGGCTATCGAACGCAGCGGAACCAAGGCCGGCAACAAAGGCGTCGATGCTGCGCTGGCGGCGATCGAAATGGCAAATCTCACCCGGGTGATGAAAAAATGAGTGAGTTTGCCGGAGATATTGATACTTCCGCCCTGCCGATGCATTCCAAACGGCTCGGACGCGAGTTGGCGATGGAATTTCTTTTCAGCTGTGAATTGCAGGAGGAAATTCCCGGCGTTGCCAATTTCGAGCAGTTTCTTGAAACTGCCCGCGATGAATTTCAGATGAAAGACAACCGCCAGGCGCGCCGCGCCGAAGAGTATGCGCGCAAACTTTATGAGTGCGTCACTCTGGAACGGGATAATATTGATGAGATCATCATCCGTTATTGCGAAAACTGGGCATGGGAACGCTTGTCCTATGTCGATCGCAATATTATGCGGGTGGCGGTTGCGGAAATGCGTTCATTCCCGGAAGTGCCGATGATCGTGAGTATCGACGAAGCGGTGGAGATCGCCCGGGATTTTTCCGGCGGCGAAGCCGGTAACTTTATCAACGGCGTGCTGAACTCGATCAAAAATCGCGAGTTCACCGACGGTGATAAAAAATAATTTGGATAATAATGTCTATTTTTTCCATCTTCAAACGCGGTTTGGAAAAGAGCGCGACCAAGCTTTCGCGGGTCGTGACGTCAATTTTTACCGGAATAAAAGTTCACGGTAAAGAGAGTTTCGACGATCTGGAAGCGATGCTGGTCGCCGCTGACTTCGGTGTTCCAGCCGCCGTGCAGATCACTGCTGAATTGCGCGAAAAGTACGAGCGCGGAGCTTTTGCCACCGATGCCGATCTGGTGAAGTGCGCCAGAGATATGGTCGCGGAGATATTGAAAAACGGTCAGCGCGAGATCAACCGCCCCGAAAACGGCGGCCCTGTTGTGATCCTTATGGTCGGTGTCAACGGCAGCGGTAAAACTACTACCATCGGCAAGATGGCGGCGAATTTGAAAAAGCAGGGCAAGAAGGTCATTCTTGCCGCCTGCGATACTTTCCGCGCCGCCGCGGTGGAACAGCTCCAGCTGTGGGGTGAACGCACCAATACTCAGGTCGTTTCCTCCAAACACGGTGCAGATCCTGCAAGTGTGGCATTCGATGCCGCCAGCGCCGCGCTCGCCCGCGAAGCTGATTACCTGCTGATCGACACCGCCGGACGCCAGCACAATCAGGCCAACTTGATGGCGGAATTGGAAAAGATCCGCCGTTCCGTCAATAAAGCCTATCCCGGTGCGCCCCACGAAGTGTGGCTTACTGTGGATTCCAGTTTGGGGTCAAACGTGGTTTCGCAGGCGCGGGAATTCAGCAAGTGTGCCGGAGTTACCGGCTTGGTCGTGACCAAGCTTGACGGCACCGGCCGCGGTGGTATGGCGGTTGCGTTGCACCGTGAATTTGATCTGCCGCTTTTCTACATCGGACTTGGTGAAAGCCCGGAAGATCTGCAGGAGTTCGACCCCGAATATTATGCCGATGCGCTTTTCGGTTTTGAGGAGCGCTGAAGTATGAACGGTGACCGTGAATTTATGCTTGAAGCTCTGGCTCTGGCGAAGATGGGATGGGGAACTACCAATCCCAATCCCATGGTCGGCGCGGTCATCGTCCGCGATGGAAAAATTATCGGACGGGGATTTCACCGCAAAGCCGGAGAACCCCACGCCGAAATCAATGCGCTCAATGATGTCAAGCGTAAAAATATTGACCCGCGCGGTGCAACGATATATGTCACATTGGAACCGTGTTCAACTTACGGCCGCACTCCCCCTTGTACCGAAGCGATAATCGCCAATGGATTGTCCCGCGTGGTTATCGGTTCGCTTGACCCCAATCCGAAGCACAACGGCAAGGCGGTGGAGATCCTGCGCGCCCATAATATTGAAGTTGAATACGGAGTTGAAAGTGCCGCGTGCAATGAATTGAACCGGGCGTTTTTCTGCTGGGTTACCACTGGGAAGCCGCTGGTGATTTTGAAAATGGCAATGACGCTCGACGGCAGTATCGCCACCGCTTCAGGCGATTCCAAGTGGGTCACTGGAAGCGTTGCCCGCAAGCGCGTACAGCAGTTGAGAAGGCTGTGCGATGCGGTCATCGTCGGAGCAAATACGGTTCGGATCGATCATCCGCAGTTGACCGTTCGTGAACCGGAAAGCTGGGAGCGCCAGCCGCTTCGCGTGGTGGCAAGCTCCAGTTTTACCGAAGAGGAACTTAACGGATTTTTCCCCGACGGCAATGCATGTGTTGCTGATTTGTCCACCAAAGAGAAGTGGGATGCGTTTTTGCTCTCTCTCGGTGAACGCAAAATGACTGCTGTCCTGCTTGAAGGCGGCGGCGGATTGGCGGGCAGCGCTCTGCGCGCCGGTGTGGTCGATTATGTGGAATTTCATATCGCGCCGAAATTGCTCGGCGGAACCGGGCGGCCCGTTGTCGGCGGCTTGGGGCCGGAGCTTATGAAGCAGGCGCTGATGTTGAATAATGTTGAAATCAAGCAGTACGGCGATGATATTGCCGTTTGCGGATATTTGAAAGCGTAAAGTAATTATGTTTACCGGTCTGGTTGAAACTGTCGGCTCGCTGCGTCAGCGCAGCGGTAACAAGGTTGTGGTGATGCCCGGGAAAAAGTGGGACGATCTCGTTTACGGCGAAAGCATTGCGGTAAACGGATGCTGTCTTACTCTGGAGCAGGAACTTCCAAATGGCGAATTGATGTTTCACACTCTGGAAGAGACTTTGCGCCGCACCAATCTCGGTAAAATTCCGATCGGTGCCAAAGTCAATCTGGAACGTGCTATGTGTGCCGGAGCCAGATTGGGCGGACATATCGTGCAGGGACATGTGGACTGCTGTTCTGAAGTTATTGAACTCAAACATCTTCCGGACGGCGACGTGGAACTGCTTGTCGCGCTTGATAAAGATGATATGCCGCTGGTGGTGGAAAAGGGCAGTGTTGCATTGGACGGGGTTTCGCTCACTGTGGTTGAAGCTGAAAAAGATTTTTTCGGTGTCCGGCTCATCCCGGTAACGCTTGCCGAAACCGCTCTTGCCTCCCGTAAAAAAGGCAGTTTGATCAACGTTGAATTTGATATCATCGGCCGCTATGTCATCCGTCAGATGCAAGTTGCCGCCGCGGCGGAAAAAAAGAGTTCAAATATCACTATGGATACCCTGCGCGATGCGGGATTCTTTTGATGCGGCGGTGATATGATATGGAATTTGGAATTGCCATTTACAATAAAGATGATTTGAAACTGCTCAACAGTTTCAGCAATTTTTCCATTGCCGAGATCCCGGGCGAAATGCTTGATGCAGAGAATGCGGAAGATGATTTTCATCCGGGATTTGTGTTTCATGTCCGTGAACTTCTCAGCAGGAGCATAATTTCTGAATTGCCGGAGGCGCCGTTCCGCGTGCGCAGGGAGTTTCTGAATTTGCTGGAAAAGCGCTGTGAAGTAATGGCACAATGCGGAATGCCGATCGCCACATTGACCCCTGATCTCGGAAGAGCGGCGGCCGATAAGAAATATGCTGAAACGCTCCGTGATATACTGTTGTGCATTGCCGGGATCGTCAGCAGATATGAGATAGATATCCGGTTTGAATTGCGGTTGCCGGAAAATTTTGACCATGCGTTGCAGGCGACGTGGGATTTTTTGCACAGCAATACATTGTTTTACAAACTGCTGCTGGATTTTCACCCGCACGAACACGGAAGTTTTGAAATTTCAGCCGCCGCCGCAGAAAAATTTCCTTTCAGGCGCGACAGCTGGCGCATATCGTTTGAAGTTGCCAGTTGCAACTATTTGAGTGCGGAAGTTGTCAAGCGGGTGATGCAGATCTCCCGTCCGGGCGGCTGGGAAAAGGATTTTATGATCTTCGCACCGGGAAGCGGTACTGACAGCGAAAACTATTTTTCGCTGGATAAACTCGCCGGTGAATGTTGTAAAAAGAGTTGAAAAATGAGTGAAAATACCAGCACAGAAAAAGAGCAGAGGTCTCTGCTTAAAAGTACGTCCGGCATGGCGTTTGCCACATTTTTGAGCCGTATTCTCGGCGTTATCCGGGTTCGTTTGGAGTCTGCTGTCCTCGGCGGCGGTGAGACCGCCAGCGCGTGGTTCCTTGCGTTTTCCATTCCGAATCTGCTTCGTCGTGTATTGGGGGAGGGGGCGTTGTCAACGTCACTTATCCCGCGTATCGCTGAAAACTGCATCAAAGACGGCGAAGAGAGAGTTCGCAAGCAGTTGGCGGTTGTGTTTTCAATACTGAGTGCGATATTGACGGGGATCGTTATCGTTGTATCGCTTTTCAGCATTATTGTTGTGAAATTTTCCGCATCCTGGGGAATTGAATTTTTTACACATCCGCGTATCATTCTGACCTTCAAACTTCTGCCGTTGCTGATGCCGTACGGTTTGTTTATCTGTCTGACCGGAGTGGTCGGCGCGGTGCTGAATTATGCCAAAATATTTTTGCTTCCGGCACTGGCGGCGCTGCTGCTGAATATTGTTCTGCTCGGCGGATTGAGTGCGGCATTGATATTTGCTATGCCGGAAGAAGAGTTTCTGCCGATGCTTGCATTGCTGGTTCCGGCGGCGGGAATATTGCAGTTGGCGATGGTGACGGTGCTTTTGAAATTTACCGGATTTTTTCCGGATTTCTGCGATTTCTGGAAGGAACGCGCCATTCTCAAATCGCTGTTCAATCTCGCACTCCCGGGGATGCTCGGTTATTCTGCGCTGCAGGTGAGCTTTCTGATCGACCGTGGAATGGCGGCAAGTCTGGGCAGTCAGGCGATCCCCGCATTGACCTATGTTGACCGGATCGTGGATATTCCGATCAGTATTGTCGCAGTAAGTCTGGGCAGTGTACTTATGCCGATGATGTCCCGTTCGGCAGCGGCGGGAAGGTGTGATGAGATCGCTGAAACGCTGGCGTACAGTTTGCGGATGATGTGGTTTGCCACTCTGCCTGTGGCGGCACTGGTGATGTTTTTCCACAATAATATGCTCCACATTCTCTGCCTGGGCGGCCGTTACACGATGGCTGATTTGCAGGCGGCTCACTGGGTGGCGGTGTTTTATGGCGTCGGAATACCGTTTTTCTGCTCGCTGAAAGTTATTTATCCGGCATTTTATGCGCGGCAGAAAATGGTTACGGTTTTGAAAGTTTCGGTCTGCGCGACAACAATCAATATTGTGATGAACTATATTCTTATGCAGTTTCTGGCGCAGGGCGGTATCGCGTTGGCGACGGTTATTTCTTCGCTTTTCAACAACAGTGTACTGTTGTGGCTGTTGAAAAAAGAGAATATGACCAGGAACACCGGGGCGGTGTTTTTGAGTTTTGTCCGCAACGCGGCGGTTGCTTTCGGCGGCGCCGGAGTGCTGTCTTTGCTCTCTATCCGCTGTGGGGTTGAAGCGTGGGCGATGAAGCATTGGCTGAATGAGATCATTCTGCTTGGCGTGGTCTCCATCATCTTTATGATCGGCTACTTCGGGATTTTGTGGTGCCTGAAATCGACCGAGATCAGGGAACTTTTTTCATTGATCCGCCGCCGGATCAAAAAGTGATCATTTCCGTTTCAGAAGCGTTTGGAATTTTGCGTAATCTTCCGCTGAACAGCGGGTTTTTGCAACGTTGTCTGCAGTCATTTTAACGATTGCGCTTTCATCTTTCGACAACTCTGCCAATGCTTCAGAAAGTTTGTCTGCCGGTATCGCATAGGGCAGCATCAAAGCCGCCACCGCGCGCCGTCCGGCATCGTTATCATTCAGCAGTTGTCTGAGCAGCGGCAGCAGCGGCGTAAGATCGCGCCGCGTAAGTTCCGCAAACGCAAAGGAGCGCAGCTGCAGATCAACCGAGTCGGAAGCCAGCAGACAGAGTTTGACAAATTTTTCAGCAGAAATTTCTTTGCCCTTGGCGCGGAGAAAGTTCTCCACCGTGCGGGGGTAGGTGTGCATATTTTCAAGGATGAGCTTCACCGGATCGTGGCGGTTGAGTACTTCAGCGCGGTTGCGGCGCTTCGGGGTAACGGTTTGAAGTATTTTATTTACGGTGAAACCAAGCGGAGATTGCAACGCGGTCGGGTGGTCGGGATCGTGAAAATAAAGCCGGATAAAGCAGGGCAGGGCGTTTTCAGGATCTTTGGCGGCCAGATAAAGATAATTGCCGCAAGAGAGATTATAATCTAAAACGGAGTCAAATTTTCCGGCAGCGATCGCTTCGGCGATTTTCGCTTTGACAAAGGCGATATCTTTGGGGTCGCGGCTGTTCCAGCGTTCAGGATTTCCGGAGAAGCGCAGATATTCGGCGAACAGCGGATTTGAAGCAGATTTTTTCAGCAGAAGGTTATTGATCTCTTTCAACTGCTGCGGATGGGGAAGTTTGGCAAACTTTTCGCGCTCTTTAGAGGTCAGCAGCGGCGTGAGCTGCCGTTTAGCGTGCTGATCGAAAAAGCGTTTTGCATTGCCGTCAAGAGCATTTTTCAACAATGATTCGGCATTGCAGAAGGCACTTTCCAAACATCCGGCATCGTAAAGAATTCCGGCAAATTTGAAGTGGGCTTCGAGTTGGTCATAGTTGCGGTAATATTCCGCTTTTGCACTTTCAAGCTTCTTTTCCAGCGCGGTCGAAGCGCGGAACGGTCCGGCGGCACAAAGTGTCGCGGCACTCAAAAAAAACAATAATTTTACAAGCAGTTTCATAGCAATTCCGGGGTTTGAAGTTTATATATAAAATATAGCTGTTTTTTATGCTTTTACAAGGCGGAAAAACTTGACAAAAACGCATTTTCCGGTTATCTTATCAAATTGTCATATTTTATATCAGAACAAAGGAGTTATTATTATGCTGAAATATAGAGATGCTTCCGAATGCCGTTATGATATCGTGAGTCTGGGAGAGGTTATGCTCCGTCTTGATCCCGGCGCCGGACGGATCCATACCACCAGAACTTTCAATGTCTGGGAAGGCGGCGGCGAATACAATGTCGCCCGCGGTTTGCGCCGCTGTTTCGGTCTGCGCGCCGGTGTGGTCACCGCTTTCGCTGATAACCCGGTCGGCCGTCTGGTCGAAGATTTCATTTTGCAGGGCGGTGTCGATACCTCCTTTATCAAATGGGTTCCCTATGACGGAACCGGACGGACGGTGCGCAACGGCTTGAACTTCACTGAACGCGGTTTCGGTATCCGCGGTGCGGTCGGCTGTTCCGACCGCGGCAACACCGCCGTCTCCCAGCTCAAAGCCGGCGATATTGACTGGGAGGAGCTCTTCGGCAAACAGGGTGTCCGCCACTTCCATACCGGCGGAATCTTTGCCGCGCTCTCCGATACCACGCCGGATGTGGTCATTGAAGCGCTGAAGTGCGCAAAAAAATACGGCACCATCACCAGCTATGACCTCAACTACCGCCCGAGCCTGTGGAAGAGCATCGGCGGTAAGGAACGCGCTCAGCAGGTCAATAAAGAGATCGCCCGTTATGTTGACGTGATGATCGGCAACGAAGAGGACTTCTCCGCGTGTCTGGGTATGGCGGAAAACGATCTCAATAATATCGACTCATCCAAGTTTGAAGCGATGATCAACGAAGTGGTCAAACTTTATCCCAACTTCCAGGTCGTTGCGACCACGCTCCGTCAGGTGATTTCCGCTTCTGTCAACGATTGGTCGGCGATCTCGTGGCAGGATGGCAAATTCTACAAATCCACCGAACGTAAAGGTTTGGAAATTTTTGACCGGGTCGGCGGCGGCGACAGCTTCGCTTCCGGATTGGTCTACGGTCTGCTGACCACCGGTAAGGCTGAAGTTGCGGTCGAATACGGCGCCGCCCACGGCGCTCTGGCGATGACCACCCCCGGCGATACCTCAATGGCAACCAAGGCTGAAGTGGAAAAATTGATCGGCGGCGGTTCTGCCCGTGTTGATCGCTGAAGGCCGTCTATGAAAAAAATCATTGCATTTTTGTTCACGCTGGCTCTGGTGAGCCAGCTTGCCGCCTTTGAATTCAAAGCAAACTTTTCCAGAGGGAAATGGAACCCTG
The DNA here is from genome assembly GCA_045653515.1 of Victivallaceae bacterium. Classification (GTDB taxonomy): domain Bacteria; phylum Verrucomicrobiota; class Lentisphaeria; order Victivallales; family Victivallaceae; genus UBA1784. Next base: position 1,796 of record JAZOMB010000062.1, on the reverse strand, counting down.
CCGATTTTGTAATGGTCAAAGGTCCCCGTTGGACGAAGGTCGGCAGCTGGATACAGGAGAGCGATCACATCGTGCAGAATGTTCCGGCAAGTGCCACCGAACAGGATCTCCACCGACGGATGCACGACGAAGCTTATGTCGCGATGTGTTACGGTAAAAAGATCCGGATGGACAAAAAGGTCGTTTGCACGTCCACGATGTCCTTTGATTACCGTATGGCACCTTTGATCGTCATTGCGCCGGTGCTCGGTACGCATGAAGCTTCCGGTGCGCCTGAGTTCCGCGAGCATTGGGAGATCGTCCTGTATGATCTCGGCATCAATGTCTGGAAGCATATGTGGAAAAACGATAAACCCGCATGGGTGAAACACGCCTACTTGCTTGCTCCGTACAAGCCGCTCACCCGTTACGAACTCAAAATCACCATCAGCGCCACCAACAAAGGGCAGATGATGGAAGTTGAGTGCGAAGACCGGAAGTTCGGTTGTTACCTCCCCGGGCTCGGCAAGGAGTTTTATCTCGGTATCATCGGCTGTGAAGGGCGCAACCGTTTCTATGATTTCAAAATCAGTGCGCCCAAAGGAAAAGTTCCGGAGAAGTGAAAATGGTTCACGCTGTCGAAGGTTTTGAATTCAATGCGGAGTTTTCCAGAGATAAATGGAATCCCGCCGATTTTGTTATGGTCAAAGGTCCCCGCTGGAGCTGTGTGCGTTCCTGGCGGCAGGAGAGTGACCACATCGTTCAGGAAGTTCCGGACGAATTGACCGATAAACAGCTTCACGACGATATGCAGGATGAAGCTTATGTCGCGATGTGCTACGGCCAAAAGATCAAAATGGAAGAGACGATAGTTTGCTCTTCCACGATGTCATTTGATGACCGTATGGCGCCCTTGATCGTTATTGCACCCGAACTCGGTACGCATGAAGCTTCCGGTGCGCCTGAGTTCCGTGAACATTGGGAGATCGTCCTGTACGATCTCGGTCTCAATGTCTGGAAACATATGTGGATAGATGATAAACCTGCGTGGGTGAAACACTCTTATATGCTTGCCCCGTTCAAGCCGCGCACCCGCTATGAACTCAAAATCACCATCACTGCCACTCCGAAAGGTCAGATGTTGGAAGTAGAGTGTGAAGACCGGAAGTTCGGTTGTCACCTGCCTGAACTTGGCAAAGAGTTTTATCTCGGCATCACCGCCTGTGAGGGCCGCAACCGTTTTTATGATTTCAAACTTTCTGTTCCAAAAAAATAACAACCAATAAATCAAACAGGTGTATACTATGCCGCTTATTTTGCTCAAAACTGTTCTGTTGCTGATCATTTCCAACTGTTTTATGACCTTTGCCTGGTACGGCCACTTGCGTACTTTGAGCAGCAAACCGTGGATCATCGCGGTGCTTATCAGCTGGGGTGTGGCTTTCTTTGAATACCTTGTGCAGGTTCCCGCCAACCGTATCGGACACGATGGTCATCTCACTCTGGCTCAGTTGAAAATCATTCAGGAGGTCATCACCCTCTCTATTTTTGTTCCTTTCAGCGTTATCTATATGAAAGAACCTTTGCGCTGGAACTATCTCTGGGCAGGACTCTGCATGGTCGGCGCCGTCTACTTTATGTTCAAAAAATAACGGAGCGATCTCGCTTGCTCCCGCTGGCCTTGTCGGCGGACTCAGCCTCGGTCGAGAACGTAAGTTCACCTTGTCCCGGCGTAGCTTTAGCGAAGACGGATCCCTTGGTGTCGCCTTGATTTGACTTCGACCTTGCCGCGCGATACATCCGCCGACTGGAAACGG
>JAZOMB010000061.1:0-4816 GCA_045653515.1 Victivallaceae bacterium | reverse complement strand
CGATCCGGAAACCATCATCGCCGAGCTTAAAAAAATGCGCTGAAAAGCGGAGTATTTTTAGCTCCCGTTGGTCGCAAAAAGCTTATCAAATTATCTCCTCGCAATGGGAATATAGCGTTTCTCAAATATAGCACACAGCATAGCAGTTTGCAACCGGCAATAAGCGGAAAAACTTTTCAAAAAGCTCTGTTCCCTCAATGGGAATATAGCGTTTCAAAAACAGTGTGGACAAAATATGTCTATTTGACAAACTCTCTATATTATAGACGGCTATTTTCAAGAAAGGAGTGGAAAATGATGAAAAATGTGGAAACTTTCATTACGGAACGCTTGAGCAATGGTACTTTTACCACCGGGGATTTTCTGGAGCTCTGCGCTCAACCCAAACTCAAAAAGCAATATTTCAATATGCTTCTGGATGCCAATGTCGATATGTCAGGGTGCGATCGGCAGGGACAAAATGCTCTGTTCAAAGCCGCTGAAAGCGGCAATCTGGTTCTGCTCCGCGCTCTGCTGGAGTACGGTTTGGATCCGATGCAGCCGGATAATGCCGGAGAGCTTCCGCTGGCGGCCGCTGTCCGCTGCGGCAATCTTTCGGTTGCCGGGTGTCTGCTCGCTATCACAACTGATCCGGCATCGGTTGTTGATAATGAAGGCGCATCTCTGCTTCACAAAGCGGCGTGGGGAGATTTGTCTCCGGTTGCCGCCGCGCTTATTGAACAATATGGTGTGAGTGTGGAATGCCGCGACAATGCCGGTCGCACCGCGTTGCATATTGCCGCTTATCAGGGCAGCTGCAAAGTTTTGAAATATCTTCTTACCGGAAAATCCGCCGATATCAATGCAACCGACCTTGAGGGCAGAACTCCGCTTTTCAGCGCGGCGTATGACGGAAATTCCCGCGCCTTGAAGATCCTTTGCGAATACGGCGCAGATCTGTCGGTCAAAGACCGCAATGGTTTGACGGCGCTGGATTTCGCCGCCAGCAAAAAGGAGCTTGAAACGGTTAAGTTCCTGAAACGTCAGAATCTGCCGAAGTAGATCCGGGTCTCCTGCGGTTCAATGACGATCCCGTTTTGAGCAAAACGGTCAAATGCGGTGCGGAGTTCAGCCATAAAATCTCCGTATCCGCTGTCATTGGGCGTCAATGCGTAGGAACGCGAGCGCATATTGCCCTCAAATATCTCCATATCCATAACGAACGGATTGTCAAACGCGACCACTTCCACTTGCGTAAAGTATTCATACCGCAAAAATGCATCTCCTTCGGCAGCTGAACGTTTCCCCGCGTGTCCGGAGCGGAAGCGCGGACAATGTTTCCGGCAGATCCGGTTGCGTTCTATGGTGAACTCGTTTTCAATACTGTTGTTCCACACGATGGCGACCTGACCTGCGGGGCGCAGGATCCGCATCGCTTCCGCTTTGAATTTTTCCGCATCCAGCCAGTGGAACGCCTGCGCCACGGTGATCAACTCCACGCTGTTATCAGGAAGTCCGGTATCTTCGCCAGTACCCTCCAGACAGACGATCTCCGGCAGAAATTTCAAAAACTCCTTCCGCATCCCGGCATTGGGTTCAAGTGCGGTAACATTTTTAAATGTTCCGCGCAGTTTCGCAGTGAATATCCCCGTACCTGCTCCCACGTCAAGCACGTTTTCCGCCCGGCTCCGCTCTGCCAGAAATTTTATCGCCGCATCCGGATATGACGGTCGGAATTTTGAATAATCGTCCGCCTTGCCGCTGAATAATCCTGTATTGTCAACCATAAAACTGCTCCTGATACTTTTATCATAATATATCGCTCTTTCAGAGAAAATACAACTTTGATCCAACTGCGATTTACATTCGTTCAAGTATTGCAAATTCTCTTTTCCGTGCTATATTACCCTCTGAAAAAAGTAACGGCCGGAAAGGAAAAGTTTGAAAAATGGCTCTGATGATACCTGCGGAATGTGATTTGAACCGACGGCCCGTGTCGGAACAGATCGTATTCAGCATAATTAAAGAAAATCTGTCGGATGAGTGGAAAGTTTTTCATTCTTTTGATTATCTCACCCGCGATTTGAGCTACAAATTGTGGGATGGCGAAATAGATTTCCTGCTCTTTCATCCGCGGCACGGTTTTCTGGTCATCGAAGTCAAAGGCGGTGCGATATCATACCGCGACGGCCAATGGTTTCAGGAAGAGCGCCGGATAGATCCCGTGGAACAGGCCAAGCGCAACAAATACGCCGTTTTGCGCCTCTTCGAAGACCGTCTGTTCAAAGCCATCCCGATGAAGTTTGCCCACGCGGTCTGTTTCCCCTCCTGCGGTAAGCAGTATTTCTGGCCCGCCGAAGCGCAGGATATCGTTCTCACCAGAGACAATCTGCCCAATATTGAAACTTTTGCCATACAGCTGCTGGCGGACACCCCTTGCCCCGAAACCTTGTACGGTACGGTCTCCGAAGCGGAGATTATGAACGTTCTTTCTCCGATGTTTGTCTACGGCGAAAAACTTTCCGACCGTATGGAGGTTGAAGAAAAACAATTTTTCCTCTTCACCCGGCAGCAATGCGCCATCCTCGATGCTCTCGAACACTTCAAACGCCTCCAGATCCGCGGCTGTGCCGGTTCCGGCAAAACCGTTATGGCGATCAAAAAGGCGGAAAAACTTTCTATGCAAGGCAAAAATGTCCTGCTCCTCTGCTTCAATCAGCTCCTGGCAACGTATCTGAAAAAATCTGTCAAAAACAATCCGCATATCAAAGCCGCCGCGTTCTTTGACTACTGCATCGAACTGCTTAAGATCCCTGCCGAACAAATCGAAAAATACAAAGACAATCCCAAACTCTACACCGATGTCCTGCCGCAGCTGCTGCGCAAATACATCGAACGCACCTGCCTTTATTATGATGCGGTGATCGTCGATGAAGGACAGGATTTCACTCCGCAAGCTTGGGAGGTCATATCGCTTCTCCCGGAAGAAAACGGCCATTTCTACATCTTCTATGACCCGGATCAGAATATTTACACCCAACAGCTCAATCTGCCCGATTTCGGTATGCCGCCGGTGACTTTGAATAAAAACTGCCGCAATACCCGCAAGATCTGCGACGCACTCCAGCCGTATCAATCCAACCCCAGCTATGTTATGGAACACACCCCTGCTGGTGTCGATGTCCACATCCTGCACGGGGATTGCCGTGCTTTGCTCGGCGCTGAACTCGAACGTCTGATCATCCGCGAAAAAATTTCCCCCGGGCACATCGTCATCATCGGCGCCCACTCGCTCAAAAACACCTCCATCGGCGACTCCCCTCAAGTCGGCAGCTTTAAAATCGTCCCCGCCGGTCAGCAGCTCAAAAAAATGGAGGTCCAATACGCCACATATATGAAATTCAAAGGATGTGAATCTCCCGTTATCATTCTTCTCGATGTCGATGATGCCGATCCGCGATGGAACTCCCGCCGCGGTATCTACACCGCTATGAGCCGCGCTATTCACGAGCTTATCATTTTGCGCAAGCACTGATCTTCCGTTTTTTCAGCAAAAATAATATTTCAGACATTGATTTATTTAATTATCCTGTTAAATTGTTATAATATCAAATATGTTTTTTGTTATTATTGACCTACACCGTTACAGGAGAATTTTATGAAACACGACGTAAACGGCTGGAAATTTCTGGAAGAACGCCTGAACAACTTTCCGGAAAGCCGGAATGTTTTCGATGCCGTTTTCGGCCGCGATATCGACCACGATCTCATCGCCAAAGGCATCCATTTGCTGGGTATCAGGCAAATACAACAGCTCATCCTCGGTCTGCATTTAAACAAAAAACACAGCAGTGAATTCTACAATCAGCTCATTACCGGCCGCAGTGCCGCCGGATGCGAACATAATCTTGACGAGTTGAAACAGGCCTTCTGCAATCTCCATTATGAACGCACAACCGACATCCCGTGCGCCGAAATCGATGTTCTCTGGCACTATCAGCCGCTCAACGAAACTTTACACAACTTTATGAAACGTGTATCTGTGGCAAGCTATTCCGGTATCCACACTCCGGGCGCCTGCGCTCTCCGCGTGACCAATTGCCGTATGACCGCAGTTCTGGGAATAACTCCCGGTTCAATGATCATCGTCGACGGCACCACCCCGGCGGCACCGACAGAACTTGCACTCTTCCAAAGTCACAACCGCCGTCTCTTTGTCGGCAAAACCTTTGACAGCAACCCCGCACGGATCAAATGGACGGCGCCCATATTACAGATGCGCTTGAAACCGTGAAAGCGGCGGCGTCTCGCGGGCAATCTCTTGTCAAATCGGCGGTCGGCGGCTTCCGGCTTCATTACATTACGCCGTGACAAGCAGTCGAGTAAGTACACCTTGTCCCGGCGTAGCTTTAGCGAAGACGGATCCCTCGGTGTCGCCTTGATTTGACGTCGACCTTGCGCACGATCATCCCGCCGATTGAAATCGGCGTGGTTCGGAAACTGCGTCGCTGGAGTTGGGCGCATATCGTTGCGCTGTCGCGCAACATGCGTGAGGTAGTTTTTCTTTTTTCCGCCTGACGGCGGTATTTTGTTTGGCAGAACCACGTCGCTGGAGTTTGCGCCAATCGTCGGGCTGTTCGCCCGACAGGCGATAGGCAGCCGCTGTCGCGGCGGATGTTCCGTCTGACGGCGGTTTTGCGCATATCGTTGCGCTGTCGCGCAATATGCGAGAGGCAGTTTTTATTTTTTTAGTAACGCTATATTCCCATTGAGGGGAGATAATTTAATAAGCTTTTTGCGACCAACGGGAGCAAAAAATACTCCGCTTTTCTCGGAA
>JAZOMB010000060.1:0-25976 GCA_045653515.1 Victivallaceae bacterium | reverse complement strand
GCATCACCGGCTATTATCAGTTCTTCAAACGGGGTCAACCGGGCTCCTGCTTGAAATAATATTTGATAATTGACAAAATCTTCAGCTCTTTGACATTCATAGGGCCTATTGAAACAAGCATGATAAAGCGGGGTAGTACCGTTACAGTCTTTTTCATTGACATCGCAACCGCAATCAATCAAAAACTGCAAAAAATCGTCAGAACAAAAATTTTTTAAAGCCGCAATCAGCACACTGTCTTCGCCGGAAACGCAAAAATGCAGAACTTCCGGATTTGCCGCTATGATTTTTTCAGCCTTCGCCCATTTATCCTGCCGGATATATTTAAGACATTTTGTGTAATTATCCATAGTTTTCACTTACTTACCAACCTGTAATTTCTTTCCCCAGGGGATGAAGAAGATATGTCCGCCGCCGTCGTGTTTTTCAAGGAGCCGCCACGCGAAAGACCAGCTGTCGCCGCCGGCAGTTTTCATAATTTTGACAAAGGGGAAAAACTCCCACTTGACATCATCTTTGAATTTGTGATAGGAAAAGAGTTTATACAGCAATGAAAAACGGCGGGAATCAGCATCTTTGCTGTTAAGGTAAGCCGCTCCCCACAACACCCGGGAATCATACGCGTTCTCATCAACTTTGGATGACCACAACGCGCCGCCAAGCAATCGGCATTCCGCGGCCCGGGCAGTAATATCCGAATACCACAACGCGCCCAACGGCAAAATTTCAGTTTTGTGATAGGACAAATTTTTGATATATTTGTATTCAAACAAAAACGGATACAGCAACTTGAGATGGAACAGCGAACCGTCCGGCATCGTCTCATAGTCAAAAAGGAACCCCGGGGCATCATTATGTTTGCCGTTGCCGTAATTGAAGAGCGGCCAGAACCAGCAGCGGGCAGAAACTTCGGACACATCAAGACACCCCAGCGGGTACAATATCTTGTGCTGTCCCCGCGAATAGTGATATAGCCACAATGCAAAATTGAACCAGCGCAGTTTGCCATCCATCCTTGAAAACGACACCAACGGAGTAAACAGCGCATTCATGTCATTGGCATTCATATACAATCCCAAGGGTAAAAAGCCATACCAGCGGGAATCCAATTCAGAAACATAGAGCGCGTTCAAACAATACCACCAGTTTTTACCCTTGCCGAAAATTGGAAGCACCAGAAATTCATCCTTGAACTTCAACACATTTCCCGCCCAGAAAAAGTTCTCTTTCCGCATAAAAAACGGCAATGCTCCATAATCCTCTTCGTTTTCATACCATGTCGCGGGGAACATCCAAAACCAATTTCGTTCCTTGATAAAGAGCGGGAATACACCGTAACTGTCGCCAAAGTACCACGAAGCGGGGAACACCCACCAAAAATCATTGAGCCGGAAAAACAGCGGCAGTATACCGTAATTTTTCTTATCATCATAGAATGAGAACGGAAACACCCACAGCGTATATTTGCCGTTTATGAACAGCGGAAAAAATCCGTATGTTTCATCGCCCCAGATGATGGGGCCCGCCCATCCCTCTTTTTTATTGAACGCCGCCAGCGGCCACAGGATGCCGTGTTCGTCCTTGTCTTTGTGATAGAACGGTCGCACCGCAAATCCCCGTTCATCAATGTCGATCATCGGAAACAGGATCGACTGCTTTTTCCCCTCCTGATAATACAATGGAAACAAATTTACGCCGTCGCGGTAAAATTTTCCTCCGGAATAAAATGGCGTATTGCGCATCAGCCGTTCCCCGCTGACACATCCGGTAAAAATAAGCGTACTCAGAGCAAAAAGTGTAAGTAAAAGTTTTTTCATATTGTCTCTTTCAATCCTCTTTCGTGCGTTGCAGATACTCTTTCCACTCCTGTTGGGCGCGGATGCGCCTGCGGTCGGATTCGCCGAAAATCTTTTCAAGATAATATTTTTTGCTTTCGCCATCCAATAGAGAAAGCTTCTCCCAAGCGGGAACTTTTATCACTTTATGCGGAAAACGTTTGCCGAATATGCCGCTGAAAAAACATGTGTTGTAGTGTAAATCATCTTTATCATAACTTCCGGTGAAGTCAGTAAGTTTTGAAAACGGCACGGAAAAGCATCCTATTTCCCGGAGCGTGTCACTGGCAACAAGAACCACGATCTCATCGCCCGCTTCCGGAGAGATCAGGCAGATACGTCGCCCCCACCCCACCGGATTCATCTTGTATTTGGGTATATAACGTCTAACTCTTGTCCATTCCATTCCGAGCTGCTTCCAATCCAGATAAAATTCCAACGGCCAAATCAATTCGCCTTTCCTGCGATACAGAATAACAAAACGGCAATCCGATTCGACATGTTTATATTCACCATCAACACAAATCTTTTCAAAAGGTTCACCCTTTGGAACTTCCAGCGAAAACACAGTCCGCGCCCGCAGGTCGCTCCATGCGTCAAAATGTTCGCCGACCGTCGCCGAAACGGCATTGTATCCGCTATCAATAAGTAAACACGGAACCAGCACGATCCCGAACAACACCTCGCATCCGGTAAGAAACAGTGTCCCAAGCGCAAAAAATATAAGTAAAAGTTTTTTCATTTCTCTTCCTTTTCTTTAACATGAAGCCATTCCCGCCGTAAACACACACAATGCGCCGATCGTCAGAAATAATACCGGAACGATAACGAGCCGCAATAAAGCTTTTCCGCAGGGTTTGTCTTGCTTTTTCAGTTTTCTGTAAACAAAAATATTCCAAATCGTAAGTGCTATAACCGTTACAAGCGAAATCTGCCACATTTTTTCACAAGTGATACTCAAGGGCCACAACGCCGTAATAAGTGCAAATTCAAACCAATCCGTCCACGTCGGACGGAAAAAGCTGCAAAACAAAAAAGTCGGCAGAACAAACATCGCGACCAGCGTACAAACTCCATAAATAATCAACATTATTTTGCCTCCTTTTTCTGCCGTCTGCGATAACGCCACACGATGAAGCCGAAAACTCCCGCGATCACCGCCCAGAGTTTCCACATTTTATACGGATTTTGAATAAACGGAACAAGACCTGTGACAACGCATCCGGCGGGGGCATTTACCGGAAGTTCATACATCATTCCAATACCTATATGCAATTTTTTCAGCGGCAATGTTGGGAGCACCTCCAAATCCGTCACTTCGCAGAATAAAGAGAGATGTCCAATTTTCGGACAGTTGCGCTGAACCGTTTTCAACGAAATTGCGGCGTGATTGGCAAAAACGTCCAGAGCCTCCAATTCTGGAAGCTCCGGCAGTTTAACTTCGGAATCCATTTTGTGGTGACGGAGATACAACAACCGCAACTTCGGAAGTTTCAGCTCTGCCACGCCGTTAAGATCACCACGGAAATCCAACTCGTCCAACTCTGACAAATCAAGCTGCGGCAGATTTTTTACTTTTACATTGCCAATGTCGAGCTCTTTCAATTTGACCCCCGGTGCGAGAAGAATGCTCAATTCTCTATCCGCATTGCCCTGTATAGACAAACTCAACAAACGAGGCATTTTTCTTAAATCCAGCACCTCTTCCGAAACATACAAATACAAATGCGTCAACGCGGGAAACTCCAAACCGGAAATTTCCGATACCGCCGTATCTGAACCGAACGACAAACTCTCCAGACGACTGCGGTCGATGCGGTAAAGTTCGCGGTACCGCCCATCTGGCAAATGGAGTCTTCTCAACTTGAATTTCGCCAACGGCGCAAGAGAAATATCCTTTCCCGTTGAAGAAAAATTTATTTTAATATTATTAAAATCATGTTCCGGTAATTCAGGTATCGCACTTTTGACCGAATAAAGCTCAAGGATTTTCACCTGCGGATATTTTTTTATATCCGCTTCAAGTTTCTCCCGCCACCCCTCTTCGCTCAAATGCACATAAAACTGCCACGGTTCAATATCGGCAAACGCCCCGCCGCCAACAACAAGCAAACAAAATATAAGTAAAAGTTTTTTCATTTTTCCTCCTGTTGTTTCCGATGTGCCGTGTGAATGAGCTTTTGCAGAGTTTCAATAAAACTGCTTGCATCGGCGGTTTCTTTGCCGATGTGAAATGCTGCATTATTGTCCCAGCGGTCCGGCTCACGGTCTGCGAGGAAATAATATTTCTCGTTGCGGCAGCAAAATCCTGCAAACAATTTGCCCAGAGCCAAAGGCAGACATCCTAAAGCGATACAGGCGACACCTGCCAACAACAAGCTCCAGTGGAACTGATTTTGCATCGCCAAATAAATCGGCGAGGCAATGGAAAAAACAAATAATCCCAATGCCGCAAGGAAACAGATACCGGCGAGCGTACCGAAAATGATGTTGTTTACAGTATGCTTTTTGTCGATCAGTTCTACATTTTCCTCTATATCAAGATAGCGGATCGCCATCTCTTCATTTCCATTTTCATCACACAAAGCAAGATCATCTTCAAACAGTTTTACATAAAAATTTTCAAACTCATGTTCTGCAATAACTTGAGTGCGTACTTTGTTCATAACGCAGTATTGACTTACCTTATTGGCAAATTTATAAGCCAGGTCCCGGTTTGCCGGAAGATAATATATTTCAAACTCGTCTTCATCGGAATCAGAATTAAAATAAAATTCTCCGGTCTGGTTGTGACGCCATTCGCAAATCAGCTCCCAACACATCTCTGCAAATCCTAATGGAAACAGTAATGCCCCGACAAACATCCAACTGAAAAGTTTGCCCTCTTTCGCCAGAAAAATGATTGTAGCCGCCATAATAAGAATATTCAAAACCAACACAATATAGGCAATAATCAATTTGAATACCGGCGGTTTTTCGGGAGCAGATTCGTAAAAATTGGCATAAACATTCTGCAAATCGACATTTTGTTTCCAAGTAACTTTCTGCCGTTTTTGAACTGTGATATGAAGTTGTTTTTTATCTTCATCCAGTTCGTAACAGCGAAGTTCTTTGCCAATTTTCAGAGTAAACTTTTCCATTGTCTCACCCATTCCAAGCATCATACAGCATTTTTATTCCAACTCCCAACAAAATCGCTTTGGGAATAAATAACACCGACTTTATTTCCTGATATGATAGATTTTTTCCATAAATTGCCGCTCCGGCAAGGCATATTCCGGCAATGCCAAGCAAGATCATCAAAAGCAATTTAATGGATTTTTTCATTTGTTCTCCAGTATTTTTTTCAAAATCAATATGGCATTTTCATTGCCTTTTTTACGTGCTTTTTTCCACCATTTGATTGCTTCTTCGGAATTTTGCGAAACACCCATGCCGCGATAGTACATCATTCCCAAACCTACCATTGCAACATCATTGCCTTGTTCTGCAGCTTTTTGATAGAGCGATAAAGCCTTTTTTGCATCAACTGGCACCCCTTTGCCGAACAAATAAAGTGCCCCTAAATCACACTGTGCTTTTGCAAATCCTTTTTCTGCAGCTTTGGTCAGCCATTCCACAGCTGCTTTATAGTTGCGTTTTTGCGGAGTTCCCTGAACATACAAAGAACCGAGCAGATATTGAGCATCAACATTACCTTTCTCTGCAATACTTTTCAGCAACCGTTCCGCTTCATCAATATTTTCCGGAACTTGTTTCCCAAAGGCATAACACAACGCAAGTTTGATTGTCGCAAGTTCATTGCCGCTGGCAGAATCTTTTTTTAATTGCTCAATATCAATCCGGGTTGGAGTTTGCGGCATAGGTTCCGTTTCAAGCAGGGGACGCATATTTCCCTGTGTGCTGGTAAACGCTTCAACTTTAGCACAATATTCTGCATCGGGAGGATAGGTCCACTCTTCGCATTCCTGTTTTGTTACCTTGCAGTCTTGGAATGTCAAAACCGTTTCCCGAATGTAATGTTTTCCCAAAATCCTTTTATCCTGCATATTGATCCGCCACTGCCGCATCCTGGGATAAAGTTCATCCTTTTCCAACTCATTCCAGGATTCAAACCGTTTTCCTCCGTTGGAAAACATCTTATTGCGGCAGACATTATATCCTATGTAAACCGCACCCCGTTTACTTAACTCATTAAAAACCTGCTGCTTTGTCATCCCGGTATAATCACTCTCCGGGTGGACGGTCGTGCATCCTCCGGCAATAATGATTATTCCAGCACATAATAAAATCAATATTTTTCTGAAATCCATAAATGACCTCCATCTATTTCTATTTGTGAAAAGTTCAAAATCAGACACCGTCAACATAATATACCGTTTGCCGGATGAAATTCAATTCAGCAAAGGATATTTCCAGAATATAAGACGCTTTAATGTATTGATTTCTTATCGGCTTTTGAAAAAATTTTTTCAGGCAGTATATTAAAAAAATGTGATTTTTTTGTTGCAATAAGATAAGAAATCGTGAACTTCCTGCGTCTTATAGGGCGAAGTTTCAGAAAAAAGGAAAATTTTGCGGTGCAGGATACCATATACAAAAATTTATTTGCGGAATTGATCCGAACCAAACTGCCGCTATTCCGCTCGGTAGCGGTCAAGATCGTCAATTCCCCTGTTGATGCAGACGATGTTGTTCAGAATGCCTTATTGCGGGCGTGGGACAAGCGGCACAGCTTCAGCGGCAAACAAGAAGCGCTTTCTGCATGGGTAGTTAAAATCGTTGTTTCGGAAAGTTACAACCTGCTGCGAAAAAAACAACGCGAAGAAAACAAACTGAAATTGTTTGAATATCCGGTTTCTGAAAAAAATTCTGCATTGTCTGCACTGGATGAGGCAATCAACTCTTTGCCGGAACTTTACAAAGAAACTGTCCATATTGCAATATTGAGTAATTTGAGTATTGAAGAAGCATCCGGGGTACTCGGCTGTTCTGCAAATACTTTGTACCAGCGAATACATAAAGCAAAAAGCATGATCCGGAACATCATAAGGAGTAATGCAGATGAATGAAGAACAGTTAGAAAAATTATTGAATGAAAAGAGATCTCAAACATTTCTCTTTGACAAAAGCGAAGAAGATTTTTTGGCAGATTTTATAAAAAAGACAGAACAATCTTCACCGCGAAAAAATTATTTCCGGCGGTATGCTGCTGCTTTTGCCGTCGCAGCAGGTTTGGCTGTAATTGCAGTAATTTCAATGCAGAATAACAAGGGGCAGATTGCCGGGGTAATCAATGAACACCACGCTTCTGCCAAAAAGATGCAAGATGTATCATTGGATCCGATGCAGGAATCCTTGCGTCTCTTCGGTGACGAGGTCGCGGTACTCTTTGTCGGCAATGATCTAGTGATCGGAGAACGGATGAACACTGAAAGTCCTTCCAATGTTCTCAACGTCAAACTTGCCAACAATATTGAGTTGAAAATCGCCTGTGCCGACAATGACTCCATTTCAGTCAATGCTCCGGGTGTTTCCGGAAATGTCATTGTTTCACGCAGTGATCATCAAACGCTGGTACTGGATGTGGATTTGTTCATTCAGGGTAAAAGGATAAATACCCAAATTCCGGTGGACAACAGTAAAGACATCAGGATGCACTCATGAAACATCATTTTGCCATACTGCTTATTCTTGCCTTTGCATTACCGATCCTGCATGGAGCGGATGATGCCGTATTGAATTTTTGGTCGGGGAAAAGTTACGATTTTCCCGGAAATGGCAAATGGCAGATCGTTGCCAAACACGGCAGAGTTCTGGCAAGCGGCAATGGTTCAATAAAGTTTCAACTGCCGCCATTGAAAGCTGGAACCACGCTCAATGCCGACTTGAAAACAGCAAACGGGGTCAAAAAATTGCGCTTCCACTCCCCTGCCCCCTTGAGCGGGATCACGGCAACAGAATTTGAACTGCCGGCAGCTCAACTCAAACTCCTGAAAAATTACGGCGTAAATTTCACAGAAAAATCAAATACCGATATCGTTTTTTCCTCTTCCATTCAAAAACTCTCCCCGGGAAAACTGCAGCTGCTCTTTACGCAAAAAGCCGATTTCCCCATCACATTTGAAAAAACGTGGAAAACAATTTGCGATTTTGATGTAAGCGCGACAGGTTCATTGGGTATAAACTTCACCAAACAGGAAAAAATCATCGACAACAATGGCGAATACAACTACATCACACTGGAAAAAGATCAGCGTAAACTGGTCATCTTTCCGCCCGGTTTCGATTTGAAAAACATTGAAAATGTTATTTTGTTAAAATATATTATAGAAACAAACATTCACATTAAAGGAGCTGAAAAATGAAAAAAATCATCACCGTTTTGGCAATGCTGTTCTGCATTGGAGTCTTTGCCGCAGATACCGTTGTCGTGCCGACTGTTGCAGTATTGCCGTTTGAGTCCCGCGACCGTCAAGCTGCTTCCACCGATATGGGCAAGTCCGTCGCCGAACTTTTGAATATCGCGTTGATGGAATCCGGCAATGCCGATATGGTCGAACGTGCGGAACTTGATGCAGCTCTCAATGAATTGCAGCTTTCCGCAACCGGTTTGACCAGTAAAGACAGTCAGGTGAAACTCGGCCGCTTCATCGGAGCCAAAATCCTTATCACCGGTTCTTTATTCAAGTCCGGCGGCAAAAACTTTGTTATCGTTAAGATCATTGGTACTGAAACCAGCCGTGTTCTTGGCGCCAGTGCCAGCGGAACAGAAGATTTTACCGCCCTTGTGCCGATGCTTGCCCCGAAAGTTTCCGCTATTCTGGAAAAACAGAGCGCAAAACTTCTGCCCAAAGAGCAGAATAAAGAAGATGTTTTGAGCCGGTTGAAAAAAATCGTCCAAGGCAAACAGCGCAAGGTTTTTGTAAAGGTCAAAGAAGATATTGCTGTAAGTGTGCCTGATCCGGCTGCTGAAACTGAATTGAAAAAACTTTTGCTGGCGCTGGATTTCCAGGTGGTGAACACCCGGAATGAAGCGGACTATGCAGTTATCGGCGAAGCCATTGCCGCCAATGCCGGAAATTATCACAAATTCACCTCGGCAGCAGCCCGTTTGGAACTTTCTGTCTACAACAAGGACAAAAAACTTCTTGCCACCGGCGCAGCAAGAGAAACTCTGGCAGGAGCCTCTTACCCGATTGCCGCCAAAGAAGCGATTGCCCAGACCGCGTTGAAACTTGCCGGGGAATTCTTTCCGGTGATGAAATGACAAGGCCGGTTTACTGATGCGCTCTCTTTTGTGGGGAACATCGGGATTTCTGCTGACCGTGTTTCAATTGTCGGCAGAGATCATTCCGGTTGAAAATTGGACTCTTAATATGAATCCCATCCCGGCAGTTTCCGGACGCCGGGATGAGGAGCAGTTGCGCGACTTTATTGATGTCAAAAACAATACGATTTTCCTCAAACATCCGCTTTACGGCATCAAATCTTACTCCGGAAGTTCCCAAGCCCGTCCGGGACTTTTACGGATAAGTTTCACCGCTCAAGCATTGAATGGAGCCGCCTCGCACGGAGTTGTCAAGGTGGTAATGTACGGATACCATTTCAGAAATGACAACTGCACCGGAAAATCCGAAGATCTGTTTTTGGAAAAGGATTTTTCGGTAAGCGGCAAAAGATCTTTGAGCGTGGATTTCAATATCACCCCCGAACAGTTGAAGTGTATTTTTTGTGATGAACAAGTTCCGACATTCCGCTTTTTCACCACCATTTATTTGAAGCCGAAATCCCCCGGTATCGCCTTGAGCAACATCAATATTTCTGCCGCGACCTCACTTTTTGTTTGGGGAAGAAAACAGGTTTCCACTACGACATGGCTGTTGGATGAATTAAAGGCGGACAAGGCAAAAGATGCTGAACGTGCCGCATTTAAAAAAGAGTTGGAAACTCCTGTCGTTCCGGTAAAAGTCACCCCGAAACCGCTTCCGGCGAAAAAAGCTGCACCGGTGGAAGTTGCCATTCCAATTGAGAAGTTCATTTCCCAAATAGAACCGGAATTTCCCGCCCTGTTTGACGCTGTCGTTACCGCAGACGGCGTACTGTTTGAAAAGCATCCGGCAAACAACAGTCAAAAAATCACTCTGCTGTTAAATCCGCCATCCATTCCGGAAAACTGCGAATATGTTCTGGTTATAGACCGGAATGTGTGGAACTGGAGCCACGGAATTTATGACAAAGATGACCGTCCATTGGATAAAAATGGCGGTTATCTGCCGGACGGAACTCCAATTATGCGTTTGCCGTACAACTGCCGCAGAATTGACTTCGAAAGCAATGGAGAACAAGAAAAAAAAGGATATATCAAAAGAGTATTTTACAGGGAAATAAAAAAGAAAAAATGAAAAAATTATTATTGACACTCCTCGCAATTTTGGGCATTGCTCCGGCATTTGCCGACAACCGCAACGCTGAATTGGAAGAATATCTTCCGGTTGCTCAAAAACTCTATGACGGCAAGACCGCTGAAGCCTTGCAAATGGCTGAAGAGTTAAGTCCCCGCAACCATTTTGCTTCGATATTGCTTTATCTGGTTTACAGCCGGGGATACTGCGGTCAAAGCATTGATTACCCAAAGACAGCAAAATATTTTGACCGGATGCTTGCCGGATACAACGACAGTTTTCCCGGGAGCCGCTTTCACCACGAAGAGTTCAGTGGCGTTTGGCGTAAAATGCTGGTCCCGCCGGTCGGAAATCAGCGTTCAATTACACTCAAAACCTGGAATTACCAAGACAGAGTAATCGATCAGAAAATCAATCTCAAAGGCAAACAGCCGCTGAAAAACTGTTATTTTGAAAAGACCCGCATCATGGGCAATATCGCCGGAGCTTCCATTTGGGCGGCGATGTCCAGAAGCAATCCTGACCGGAGTGTTTCCGGTGAACATCTGCGGCAGACTGCGGCAAAGTTTGGCAGCATTGATGCGCTGTACGGCATAACATTTTCCAACTTCAAAAATTACAGTACCGACCCCATCGGTTTTGGCAACTATAAAGACATCTGCAAAGCCGCTGAAAACGGACACATTCCCGCAAAAATCATGATGGCGGCAATTCTTATTACACCCCAAAATAAATATAATGTATATGATCCTGATAAAGCATACAAAATGCTGAAATCGTCCATAAAAGAACTCGAAGCGTACAAGAAAACTCCCTGCAAACACTATCAGCTGGATTTGGATAAGGCAAAATTTCTCCTTTCTCTGTTACCCGATCCCAATCAAAGCACGGAAAAGCTTGCTTCGCTCTATAATGCCGGAGACGATCAGCGTAAAGCCGCCGCCTACCGTAAACTGCTCGCCAGCCGGAATGACCACCCGATTTGTGAGATATTCAAAATTTTCCAACTTCCGCTCAAAGATCAGGAAAATGCTTTCAAAAACGCCGCTGAACGCGGCAATCCCGAAATCATCGCCTTACTCCTGCGCCGGAAAAGCAATCAGCCGGACTATTGGAAATATCTCTATTTGGCTGGCAAATACAATATTGATGCAAAATACAATCCGCATCCGGAGCGGACATTCTACTCTCAGGCTCTCGGTGCCTTGAGCATTATCAATATGGGGCATGAAGAGTTCCGCAAAGCTTTAAAGCAGCTTGCCGGAGTTTATCCGCAAGCCCGGGAGGAATACATATTGCGTTACGGTTCAGATGCCGACAACAGCAGTGAGCGATTCCGCTTTGAAGTAAGCAACCCCGATGCGATCAAAGTCACCCGCGAAAACACTCCTGTCGGCAACTTCTATATTTTGGAAATCAAACAGGACACTC
This sequence comes from Victivallaceae bacterium, assembly GCA_045653515.1. Lineage (GTDB taxonomy): Bacteria > Verrucomicrobiota > Lentisphaeria > Victivallales > Victivallaceae > UBA1784. The sequence goes on along the minus strand of JAZOMB010000060.1, from coordinate 14,305 downwards.
AGCAGAATTATGTGGATATTTTTATCAACCCCGGACGTTTCAACTTCGTCATTATGCCGCACTATGCCAACGGTAAAGCGTTCCCGACTCCGCCAAGTTCAGCAATTTGGACGCAAATGCAATATCCCGACGGCAAAATTTCCACCACCTACGGTATGGGTTCCAACACTTACGGCAAATGTCCGGAGCGCATCCGTATCAATATCGAATCCGGAAGCAAAAAAGGCTTTTTGAAAATCAGATTATGAAAAAAATTCTTTTTTTGACAATATTTTTCTGCACATTTGCGGTATTTTCAAGCGAGGTGAAATTTGCCTTGCTGGGCTTGGATGATGCCGGTAAAAATGCGGTTGAATTTGTGCAGGCAGAACTTGCCGGAAACACACAGTTTGTCGAGCGCAGTAATATTGGAGATATACGTCAGGAACAATATCTGATTCAGCAATTCGGAATTGCCAGACTTGCCAGATGTTTTGCCGGTGCGGATATTTTCATTGCGGTTCAGAATAACACTCTGACCGCTTTTGAAACCCGTTATGGCTTCCGTCTGGCTTACCGGAAATTATCGGAAGATTTTGAAAAATCAACGGCTGAAATCAAACAGGAAATATTGAAGTGGAATAATGCCGGAAAAGATTTTTTCAAAAAGCGTATCATCTCCTTTGCCGGTATCCGCAATAATCTGCATCGTTCGCTTGCCGGAAAAGCTGAAAAATATTCCGATACTGTAAAACAGGCAATCAATCAAACTCCGGCAATTTTACTGGAACGGGAGTATTTGGTTGAACTGCTGTTGGAGCAGGAACTCTCCGGAGCTTGGCAGGATGCGGTCAGCGGCTCTGAAATCATTCATTTTGAATTCAATCCCGGAAGTGATGCCGAAGAGATAATTTTCGCTGTTTACGCGGTGGATGCTCAAAACAAAACCGTGTTCAAAAAAGAAAGTACCGATTTAGCAAGTGTTTTATCCGCATTACATGAACATTGTTCCCGCCCGCCGTCAAAAAAACGCTATACGCTCAAAGATGAAGCCCGCCGCTTCGCTTCCGAAGCCCGTATCGCCAGAGATGACAACAAATATTTACTGGCGGAAAAATTGCAATTTGCCGCCTTTGCCCTTGATCCGGATAACCCGAAATTGTTTAATTTCGGTATAATTGCCAACGAAAAATTGATTGATATTTTTCCTTACTGGTTTGCCGCCTTGAAAAAAATCGTCCGCTATCCGCAGTTCTTGAAATCTTACGAAAATCCTTACTATATTTCTGAAAGAATCATCAACCACATTTTCTTCAATCAATATAAATTACCGGAAACACTCCGGAAGGAGTATTGGAACTGGCTCGGTTGCTATCGCCATTTGTGGCAAAGCGGAAACAATACTCAAAAATTCCGCTTTGTCAAAAAAGAATTTTACCCGACCACTACAGAATATTTACAAGCCAAAGAGGCGGTATGGCAAACCTTATTGAGTAAAAATATTCCTCCGCAGGAAATGTACAGTGTATCAGACAAGCTGTTTCAATATCAAAATGACCTCCCCAGGCATCTGCGCCAAACTTGGACCGAAAAAAATATCGCCGCCCTGCGCCGCCGCCCCGGTTTGGAAATTTTGGCAAAGAGCCTTGAGTGCAACGCTTTTTTGCATACAAAAAAATGCACCGCCGATGCCGCACTGAAAAAATTTGAGGAACTTTTTGCTTTGTTGAAAAAATATTCCGATTTGAAAATACACATCGATTATCTCTACGATCACCACAGCGTCAACGCCTATATCGGATTGTTAAAAAAAGTAAAATCAAAATATAAGGAATATAAGGAGCTGCCGTAAATGAAAAAACTTTTGTTACTGTTGATTTTGATTGCCGCCGGATGTTACTTTTTCGGTTTCAAAACGGACAAAAACGACCGGACTGAAACTCCCGCATCTTCCCCCGAAACCGCAAAAATCAATGCAAAGAAGCCGGAGTTGTCCACCGGAGCGAAACCCGCAGCCGCAGAAACTGCCAAACCTCTTGACCCGTTCAATAATTTCCCGGCGGATGATTTTTATAAAAACAAAGATGAATTACAGAAGTTCCATAACTCCAGTCTGAAATTCTATCGTCGCGACGCGGCAAAAAACGCCGAATTGCAACAGCTCAATCCTGCGTGGAAAATTGAGAAAATCTGGCCTGCGGATGGCGTACACAATATTTCGGCTTCAACTTGCGATGACCATAGCAATATTTATTTTCTTTCCGGAAACAGTTTTGATTTTCAAATTTTTCAGCTTACCGATGATGCAAAAGCGGAACTGCGCTGGACGTTCCCCACTATGCGCGGCGTTTCCTCCAATATCGGCAACTATATGACTATGAAAGTTGATAACGATACTCTGCTCATTACCGAAGGCCGCTATGTCTGGGTTTCACAGCCCGGGAAAAAACTTTTGTACCGTTTGTCGCACTTTCCCTTTATCATCAAATCAGTATGGCTCCAAGGCGGCCGTTTGATGCTCCTCGGCGAAAAGCATTTAATGAGCAGCAATCTACTCGGGAAAGACCGTCGTACTCATTTTTCCGCCAGTCAGGCTGGCAAAGCCATTGATTTATTGCAGAAAAATCCGCAAGCCAAATTTTTATCCGGAGGAATGGGAGCCAATCCGGATGAAGCTATATTGCTTTACGGTGGCCGCTCCGGGGCGATTGGTAAGTATTCTTTGAGCAAAAACACCTTTACTGAAATCGTTTCCCTGCCGGAAATTGAAGAACAGCGGCATATTTATAATCTCTCAAAAAACAAGGATAATTACCTTTTCAGTTGGGCAGAAAATCCCGCGTATGGCGCAATCGGAATGCAGTTCGCATACAACCTCTCTTCCGGAAAACTCACCGTCATCGGCAGTCAAATCAATGATTATTTGAAACAATTCTGGAAAACTATGCCCGCAGATATGGGCATCTCGTGGGAAAAATATCACAATATCACCGGAAACATCGCTTACAATGGCAAATATCTGCTCTACTCCGGCGGACGCAACAAAATGCAAATGCGGGATGACACTCCTGCTTGTTCGGGAATCATTGACCTGACCCGATATCCAAATGGCGTTTCCTTAAAATATCCTGCCGTCAACGGATTATATTTCAGCAAAGACGGCAAATCTCTGCTGGCAGTGGAATACGCTCAAGTAACTCTCATTACCCCCAAAAATTAAAAAGCCGGAAATACATTATGGCAAAAAAGAGAGAATATATAAGCTGGTTCCTTGATGAAATTCCTATTTTGAAAGATAAAGGAATCATTAAGGATGATACCGCAAGTGCGTTAACGGAACATTACCGTTCAAACTTGGCAGCATTACCGACACCGCGAAATATATTTTCGCTGGTCATCGGTATACTCGGAGTTGTAATAACCGTTGCAGGAGCGATACTTTTTCTCAATTACAATTGGGATATGTTTCCGAAATCTGTCCGCATCGCTCTGGCATCGATCCCGCTGTTGCTGGGAGCAATTACCGCATATTTAACTATTTCCAAAGACAAAACGCAAGTGTGGCGCGAAGGCTCGGCGATCATGACCTCGGCGGGAGCAATGACATTGATCGCGGTTCTTTCGCAAATCTATCACACCGGCGGTGAACTTTATGAATTTATGTTTCTGATTTCGCTGCTCTCTTTGCCGTTGATCTACATTTTCAACAGTATCGGCTTGGCAACACTTTATATCTTTTTCTCCTTCTTTGTCATTGAAAGAACTATTCCGTGGTGGAACGCATTTTTAATTGTACTTATTTTGCCTTATCTCTTCTACCATCTGCGGAAAAATTCCTCTTTTGGCGAGTGGAGTTATCTTTTGGCGATTCTTGCCGCCATATCACTTTTCTTTGGCAGTTCAGTAGAGGTTTACGGAGCATTTACCATAATCCTTATCTGCAGCATATTTATCGTCAACGGCGTGGAGTTGATGCAGTCAAATGTGTCATCCCGCAAAAATCTGTGGCTGATACCACCTTTTGCAATGCAAGTTGTTGTGCTTGCCATTGGAAGCAGTACCGGGAAGTTGTTCAGTTGCCGTTGGCACAAAGACGCCGCTGAATTATGGACATTCGCCATTGTCAACGGGGTACTGTTCCTGGGGTACATATTACTCTTTTTCCGCAAGCGCATAACTTTTGAAAAGGTCGCAGGAGTGCTTCTCATCATATTGACCGCAATTCCGATGTTGTGTGATGATATGGAGTGCCGCGAGTGGATAAAAATCGGCTTCAATATCTATATGGCAGCTTATGGTATTGCTCTTATCCGCAACGGCATCAAAAGCAGAACTCTATTGCTTTTTAATGGCGGAACCGTTACAGTCGGCGTGCTTACCGCGTGCCGGTTCTTTGATTCTGACATTGGACTGCTTGCCAGGTCACTTGGTTTGATGGTTCTGGGGATAGGCTTTCTGTTGGCGAACCGCTTTTTTATCAAATTCAGCAAAGGTAAGGAAACAGAACAATGAATAAGAATAAAATTTTACTTCTGGTGCTTTATACTTTGGCACTTGCGGCAATCTTGTACTATCCGGTCAGTAAGATTGTAAAGTTTGAAGTTTCGCCGGATTATGAGGAATTCAAATTTAAAGCAACGGTTTACGATCCTTATGATCCCATGCGCGGCAGATATGTTCAGTTGCACCTGACTCCTGATATTTGGGAATCTGCCGATAGAGATCTGGTCCGCCACACCGGATATGCAGTGATAAGGAAAGATTCCAAAGGTTTTGCCGAATTTTTGCGGTTAACGGCGGATTTTCCGCAACTGCCCAAAGGCGAATATGCCGTTAAGGTCAATTCAATATACTGCCACTGTAAAAATGAAAAAAGCAACATTATGGAATATCACTTCACATGGCCGTTCAACCGTTTTTATCTGAATGAATTGAAAGCCCCCGAATTGGAAAAGGAACTGCAGCGGCGGAATACCCCCATGATTCTGAAGGTGAAAATTTTCAATGACGGATCATTTGCCGTAACCGGGATGGAAAAGCATTGAGTATGTTGTAATATGGGTATATCGTGGGTGCGCTGACTGAATTATGATTACCAAACATCTCTCATTCTGAGTTTTTCTGACGGAACGTGAAGCGATTTTAAGAATTTTATTTCACAGCGAAATTCTGAGTTTTTGAGTTCAAAAAGCGTTTCAGAATGGCGGGGGAGCGTAAAAAAGCGAGCCACCATTTTTTGCCTTTAATATTTTCAACAGTAAATCTATTTGAAAATTAAAAATAATCGTGTATATTATCAAATGAAACGTTTAATTTGGAGTATACCCAATGTACGAGATAAAAAGAGAATTGACCTTCACGCAATGCGGTACTGACTGCAAATTGAAACTGCACGAAGCCGCCGCTTTGATGACCGATTGCTGCCAGTTTCAGGAGCATCAGGAGACCGGTCTGAAAAAATATTTGCTGGATAATGGAATCGCGATTTTTCTTTCGTCGATCCAAATCGATATTTTGCGGATGCCGCACTTCCGGGAAAATATTTCAACTGCGGTGAAAATTTACGGCTGCAAATCCATTTACGGTTTGCGGCGCATCACCATACGCGATGAAGCCGGGAAATTATGCCTGATCGCCAATGCCACCGGAGCATTTTTCGATTTGAATGCCTCAAAAGCGGTCAAGGTCGATCCAGCCGATTTCAATGTGAAATTTGATGAAGCAGAACCGATGGTGTGTCTGCCGCGAAAAATCCCTGTGCCGCCAAGTGCCGGAACCGTGATGGCGGCGTTTGAAGTAACGCGATCGCTGCTTGATCCCAATGGTCACTTGAGCAGTCCTTATTATTTTTCGATAGCCTCGGATATTCTACCGGAAAACTGTTTCCGGAACCGGGTGCGCATTGAATACAAACAGCAGGCAAAAGCCGGAGATTCGATAATCCCCGTATTGCACACGCTCCCGGATGGGAAGATGGTGGTCGATATGCGATCTCAAACGGGAGATACTTTCGCCGTTGCAGAATTTTCAACTGCCGAATTACTGTAAAAACAAAGCTCTGTTCCCGATAAGGGGAGATGACTTGTGGGGAGGGGAAACTCTCTTTTCACGAGAAAAGAGAGTTTCCCCTCCCCACACCCCACCCCTTCCGAGAAAAGCGAAGTATTTTTTGCTCCCGTTGGTCGCAAAAAGCTTATCAAATTACCTCCCCTCAATGGGAATATAGCGAAAAACAAAAATCTCAAGTTTGCAAAAAAATTTGCACTTTGAGATTTTTTCAAACGCTTTTTGCGGACTTTCCCAACCCCTTGTTTGAAAACACAACAGCACCGGTAAAAATCCTGCTTTATATCTGCAATTTAAAAACGCGATTATTTTCATTTTTCCGGTTGCAATTTCCTTATTATATGGTATATTAGTACCGTTATACTGTAAATAAAAGAGTTATTATTGCAGTATGATAAATTCGGATAACAGCCGGACAAAAGCTGTTCATAGGGTGCATATTTAATGGGGGGATGAGTTTTGCTTTAAAAACAGCATTAAATCCACATCATTTTTCTTTGCTTCAACAGCTTTGTCATCATAAATGTTTTTACAAAAAAATTATATATAATTCGGGGATCATTAAAGCCATGAACAAAAAAATCATTTTCAGTATTGCCGGAGTTGCGTTGTGTGTGCTGGCAGGATGCAAATCTTTCAACGAATACCAGAAAGAACGCGTAACTTACGCCGTGAGCCACTTTGAAAAGGCCCAATACAGCAATATCCCCAAAGATAAAGTCCTGACTCTCAATGATTGTGTCGGTATGGCGGTGAAAAACAATCTTGATCTGAAAGTTTTCGGACTTGAAGAAAAGGTCGCCAAAGAGATGCGCACCAGCGAATTTCTGGGTATGCTTCCGGAGCTGAATGTTTCAAATAATCTTTCCCATCGCGACAACACCCCCGCTTCCAGCAGCCGCCAGCTCCACGGAGAAGGCCCCGGTACCTACTCCTACTCCCAGAGTCAGGATCGCACCGTCAACTATCTCAATATCGATCTGGCGTTGAGTGCGGTCGACTTCGGTCTGGCGTTTTTCAACACCTGTCAGGCCAATGACCGGATGCTGCTGCGCCAGCAGCGCACCCGCCGCGCAGAACAGAATCTGGTGCTGGACACCGTGCGCATCTATTTTCAGGTAGCGGCGGCGCAGCGGGCGATCGCTGTCACGGAAAAACTGCTTGCTGAATGCAAAAGCCGTTATCAGCTGATCGAAAAGATGGGCGAAACCGGTCAGATCACTCCGTTCCGCGAATTTGACGAAATCAAACGTTTTGTGGAAATGGAACGGCGTTTGACCAACTACATCCGCAGTTACGAAAACAGCTGCGTGGAACTGCGTTCTCTGCTCGGCCTTTATCCCAACACTCAAATCAGAGTTGATGACAAAATCCTGGACAAGGTCCCCGAGTTCACCCTCCCTGAAATGGAACTTATGGAACAGATCGCACTGATGAAGCGGCCGGAACTTTTTGAGATCGATATGCAGAAGCACATCAACGTTCTCGAATGCCGCAAAACTATCGTTTCCATGTTCCCCAACGTGCGGATGTTCATTGATTTCACCAACAGCAACAACAGCTTCCTCTACCACAACAGCTGGCTGGAACTCGGTGTCCGTGCAGCCTACAATCTTCTGACTCTGCCGCGCCAGATCTCCCGTTATATGGCGTACAGCGCACAGGTTGATGCCGAAGAGTACCGCTCCTACGCCCAAGCCATCGCCGTTATGGCGCAGGTCCGCATCGCGCACGCCAATCTGATGGCGACTAAAGAACGCCTTGACATCGACACCCGGGTCAACGAAGCCTACCGCAAAAATCTCAAACGCGCAGAAAAGAGCAGTAAGATCTCCGGTGAACTTTCCCAGCTGGAACTGGCGCACATCCGCCTTTCCACGGCGGAAACGGATATTGAACGCTATCTCTCCCTCGGCAACTACTATGTTTCCTACTTCCGGATGCTGAACACACTGGGTCTTGAAAATCTCCACACCGCAACGGTTGAAGATTTGAAAAAGACTCTCGATGCCGAACGTGTCCGCGCCGCCGGAGAGTTGAAACAGGCCAAAGCCGAATTTGAAGCTGCCGAAGCAAAAAAATCCGAACAGATCAAAGCGGCAAAAAAAGTTGAATCTTCCGGCAAAAAGCAGAATACCCCGGCGATCCCCGCCTGTGCCAATGCCAAACCGATGGCGAAATGAGGTTGAAAAATGAAAGAACTTGAATTTTTCAAACTTGAAAACCGCGTGCTGTTTGAAGCAGCCGCGGCGGCGGAGATCGTCGATGCAGCTGAAATGGCGCAGAATCCCCAAAATACCAATGTCAGCGAATCGGAGAAACAGGAACAGGAAGATCGTGAAGCATTGAAAAATGCGCCTCCTGAAAATCCGGCGGCCAATCAGAATGATGATGCGCAAGCCGACCCCGCGGAAATAGCCGACATAGATGCGGTGATCGAACAGCTTATTGAAGGCGAGATCCCGTCTGTTGAAGCAGACGGCATAGATATCGATGCTGAAGTTGACAGCGATATCATCGAAGCAGAAGCAGATGATTTTATTGACGGGGAGATCGTCGATAACGGATTGACCATTTCCACTGATAAGGAGTTGGTGGTGATCAACAGCACGGTGGCGGACAAAGATGCCATCATCGCTGAATTGAAGCCGGATCAGGAGGTGTTGATCCTCGAAGACGGCAACGGATTGGACGAACTTAATGAGTATCTGGACAACAGCGACTCCAAATATTCCGCCATCCATTTTGTAACCCACGGCAACGACGGATATATTTCTGTCAACGGTGAATTGATCGACAGTGAAAACTTTGATGCCGCACAATGGCAGGAGATCGGAGAACACCTGACTGAAGACGGCGATATTCTGCTGTACGGTTGTGACACGGCGGCAACTGCCGAAGGCAAACTGCTTACGGAAATGATCTCCGAAGCCAGCGGCGCTGATGTGGCGGCGAGCGTTGATGCCACCGGAACATCCGGAGATTGGGATTTGGAGTACACCATCGGCGATGTGGATGTGGATGAAATCGCAGTTGAAAACTTTGAACACAATCTGACCAACTACACCGTTTCCAACCTCAATGACAGCGGCGCAGGCTCCCTGCGTCAGGCGGTCACCGATGCCAACGCCAATGCCGGTACCGATGAAATCACCTTTTCCGTCGATGGAACGATCAAATTCAATTCTGAAATCAAGATATCCGATGATGTTGCAATTATCGGTAACGGAATCGGTAAAACTATTCTTGACGGAAAGAGCGTATCAAGTTTTTTCAGCATTGCAAAAAATATAGATGTTGAAATTTCCGATATGACATTGCAGAATGGCAAATCCAAGATTTCGGGAGGAGCTATTTCAAACGACGGAAACCTCACCATCGACAATGCCGTGTTTTTATCCAACACATCTGTTTCTGAAGGCGGAGCAATCAGCAACAGCGGAAATTTAACTGTTTCAGATGCAATTTTCCGCTCAAATACAACCAGCGGCAACGGGGGAGCTGTTTATAACGGAAACGGAACTGTGGTTATCAGCGATACGCTCTTTGACAGCAACAGCGGCAGCATGGGAGGCGGTGTTTACAATACCGGAATTTACAACACTCCCGGCAATTTTGTTTCTGTAAACAACACCTGGATCCAAAACAAAGCCGGTTCGGGTGGTGGAGCAATTGAAAATCAAGGTAAACTGGTTGTTGTAAACAACTCTTTTCTGAACAACAATTCGTCAGTCAATGCAAGTTTGGGACAAGCTGTCCGTAATGACGGAACCGCGCAAATCATAAATTCGGTTTATGTCAACAATACAAATAAGCCGGATGCACAAACTGCAGTAAAAAACATTTCCGGCAATGCGGCGGATCTTTTTGCGAATAACGGCACTCCGGATGCCGATGGCGAAATTTATATCAAATCCGGCAGTGCAGCCGACGGAAAAGGAGTGTATGTCTGGCACAATGCGGATTATTCTGCCATTGCGTATTCCACGACAGAAACCGGAGCAAAGACCGCCGTGGTCGGCGATGCTTCAAAAGCGACTATCCAGCTGGACAACTTCAACAGTGCCGGAAAACCCAATATCGGCAGCGGCAAAAGTTCAGAAGCCGCTTCATTAGAAGTAACGACAACGGAAGATGTCGTTGATGTTTACGATGGAAAGACCAGTTTGCGCGAAGCCATTGCTTACGCAGAAAGCAAAGCCGGAGCAGACGAAATCACATTTGCTGTCGAAGGAACGATCAAATTCAATTCAGAAATCACCATTTCATCAGATATCACTATCACCGGCAAAGGCACTGACAAGACCATCTTCGACGGTCAGGCGAAAACACACTTTTTCACTGTCAATTCCGGTGTCACTGTACAAATGTCCGATATTACAATACAAGGAGGTTATGTTTCGGGTTACCAATCCAGCGGCGGTGCGATTTACAATAACGGAACTCTGACCGTAGACGACTGCACTTTCCTGAATAACAAAGTATACTCTACATCAAGTTCCTCCTATTCTAAAATCTATGGTGGTGCGATTTACAATACCGGTACCCTGACCGCGACAAACAGTACCTTTGCCAGTAACAGTGCTACCCAAACAAACATGTACGCATACGGCGGAGCAGTGTGCAATGAGGGAACCTTTACTGCGACCGGCTGTTCATTTATACAAAACACCGCCTCAGGCTACATCGCTTACGCCGGTGCGATTTACAGTATCGGTACTCTTTCCATAACCGATTGTTCATTTACTGAAAATAGTGTCGCCTCCAAGCTCAACCAATCAGCACACGCATACGGAGGAGCTATTTACAATACCGGTGCAATCAGCATAACCGACAGTGTATTTATAAAAAACAAAAGTACCGCTGGTTTACAATCTCATGGAGGAGCAATTTACAGTAACGCAGAACTTGATGTCAGTGATAGTTATTTCATAGAAAACAATGCTTATTCCGGTTCTGCCGGTGGACAGGGAACTGGTTGCGGTGGTGCGATTTATAGTGCATCTTCTCTTACAGTAACCGACTGTTTATTTTCAAAAAACAGTACTTTCAGCGGCAATGAAAGCAGAACTACAGCGTTCGCATACGGTGGTGCTATTTTCAGCTATAGAAGTCCCCTCTGTGTTATCAACAGCACCTTTGTTGATAACAGCGCAACAGCCTCTACGCAACACACAAATATCAAAGGCTCCGGCGGAGCGATCTATAGTAGTGAATATTCGTCTCTCTTTTTAATAAACAATACATTTACCGGCAATATCGCCTCCAAACGCAATGGCACCGACAATGGCGGAGCTGTTTATGCCGTACAAAAAATCGACTTAATAAACAACATCATTGTCGGAAACGGCGGTAGTGAAGAAGTTTATGGAACCAAACAAACTGATATAAACAATCTTTATACCTCAACTGATGTAACGGTTGCCAATACTTTTGCCGAAGTTGATGCAGATGGTAAAGCTGTTTTGAATGCTGACGGCACATTCCATATCAAATCCGGCGGCAAAGCTCACGGCAAAGGCATTTTTGTGTGGCACAATGAAGACTACACGGCAGTTGCGTACTCCCAGACTATTGACGGTGAAAAAACTGCCGTTGTCGGAGATGTTGCTCTGGCAACAACACTTATTGCCACCGACCAGTTGGGACAAGTTCGCACTTCCCCGACCGACATCGGTGCAGTTATCTCCGAACAGCAGTTGATTGAAATCGATCCCGCAGCTTCAAACTTCAACTGCACCATCACCGCGCAGGAGTATGACGGAACGGCAGAAGTTGACAACGCCTCCATCAAAGTTACGATTGACGGTGTGGAAGTTGAATTGAGCTGGACCGGTGCGCTCTTTGACAGCGCCAATGTTGATGATGTCACCAGCGCCACTTTCAGCGGCTTGTACTGCCTCACTCCCGGCTATATTCTCAGCACCGATACCATCACCGTCGATGCCGCCGGAAAAATCTTTGCCAAAGAAATCACCGTCTCCGCCAATAACGTCACTCAAGTCTACGGAGATGCAGAAAAGACTCTTACCTATGAAGTTTCCGGTCTCATCGGTGATGACACCCTCGAAGGCAGTTTGACCCGCGAAAGCGGCAAAAATGCCGGCGATTACGAAATCAGCCTCGGTACGCTTGAAAACAGCAACTACGTTATCTCCTTTACCGGAGCCGATTACACCATTACCAAACGTGACTTGACGATCTCCGCAAACAATATCGTCAACCACACCTACGGCACCGCTTTCATGTTGACGTTCAACAGCGATGCGCTCGCCAACGGTGACAGCTTCATTGGAAGTCTGGAAATCGATCCCGCCGATGCCAACAAGAGCTCCAGCGGCCACTATGCGGTCGGCGATCACTCCATCACGATCGGAACGCTCGATATCGTTGACAGCCTCGGCGCTGATATGAGTAACAACTACACGATCAGCTACAATGGCGGAATTTTGAACATCACTCCCGCAGAGATTCTGCTTTCCGGAGTGACTGTTGCAGACAAAGTTTATGACGGAACTGCGAACGCAACTCTGAACAGCTGGAGTTTCAACAGCGATCTTGCCAACAATGACGATCTGACCTTGAGCGGAACAGCTTCATTCAGCGACAAGAACGCCGGAAACGACAAAACGGTCAATGTCAGCGATTTTGTTTTGAGCGGCAGCGACGCAGGAAACTACACCTTGCTGACAAATGCTGTCCAGACGACGGCTTCAGTTTCCAAAGCCGCGCTCGAAATCAAAGCAAACGATGCCGGAAAAGTTTACAACGCCGCCGACCCGGTTCTGGATTACACTCTGGTCTCCGGTGAAATATTCGGTGATGACAAAATCACCATCAGCCGTGAAGCCGGAGAAAATATCGGTGAGTATGCCATCGGTCAATATCTGATCTCTGACGGCAATAACGGCAGCAACTATGATGTTGATTTCACCGCCGGAAAGTTCACCATTGCGGGCAAAAACGCGCTCATCTCCGTTGGCAGCACCACACTTGATTACAATGGTATGCTTCAGGATGCCACTGAATATACGATTACCGGACTGGAAAGCGGACACAGCGTTTACAGCATCGATCTTGAAGGTGCCCGCAATGCCGGAAGTTATGCAGTCTCGGTCGAATCGGTGGTGATCCATGACGCCTCCGGAAACGATGTTACCGGAAACTATCATTTGAGTTATGAATCCGGAACATTGCTCATCAATCAGGCTCAAATCACAGTTAATGCGGTTGAACAGACCATAACCTACGGTGAAACAGCCGTTCCCGCTTACACTTACACCGGAACGCTCTTCGGCAGTGATGTGTTCACGGGAGCGATGTCCATCAACGGAGCGATGAACAGCCGGAACACGCTTTATGCCGCAGGTACTGCCAAGTTCGAAATCGGAACTCTGGAAATTTCCGACGGCAACGGCGGAAACAACTATCAGATCACTTTCAACGGCGCCGATTTGACGGTCAAAGCCAAAGAGATCTCCTTGAGCGCAGTTGAAATCCAGGACAAAGTTTATGACGGAGAGGTCAATGCGACGATCATAGGTGCGGAAGTTTCCGGCACCGTTGCCGGAGATGACCTTGCCGTGGATATCTCAGGAGCGCAGGGTACTTTCGCCAGCAAAAATGCGGGAAATGGTGTGACGGTCAACGCTTCCGGCTTCACCCTTGCCGGTGCGGATAAAGACAACTACATTCTCAAATCTGATGAGTTCGCCACCTCGGCTGATATCAGCAAAGCAAGTCTCGCGATCTACGCGCAGAATGTGTCCAAAACTTACGGTGACGCCGATCCGGAATTGACCTACCGCACCGAAGGTCTGGTCGCCGGAGACACCCTGTATGGTTCACTTGAACGCGCCGCCGGAGATGTTGTCGGCTCTTACGCCATCAGTCAGGGAACGCTTGCTCACCGCCACTATATAATCAACTTCAACGCATCCAACCTCACCGTCACTCCGAAAGAATTGATCGCCGATGCCGGAAATCGCGAACTGGTCTGGAATATTTCTGAACAGCTCTATGATGGCGACAACACAGTCGTCAATGCCGCGTTTTACATCAACGGTATGGCGGTGCTCTGGAACAGCGCCCTCTTCAACAGCGCCGATGTTGCCGATGTTGCAACTGCGACATTCAGCGGTTTGAGTATTTGCGACAGCAACTATGTGCATTCGGCGGACAGCATCACCCTTGATGCCGCAGGCAAGATCCTTGCCCGGGAAATCACGGTCACAGCCGATGCCGTCACCAAGACCTACGG
>JAZOMB010000059.1:0-22516 GCA_045653515.1 Victivallaceae bacterium | reverse complement strand
AAAAAAAAAGGGGTAAACTTTACATTACCGGGCCAAGGGGGGTAAACCCGGGGCCCCCGCATCCCCCCCCCCCCCCCGCGGCATACGGTGTGGAGCATCTTTGATTTTGCTTCCGGCGACTGGGAAAAGCCGCGGCTGCTTGAAATGCCGGACGATGAGCAATATTTCAGCTGCGGCGCAGGTTCCACGCAAATTTTGGAACTGCCGGACGGCGATCTGCTCATTCCGGTCTATCACGCTTCAACTGAAGGCTTGAAATCCCGGGTACTCAAATGCAGTTTTGACGGAAAAGAGTTGAAAGTCAAAGAGATCGGTTCACCGCTTTCAATCAATGTTCCCCGCGGCTTATATGAACCGTCGATAGAGGAACACAATGGCAAATACTACCTTGCCCTGCGCAACGATAAAATGGGATATGTCGCAGTTAGCGATGACGGTTTGAACTATTCCGAACCGATCCCGCTCCGATTTGATGACGGTCAGATTTCCGGCAACTACAACACCCAGATGCACTGGATAAAGGGCGGAAACAAGCTCTATTTGGTCTACACCCGACGCGGAGCAAATAATGACCACGTTTTCCGTCACCGCGCCCCCTTGTTTATAGCGGAATTCGATCCGACAAAACTCTGCCTCATCCGCAATACGGAGGTTGTCGCCGTCCCGGAACGCGGCGCCAGACTCGGCAACTTCGGCTGTCTGCAAATAAGTGATAATGAAGCGTGGGTCGTCGCCGCCGAATGGATGCAGACTACCGCTCCAAATCCAACAGATTACACCCAATGTATGAAATACGGCAGTGATAATTCCATCTGGATAGCCAAGATCCGGTTTAAAGAAAAATAATTCTTTTTTTCTCAAAAAACGACTTGTATTTACCACCTTACGGTACTATATTTCACCCTCTCCAAAAAAATTGATATAAGGGTGAATTGTCGATGCGTTTCAGGTGGTTTTTCTTTTTGTTTCCGTTGCTGCTTCAGGCGGCATATCCGGAATTTTATATCTGGCAGAGGAAATACACTCCGAATGTCGAATTCAGCATCATCTATGTCAACAAAGCCGGGTGCAAAAAATATTATTTTGTTGCCGGGGAATTGGAAAACAACGGCAAAACGGTTGCGGTTTCTCCGGCTTATCCGGATTGGATTTCCCACAAGGTGACGCCGGTGATCCGCATCCACATCAAACATCTGTCAACACCGACGGGAAAATTGGCACAGCAGATTTTGAACCTTTATGCGCCGTGGCAGAATTGCCGTTCATTGCAGATCGACCTCGATGCTCCGGAGCGAAAAATAGCATACTACACCGCATTGATGAAAGAGTTGAGAAAGCTCCTTCCTGATACGGAACTATCGGCAACGGTTCTGCCCTGTCACTTGCGCCATAAAAAGGCATTTCTGCAACTGGCTGAAATTTGCGACTTTTACGTTTTGCAGATACACGGCTTGGAAAAGCGCAACGGCAACTGGTCCATTATGGACAAAAACACCGCTCTCAATGCAATCAGCCGGGCAGTAAATTACAAACAGAATTTCAAAATAGCCGCCCCGCTTTACAGTCACAATATCAACGGCATCACCGTCAAGCCGGATTTAAAACTGGTAAGCTTGATTTGCCGTTTCGCACAGCAGAATAATATCGGTGTGATATTTTTCCGTCTGGGCGTTCCGGGCGACGGAGAAACTTTTGCTGCTTCCCGGCAGATCGACCTCTGGCACAACCGCTATGAACCGGCGATCCTGCACGATTGGAAAGTCGCCGAAAACGGCGTCTGGCATTTGTACATACAGCAGTTCGGATATTTTTCAGAAAAAGTCACCCTCGATCTGCAATGGGAAAATGGATTTGAAATCACCGATGCCGACACCTTCAACGGCGCAAAATTATCTTTTGACCGCAAAACATTGACCCTCACCCTGCCGCCGGATAGCGAAAAAAAAGCTTTCCTGTGGCTCCGCACCCCGGTTCCGTTTGACCGATGCAACTCACCATTAACGATAATCAGAAAGGACATCGCAAAAAAATGAATTTGAAACTCCCGCTCTTTATCACCGCCGCCGCAACTATTGCCGCATCCGCCTGCGGCCCCTATTTCCCGCCCTTGTACTCAAAGAGTGATAATCCATACGATCTGCCGCTGGATAAAGATGCTGCGTTCAAGCGTTTCATCAAACTCCACAGCGATCTTCTTCCCAAACCGTTTGAGTTCCAGGTCGGAGTTGAATCAATCCGGGCGCACGAGCAGGATTTTGCCGATGCGATAAAAAAGCGTCTGCCGGAAATACCGGAGCATAAACAGAAGAAGATGGTCGGCCGCTATCTGGAGTATCTGGAGTTCAGGAAGAAAGATACAACTTTCAATGGCGATAAATGGCCGGATTTCCCCAAGGAATTGGATGAGTTCAAGCTTTATCTGGACGGCTTCGATGAACTGCATAAAAACGGGGAACTTGCCACCGTTCCCGAAGCGTGGCAGAAACTGCTCAAGCTCCCCGCAGAACACCGCCACTACCGTACCGTTTGGGTGCACTTCATTCTCGGCAACCACTTCAAAAGCGATTGCCACACCCACTACGACAACTGCCGCAACGCCGTCCGTGCCGGATTTGCCGATACGCAGGGGCTGGCGCTGCGCAGCTACACTCTGGAGATCCGCTACGGCAAAAATCCGGTACAGGTCATCCGCCGCGCCGCCGAAGCTGAATTGAGCAATTCACCGCTGAGATTTATCGACACCATCGACAAGCATTGGATAAAGAAACTTTCCGATTCAGAATATATGGCGATACTCAATGATCCGCTCGGACGGGAGTTTCTCGCCATCGCCGATCCTTCACCGCGTTTTGAACGGATGATCGATGGTTTCACGCTCCGCAGCGCCGATGTCTGCGCTCACTACGCTTATCAGGCAGGAAAAATGGATCTTGCCCGCAAGTATATTGCTCAACTTGAAAAACCGACCTTGCTTTCGGTCTATCTGGAAGCAAAGATCGCCCGCCACAAAGGCAACCGCCATCTGGCAGTAAAAAAGCTCAGGCAATGGCTCGAAATGGCAAAAGATGCCACAAAAGAGGAGAGCAAAGCCCTGCTGGGCGCAAATCACGTCAATGCCAGAGAGGACGTTTACGGTCTTCTCGGCAATGCGATGGTTATGCGGCACGACTTCAAAGAGGCGGCGGAATACTTTTTCCACGCGAATTCAGAAGAAGATCTTTATCTGGTGATGGAACGCTTTTTCACGCTTGATGAAGCGACTGCATTTGCAGACAAGCTGCCCGAAGGTCTCGTCAGGGAACGAGTATACCATCTGATCGCCCGCCGTGCGTTCCGTGAAAAAAGGTTCGATGTTGCAGAAAAATATATGCCTGTTGAACACAAGACAACACTGAAACAATATCTTGAATTTATCAATCAGAGCGAAGCAAAAAACATCTCTGCCAACGAAAAAGCGATCGCCTTGTACAATGCCGCAAAAATCTTGCGTTTTCACGGGATGGAGCTTTCCGGAACCCTGCTGGCTCCGGACAACTTCCCGGGCTACTACGGTATTCGCAGACAAAATTTCAATATCTGCGCTTCTGACAAAAGCAAACAGGACAAATGCTCTTACAATCCGGCATTGAGCGAATGGACTTTGTGCAAGAAACACTTTGACGATCTGTACTATTCCGAAGTAAACACCTTCCCCGGCTGGAACACTCCGGAAAACCACAGCACCGTACCGGCTACCCTGCGTTTCCACTACCGCAGCAAGGCGGCGCAGCTGGCGTACAAAGCGGCACAAATCGCGGAAGATGACGATTTACGGGCGGTGATCTGCTTCTTCGGCGGCAACTGTATCAGAAGCGTTTCACCGCACGAAGCAGATGATTTCTACAAAATGCTGGTCAACGATTGCAAAAAAAGCCAGTTGAGCAAACTTGCCGATAAAGCCCGCTGGTTCCCGGTGGACAATCCGATCATAATGAAAGAGGTCAAACACCCGACTCCGCTGGCAGATTTGAACGCGGTCAAAGCCATCATCAAGGAGATGTTCCCCTCCGCAGAATAATCCGGCGCTGTCTGACTTGTCAAGGTAACATAAGTACAGAGCGCAAGAGTAAAAAAATCCGGATCACGATAAACCAACAGCAGAGGAATCCCGCTGACGTGGCATATCCTGATCCGGAAGTTCAAACAGCCGGACGGTTTTCCACAAACTGCCGGAAAACCATCCGCATAAGTTTTACTTTTTGATTTTTGCCATATAATCAGCCAGCGCCTTGTTGAAATAATGTTCTCCGGCGGTGTGCGGAGCGGTCGGCGTGAGGGTCATAAATTTGGCGGTATCCTTGGGCAGATTGTTGTAAAAAGCATAGACGCTGGTCGGACAGCAGACGGTGTCGATGAAACCGGTACAGGTGTACAGCGGACATTTGATGCGGCGGCCGAAGAAGACATCATCATAGTACGCCATAGTTTTGACTGCCTTTTCGACTTCGGCTTTATCTTTCAAGTCCTGATAGACGCGCGGCCAGCCGCTCTGACGTCCGGCAAGACATCCTGAGTGATCGCTCATCGCAGGAACCATCGCACGGCACATAGTTACATCCGGATCGAGAGCCGCGGCGACAATAGCCTGCGCACCGCCCTGACTGCCGCCGGCGATAAAGAGATTTTTGCCGTCCCATTCAGGGAGAGATTTAACAAACTGGGTGGAACGGATCACACGCATATAAACGTTTTTGTAGAAGTATTTTTCGCGGTCTTCTTTGCCGGAGTGGTTGTAGCGGCCACCGCACTCTTTTGTGATATCAGCACGGGCCTTGGCGTAGAATTCCTTGGATTGACCGTTGGGGATACCGTGGGCGTTGACGTCAAA
The DNA here is from genome assembly GCA_045653515.1 of Victivallaceae bacterium. Lineage (GTDB taxonomy): Bacteria > Verrucomicrobiota > Lentisphaeria > Victivallales > Victivallaceae > UBA1784. The sequence goes on along the minus strand of JAZOMB010000059.1, from coordinate 17,649 downwards.
CACGATGATGCCCATAGCAGCGTATTTATGCTGGATGGTGGAGCTGCGGAAACCGGCGCCGTGGTAGGTGACCATCACGGGAAGTGACTTCGGTTTGGCATTTTCCGGAATGATGAGATAGCCGGAAACCGGACGATTGGAAATGCAGTTTACTTTCATATCGTAAACTTTATATTTGCCTTTGAGATTTGCCGGGGTGATGTCGACTTTTTCCAGAACTTTGATGGGCTGGGCGAGAACAGCTTTTCTGATATTGCCCCAGAATTCATCGAAGTCGGCAGGTTCTTTGATGGCGATATCGATCTTATCGGGTTCGACCATACCGCCGATACCGCCGGAAACATTGCGGGTGACCATATTGCCGCGGTAGAGAACCTTACGGGTGTAAACTTTACCGTTTTTATCGGAGAAGGTGCAGTAAATATGCGCCCAGCCTGGTTTGTCAAGTTTGGTGGAAATTTTGAGTGGTTCAGCGGTTACTTCCTGCTTGCCGGATTTGATTTTCGCACCGTTATTGTACAAGTCGTATTCGACAATGGAACCGATGCCGGGCTTGCCGTCGATCAGCAGCTGAGCGGAAAATACCATCTCTTCGCCGCACTTGAAAATAGAGCCTTTTTTATTGCTGGAAAAGACCATTGAATACTCGGTAGCCGCAAGCACAAACGCCGCAGCAGACAACAACGTGACCAATAAAAATTTTTTCATACTGCATCTCCTTAATGTATGTTGAGGGTAATATAATACGGGAAAAGATTTTTACAACCCCGACAAAAAGGATTTTTTACATTTTTAGCAGATAATCGGCTTGAAAAGCGGAAAAATTGTGATATATTAACAGAATATGCAATATTAACTCTAATGCTCTGAAAGGGGGTGAATGTCAATGGATACCGAAGTTCGCGTGAAGAAAGGCGAGGTCATCGATCGTGCATTGCGCCGGTTGAAGAAAAAACTCGACAAAGAAGGCACCCTCAAAGAGCTGCGCAACCGCCGCCACTACGAGAAGCCGAGCGAAATCAAACGTCGCGAAGCCAAACAGCGTCGCCACTGATTTTGATTCAGGTGCAAAAAAAAAGCCATCCAAATTTTTGGATGGCTTTTTTATTTGCTGTTTTTTTACATCAGCAGAACTTGAGGAAGTACTCCGCGATACGGGTATCAGTTCCAAGTTCAGGATGAAAGGTCATCGCCAGCTGATTTCCGGAACGGACAGCGGTAATTCTGCCGTCGTGTTCAGCCAGGACTTCCACTCCCGGGACGCAGAATTCGATTTGCGGCGCCCGGATGAAGCTCATCGGAATATCTTTCAATTCGCCGAAGCTTCCGCGATAATAAAAACTGCTCAACTGTCTGCCGTAAGCATTGCGCCTGACAGAGATACCCAGCGTGCCGAGGTGAACGGTCGGATCATCGAGGATCTGCTGAGCAAGCAAAATCGTTCCGGCACAGGTCGCCATCACCGGCAGACCGCCCTGAATACGATTGCGGATCTCATCAAACATATCCAGTTCGCGCAGAAGTTTGCCCTGAACGGTGCTTTCACCGCCGGGCAGAACCAATGCGTCAAACCCCTGATCCAAATCACTTTTCTGCCGCAGCTGGCAAGTCGGAACGCCGAGGCGATGAAATATCGCCTCGTGCTCCGCAAAATCGCCCTGCAGCGCCAAGACTGCAACTTTCATCAAATGCCCCGTTCTTCCATGATGATTTTGATTTCCGCGGGATTGATGCCGACCATAGCTTCGCCGAGGCCGCAGGAGAGTTCCGCGATCATCTTGAAATCAGTGTAGTTGGTAACAGCTTTGACGATGGCGGCTGCGCGTTTAGCCGGATCGCCGGACTTGAAGATACCGGAACCGACGAAGACACCTTCAGCGCCGAGCATCATCATCAATGCGGCATCAGCGGGGGTGGCAACGCCGCCGGCGGCGAAGTTCACGACCGGGAGTTTGCCGTTTTTGTGGACATAGTTGAGAAGATCGTAGGGAACCTGAAGCTGTTTGGCGGCTTCGTAGAGTTCATCTTCGGCCATATTGGCAACGCGGCGCATTTCCTGATTCATCTTGCGCATATGGCGCACAGCCTGAACGACGTCGCCGGTGCCGGGTTCGCCTTTGGTACGGATCATCGCGGCACCTTCATTGATGCGGCGCAGAGCTTCACCGAGGTCGCGGGCTCCGCAGACGAAGGGAACTTTGAAGGCGCGTTTGTCAACGTGATAGATATCATCCGCCGGGCTCAGAACTTCGCTTTCGTCGATGTAGTCGATTTCGATAGCTTCAAGGATGCGGGCTTCGGCGATGTGACCGATACGGCACTTCGCCATAACGGGAATGGAGACCGCTTCCTGGATGCCGCGGATCATACCGGGATCGCTCATACGGGAAACACCGCCGGCGGCGCGGATATCTGCGGGGATGCGTTCCAGAGCCATAACGGCGCAGGCACCGGCATCTTCGGCGATCTTCGCCTGTTCCGGGGTGGTGACGTCCATAATCACGCCGCCTTTGAGCATCTGGGCGAGATTGCAATTCAATTCATACTGTTCGTTATTCATTTTTTTCTCCTTAAGTTTGTTTTTGGATTTGAATTTAATATAATATGGAGTTATATTCAATACAAATCATAAAATTGTATGGATTACAATAAAATGCCGACAAACTCTTTTGAAAACTTTCATTTAAGCTGGACGCCGGATAAAAACAAGATCAAACGCCCCTTTTATCTGACACTTGCAAATGCGCTGGAAGCGGATATCATCTCAGGAAAGCTTGCCTCCGGAACCAAACTGCCGCCCCAGCGGGAACTGGCGGACTATCTGGATTTGAACTTCACCACCGTCACCTGCGCCTACAATCTCTGCCGTGAACGCAAACTTATTTACGGCGTGACCGGCAAAGGGACATTCGTCTCCCCCCTCCCCGGCAAAAAGGTCGTTCCGCAGGCGAGCCGTTCACCGAAGATAATTGAACTCGGACTGCTCAAAGGTTTTGACCAGATAAAAGCGCCCATCATCGAAGCAAGTGTAAATGTATTGAAAAAAGGATACATCGAAGAGCTTTATTCCTATACGGAAGTCGCCGGGCATCTGCACCAGCGGGCGGCGGGTGCGCATTGGATGAAGCAGATGGATGTTCACACCGACAGCGAACACACCGCGATTTTTTCCGGTGCGCAGAATATCATCAGCGCGGCGATGCTGTCGCTCTTTAAAATCGGTGACAAAATCGCTATTGATGAATTCACCTACTCAAACCTGATCGGTACGGCGCACCTTTCGCATATAAGATTGATACCGGTAAAAGGGGATGCGGACGGAATGATCCCTGAAGAGCTGGAAAGAGTTTGCCGCGAAGAAGGCATCAACGGTATTTTTCTGATGCCGAACTGCGCCAATCCCACCACCTGCACCATCCCCGAAGCGCGCAAAGATGAACTGGCATCGGTCATCGCCAGACACAAACTTATATTGCTCGAAGATGACAATACAGGCATCCCGCAGCATGGTTCTGATCATTACCGCTCAATGTTTTCGCGCCTGCCGGAGCAAACCATTTATATATGCAACTCGACAATGGCGCTGTGCAATGGATTGCGTGTGGCGTTTGCGGCATTTCCGGAAAGTTTCCGCGTTCAGCTTCTGAATGCACTCTTTCACTTGAACATCAAAACCTCTTCGCTCGATGCGGAGATCATGACCGAACTTATTTTGAGCGGCAAGGCCGCCAAAATTCTGGAACAGAAAGCGGAACTTGCCCGTGAACGCAACCGGATTTTTGACAAATGTTTTCCGGAAGCGGTCAAGCCGGGAAGTTCCGCCGCATTTTTCCGCTGGCTCCCGATACCCAAGCTCGCTATGGACGAAATGGAGATCGAACGGCGGCTGCTGCAGCAGGATGTAAGCGTTTACTGTTCCTACCGCTTTACTGTGAGCCGCACCCTGAACAGCTTTATGCGTATAGCGATATCGTCTCCTGCTGATACCGGACAGCTGGAAAAAGGTTGTTCGATCATCAAAGAGTTTTTCCTCAACAATCAGATCTCAGACAATTAAATACCTTTTTTCAATCTGGCACTCAGGCGTACCGAACAGAAATCCGGGCCGCACATCGTGCAGTATTCGGAACCGTGGGAATCTGGCGCAGAACTCTCTTTCAGCGCCTCACTCCGCAGTTCCCGCGCCCATTCGCTGTCCAGAGCCAGTTCAAACTGTTTATCCCAGTCGAATGCAGCCCGCGCATCGGAGATCGCATCGTCGCGCTCCCTGCTGCCGGGCTTGTGCAAGGCGACATCTGCCGCGTGAGCGGCGATTTTAAATGCGACAACACCGCGCCGCACATCGTCGGCATTGGGCAGACCGAGGTGTTCTTTGGGCGTGACATAACAAAGCATCGCCGCACCGTAAAATGCCCCCATCATACCGCCCATCCCGGCAACGAAATGGTCATATCCGGGCGCACAGTCGATGACCACCGGCCCCAGGATATAAAACGGCGCATCATCGCAAACCTGCCGTTCTTTTTCCATATTGTACTGGATCTGGTCAAGCGGAACATGTCCGGGACCTTCTACCATCGCCTGAACATTGTCTTTCCGGCAGCGGGCGACCAGTTCGCCCAGCGTTTCAAGTTCGGCAAACTGCGCCGCATCGGAGGCATCCGCCAGACATCCGGGGCGCAAACCGTCACCGAGAGAGAGCGTGACATCGTATTTGCGGCAGATTTCAAGGATATCGTCAAAAGCTTCATAAAAGGGATTTTCTTTTTTATGTTCAGTCATCCATGCGGCAAGCAAGGCCCCGCCGCGGCTGACGATACCAAGTTTCCGCTTTAAAGCCAATGGAATATGCTTCTGCAGCAATCCGGCGTGGATGGTCATATAATCCACCCCCTGCTCCGCCTGTTCCTGAATGACGGAAAGAATCTTTTCCCGCGAAAAATCACTGCTTCCGTAGCGGGCAACGATCTCGTAAACGGGAACGGTTCCAAGTGGCGCACTGCACGCTTCAAGCATCCGCTGACGGATGCCAGTGATCTCTCCTCCGGTACTCAAGTCCATCACGGTATCAGCTCCGTAATGCAGAGCGATTTTTAGTTTATTGAGTTCGGCACCCGGGCAGCTGGAGAGAGTTGAATTGCCGAGATTGGCATTTATTTTAGTCTTCAACATTCTGCCGATGCCGCAGGGGATGAGAGATTTATGGTTGATATTGGCGGGGATGACGATCCTTCCGGAAGCGACCCCCTGCATAATAAATTCAACCGGGCGCTGTTCAACTCCGGAAACGTGTTCCATCTGCGGAGTGACAATACCCTGTTTTGCAAATTCGATTTGAGTCATAAAAGACCTCGATTATTCACTTGTTTTCAAACAAATCTGATCGATATACGATTTTTCTGGAACATACATCTGGCAAAGCGTTTCACTTAAAGAAACCTGCTCAAGCAGAGAGCCGTAGACAAATGCTTTCGCCTGAATGACCGCCTCTTCCCAGCATTTGCCGAGAGCAAGCAAAGCGGTCAGAGCCGCACTCAAAGTACAGCCGGTTCCGTGAGAAACATTTCCGGAAATATTCAGATACGGCGAACTTAAAATATAAGAGCACCCTTCAAAGCAAACCGCATCAGCCGCATTGCCGGCGGAGTAAAGATGTCCGCTTTTAAGAATGACATTACAGCCGTATTGTCCGTAAAGCATCTTTGCCGCATCGGCGAGATCTGAAACAGAATTTATCTCTCTGCCGCAAATAAGCTCCGCTTCCGGAACATTTGGGGTGATCCACGCGGCCAGAGGAAAAAGCTTCTCTTTCATAGCGGTAACAGCCGATGCTTCCAGAAGCCGCGCGCCGGAGGTGGAAACCATCACCGGATCAACGACAAGTTTAATATCGCGTTCCTTTGCAGTCGCGGCAACACACTCGATGATGCTGTGATCGACCAGCATTCCGGTTTTGGCAAAACGCATCGGGAACGCATCCAGAACCGTCTCCATCTGACACTTTACCGCTTCAAAAGGAAGCACATCCACGCGGCGCACCTCATCGGGATTTTGAGAGGTAGCCGCAGTGATGACAGAACAGCCGTAGACATTGAAAGCATTGAATGTCCGCAGATCCGCCTGCACCCCTGCTCCGCCGCCGGAGTCGCTTCCGGCGACGGTCAGCGCCGCCGGAATATTTCTCCGCGCAGTCATTGCACAACTCCCTGAAACATCGTCCGCCGCAAAGATTCAACTTTCGCTTTAACATCATCAGCCTGCGTGATCTCAGTCACCATAGCGATATGTTTGAATCCTTTGGACACCAGAAGCGGCAAGTGGTGTTCCTTTATTCCGCCCATAACGGAAAACGGACAGGAGACGGTCGTTTTGAGCTGTTCGATAAGCTCCAGACCGAGCGCACCGCAGGCAACACTCTTGGTCTTCGTCGGGAACATCGGACCGATATTCAAGTAGCCGCAATTCCCGGCAAGAGCGGCGCGGATCTCTTCAGCGTTGTGAGTTGAAACACCGAAAAGCATCTCCGGAGCCAGACGTTTGGCTTCACTCAAGGGAAAATCATCCTGCCCCAAGTGAACCCCATCCGCTCCCGCCGCTATGGCAATATCCACACGATCGTCGACGATGAGAAGCATATCGTACCTGTCGGTGATGTTTTTGCACTTTTTCACCAGTTCAAAAACTGCCAGGTCGGAAAGATGTTTTTCCCGGATCTGAACGATTTTCGCGCCGCCGGCAGCGATGGAAGCAACAATATCGCAAACATCGCGGCCGTTGCAGAATTCAGAACTTACCACCGGATAAAGGTCGGAAGCTTCAAAGAGCGCGATCTTCTCTTGCAGAGTACGCATTTTCAGCGGCCTTTTTCAGCGATGAGCTTGGCAACCTTGCGGCCGGACATCAGCATACCGCCGAAGATGGGGCCCATACGGTAGCCGCCGGAAACATTGTTGGCACTCATACCGCAGGCATACAAACCGGGATAGTATTCGCGGGTATTTTCGACTGTGGCAGCTTCGCCCTGCTCCACCCACATCGGCTTTTCACCGATGATATCGCCGGTCGGAGTATCGAGCTGGATCTTTGCCTTTTTGACGGCGAGATTGAGGATCTCGCTGGGGTGTCCGGTGCCGTCGATAACATTGTCGGCGATGACGGTCAGAGGATCGACGTGCAATCCCAGACGTTCAACACAGGTCCAGTTGATGACCAGACCGTTGACTTTTCCGTTTTTGAAAACGAGGTCTTCAACGCTGACGGAGTTGAAAATGGTTGCGCCGGCTTTCACCGCGCCGAAGATAAGTCCGCTTGCCATTTCCACCGAGTCGAGAGTGTGGAATCCCGGGGCATTGGCAAGCTCTTTATGGGTGATTTGAAAATCGTCAAGAATTCCAAGTGCTTCATCCTGAACCACAACTTCATTGAACAGCATACCGCCGCCCCAAGTGCCGCCGCCGGGAGCAAGTTTGCGTTCAAAGATGGCGGTTTTCAACCCGGCGAGCGCCAGATCGTGGGCGGCGACCAGAGCTGAGGGCCCGCCGCCGACGATGGCGACATCGAGCTTCAAGCCGCTGATGAGCTTCTCGCTGAATTTGCTGATGATTGCTGTGGAGATGATGTTTTCCTGTGACATACCGGAAATCCTTTCTGGAGCACTTTTCCGCTCCCTATTGGGGTATGCCGATGCGGGATCGCACCATACAAGAAGTGTGTAACAAAAATGTTTTTCATTTTTTTCTTTCCTACGCCGGCATTACCCGTTTCAGGTTCAAAGGGTTTGATCTCAGCCGTTGTCACCGCGACAACAGCACCCCTGGGTTACATAACTATAATATAATGTCGATTTTTATTTTGTCAAGTCGAAAAATGCACCTTTTTGCGACTGACGGGAGCAAAATAACTCCGCTTTTTGGAAAAGGAATATGGGGTGTCGGGGGAAAGAGCCCCCCCCCGACACACGATGCTGAATTACAGCAGATTATCGTCTTTGACGACGCTGGGCAAACGGACGTTTTCAGGTTCGCCGAAGTTATCTTTACCTTTGGAGATGACAAACTTGACCAGCGAGGGAATCGGCAAAGTGGTGATAATGGACAAGATGATGATGGCGTTGAAGAACTTGCCGTCCAGAAGTCCGATCTCTTTACCGATCGCCGCCGCCGCAAGAGTTGCAGAAAGCTGGGGAACAGTCATCAAACCAGCCGCCAGCCCCTGGGAGCGGGAAAATCCGCTGAAACGCATTGCTGCATACCCGGAAAACACTTTACTGATAATCAACCCAGTCACAGTAAGCAGCACGATCATCAGATTGCCGCCGCTTTTGAAAGCGGAAAAGTCAGTTTCCATACCGATCGACACAAAGAGGAACGGTATCAGAAATCCGTAGCCGATACTTTCCACCCTGCGGAAGAGCAGCATATCGCGGCTCTGGACGACCTGCGACAAGCCGAGTCCGGCGATAAAGGCGCCGACAACAAGGTTGATGCCGAACAGTTCACCGACGATGACGGTGATCAGGATCACCAGCATAACAAAGGTGATAAGCACATCTTCGCCCGGCTGGAAATATTTTATCAGAGCTTTTCCCGCCCAGCGGACAAGCAGAGAGGAGATAAGCAAATAGAGCAGAACGATTCCGAGGAAGACGGGCACAAAACTGTTGCCGAAGAAACTGCTGCTGACGTGGTCGAAAATCGACAGGGTGTTGTTGACCACGAGATGCGCCATTTTGCTGCTCTGGCGGTGGAGCTGAACACTTACCGCAAGCAAAATGATACTGGCAATGTCTGTCACAACTGTTGAAATCAGCACCGCTGCACCGAATTTGGTCTTGCTGAGCTTGAGTTCACGCATAACAGGAAAAACGATACCGACCGAGTGCGAAGCAAAGAGCGAAGCGTAAAGAAGTTTACCCGCCAAATCCTGCGGCTTGAAGTACCAGTAGACCCAGTAACCGGCGATCGCGGGGATCAGAAAGGTCAGAATACTCAAAAGTGTCACCGGTTTGCGCACCGAGTTGATCAGCTTGAAGTCGGCTTCCATACCGGCAAGCGCCATAAGCAGCATCAGTCCGAGCGAACCGAGGGCATTGATGATCATATTGAAGCTTTCAGCAGTCTGACGGGCGGTTTCGGCTTCCTGGCCGGGCGCGCCGAGAAAACTCAGCCAGCGGGAAATGAGTCCGACCAGATCGATCCCGAGTCCGGTGGGACCGACCAGCATTCCGACCACCAGAAGAGAGATTACCCCGGGGATACCGAACTTGCGCAACACAAAGGGAACCAATCCCATAAAGGCGGTAAACGCCATAAAAAGTATCAGAAATGCACCGTCACTCATAATAAAAATCCTGTTTTTGAACTGAAATTTTCTGCTTTCACGGGCTTAATATACGGTGATGAACAGTAAAAGTCAAATATTTGCTGAAAAATTTTTTGACAGCGGGCATTTGCGGGGTTATATTATATGATAATAGTATTTCTGCTAAAAAACATTAAAATTGGGAGTATTCACACCATGGGAAAAACTGTTGCCCAGAAAATCTTTGATGCCCACGAAGTAGACCGTCCGGATTCAAACGTCCGCGTGCTCTCTCTCGACCGGGTCTTCTGCCACGAAATCACCACCCCGATCGCCATCAACGATCTGGTCTCCAAAAAATGCGACCGCGTCTTTGACACCTCAAAAATCAAAGCGGTCATCGACCACGTTTCGCCTGCCAAAGACGGAAAGACCGCCATTCAGGGCAAAACTCTGCGCGACTGGGTGCGCCGTCACGATATCAAAGACTTCTTTGACATCGGCGATAACGGCGTCTGCCACGCGATCTTCCCGGAAAAGGGTTTCGTCCGTCCGGGTTACACCATCATTATGGGCGACTCCCACACCTGCACCCACGGTGCCTTCGGTGCCTTCGCCGCAGGTGTCGGAACCACCGACCTTGAAGTCGGTATCCTCAAAGGCGTCTGCGCCTTCCACGATCCCAAGACCATCCGCGTCAACATCAACGGCGCTTTGCGTCCCGGCGTTTATGCCAAAGACGTCATTCTCACCGTCATCAAAGAATTGACCGTCAACGGTGCCACCGGAAAAGTCATTGAATTCCACGGCTCCGTCATCGACAATATGGGTATGGACGGCCGTATGACCTTGTGCAATATGGCGATCGAAGCCGGCGGCACCAGCGGTATCTGCGAAGCTGATATGGTCACGGTCGACTATTTGTGGCCCTTTATCAAAGATGATTTTGCTTCCAAAGAAGCCGCCCTTGCCGAATACCGCAAGTTCGCCGCTGATGCCGATGCGGAATATGACCGCGTGCTGGATATCGACGGCAGCACCATTGAACCGGTTGCCACTTTCAACTACAAACCCGATCAGGTCAAGCCGGTGCGCGAATTTGCCGGAACCAAAGTCGATCAGGTCTACATCGGCAGCTGCACCAACGGCCGTCTCGAAGACCTGCGCATCGCCGCTGAAGTGCTGCGCGGCAAACACATCGCCCCGGGCGTGCGCGCCATCGTCTCCCCCGCCACTCCGAAAATCTTCCGCGATGCTCTCGCTGAAGGTATCATCGCGGTCTTTATGGATGCCGGTTTCTGCGTGACCAACCCGACCTGCGGTGCCTGTCTTGGTATGAGCAACGGCGTACTGGCTCCGGGCGAAGTCTGCGCTTCGACCACCAACCGCAACTTCAACGGCCGTATGGGTAAAGGCGGTATGGTCCATCTGATGAGCCCTGCCACCGCGGCGGCGACCGCGCTTGCCGGAACCATCGTCAACTCCCCGCTCTTTGTTGAAAAGTAATTTGGAAAAAGGAATTTGCATATTATGAAGAACTTCAATGGAAAAATCCTGTTTCTCGACCGTTCTGACATCAATACCGACGAGATAATCCCTGCCCGCTATCTTACTGAAAGCACCAAAGAGGCACTTATCCCCTACTGTCTGGAAGATCTTTCCCTGCCCGGATTCGATCCCAAACGCGACGTTGCCGGCAAGTGCGCAATCGTCACCCGCGCCAACTTCGGCTGCGGCTCCTCCCGCGAACACGCGCCGTGGGTGTTGGAATACAACAACATCAATCTGGTCATCGCCGAGAACTTCGCCCGTATTTTCCGTCAGAATATGTACAACTGCGGTATGCTCGCCATCGAATTGAGCGCCGCAGAGCTGGAAGATATCTTCTCCACCTTCGCAGGAAGCGAAGCGAGCGTTGAAACTGACCTTGACAACAGCGTTCTCCGCATCTCCGGAAGCGGCAAAGTCAAAGAGTACAGCTTCAAAGTCGGTGAATTCGACCTCGCCCTCGTCAAAGCGGGCGGCTGGGTCGCCTATGCCGACAAAAAATATTGATTTGAATTTTAATATCCCTGCAATGCCGGAACAGCTTATGCCGTTTCCGGCATTATCATAAATTTTGGAACATCCAATGAGCAAACTTGACGCATTCGCCGCTCTCGGAGTGGCAGACAATCTGCTTGAAGCACTTGTGGAAAAGGGCTTCAAAGAACCTACTGAGATCCAGAAACTTGCCATCCCGCTGCTGCTTTCCGGAGAAAAAGATATCATCGGTCAGGCATTGACCGGAACCGGAAAAACCGCCGCTTTCGGCTTGCCGATTCTGCAGGAACTGGAACGTGCCGATGCTCCTGGCGCATTGATCCTGGCTCCTACCCGCGAACTCTCTATCCAGATCGCAGGAGAACTGGAGTCGCTTCAGGGCAGTAAAGCGTTGCGTATTGCCACGCTCTACGGCGGTCAGGCGATCCAGATCCAGCTCGGTTTGCTCAAGCGCGGCGTGGATGTGGTCGTCGGCACCCCCGGCCGCGTGATGGACCTTCACCGCCGCAAAGCGCTGCAGCTCGATCAGCTCAAGTTTGCGGTCCTCGACGAAGCTGACGAGATGCTGGATATGGGTTTTGTCGATGACATCCGCGAGATCCTCGGTTTGACCAATCCGGATAAAAGGATGCTGATGTTCTCGGCGACTATGCCCAAAGAGATTATGGATATCGCCGCCGAGTTTATGCGTCCCGAATTTGAGATCGCCCGCGCCGCCGTCAATGCTACCAATACCGATCTTACCGAGCAGATATACCATGAGGTCAAGCGCGAAGACAAGATCGATGCTCTCGCCCGCACCATTGAAAGCATGCCGGAAATCTACGCACTGGTCTTCTGCCGCACCAGAGCCGATGTGGATGAAGTTACGGAAAAACTCACCGCACTCAAGTACCATGTTGAAGCTCTGCACGGAGAGATTTCCCAGTCTCAGCGCCTTAAAGTTATCGAAAACTTCAAAAAACGCAAGTTTTCCGTGCTTATCGCCACCGACGTTGCCGCACGCGGCATCGACGTAAATGATTTGAGCTGTGTCATCAACTTCTCTATGCCGCAGAATCCGGAAACATACATCCATCGTATCGGACGAACCGGACGCGCCGGAAAACACGGTACCGCCATCACCTTTGTCACTCCGCGCGAACTGCGCAAAATGCAGAGTATCGCCACCGCCGTCGGAGCTGAAATCAAAAAGAAGCCGCTCCCCAGCGAAAGCGAGATCATCGAAGCGAAGAAAAATCTTATCGCCACCCAGATCGCCCAGCTCGCCGCCGAAGAAAACGGCTGCTCAAGCTATTTGAACTTTGCCGAACAGCTGTGCTATTGCGCCGACCATCCGGCGCAGGTGATCGCAGCACTGCTGAAGCTTCACTTCGGCGAAAAACTCAACCGCATTCCGGGACTTACAAAGCAGGAGATGAAAAAACTTCTGCTCTTTGCCGGACGGGTTCACGGTTTGACCCTCCCTACACTGCTTTCCGCCATCTCCGAAGAGACCGGCATCCGTGGCGGAGCATTGGGCAAAATCATCATCAAAGCGGACAAAACTTTCATTGAAGCCAGCCCCAAGGATGCTGAAAAGATCCTTGCTGCCTTCCGGGACGATCCCGAACTGCGCTTCAAGCTCGATGACGGCCGCGATGAAAAGCGTAAAAAAGAGCGCGGCAAAAAGCCGGAGTTTCCGGAACGCACCAAGCCCAGCCGCCGTGAACGCCGCGCGATGGAGAAGGCTGAAAAACGTTCAGACTCTCCCTCTCCCGGCAAGCCGGAAAAACGCGCCGCTTCTCCCGCGCAGGAGAAGCCGAAACGCAAATCCATGCGCGAAGAGATGCTGGATTGGCTTGAGGATTGATTTTCCCCTGAAAAGCGTGATATATCCGCCACGTTCTGAAAATTCCGGAGCGTGGCGGATTTTTATTAAAAAAAACGCCATTTTCATTTGAAAAAAGTTTTTCATACCATTATAGTATGTTTCAGGTGAGAAAACAACTACTTTCGTCAGGAGGTTTTATGAAAAAATTGTCAGCACTTATTTTTTCGTTGTGTTGCACAGCAGCGGTATTTGCAGCCCCCGATGCGGCGCAAATTTACCGTAATACCACGCGCTATGTTGATTTTGACGGCAATACCCTGATGTACTACAATACAGCGGAGTTTTTTTCGTTGTTCAATACCCTGCCGAACCGGATCGGAAAAATTATGACGGCAATGGATGCCGACGCAAAGCTTGTTTCCACTGTAAGTTCGGCAATGGAAATCATTTTAAAAAGCTGTAATTTGAGTGCGATCAAGGCCACGGCGCACAGTCAAAAGCAGTGCGCAAAAACGCTGTATCTTTCCAAATCGGTTGCCTATACCGGAAAAAACGGTGTGGTGCCGGGCTGCTTTGACACCTCAAAAAATCTCAATACTTATAATTTGAATGCAGTTCTGGCAGAGTTTCCGGTCGACACGATCGCCGCGCTGAAGTTTCAGTATTTCCCGGGAGAGTTGAATGCCTCCTTTGAAAAAAATCTTGGATCCAGCAACAATGCGGATGTTAAAAACTTTTTTGCCCAGACAAGAGCAAAAGCGCAGAAAAATGGTATTGCCATCGACAAACTGCTCGCATCCGCCAATGGAAATTGGAGTATGTACGTTGCCGGAAATTCATTGGAAACCTTCCGCATCGCCATCACGATCCCCGATAATGACGGCTCCATAACAGCGGTTTTGAAAAAACATCTGCCGCCCTCCCCTGAAACGCCCGACCGTTCATTTATCCCGCCGTTACCGGACAGCAAGATGAAACCTGCGATACTTTATCTCGGCAAACAGCTCATGCTCGTGAACGATTTTGAACGTTGCACAAAAATCGAAAGACCCTTTTCCATCCCGCCGGAATTCGCCAGGATGCTCCCTGCCAATGCGGCAAGTTTCAGCTTCCTTAAAATTTCGCCGGAACTTATTGCCGCTCTCCGTCAGATGAAAGATCTTCCGCCTCAAGCCAAGTTGCTGCTGGATGCGCTTTATCCCTGTCTGGCGGTCGATGCAGCCGTGGTCGAAAGCGATGCGGTGCGTTCAATCGGCGTTGCGGATTTCTCTTTCAACGATCTGGCAATGACTTTGCTCTCCACGCTCAAAAACATCAAGAGGTAATGGTTATGAACAAGAAAATTTTATCACTTTTCGCCGCCGGTTCAACCGCCGTTGCCGCTGTTGCAGGAAATGTCACGCCATTTAAAGCCCCCTTGGGCAAAGTCGATCAGGGTGGAGAATTTCTAAGCGTTACAACCACAAACCACCTCAAACAACTTGCCGCCACGCCCGTAACGATGCAGAATATCGGAGAAGTTATCGTCGCCCGTCTGCAAAAAGCGCTTGGAAGCACGCTGGTCAAAGCACAGGCGGCAAGCAGTATTGAAGTTGCCCCCGGATGCTGGGTCTTTAAACATTACCAATATATTGGCAAACAGGATATGCAGCTGCCAAGCATTTTCAATTTGCTCAACACTCCCGATGTTGAATTGGATTTTGCCGCGCTGCCCGCCGACACGGTATTCGCCGTCTCCGGCAATCTCAATATGGCTGAACTCTACAAGCTGATCGAAACAGAGTTCACTTCGCAGGAAGATATGCTCAAAATGTTTTTTCAGCAGCTTCCGGCAATCACCGGACAGCGTGGTATCGCATTAGATCCCCTGCTGAAATCCATCAGCGGCAAATGGAAGATCGTCATCGCCGGAAGCTCTTTTATGGATTTGATGGTCAATGTCGATATACCGGACAAAGACGGAGTGTTAGCTTCTGTACTCCGCAAAGAGTTGAAGTTACAGCCGGATGCAAAAGATGGAATCATCCCGCTTCTGATGCTGCCGGTAAAAGTTGCTTTCGCCAATCAGAAAGTCACCGTCGGAATTTCGGCGAACCGGAAAAATAAGGCGGTTCTGGCACAGAACCCCGATTTTGCCAATTACATCTCCCGCATCGGCAATACCGGAACCGGCTATGCCCTGATCAACATCACTCCGGAATTGATTGCCACAGTGAAAGCGTTCCTTTCACCGCAGCAGGCGTCCGCACTTGAGTTTGCGCCCTTCTCCGCGCTCGGTCTGCTGAAAAACGATGATGCCGGATTGTATTCCGTTTCCGCCGCCAACGCATCCGGAACTAAAATGACCTTTACAGCCGCTACTGCGGTACTGGGCGGCATGGTGCTTCCGGCGCTTCAGCAGGCACGCGACCGGGCAAAAGTTAACGTTTGTATGAGCAATTTGAAATGGCTCGGAACCGGATTGGCTTTTTTTGCCCAAGACAACAATGGCCGCATTCCTGATAAAAACGGTATCGCCGGTTTGCAGATGCTCATTGATAAAGAGTACTTGACCGATATGAATATCTTCAAGTGTCAATCCAAGCCGATCCGGTATCTGGGTAAGCAGCTTACCGCTGATTGTCCTTACATCTATATCGGCGGAGCCTTCAGCGATGTTGCCGAACGGGGCAATCCGAAACTGCTTCCCGTGGCCTTTGAAAAGCCCAACCACAAACAGCAGTGTCCGGTATTGTTTGCCGACGGTCACGTGGAAGTGTTAAGCATTAAACCTGCCTACACCAATCCCAATCAGGTGATCGGGGTGTTGACCAAGCGCATCAAAACCAATCCGGAACGGCTGGACAAGATGCTCCGGGCAATTATGGAAAATTGATTTTACATTTTAATATAAGGGGAAAAACATGAAAACTTCTGCAGCATTAGCCGTTTTTTTGACTGCCGCACTCGGAGTCAGCACCGCCGTTCAGGCGATGGATGCCGTAACCTCTGCCACTCCCAAAGCAGAGGGAACTCCCGCAAAAAAAGAGACTGCTGTTCCGGTCAAGGAAACAGACAGAAAACCGGCAAAACCGGCAGTAGAAAAGAATAAGAAAAAACAGCCGCCTAAAAAAGCGAAAAAGATTGAGAAAAAACGGCAGAAAGAGAAACGTACTCCGGCTCCTGAAAGCGTAAATATTTCCGCATATCAGCCCGATACCAAAGATGCCACCAAGGCGTTGAAACAGGCCATCCGCAGCCGCGCGCGCAAAATCGTCTTTGACAAGGCGGGGGTATATCACCTTCAGCCGGTCAATCTGCCGGGCAAAACGCAGATCATTCTTAATGAAGGCGTGGAGATCAAAGCTATCGCGCCGGAAAAAGCTGACAAAAATCTTCCGGGATTGTTCAATATCATCCGGATCAGCCGTCTGACCATCACCGGAAAAGGCAAAAACACCATCACCGCGCTGCCCGGGATGCCGGTGTTCAATATGTTCAGTTCCAACAATATTGAACTGCGCGATCTCACTTTGCAAAATGGAACTTCCGGTATCAAAATCGACAACTGCTACTCGGTAAGAGTATACAATTTCGCGTTGGACAACTTTTCGACTTCCGGTCTCGACATCACCGGCGGCGGATGGAACAGTTTTTATGACACCCAGTTCCGTAACATCAGCGGCTGCGGCGCGGTCGTCACACCGGCGATAAAAGGCGAACTGCCCAATATCACTTTTGACAACTGTGAATTTTTCAACAGCGGTTCCGGTTTCGCTCTGCGCCGTCCGGAAAAGGTTGTACCGGCGGTCAAAGCTCCGGACAAAAAACCCCGCCCTGCCCGCTTCGACATCCGCAACTGCCGCTTTTTCAACAACAGCGGGATCGATATGGAACTCAACGGCAATATTTTCAACGGCAATATCCGTATCGAAAACTGCGTATTCACCAATGAAAAAACTGCCGCGCTGAAGCTGATCGACTTTTCGGCAAATCCTGAAATGGCGATCCTTGCCATCAACAATACCGCATTCCGCCCGGGAGACTTCAATATGCAGACGCCGATACTCTTTACCAGTACGCTCGATGCTCCGGCAGGAAATGTCAAATTCAGTAAATCCAGCGTCAGTTCCCCGGTACACAAGAAGGCGATCACCTTTGATGTGAAGAAAAATGCCGGAAGTCTGGAAGGAATTTTACCGGTCTTTGCCGCCGACGGCAACCGGATCAATGCAATCTTGAATGTGGAGAAAAAGTAATGCCTAACAAAGTTATCTGGCCGGGAAGCACCCAGTTGGCGCCGGTTCCGGCAGTATTGGTCGGATGCGGAAACGACACCGAATTCAAACATAATCTCATCACCGTTGCCTGGGCTGGCATCGTCTGCTCCAATCCGCCGATGGTCAGTGTCAGCATCCGTCCGGAACGTTATTCCAGAGGTCTTATCGAAAGCACCGGAGAATTTACGGTGAATATTCCGACCGTCGCAATGGCGGAAGCGGTCGATTACTGCG
>JAZOMB010000058.1:0-14568 GCA_045653515.1 Victivallaceae bacterium | reverse complement strand
GGAAGCTCGTGAACGGGAGTTCACGTCGCCCCGCTCTTTTTTCGTCATCATCGCACGATCATCCCGCCGACTGGAAACGGCGTGAGTGGCGGAATAACGTCGTTGGCTGTTGCGCATATCGTCGGGCTGAAAGCCCGACATGCGTGAGGTAGTTTTTGTGAGGGCGCCGCTGTCGCGGCCGACTCCATTTCCTCCCCGAATTGCCAAAAAACATAGCTTGGAAAGACGATGCGAGGCGGTTGCCGCCGATCCGGCTTCATTACATTACGCCGTGACAAGGCGCGCAAAGACTGGCTTGTCCCGCCATAGCCTTGGGCGACGGCGGAACGAAGCGAACCGCCGGTCAACAGCCGGCGGACGCGCTGAAAAAATTCAGCGCGGGCGGAGGAAGTCGAGCAGTAAGCCGCGAGTGAGCCATATCCCGCAGGGATTGGCGAACGCAGGCGCTGTAATCAGCAGGAAAATACCAGCGATATTGCGCGCGAGTGGGAACTGGCAAAGGGGGGAGTCCGGCGGGGGGAAAGCCGGAACGGCTGTCCCCCTCCGGCAAGGCTGCCTGTACACGCGTACAATGTTATTTATCGTGATAAAATGCCCTCCGGTAATACGGCATACGGCAAAACACAAAATCACGCCAACAATACAGTATAATTTTCAACCGTACTCTATTTCTTCAAAATAACGGAACGTTTCCAGACAGCATTGCCTTCTTTGGAAAGCAGCTCCATCTGCCACGATCCTGCACTGTTCCGGGAAACCAGCTGCCAATTTCCTTTGGCTTGGGCGGCATTGGATACACCGCTGAACTCACTTGTCTTGTTCAAAATGCGCTTGACTTCGCGCTGTGACTGACGGTCGGCATCAATAAAAACCGCTTCTCCGGGGCAGTTGAGCATCGTTTCGCGCACGAGTTCATTGATGAAGTAATCCACCGCTTCAGCACGGCTGAAAATAAGTTCTGTCACGCTTTCGGGAGTGTCAGGGGAGATGATATTGCCTTCCGGAGCTTTGCCGCCGGGCAGAAACAAGCCGCATCCGGCAAACAGAATGATTGTCGGAATAAGGAATATATTTCTGCGCTTCACGGCTTCTTCTCCACGCCCGGAGCGGGGCTTAAATCGTTGCGGCGCCGGATGCAGACGGTATTGCAGCGCGGACAGCGGCACAGACTCACCGGTTCTTTGGGGACGAATGCCAGATGGCAGTTATTGCATTGGAAGAGCTGACGGCGGCTCAACTGCCAGCGGTTGCGGTTGATACGGCGCTCTTCGCGCACCCACAGCCACGCGATGTAGCCGAGCGACAACAGCAGTATCATAAAGATAAAGTCGACAAATCCGTATTCCATACTGTTATTCTCCTTTTGCCGGATGGATCACCGAATACAATCCGGCGCGCAGATGCAGTTCACTTGCCTTCTGCTGGATCTGTTTATCCAGCTCATCGTCTCCGCTGGGAGTGACAAAACGGCTGTGCAGTAAAATTCCACTGCCTTCGATTTTGAGCAGAGTGTTTTTCAAG
This sequence comes from Victivallaceae bacterium, assembly GCA_045653515.1. Classification (GTDB taxonomy): domain Bacteria; phylum Verrucomicrobiota; class Lentisphaeria; order Victivallales; family Victivallaceae; genus UBA1784. Next base: position 13,047 of record JAZOMB010000058.1, on the reverse strand, counting down.
TTTCCGCTGTGTTGGCTCTTCCAGCGGGCAAGCTCTTTGCCGAAACTGTCATACATTATGCACACATTCTCCTCATACGCGCTTGAACGGGTGTATTCAGGCGGCATAACCACGGGATCGGCGGTACGTCTGGTTTGGGCGATCTGAAACTTTTTAAATCCGGCAGCTCCGGACAACGCATAGGTGCGTTTCGGGCGCGGCAAATCGATCTTCACTTTGCCGTTTTCGTAAATATGTTCCGGTACAGCCAGATGACCGGGGTGGTCATGAAGAAACTCTGACGGGTCAAGCTCTTTGGAAAGCTTGGCCAGAGAGTGAGTTTTTTCATCGATATACGCGGTGTAACGCACCCGGGGCTGAACGGTTCCCGGTTCAGCTTTACGGTATTGGAACAGCAGTAAAAAGAGTATTACCGCAGCGATGGCGGCCAATGCCTGAATCACATTGAGCAGCGGCGATACACGCTTGGGCAGTTTGCGCCATTTACTGCCATGTTTCCATATCTTATTCAAAGCGCATCTCCGGCCTGGCATCGGGAGTTTGCACAGCGATCAGCACCGCCATACCCGCTTCGTGGATGCTGGCAATAAGTTCATGAAGCACGCCGGTCGGAACTTTCCTGTCGGAACGGATGATGACCGTTTTTTTGTGCCGTTCGGTCTGCTGGGAGAATATCTGCCGCAGCTCATCGAGCTGGATCGCCCGGTCGCGGAAATAAAAGCGGCAATCGCTCTCATATTCGCCGGGGGTGATGGTGACGATAAGTTTGCCCAGCACCGATTCCTGCGGCGCATTCGCCTGCGGCAGATCGACTCTGATACCGGAAATGCGGATCACCTGCGTGGACATCGCGGCAAAGAGCAGCAGCAAAAACAGCAGATCCATCAGCGCGACACAATAGGGAAAGCCATTGTGACTGCGCAGACTTGTCCGGTAACGCCGGGAGGTTATGGATGCTGTTTCGGTACGGATCATTTTTCTTTTCCTCCGGAAGCATTGCGGCGGCGTTCAAAAAATCCGGTCAATTCCAACGCCGCTTTCTCCATATCCAGCACCATAGATTCCACTCGGCCGACCAGATAATTGTAGCCGACGTGGCAGGGAATGGTGATGGTCAGCGCCGCCGCCGTGGTGAGCAGCGACTGCCAGACCGGACGGCTGATAGCTTCGGTGGTGAAGTTGCCTGAGGCGCTGATGGATTCAAAGACACCGAGCATACCCAGAACCGTGCCCAGCAAGCCGAGCAGCGGCAGGATATACGCCATAGTGCCGAGCAGACGGATGTGGCGTTCAAGTTTCGGCAGCTCTTCCAGAGCGGCCTCGTCGATGGCGGAACGGATATTTTCATCGCCGCGCTGATGGGCGAGGATACCGGCGCCCAGAAGCCGCGCCACGGGGCCCGGGGTGTTGTCGCAGAGAGTGAGCGCTTCAACGATGCCGTCGCGTTTCAGCACGTTAAAGAGTCCGCGCAGCAATTCGCGCACACCCACCTCTTCGCGGTGGAACTGAAACACCTTGAGCAAAAAGATGAAAAGCGACAGCAAACTGCAAAACAGTATGATCCACATTACCGGACCACCTTTTTTCATAAGTTCAAGAAAAATCATATTTTTGTTACCTCCGTTTCCGTTTGGAAGAAAATTTCTGTATAAGTTCCGCCCGCACCGTTTCCAGATCCAATCCGGTCTGATCCAGTTTGAGGCGTTTGCAGCGTTCGATTATCCGCAGCGCGCGGATGTAAAGTGAACGCTTGTTGCTTGAATTGACTATCTGCAATGCCGCCGCTGCGCTGCGCAGACAGCGGTTGCGGTCGAACATCTGACCTTTGGCGGCACACTCAAGAGCTTCATTGAGAAGCTGTTCATAGACGGACAATGCTTCAAGTTCCCTGCCTGCTTTCTGCAATGCGGATGCTTTGCGATAGCGCATCTCCATTCTGATATGGGGGAATTTTGAAGCGGCAATAAGTTTGTCGCATTCAGTTACCGCCTCTTTATTCATCGCCGGATTGGCGGCGGCGAGCTGGAACATACTTTCGATCGCCATGCTCCGCGCAAGCTCGTTTTCCAGTCCGGCAGGACGCATAGCGGCGGCCTGATTGAAGGACTTCAAACTCGCGGTATAGTTGAGCATACTGAAGTTGATATTGCCCGCCAGCATCGCCGCATAATAGGCAGACGGACTGCCGGGATATTTGGCAATGAGCGAAGCGATACACTCCAATGCTTCGCGCGGTTTGCCGGAGTTTTTCAATATTCCGGCACGCATAAGCATCGCTTCGGTGACGATTTCGGGCAGGTGGACGAACTTCTCCTCCAGCTCTTCCAGATCGGCAACGGCGCCCTGCGGGTCGCGGTTGGCGGTAACGCGGTCGGCGGCATTCTGAAGTGCGTAGACGGCGTATGATTCAGAGTTATGATACTTTACAGACAGGACATTGGCGCAAAGTTTTTTCAGCTTGGCATCGTTGAGTTTTCTGGCGGCGCGGTAGCCGAGATACAACGCCTGCGGTGCCTGCTTCATTTTGGGATTGGCCAAGGCAAGCTGAATACATTCATTGGCACAATTTTTGTAATCTCTCAGCTGGAACGCCGCCCGTGCGGCACCGAATTTCCCGGCGAGCGCATACTGACCGCCGCCGCGAACGGCGGCAGAAGCCAGATACTCTTTGCGGGCGGTGGCAAAATCATATTTTTTATCCGCCAATTCAGCCAATTCATAGTGGGCGCGGCTGCGGTAACGCGGCACAGGCGAATTGGTCAGTGCGCGGGCGGTCAGGGTGATGACAGCGACATTGTGATCTTTCACCGCGGCATCGAGAAGCTCCTCTTTGAGGTCATCGCCGCTCTTTTTGCCGCCGGTTCTGACCGCCTGATTGAGTGCGGTTACGGCGGCGTGATATTTTTTCTGCCGCATTAAAAAGGCGGCGTATTTGCGCAGGGAGATCACCTTGTCCTTATCAGAAAGGGCGCTTTCACAGGCGATAGTATAAAATTTGTCTGCCAGCGTGGTGTTGCCGTATTTTTCGGCGAAAATCGCACCGTTGGCGGCAGAGGAATAACGGATATCCTGCGGCAGTTTTTTATCGTTGAGAAGTTTGGAAACAAGCTCGCAGGCGGCGGAATATTTTCCGGTGTCAGCGAGAATGTCCGCGGCGGAAGCGACTACCTTGAAACGGTCGGCGGCTTCCGGGAAGGCTTCGGCGTAAGTCAGGGCGCTTTCGGCGGCGCTTTCGGGGTCGAAACTGCTTTCCAGATTGATCAATTGTTTGAAAATCTTCTGCCGCAGTTCAGTTGCAGCGGCGAAGCGGTCGGCGGCTTTGAGCAATTCGGCGCTCAAGGCGCGGTCGTTCTGCTTTTCAAACGCCTCTGCCGCCGCCAGAAGGAGTTCACAACAGCGGCGGTCAGGGTAGCGCGGATTGTTTTTGACCAGTTCGTGCCACGTCTCTTTGAAATCGGCAAGCTTACCGGATTTGACCTGCGCCAGCGCAGTCAAAATCTTATGGGAATTGATGCGTTCGGCTTCATCGCTCTCTGCGAGAACAGCGAGCGCTTCATCATATTTTCCCAACTGGATAAGGGTGTATGCCAGCTCCCTTGCAGCAGCGGCTTTCAACCGCGCATCAACCGGGGCAACGGTGCGGAAAAGCTGTTCAGCTTCCGCAAGTTTGCCCTGATCAAAGAGCATACACGCCCTGCCGAACTTCGCCGCCGCCGCAAGTTCGCTGTCGCCGGAAAGCTCCATCGTTTTATAAAGCTTTTCTGCGGCGGCAAACTTTTTTTCAGCGGCGAGGATGTCCGCTTCCAAGGTTCCGGACGAGCGCATCGGATGGCGGCTCTGGAACTCTTTGAGCGTGGCTTTGGCGCTGTCAATGTCTCCGGCAAGCAGTTGAGCTTTACCGAGACGGAGCGTATTTCTGGTCCACGATTCCGAGAAAAAACTGTTCTCCGAAAGTTTCTGCGCACTGCGGTAATGGTTCACCGCCGTTGAAAAATCATCGGAGTAAAAGGCACGGTCGCCGAGGTGCCGTTCATCAGCTTCACCGGCGCAAAGCACCGTTACCGCAGTAAGAACGGCGGGCAGAAACAGAAGTTTTTTCTCAAACGTTTTCAATTAAACACTCACTGGGCATCTTCAGCCGGAGCAGCGGCATTGGATTTGACTCCCGCCGCGGCGGCTTTATCGGCATTGATCTTTTCAATGATACGGTCGTGGATCTGCTTCTGCAGTTCCGGATTGTCGGCGAGGAGCTGCTTGGTCTGATCGCGGCCCTGTCCGAGCTGGGCGCCTTCATAGCTGAACCAGGAGCCGCGTTTTTCGATGATACCCATATCGGTCGCCACATCGAGGATGGAACCTGTTTTGGAGATACCTTCGTTGTACATAATGTCGAATTCAGCAGTTTTGAACGGGGGCGCCATCTTGTTTTTGATGATTTTGACGCGGGCACGGTTGCCGAGGACAGTTTCACCGACCTTGATCGCGGTGGATTTGCGGATATCCATACGCACAGAAGCGTAGAATTTGAGCGCGTTTCCGCCCGGGGTGGTTTCGGGGTTGCCGTACATCACACCGATCTTTTCCCGCATCTGGTTGGTGAAGATGACGCAGGTGCGGCCGCGGCTGGCGGCACCGGTGAGTTTACGCAATGCCTGCGACATCAGACGCGCCTGAAGTCCGACGTGGGAATCCCCCATCTGGCCTTCGATTTCAGCGCGGGGAACCAATGCGGCCACGGAGTCGACCACCAGCACGTCAATGGCGTTGCTGCGCACGAGAGTATCGACGATATTGAGCGCATCTTCGCCGCAGTCGGGCTGGCTGATGAGCAGATTGTCGATGTCAACGCCGATGCGTTTGGCGTACGCCGGGTCGATGGCGTGTTCGGCGTCGATGATGGCGCACTTGCCGCCGGCGGCCTGAGCGTTGGCGATAACGTGGAGACACAAGGTGGTTTTACCGCTGGATTCGGGTCCGAAAATTTCCACGATCCTGCCCAGCGGCAGACCGTAGATGCCCAATGCGATATCCAGCGACATACTGCCGGTGCTGACCACAGGGACATCGACCACTGCATCGGTGGCACCGAGGCGCATAATCGAACCTTTACCGAACTCTTTTTCGATCTGGCTTATCGCCAGTGCGAGACTTTTCTCTTTGTCAATAACGGGGTTTTCCGCCATAAATTTACCTCACAAAAAATAGAATGTTGATTATCAGATATCCAAGTCTTTGACGTGGGCGGCGTGTTTCTCGATGTATTCGCGGCGCGGCTCGACCACATCACCCATAAGCAGATTGAAGATGTGATCGGCTTCGATGGCATCTTCCATAGTCACTTTGATCATAGTACGGGTGTTGGGGTCCATTGTGGTCTCCCAGAGCTGACTGGCGTTCATTTCACCCAAACCTTTGTAGCGGTTGATACGCAAACCGCTGCCGCTCTGTCCGCTGTTGCGGATGAAGCTGAAGAGATCTTTCAAACAGGCGGCCTTCTGGACGCTGCTCAAATTGCCCTGCGGAGCAACGTTGAAAAGGATATCTCCGGCGGTGTAGACCTGCTTCATAGTCAAACCTGCGGTCTTGAGATCGGCGGCGAGAGTTTCGCAGTTGCGCGCTTCAAAGATGCTGACCGTATCGATGCGGGAAGCGATCTCCGCATCATCCACATCGGTCTTGTCTCCGCGCAAACGGGCTTCGGCTTCGGTGATGCAGGCGTACTGTTCATCGGGGGTGTAAACATATTTCGCGGTGGTGGTACCGTTGTGTTCACGGACGGAGATGTGAGCGATGGGGCAGAGGCCGTCTTCGCGAACCATGGAGAAGTACTCTTCAGGTTCGATACCGCAGCGCTGCAGACCGACAGAAGACTGGGCGGCGCGGTTGTAGAGCGCGATCAGGTTGCGAACCTCTTCAGTTTCAAGCTGGCGGCCATCGGCAACGGAGGTCACAACCATTTCGTCCAGGCCGAGTTCGACCAGATAGCGGTTGAGCTGATCTTCGGTGTCGATGTAGCTGGACTTTTTGCCTTTGGTGACCTTGTAAAGCGGCGGTTTGGCGATGTAAACGTAACCTGCTTCGATAAGGGGGCGCATCTGACGGAAGAAGAAGGTGAGCAGCAGTGTACGGATGTGCGATCCATCCACGTCAGCATCTGTCATAATAACCACGCGGTGGTAACGCGCTTTGGTGATATCGAAATCATCGCCGACTCCGCAGCCGATGGCGTAGAAGAGCGACTGGATCTCTTTATTTTCGAAGATGCGGTCGATGCGCACCTTTTCAACGTTGAGCAATTTACCGCGGATGGGGAGAATTGCCTGGAACTTGCTGTCGCGTCCGCTTTTGGCAGAGCCGCCGGCGGAGTCACCTTCCACGATGTACAGCTCTCTCACCGCAGGATCGCGGCCGGAGCAGTCGGAAAGCTTGCCCGGAAGACCGACCGAAACTTTATTGCTTTTGCGGATATTTTCTCTGGCGCGGCGGGCGGCTTCGTTGGCCTGGAATGCCACGATCGCAGAATCGGTGATCTGTTTGGCGATGGAGGGATTTTCTTCCAGATAGGTGGCAAGTTCTTCGTTGATAACAGATTCAACGATACCGCGCACTTCGCTGTTGCCGAGTTTGGTTTTGGTCTGACCTTCAAACTGCGGATCGGGAACTTTGACGCTGATGACAGCGGCGAGACCTTCGCGGACATCTTTACCGGAGAGCGAGGGCGGATTTTTGACCGTGCTTTTGATGTAATTGTTGATGGTACGGGTAAGAGCCGACTGGAAGCCGACCAGATGGGTACCGCCTTCGATGGTGTTGATGTTGTTGGTGTAGGTGTGGATGTTTTCAAAGGTGTTGTTCAGCGTGTACTGCATGGCAACTTCAACATCGATACCCGCGCGTTCGCGGTGGAAATAGATCACTTCGGGGTTGATGACTTCGCGGTCGGTATTGAGGATGGTGACGAACTCTTTGATACCGCCTTCATAGTGGAAGTGTTCGCTGCGGGGAACGCCGTCGGTGATGACGCGTTCATCGGTCAGAGTGATATGGATACCGCGGTTGAGGAAGGCAAGTTCGCGCAGACGTTTGGCGAGGGTATCCCAGACGTAAATCGTGTCGGGGAAGATGGTTCCGTCGGGTTTGAAGCTGACTTTGGTACCGCGTTTGGTGGTACTTCCGATCTCGGTGAGCTGTTTGGAAGTTACACCGCGTTTGAAGCTGATGGCGTAAGCTTTGCCGTCGCGGCAGACTTCGACATCCATCCAGTCGGAAAGGGCGTTCACACATGAGACACCGACACCGTGCAGACCGCCGGAAACCTTGTAGCTGTTGTGGTCGAATTTACCGCCGGCGTGGAGCACGGTCAGCACGACTTCGACAGCGGGTTTGTTTTCGGTCGGGTGCATATCGACCGGGATACCGCGGCCGTCGTCTTCGACGGTGATGGAGTTGTCGGCACGGATAATAACTTTAACATCGCTGGCAAAACCGGCGAGCGCTTCGTCGATGGAGTTGTCAACTACTTCGTAGACAAGGTGGTGCAAACCGCGCACACCCGTATCGCCGATATACATTGACGGGCGGACACGCACCGCTTCAAGACCTTCGAGCACGGTGATTTTACTCGCGCTGTACTCTTCGGCCTGCGGGATGTTTTCAATATTTTCTTCGCTCATGTATGTAGTGTTCCCAATTGTTGAAAGCAAAAAATGCCTCTGATTATTAATATACAATTTACCAAACGATACAATACACCTGTTTTGCTTTAAATTCAAGCAATTTTTTATGAAAAAATCTGATAAATCCGCGACTTCATCCAAAGGCGGATTTTTTTGTAAAAAAAACTTGATAAATTGTAAAATGCCGTATATATTATATAAAAGGCGGCTTGCCGTCTTTTGTAAAAATTGTTTTCGAGCCGGAAATCGGTGGTCAAAGCGGGAACTCCCGCTTTTTTGCTACCCTGATTCCGAAGTGGTAAATAGAGTTGATGAAGTGAAAAATTTTGTGCATCGGTCCGCACACACAGTAAAGCGAAAGGAGACTGAAAGATGAGCAACGAATTGCTGACTATTCTCGAATATATTGAACAGGAACGCGGTATCAGCCGTGAAAGCACCGTGCGGGCGCTGGAGAATGCCATTCTCACCGCCTCGCGCAAAAGCATCCACCCCGCTTCCGAACTCAAAGTCAAAATCGATCCGCCCACCGGCAAGATCCAGGCCTGGGCAACTCTGGAAGTCGTTGACGGCATCCCCAACAGCGACCAGCTGACCCTCGCCCGGGCGCAGGAACTCTACCCCGAGGTCAAAGTCGGCGACAAAGTCGAATGGGAAGTCACCCCGAAAAACTTCGGCCGTATCGCCGCCCAGACCGCCAAACAGGCGATCATCCAGCAGCTCCGCAAGGCTGAAAAAGATAATGTTACCGAAGTGTTCAGCGACCGCGTCGGTCAGATCCTTTACGGCACCGTCACCGATGTCGAAGCCGGTAACGTCATCATCGACTTCCAGAAGGCCAGCGGCATTATGTCCGTCAAAGACCGCATCCACGATGAACAGTACAGCAACGGCGACTCCGTCACCGCTCTGCTCGTGCGCATCGACACCAACACCAGCGGTCCGAGCCTGATCGTTTCCCGCACCTCTCCGAACTTCGTCGCCCGCCTTTTCGAACGCGAAGTCAGCGAGATCCGCGACAACCTCGTTGAGATCAAAGCCATCGCCCGCGAAGCCGGTAAGCGTACCAAGATCGCCGTCGCTTCCAACGATCCGCGCGTCGACCCCGTCGGCGCCTGTGTCGGTCTGCGCGGCACCCGCGTGCGCCGCATCACCGATGAATTGAACAACGAACGCATCGACATCGTTCCCTGGAACGAAGATATCAAAAAGTTTGCCGCCAATGCCCTGCTGCCCGCCAAAGTGCAGAGCGTTGAAGTTGACGAAGAGAAGCACGAACTGCGCGTCATCGTCGCCGACGACCAGTCCAAGGTCGCCTTCGGCCGCAAAGCGCAGAATGTCCGTCTTTCCGCCAAACTTCTGGGCTGGAACATCAAACTTTGCGATGAAAACATCAAGAGCCGCGGCCCTTCCATCGCTGAACAGATCCAGATCGCTTCCGAAAAGCTCGCCGAAGCCGCCGGAATCTCTCTTGCAACTGCCGGCAAACTCGTCGCCGCCGGTTTCGTCACCGTTGACGGTCTCAAAGCGGCTGACCCCGAAGCGTTCAACAGCGTTGAAGGATTGGATGTCAGCGAAGTCCTCGCCGCCGTCGAACGCCTTAACGGATAACAGTTCAAACAGCGCAAAAACGATAAGGAGATATCAATATGAGCCTTACAGTAAAAGAACTTGCCAAGAGATATGGTGTCGCCGCCCGCGACATCATGCGTGAACTCAACGAACAGGGTATCGAAACCGGAAATTCTGTTGATTCTGCCATTCCGGAAGATATGCGCGAACTGGTCGAATCCTATTTCGCCGATCTTTACGACAGCGACGATATTCAGGTGCGGAACGCCGACAAGCGCTCCGGCAAAAACGGTTCCAAAAACTCCAAAGGCGGCAAAGAGAAAAATGTCCCGATGAAAAACAACCGTCAGGACAACTCCGATGCCGCTTCCGATAATGGCGACCTCGCGGGCAAAACCATCACTCTGCCCTCTCCCGTGATCGTCAAAGTCCTCGCTGAAGCCGTCGGCAAAAAACCCAACGAGCTGATCTCCGATCTGATCAAACTCGGCGAACTCGCCGGTATCAATCAGCCCATCAGCGATGCCAACGCCAAGAAACTTTGCGCTTCCTACGGCTGCGAACTGGTCTTCGGCGCCGCCCCCAAAGCCGCCGCCGAAGCCCCCGCCCCACGCAAAAAAGAACCGGTCTACGATCCCTCACAGCTCAGGGAACGTCCTCCCGTTGTAACCTTTATGGGTCACGTTGACCACGGCAAAACGTCGCTTCAGGACAAGGTTCGCAACACCCACGTCACCGACGGCGAAGCCGGTGCCATCACCCAGCACATCGGTGCTTCCAGCGTGGTGTTCAACGACAAGCCGATCACCTTTATCGACACCCCCGGACACGCCGCCTTCTCCAAAATGCGCGCCCGCGGTGCCGGAACCACCGATATCGTGGTGCTGGTCGTTTCCGCCGCTGAAGGTTTCAAACCGCAGACCGTCGAAGCCTTGAACCACGCGCTCGCCGCCGAAGTGCCGATCATCGTTGCCATCAACAAGATCGACCTGCCCGAAGCCGACCCCGATAAAGTCCTGCTCCATATGCAGCAAAACGGCCTTACCAGTGAAGACTGGGGCGGTGAGATCGGTACCGTCCGCGTTTCCGCCAAGACCGGCGCCGGACTGCCCGACCTGCTCGAACGTATCCTGCTCGAAGCGCAGATGCTCGAACTCAAAGCCAACCCCCAGCGCCCCGCCGAAGGTACCATCCTTGAAGCGCAGCTCGAACAGGGTTTCGGCCCCACCGCACATGTTCTCGTTCAGGAAGGTACGCTCAAAGTCGGCGATATCGTCCTCTGCGGCGAATACTACGGCCGCGTCCGTACCCTTATCAATGACAAAGGCGAACGGGTCAAGTCCGTCGCCCCCGGTTTCCCGGTCAAGATCGTCGGTTTGAACGGCGTTCCCGAAGCCGGTGACCACCTCGAATGCTGCGAATCGGAAAAAGAGGCGCGACTCATCGCCGCCGAACGTGTCGCCGCCAAGCGTACCGAAACTCTCGCCGCCAGCGCCATCACCAGCGCCGAAGACCTCTTCAGCAAGCTCCATCAGGAAGAACAGAACACGCTCAACATCATCATCAAAGCTGACGTGCGCGGTTCCGGTGAAGCCATTGCCCAGTCGCTCTCCCAGCTGCCCAGCGAAAAGATCAAATCGGTCGTCGTCGCCAACGGTGTCGGCCCCATCAGCGAAAGCGACATCGACCTCGCCGCCGCCACCAACGCTATCGTGGTCGGTTTCCACGTCCGCGTCAACCCCGGTGTCAACGATCTTGCCAAAAAGCAGGGCGTTGATATCCGTCTGTACAGCATCATCTACGAATTGCTCGAAGATATCACCGATGCGCTCGCAGGTAAGCTCGCTCCGGAACGTAAAGAAAAGGTGGTCGGCGAAGCCCGTATCCTCCAGATCTTTGAATTGAGCAAAGGCCCCAAAATTTGCGGCTGCCGTGTCGATTCCGGCGTGGTCAAAGTCGGTGCCAAAGCGCGCGTCCGCCGGAATAAAGAGCTTATCTACAACGGTGAAGTCGCCAGTTTGCGCCACTTCAAAGACGATGTCCGCGAAGTCAAAGCCGGTCTGGAATGCGGTATCCGTCTGGATAACTTCGCCGACTTCCTCGTCGATGACGAAATCGAAATCTATGAAATCGAACTGAAAAAGGCAACACTCTGATGGCTGAAAAAATCGACCGCCTCACCCGGGTAAACGAGTTGTTGAAACGGGAAATCGCTACTGAAATCGAACGTCTGGTTATGGCGCAGAGTTCCGGAATGCTCATCTCCGTAACTGAAGTCAATACCAGCGTCGATCTGCGCAATGCCACCGTCGGGATCAGCATTTTCGGCGGTACCAAAACCGCCTCTTCCAGCGCCGCCGTATTCAAAGAACTCAACGCCCGCAAGAACGAGATCCAACGCCATCTGGCGCGGGTCCTCGGCTTCAAACACACGCCGGTGCTGATGTTCAAAGAAGACCGCCGCACCGAATTGGGCGACAAGGTCCTGGAACTGCTCAACGGCGGAGAATGATCGTTTGACCATTCAATAAAACGCCTGCATAGCTCAGTCGGTAGAGCACATCCTTGGTAAGGATGAGGTCTCCGGTTCAAGTCCGGATGCAACCTCCATTATAAATCACGGGGGAAGGGAAAACCTCCCCCTGTCGTTTTTGACAAGTCATAAAAAATCTGCCGCCACCGAAGGATGCCCGCATCCCTTTTAAAATTTCCCTTTTGTGATGGAACCACGTTATGTTTACTGACATTATCAACAAACTTCTCTCTGCTGAAAATGTACTCATTATGACCCACCGCCGCCCCGACGGCGATGCGCTGGGCAGCAGTATGGGGTTGGCACTCTTTCTGCGTTCAAACGGTATTGCCGCTGAAGTCCTGCTGCCTGACGGTATGCCGCCGCGCTTCCGTACCCTCTGTCCCGCATACCGCAGTGACATCACGCTTGCCGAAGCAGAAAAATTTGATCTCTTCGTTGCGGTCGACTGCGCCAATTGCGAACGGCTCGGACACGGCCCGGAACTTGATATCAACATTTTGCGCGAACGCAATTTTCTCTCCATCGACCACCACAAAGGCAATTCTCTCAACGCCCCTGTGCAATGGGTCGAACCTGCCGCCTGCAGCGCCTCATTCATGATCGCCAGAGTGCTTTTATCCTCCGGCAGAACCATCACCCCTGAAGCGGCGACATTGATGCTCACCGGCATTATGACCGATACCGGAAACTTCTGCTTCGCCAATACCGATGCCGATGCCTTCCAAACCGCCGCCCAACTGCGCAGCTGCGGCGCCGATACCGTGAAAATCGCCAATGCAGTATTTTTCAGCAAGCCGCTCAAACAGCTCCGTTTTGAGGCGGAACTTATCAACAGCTGCTTTAAAATGGCGTGCGATAACCGCTTCGCCTACTGCTTCGTCCCCGACGAACTGATGAAAAAATATGATTTCAATATGGCGGAAGATGAAGGACTTATCGACCTCCTGCGCGGTATCGATACCGCCGTGATCGCTATGCTCTGCCATAAACGCCCCGACGGCTTCCGCGTCTCGCTCCGCAGTAAGGATGAACGCTTCCCCGTCGGCCCCACCGCCCGCGAACTCGGCGGCGGCGGTCACGATATGGCAGCAGGCTGTACCGTCGACCTCCCCGACTTCCCCGCCGTCGAAGCCCTCCTCATCAGCAAAATCTCTGCTGTTTTGAAAGCATAAGACTTTTGGGGGAAGGGGGGAAATTTTTTTCACGGGAAAAAAAATTTTCCCCCTCCCCCCAACCCCCCCCCCCCTTTCAAAAAAAGGAGGG
>JAZOMB010000057.1:0-12390 GCA_045653515.1 Victivallaceae bacterium | reverse complement strand
CGTCTGCGCACTCTGCCCAACGGCAAACTTTCAACCTTCGCTGAAGTTGACGGTTTTGAACGTTACGCGCTGGAAATCGATGACCGCCTGATCCCGTTCGTGGTCAAGCGCGGCAGCGTCAAAGGCAAATTCCGTCTGCTGCTCCATCCGGAAGGCAAGGAAAAACTCACCGATGCCGAAATCGCTGAAGCCGCTGCTGACGGCGCGACCATTGTTGCCTGCGACCTCTTCGGTGAAGGTGAAACCGCTCAGCCCAACATCATTCTCGGTCTGCGTTCCCAGCTGATGCGTCAGCTGCTCTGGGTCGGCCGTTCTCTCCCCGGCGAATGGCTGTTTGATATCTTTGCTCTGCTCAAGGTCATCAAGAAAGACTTCAAAGCTACCGACATCGATGTCAAGGGTATCCGCGAAGCCGGTGCCTGCGCCGCGTTTGCCGCCGCGCTGAAACCGGGCGAATTCACCGTTGAAGCGGTCGACGCTCCTGCCACGATGCTCTTCAGCCGCGGCAAAGATGTCAGCTTCTCTGCGGTCGCTTTCAAGCCCAAAGCTACCGGCTGTCTCTACACCCAGATGCTTGCCACCCCGAACTTCCTCAAGTGGGGTGATATCTCTCTGGTTGCGGCTCTGGCCGGCAAGGGATTGAAATTCACCGCTCCGCGCGCTTATGACGGCGAACTCTGGGACGATGCCCGTGTTGCCGCATTCAACAGCGAAGTCGCTGAATTGAGCAAGAAACTCAAGTAAGTTTCTTACCTGTAAAAATACAAACGGCGCATACTGAAATATTCAGTGTGCGCCGTTTTTTTATATACCGCCGTCAGGCGGAAAAAATAAAAACAGCCTCTCGCCTGTTGCGCATCAGCGCAATGACAGGCACAAACTCCAGTGGCGCAGCTTTGCAAAACAGGTTGCAGCGATCGGCGCGATGATCGTGCGATGATGACGAAAAAAGAGCGGGGCGACATGAACTTATGTTCATGAGCTTCCCCGCTCTTTTAAAGTCAGCGCGCACGAGCGCGCGCCGCACTCCTCTTACTTGGCTTCCTTTGGCAAAAGCAAGTGGTTGCTCTGGAGGGAGAATTGCGGGGGGACGGTCAGGAGTTTGACATTGCCGCCGCAGTAGTGGAGCTTCCAGACTTTGCCGCATTGTCCTTTGGGGATGGCGAAACTGGAGTAGCCTTTTTTCTTGCCCAGCGGGAACTTTTTGCCGTTGGGAGCGACGATATTTCCCCGCCAGGTGTCCTGATAGAAGCCGAGAACTTTGGTGCCGGCAGGAACGTAGAAGTAGAAGGTTCCGGAATCCGGACCGCCGCGTTCAAGCGAGGAGTCAAAACAGACCGGCAGACCGGCGGGGAAGGCGATCTTCGTCCGGTCGTTGCCGTCGCTGACGGTGATGCGGTGAAGCCCGGGATATTTGGGAGTGAGAGTGATTTTGTTGAGTTTGCCGTCCGGCTTGGTGGACTCATTTTTATCGACCACCGTTTCAACGGTACCGGCTTCAGAGATGCCGCCGATCTGGATGAGTTCGACTTTGACATTGCCGCGGTTGCGGTATTTTTTGATCAGACCGCCGGTGATCTCCATAGTAAAGGGTTTGCCGTCGCTCCAGATGAGATACTCTTTATATTTGCGGATGGGTTCGATGGTTCCGGAGGTGTTTCTGCCGGGGAATTTGACGGGAACGAGATCTTTGGAGAAACTTCTGGGTTCAAAGGTGAAGCGTTTGTTTTTCTTCAGACCTTCGGTGATAAATTTTTCGATCTCGCTTCTGTTCGGCGCAGTGTGGGTTTTCCATTTGATCTGGTCATTGATCTTTTTGCCCTGATAACGCAGTACGCGGCGGTGGGCGCTGTAAGAGTAGATCAGCTTGGTGTTGCGCGTGGCATCGATGAACTGCATATTATCAACCAGTTTGCGCGGGCTGTGATAGGTCATTTCTCCATAACGGACGAAACAGGTCAGATCATCCAGACGGAGCATTTCAGCTTCGTTTCCGGCGGCCTTGGCTCTTGACTGCTGAAGAAGCTTGTAGAAACGGGCGAGGAGATCTTCAGACATATCGGGCAGGGGGGCGCGGTTCATCAGACGGAAAAATTCGGTCATTTCAGCAACTGCCGAGGGGAAGGATTTTTCAACAAAATCTTTGAAAATGGCTTCGGCATCGGTGTTGATGTTCCAGAGCAGACGGAACGCGGCATTGACTCCCGGCAGACAGCTGCCGAAGTTGCCGTTGAATTCGGCGGTCATATAACGCGCACCCTGCTTGTAAAATGCCGGAATGGTGCGGGCGGCATACTCCAGAGAGACGATGCTGTTGCCGCCGACAGGAGTGCGCCCGGCATAGTAGTATTCCCGGATACCGCAGGAGGCGTTCTGTTTCTGCCAGGCGCCGACCAGTTTTTCCGGGCTCCAGCCGTAAAGGAGAAACGCGGTACAGATGTTGACCACCACGCCGGGGGCAACTTTGATTTCGGGCGGGGCGCAATGGGCATTGTAGGCGTAGAAGGCTACGATTTGTTTCAAACCGGCTTTTTTGATGGCGGCGGCAGTCTCATTGGCAAGGGTGGTGATGCGGGTGGCGGGGATACCCATAGCTTTGCAGTTGTCGCACTGGCACCACTTGGTGTTGTCGGCGGGGTCTACTGAAACGGATGCGACATCAGGATTTTTACGGATGTTTTCCAGCTGCCAGTCGATGAAAAGTTTGCGCAAACCCGGGTTGGAGATACAAATCTGGGCGGAAGTGCGTTTGCCATTGCGCAAAGAGAGATATTCAGGATGCTGATCCAGAACTTTTTTGTTTTCGCGGACGAATTTTTCAAAAATGTGGTTGGTGCGCAAATCAAAGCCGCCGCCGAATTGCGAGGTGAACCAGTCGAGTTTGAACCGTTTTTCGGCGGGTGAAAACCATTTGGAATAGTGGATATCGCGCGGAGTCTGGATCTGCCGCGTGGCGTAATCGGGGATCTCGCGGATGTGGAGAGCCAATTCCGCCGGCGCATTGGCGGGGATGATCTCCCAGTTTTCAGACGGCATAAAGTGGCGCCAGCCCAGACGGTAGAGAAGTTCGCTTGCACCATACTCCAGAGCTTTGGAGGTTATACCTGTGATCAGGATGCCTTTGGCGTGGGTCTGGATCTCAAAACCCTGCTGTTCATAGATCGACCCGGGATCGAACTTCGCTTTGATCTTCGCGGCGGGGAAATCTTCCGGAGTACCGACGGCGATACCGGTCAAGCCGTCACCTTTTTTGACGGGGAAAGACTTTTTATAAATCTTTTCCAATACGGCGCTCAATTTTTTTGCCGCCGCTTCAGCTTTCGGTGAATTGGCGATGATGGGAAGTCCTGAATCAAGTTTGACCTTTGCGGCGGGGAAACTTTTGTGTACTCCAGCGGCAAGTGCGATACAGGATAGCAGACAAAACAGAAATGCTGTTTTTTTCATAATAAAATACTCCTTTTGAAAATAAAATTTATTTACTATACATTAAAAAGCAGAAAATTGCAAATATTGCCCCGCATCGTATCTTGAATTTTCCTTATTGTGGAGCTATTTTATATCATAAAAAGAAAACAACCGGTTGGTTTTATTTTTAGGAGAACTGTTTTATGAAAGAAAAATATCCGGAACGTATCGGCAGCGTGGCTGAACTTGAAGCATTGCTCTGCATCCCGCATCCTGAACTTATTGAGATGATGAAACGCCTTGAGGGTGATATTATGATCCTCGGCGTGGCGGGCAAAATGGGCGTCACTATGGCAATTCAGGCTGTCAACGCCATCAAAGCCGCCGGTGTCTCCAAGCGCGTGATCGGCGTTGCCCGTTTCAGCAATGCTGAAGAGCGCACCAAACTGGATGCCGCCGGAGTTGAAACGGTGGTCTGCGATCTGCTCGACCGCGAACAGGTCGGCAAGCTGGAAAAGGTCGCCAATATCATCTTTATGGCAGGCCGCAAGTTCGGTACCGGCGGCAGTGAAGAGCTGACCTGGGCGATGAACATCCTCGCTCCGGAATATGTTTGCGAACACTTTAAAGAGAGCCGTATCGTGGCGTTTTCCACCGGCTGCGTCTATCCGTTGGAAACTATCGAAAGCTGCGGCAGCACCGAAGAGACCGTTCCCGCTCCCGTCGGAGAGTATTCGCAATCCTGTCTGGGCAGAGAGCGCATCTTCCAGTATTATTCCAAAAAGAACGGCACCAAAGTATTGCTGTTCCGCCTCAATTACGCCATCGATCTGCGTTACGGCGTTCTGCACGATATCGCCTTGAATATCGCCAACGGCGAACCGGTCAACAACTCGGTCGGCTTCTTCAACTGCATCTGGCAGGGCGATGCCAATGCCAACGCGCTGCGCTCGCTTGAGCTGTGCGAATCCCCCTGCGCCGTACTCAATGTCACCGGCCCGGAAACCGCTTCGGTCGCCAATGCGGCAAAGATTATGGGAAAAATTATGGATAAAGAGTTCACTTTCAAGGGGGAACCGGGCAATCTCGGCTATTTGAACAACTCCGCCAAAATGTGCCGCCTTTTCGGTTATCCGCAAATATCGCTTGAGCAGATGATCCTGTGGCAGGCCAAGTGGTTTGCCGACGGCGGTATTTCCATCGGCAAACCGACCCATTTTGAAGTTAACAACGGTAAATTTTAATGGAGCAAATAATGAAAACTATTGCAAATATCGATCCGCAGGTCCTCGCCAAGTTCCGTAAAGGATGTGTCATCCCCGCCCAGCCGCTGGCTCTGGATGCGGAGCGGAAATTTTCTCCCCGTCACCAGCGCGCCTTGTGCCGTTACTACATTGATGCCGGAGTCGGCGGTATCGCGGTCGGTGTTCACTCGACCCAGTTTGAGATCCGCAAAAAAGAGATCGGACTTTTTGAACCGGTGCTGAAGCAGACCGCCGGATTTATTGATGAATGGTCGGAACGTACCGGCAAAAAGATCCTCAAGGTCGGCGGTATCTGCGGCAAAACTGAACAGGCGCTTTACGAAGCGGAGTTCGAAGCATCATTCGGTTACGATGCCGGTCTGCTCAGCTTGAGCGCCTTTGCCGGAGAGTCGGTCGAGGCGATGCTGGAACATTGTGCAAAAGTTGCGGAAGTCATTCCTGTTATCGGTTTCTATCTTCAGCCCAGCGTCGGCGGCAGAATTCTGCCCTATGAATTCTGGAGAGAGTTTGCAAAAATCGACAATGTGCTGGCGATCAAGATCGCTCCTTTCAACCGCTATTGTACTCTGGATGTCGTTCGTGCGGTCGCTGAATCCGGCCGCGATATCACCTTGTACACCGGAAACGATGACAATATCGCCATCGATTTGCTCACCGAATACCGTTTCGGCGACCGCGCCATCCGCATCAAAGGCGGCTTGCTCGGACATTGGTGCTGCTGGACCAAAAAGGCGGTGGAACTGCTGGACGAAGTCCATGCTCTTATTGAAAGCGGTAAAGATATTCCCGCCGAACTGCTCACCCGCAATGTTCAGATCACCGACAGCAACGCGGCTTTCTTCGATCCTGCGCACGGTTTTGCCGGATGCATTCCGGGCATCCACGAAGTTCTGCATCGTCAGGGATTGCTCCCGGGCATCTGGTGCTTGAACCCTGCCGAGGTGCTTTCAGCTGGACAGAGCGAAGAGATCACCCGTGTTCACGATGCGTATCCGGCGCTGCACGATGATGAATTCGTCGCCGCCAATCTGGAAAAATGGCTGGCAGATTGAAGGATACAGCAGCTGTGAAACTGCAGCCGCGCGCCGAAAATACCCGACGGAAGATCCTGGATGCCGCAGTGGAAAAATTTGCGGAATCGGGATTGTCCGGTGCCACCGTGGAGGATATCGCGCAGGCGGCAGGGGTGAATAAACAGCGGATATACGCCTATTTCAACTCCAAGCAGGGATTGTTTGAAGCGGCATTGCTCGCGGTGTTTCAGCAGATCGGAATGTGTTCAGCTGAAGCGGTGAAGCGTGCCGCTGATGATCCGGCAAACTTGAGCGGCATTATGCTTGAAGAGTTCTTCAAGGTGCATCAGGAACAGCCTGCATTGTGGCGGCTGCTGGCTTGGGCAAATTTGCAGAATTGTGACAGCGTGCAGGTGCTTGCCGGGGTGCGGAGAGAGGAAAATGCCGCCTTACGGAAAATCTTTGAATCTGCGCAGGCGCAGAAGTTATTGGTGCCGATGAAGTTTGAAAACTGGCTCTTTTCGCTGTTGGCGCTCTCATGCTTTTACTACTCCAACGGCCGCACTATGCAGTATACCCACGATCCGGAAATGAACAGTCCTGAATGGAAAAATGCGTTGATAAAAGATGCTTCTGCCTTGTTTGTTCAGCAGAAAAAAGAGGATGTGTGACGATGAAACTGTGTATGATGTCCAGCGTGTTCGGTTTTGATGCGCCGCGCGAAGCGGTGGAAGCGGCATGCTATTGCAAGATGGAGGCGATCGACTGGGTGCTGTTTGCCGAACAGACTGTCGATCCGGATTTTTTGCGGAAACTGACCCTTGATGCCGGCTTGAAAGTTGCTTCATATACCCCGCTCTTTTACTCCTTTATCAATGGGGAAAAGGATTGGCAGGATAAATTTTTCCGTGAGCTGGATAAAGCGGTTGCGCTCTCGGCTCCGGTGATGATGGTTCCGCCGTTCCCGGCAGAAAACCAGATCTCGCTTGAGGATGATTTGCAGAAGTGGAAAGAGTTTTATATCCGGGCGGCTCCATTGGCAAAAAATGCCGGTGTCCAGTTGACGACCGAAGCTACCGGAATGAAGAAAAGCCCCATCACCACTTCAAGTGAACTTATGGAGATACTTGATGCGGTTCCTGATTTGAAACTTACTCTCGACTATGGCAATATGGCGACCGCAGGGGAAAAGGTCGAAAATCTCAAACTTTTCTCCGGGCGCATCGCTCAAATTCATTTGAAAGATTGGAAAATTTACTCTTCGCCAACGGAAAATGCCTCGTTGAAACGGTGCGGCAGATATTTCGCCGATGCGGTCATCGGTACCGGCGATATCGATGTGAAAGCCTCTTGGGATGTGCTTGCTCCGGCAGATAAAGAGTGTTTTGTCAATCTGGAAACGATGGATTTTTACGGAACATCGTCAACCAGAGAGGTGTTGAAAAAGCTTTCTGATGAGATGCGGCATTGGTAAGAGGGGTACAGTATGGAAAAGATGAAAAAGTTCGCCCCTGAAATCGGGGTTCTGACGATGATGAAGCGCGGGGAGAATGTCTTCGCCCCGGTGGCGGAACTCGGAATAAAAACTGTTCAGCTTCAGAATTGGGATATGGAACAGTATTCCGATGAGATGGCGGAACAGATAAAACAGGATGCGGAAAGATCAGGTATCCGTATTGCGGCATTCCTTGCCGGATATTCCGGAGAGATGATCTGGAATTTTCGCGGCGGACCTGCCACTTGCGGTATCGTGCCGCGGAATCAGCGCGCCCGCAGAATTACAGAATTGAAGCGCGGGGCGGATTTTGCCGCTATGATCGGCGCTCCGGCAGTTTTGACCCATTGCGGATTTATCCCGGAAAGCCCCACCGATCCATTGTACGGCGAAACGCTCTCTGCGATCTGGGAGGTGGCTTCATACTGCCGGGAACTCGGTTTGGGCTTCTGGTTTGAAACCGGACAGGAGACGCCGATAACTCTGCTCCGCACGATCGAAGATCTGCAGCTGCCCAATCTCGGCGTGAACTTTGACACCGCGAACTTCATTATGTATGCCAGCGGCAATCCGGTCGATGCCTTGGAACTGCTCGGACCTTACGTCCGTAATCTTCATCTCAAAGACGGCAAATTTCCCCTCAACGGAACTTTTCTGGGAAAGGAAGCGCCCATCGGCAGCGGCAGAGTCGATTTTCCGGCGGTGATGCGTAAATTGCGGGAGTTGAATTTTTCAGGCGAGATGATCATTGAACGCGAGATTTATGGTGAAGAAAAAATCGCCGAGATCCGCCGCACCGTAACTTTTATCAACGGTATTTTGGATAACTTGTCTGAATAAATCCAGCGATGCGCCGCGCACAATATATTTTTAAAAAGAGATAATATATGAAAAAACTTGTATTCGGGCGGTATGACTATGCCGCATTTTTAACTTTTATCGCCTATGCCGCCGGTTCCGTGATATTTCCGGTGGTCATCCCCGATCTGGCGCGGGAATTGAACTTCCCGCTGAATGACGGCGGTATGGGTGCCGCTGGCGCACTGCATACTGTCCGCAGCGGAGCAATGGTGTGTTCAATGATCTGTTCCGGTTTTCTGGCGGCGCGTTTCGGATTACGTGAAACCATTTTGCCGGGATTGTTTCTGATGAGCGGCGCCGTTGCGGCGGCGGTCTTTGCACCGGGGTACGGATTTCTGCTGGCGGTGATGCTGTTTGCCGGATTGGGGGAGGGGGCGCTGGAAGCGCTTGCCACACCTTTTGTGCAGGAGCTGCACCGCGATGATGAACCGGGACGGTATGTCAACTTTTCCCACGGCTTCTGGTCGGCAGGGGTAGCGTTGGCAACCATCGGCGCAGGTGTGATGCTCAATTTCAATATCTCGTGGCAGAGCGCCTTGCTGACCGTTGCCCTGTGCGGTATGCCGGGGATCGTTTGTCTGCTCATTCCGTCCCCGAAAGAGCAATCAAAAATCAACGCAGCAAAGGGCCAGGCTCCGGAAGAGGTTTTGAAAAATTCCTTTTCGATCCTCCGCAACCGCCGCTTCTATCTCTACTTTTTTGCCATATTTTTTGCCGGGGGCGGTGAATGGTGCCTGACCTTCTGGGTGCCGAGTTTCATACGTCTGGTGCATAACGGCAGCGCCTTTGCTTCGGGGGCGGCGATGGCATTGTTTGCTTTCGGCATGGTCGCCGGAAGAATGCTCTCCGGAATGCTTGTGCCGCAGAAATATTTGCCGAAACTGCTGATCTTTTGCGGAATATTTTCCATCATAGCCGGAATATTGATACCTTTTGCGCCCGGAGTGTGGACGGTCTGCGTGCTGGTGACTTTGGCAGGCGCCGGTGTCGGCCCCTTCTGGCCGAGCATCCAGAGTGTCTGCGTGGATAAATTGCAGCTGGATTCAACTCTGACCTATATCATATTGTCCTGTGCCGGAATTCCCGGCTGCGGTATATTCACCTGGCTTCAGGGAGCGCTCGGCGATGTCGGCTTTATCGGATTGCGTTACAGTTTTCTGCTTATGCCGCTGTCGATACTGATTATGACCATACTGCTTTTTGCGGCGTTCCGCCCGACTGCAAAAGTTGTGTCAGAACGTTGAAAATCTCTGGCGCACATCACTTGTGTCACACTTTTTGGCACAATATGTGTGTCATTGTGGCACAATTTGCACAAATTTTGCGGCACTTTCAGCGTAAAATAACTTTTGGCACAACCTTTGCTTGTATGACGGTGCAGTACAATTAACAAAACCATTCCGGCAACGGAATAAATCAGGAGGAATCACTATGGGTAAAATTATCGGTATCGACCTCGGAACCACCAACAGCTGTATGGCTGTGATGGATAACGGCGAGTATAAGATCATTCCCAACGCTGAAGGCAACCGCACCACCCCCAGTATCGTCGCTTTCACCAAGAACGGCGAACGTCTGGTCGGTCAGACTGCCAAACGTCAGGCTGTCACCAACCCGAAGAACACCATCTTCTCAATCAAACGTCTGATGGGCCGCAAGTATTCTGAAATCGGCAGCGAACGCGAACTCGTTCCCTACGAAATCGTCGCCGCCGCCAACGGCGATGCTCACGTCAAAGTCGGCGATAGCGTCTACTCCCCCCCGGAAATCTCCGCGATGATCCTGCAGAAGCTTAAAGCTGATGCCGAAGCCTATCTCGGCGAACCTGTCACTCAGGCGGTCATCACCGTTCCCGCCTACTTCAATGACAGCCAGCGTCAGGCAACCAAAGATGCCGGTAAGATCGCCGGTCTCGAAGTCCTGCGCATCATCAACGAACCGACCGCTGCCGCTCTGGCTTACGGTCTGGACAAAAAGAGTGATGAAGTCATCGCGGTCTACGACCTCGGCGGCGGTACCTTCGATATCTCCACTCTGGAAATCGGCGACGGCGTCTTCGAAGTTAAAGCCACCAACGGTGATACCCACCTCGGCGGTGACGACTTCGACCAGACCATCATCACCTATCTGGCTGATGAATTCCAGAAAGAAAACGGCGTCGATCTGCGCAAGGATGCCCAGGCGCTCCAGCGTTTGAAAGAGGCCGCTGAAAAGGCGAAGTGTGAACTGTCCACCAGCCAGTCCAGCGACATCAATCTGCCCTTTATCTCTATGGGTTCCGCCGGTCCCATCCATATGAACAGCACTCTGACCCGCGCCCAGCTGGAACGCCTCTGCGATCCCCTGCTCGAACGCACCAGCATCCCCTGCCAGAACTGCATGCGCGATGCCGATGTTTCCGCCAGCCAGATCTCTGAAGTCATCCTCGTCGGCGGCATGACCCGTATGCCCAAGGTGCAGGAAACTGCCAAACAGATCTTCGGCAAAGATCCGCACAAAGGCGTCAACCCCGATGAAGTCGTCGCCGCAGGTGCCGCCATTCAGGGCGGTGTTCTCGGCGGACAGGTCAATGACGTGCTGCTGGTCGACGTTACCCCGCTTTCTCTGGGTATCGAAACTATGGGCGGCATTATGACCAAGCTCATCGACCGCAATACCACCATCCCGACCAAGAAGCGCGAGATCTTCAGTACCGCTTCCGACAACCAGCCTGCTGTGGATGTCCGCGTGCTTCAGGGTGAACGCGAATTTGCCCGCGACAACAAGTCTCTCGGTCTCTTCAAACTCGACGGTATCGCTCCGGCTCCCCGCGGCGTTCCCCAGATCGAAGTTACCTTTGACATCGACGCCAACGGTATTCTCCACGTTACCGCCAAGGACCTCGGCACCGGCAAGGAACAGAAGATCACCATAACCGCTTCCAGCGGCTTGAGCGACGATGAAATCGAACGTATGGTCAACGAAGCCAAGGCCCACGCCGAAGATGACAAGGCCGCCAAGGAAAAGGTCGAAGTCCACAACCGCGCCGATTCTATGATCTATCAGCTCGAAAAGCAGCTCAAAGAACACGGCGACAAGGTTCCCGCTGACACCAAATCCGCTCTCGAAACCAAGATCGCCGCTCTCAAGAAGAGCCTCGAAGCTGATGATACCGAAGCCTTGAAGTCCGGTATGAAGGAACTTGAAGAGCTCGCTATGAAGCTCGGCGAAGCGGTCTACGCCCAGCAGCAGAATGCTCAGGGCCAGCCCGGTGCCGGCACCCCGCCGCCCGCCGCCGACCAGAATGCCAAAGGCAGCAACGACGACATCATCGATGCCGAAGTTGTCGAATAATAACAACCGTAATTCAGCGTGGATGGAAGACTCTTCCATTCATGCCGAACTGATTTAAAAAATTTCAGCAACCTAAAAATAAAAGGAGTTAAACAAATGGCTGATGTCAACATCAAACCGCTTGGCGACCGCGTGCTGGTCGAAATCTGCGAAAACAATGAAGAAATGAAGGGCGGAATCCTCATCCCCGATACCGCCAAGGAAAAACCCCAGGAATACCGCGTCGTCGCTCTGGGTACCGGCAAAAATGACGAAAAAGGCGAAAAGATCCCCTTTGATGTCAAAGTCGGTGATATCGTTCTCACCAGCCGTTACGGCGGCACCGAAGTCAAAGTCGACGGCAAAGAATACAAAGTCGTCAATCAGGATGACATCCTCGCCATCGTCGGCTGATTTGAACTTGAATCTTTTATAATAAGGAAATTATTACTATGGCTAAACAGCTTGTTTTTTCTGATGAAGCCCGTCGCGGCATCCTCGAAGGCGTGACCCTCCTTGCCAAGGCCGTCAAGGCCACCCTCGGTCCCAAGGGCCGCAATGTCGTTATCGACAAAAAATTCGGCGCTCCCGCCATCACCAAAGACGGTGTCTCCGTCGCCAAGGAAATCGAACTCAAAGATCCGTATGCCAATATGGGCGCCCAGATGGTCAAGGAAGTCGCCAGCAAGACCAACGATGTCGCCGGTGACGGTACCACCACCGCTACCGTTCTGGCTGAAGCGATCTACCGTGAAGGTTTGAAGAACGTCACCGCCGGTTCCAACCCGATGGAACTCAAACGCGGTATCGAAAAAGCGGTCGCCGCGGTCGTCGCCCGTCTGGCCGAATTGAGCGTCGGTGTCAGCGACAAGGTCGCTCAGGTCGCCACCATCTCCGCCAACGGTGACACCACCATCGGTAATATCATCGCCGAAGCTATGGCCAAAGTCGGTCAGGAAGGCACCATCACCGGCGAAGAAGCCAAGACCCTCGAAACCACTCTCGATGTCGTCGAAGGTATGCAGTTCGACAAGGG
>JAZOMB010000056.1:0-72423 GCA_045653515.1 Victivallaceae bacterium | reverse complement strand
TCCCGATAAGGAGAGATGAGATGTGGGGAGGGGAAACCCTCTTTGCAGGGGAAAAGAGGGTTTCCCCTCCCCACACCCCACCCCTTCCGAGAAAAGCGGAGTATTTTTTGCTCCCGTTGGTCGCAAAAAGCTTATCAAATTATCTCCCCTCAATGGGAATATAGCGTTCTTTTAACATATATCAGCCGTTACCATTGATAAGTGCATAAATCACTTGGAGATGCCCAATTCTTTCAAAGCTTTGATCGCCTCTTGCTCTCCCTGCTGTGCCGCTTTAAAGAACCGTTTTATCCGGTAAGAGCGAACAAGTGATCTTCTTGCGGCATAAGTTTATGCCGTATGCTTTTACGCATTGATTTGCATTATCAATAATTTATGTTATATTACGGTAAGGCGGAAAAATGCGGAGGGCATTATGAAAGAAAAAAAGAGACATTTCAGCAAGGGCGGAATATTTTTGATTTGCGGAACTCTGCTCGGCTTTGCCTGGATGTTCGGTCTGCCGCTATGGTTCCATTTTGGGTGGCAGAAGATCAACTTTCTGCCGGATAAGATCTATTTCCCGGTTGAAGAGTTCCTGGCACTCAACGCCCACCCCAATTCGCCATTCATCTACCTCGGCGGCTTTCTCATCATCACATCCACCATTCTGCTGTCGTGGAAATTCAACGGTAAACCGGAGAAAAAATATAAATACATCCTGTTGGCAGCGGTAATCGTTCTGCTTGCCGCGCTGCTGTTCCCCTGCTTGTGCCGCCCGCGCGAAGTCAGCAAGCGCGCACGCTGCTGGTCAGCTATGAAACTCTCATATTATGAGTTGCTGGAGTATGCAAAAGCAAACAATTCCATGCTCCCCGACACAGTTTCGATCCCCGAATGCAAACACAAGGTGAACTATTACGGCAAAGGTCGTTCGCTGAAAGAGAAACCATTTGTCCTGTTTGAAGATGCCGAACGCTGTCACGCCGGAGATATGCGCCATATCTTTATGAGCGACTGTACCGTAAAATCTTTCTACCCGTGGAAAAAATAATGGCACAAAGCACTAAATTAAAAAGCGAAGCTGCGAAAAACTCCAACGACCGGGATCAGGAGCAATATTGCAAAGCAGGGCGGGTTTTGCAAGTGAGAAGCGAGGGGATCCGTCTTCGCTGAAGCTACGCCGGGACAAGGTGTACTATCGCACCTCCGCTTGTCGCGGCGTAATGCCATGAAGCCGGAAGCGGCGAACGCCGCAAGGCGCGCTCCGGCGAAGCAAGATTGCTCCGTGAAGACAAAAAAATGGAGCCAATTATCGGAATCGACGAGGAGGGCGCAAGGCACTAACTTAAAAAGTGAAGCTGCGAAAAAACTCCAACGACCGGGATCAGGAGCAATATTGCAAAGCCGGGCGGGTTTTGCAAGTGAGAAGCGAGTGGATCCGTCTTCGCTGAAGCTACGCCGGGAGAAGGTGTACTATCGCACCTCCGCTTGTCGCGGCGTAATGCTATGAAGCCGGAAGCGGCGAACGCCGCAAGGCGCGCTCCGGCGAAGCAAGATTGCTCCGTGAAATAAAAAAAATGGAGCCAATTATCGGAATCGAACCGATGACCTGCTCATTACGAGTGAGCTGCTCTACCGACTGAGCTAAATTGGCAAGTTGCTTTCACTAAATATAACTCCGCAAAGTCAAGTTGTCAAATATCCGATGGATTATTTTTGTAAAATTTGACATAGTTTCCGTTGCAAGCGGAGATTTAAAATTTCTTTGCCAGTTTTACGCCGGGTGGATGAAGTAATTCCATACGTCAAAAGAGGCTTATCCCTGAATCAGAAATATCTGCCGCAACGGCGGCGGATCGCCGGATAGTAGACTGCTCCGAGCAATGCAAACGCTCCGAACCATGCCAGCGGAGAAACAAAACAAACTCCGGTGTAACCGAAATAATCGCAAAACGGCTTGGAAAAACAGCCGCGCAAAATCAATTCCATCACCCCGCCGAGGAACGGAATAAGCGCAAACCCCATCCCCTGCAATGCGTAGCGGTAAACCAGAAGCATCGTCAGAAATACCGTACAAGATCCTTGAGTCATCAACAATATCCGCACCTGCGGCAGCAGCACTTCGGCCTGTTCGGCGGAAACGAAGATCCCGGTGAGCTGACGGCTGAAAATAATTCCCAACACCGCAATAACATAAGCAAAAATCGTTGATGTTATGCCGCAGGCAGTCACACCTTTGCAAATGCGCAGATATTTTTTCGCGCCGCAGTTCTGAGCGGTGAAAGCGCCGAGGGCGATTGCAAAGGAAAATGCCGGCTGCATCATCACGCTGTCGATTCTGCCGGCGGCGGTGTAAGCGGCAACCGCCTGCACACCCAGACTGTTCAACACCGCCTGCAAAATCAGGATGCCGACGGCGCACACCGAAAATTGAAACGCTGACGGCAGTCCCAGACGCAAATGTTCCCAGATAAAACGGCTGTTCCATTTCCAATCATCGGGACGCAGCTGAAGCAAGGGAAAACGTTTCTTTGCGTAGAAATAGCACCAGATCCCGGCGGCCGCCTGCGAAAGCACCGTCGCGATGCCCGCACCTGAAACTCCCCAGCGGAAAAACAGAATAAAGATGAAGTCCAGAGCCACATTCAAAATGCAGGAGATGATGAGAAAAATCAACGGCGTTCTGCTGTCGCCCAGCGCCCGCAGGATACTGTTGAGCAGATTATAGGAGACCAGCGCCGCCATCCCGATGAACATAATGCGCACATATTTGAGGGCATCGTCGAGAATATCCGCCGGGGTATTGCACCAGATCAGGAATTGCCGCGCCAGCACCGTGCAGAGAATTGTCATAAACAAGGTTACAGCTCCCGTGATGATCACCGAAGCGGCAATGGAACGGCGGGTGCCGTTCATATCGCCCGCACCGAAGCGCTGTCCGGTAACGACCGTAACACCTCCTGTGAGGCCGAAAAAGAACCCGAAAATAAAAAAGGTCAATGCACCGGTGGAGCCCACCGCCGCGAGCGCCCCCATACCAAGAGTTTTCCCCACGATCACAGTATCAGCCATACTGTAAAATTGCTGAAAAATATTTCCGATCAGAAGCGGAATGGAAAATTTGATGATCAAATTCAGCGGTTTGCCGCGAACCATATTCTGTGTCATAAAAAACCTCAAAATCCCAAATAGCGGAAGGTGTCAGTCAGGCGGCGGATCGAGTAGCCGCCGACCGGAGCGAGCAGTTTGCCAGCCCAGCTTGCGCCGTCAGAGAAACATACTTCGGTTTGCATATCGATCATACGCGGACAGGAAAAAAGTTCCGGCATCAATTTTTTCCAATCAATGGTTCCGTCGAAAGGCATTCCGTGAAGATCACCGTAACCGTTGTTGTCGTGGATATGGCAGGTCACGATATGCTCTTTAAGCGTTTCCAGAGCGTTATCTTCACAGATGACGCCGTTTTCCCACCAGCTCTTTGCGAAGTAGGGTTCATACAAATTTTTATCTTTGCCGGGAGCAGATGCCATACAGTGGGCGTGTCCGGTATCGTAACAGACTCCGAGGGCGGGATGATCGTCAAAGTGTCTGATGATCCCGAGGACTTCTTTGGCAGAATTCGGCATTTCGAAACTGTTTTCGACCGCGATCACGATGCCGAGTTTTGCGGCAGCCGGCAGCAAATTTTCCAACGTTTCCAAAGCCAGCGGCCGCAGAATTTCCATCGGACATTTTTTCTGGCAGTAATATCCGGCGCCGACGTGGATGGTAAAGGTTTTGCAGTTGAATCCTGCCGCAATTTCCATTGCCCTGATATGATCTTTGAACATTTGCGGACGGCGTACCGGGTCATTGATATTGAGGTCGTGTTCGATCCCGTAAACGGCGTGGACCGCAGAAAACTGCACATTCATATCGCGGCAGAGCTGTTGGAGAAAATCTTTCCGCTCCTGATCCTCCAGCAGCTGCCGCAGAAGCTGAGCGGTAAGCACGAAACGGTTTGCCCCGTTATCCAGAAACTCCCGGACGGCAAACTGAATGCCCCGATTGTCAAGCTGGTGCCAAAAATAGTTGAAGTGCAGCCGATCGTCCATAATTTATTCCTTTGATTGAACGGTGTATAATATAGCGCAGAATCGTTCTGTTTCAAGTATCACTTTGGCAACTTCTGAAAATCCCGGCGGCAGTTGAACTCCTGACAATCACGGTTTTGCGGGCGTACAATCGGGACATTTTTGTTCATTGTTCCAAAATTCTGCAGGAATTTTCTTTAAATGCTTTTTGCAAATAAAATCGACAACACCGTCTTCAAGCAAACTACATTTTCCGCATTGAGAGATTGAACGCGGACAACCGTATTCATCAAGAATTACAGTACGATATCTGATTTTTTCAGCCTTTGGGATATTCTCCTGCTGTTTTTTGCCAGTTTCCGGCAAAGATTTTAAAATTTCTTTGCACAGTTTCCGCCAGTTGGATGAAGTTGTTCCATACGGCAGAATGGGGTCGTCTTCATTATCGTATTTTCCAGTATTTTTTTTACACCATGCTTTATACTTCCGAACATTGGACAGTGCATGTTCCAGCATCATAAGCAGCTCTTTTTTCAGTGCAATGCGGTCTTCAATACGGAAATAGTAGACCTTTTCCATTATCGGAATGTATAAGCGTACCTCATTGCCCAAGACCCACGATTCTGAAACAGCACGAATGCCGCCGCAGCCTTCGTCACCACAGGTACAAGTAACCGGCAGGGCACAGCATGAATCAGTAAACAAATCATTCAACTCCTCCGGATCGATGCAATTTGCAGGAGTCAGATCCTTGTCATCATAATGAAACAATATGCGTTCGGCGAAATCTGTGTTGTAAACATCACGATTGGAAAATTCTGTACCCAAGTGTACACATTGCTCTCTTATCGGGAAGGCATCGCGGCAGGATCGAAGATCATGCTCAAATAATATTTGCAAAGCTTCCGGATGGGGCACACCACATTTTTCAGCCTGCAATATCAGCACATTCAGCATTTCCTGCTGGATAGCCCGCGAAACAGTTTTTTCGCAATCATTGCAGCATCCCGGAAATTCATCTATGCGTTTATTGCCGTCATTGTATTGCTTTAATAAGTCCCACTCCGGCAGATACATATAAATGTAATAATCAAAAACTGCATCGTAAAGTACAGTAGGATAGAGGCCATTAAATTCGTCAAGATAAATTTTCAGCAATTCAGCATCATTGCGGCGGCAAATCTCAAATACGGCAGATTCGCACAATGCTATACATTCTTCATAATTGGCAATGTGTAATTTATCTTTGAATACCGCAATTTTACGGAGTTGCTCCAATTGCTCAGGCGCACAATGTGCCCGGTCAGAACGCAAATAATCTTCTCCTGAAAAAAAGTTAGTTCCCCGGATAAACCGGTCATACGCCATGCGGATAACATTTTCGATCGAAACTGATTTGAATATTGCCTCCCGCTTGCGTTCAACCATATATTCCAGCATCATTTCCCCCGTTACCGGAGAATTTTCACAGTGAAGCGATTCCGCCAAACTGAAAAAATCTTTCGGCGAAACATCGGTCAAATCTGAACTTCGCGGATTTCCCCACGTTGATTCATACGGAGTTTTCCAATATGTAAACATCAAACTTCCTCCAATACTTGTTGCAATTGTTTGAGTTCATTGAGATATCTGCCGTTTGCCATACAGCTTGCCGTATAGCCGGTACACATTCTCTCATGGGTGGTATCATAGCAAAGATCGTGCAGAAGTTTGTAAATTTTTTCGTTTGTCGTAGGTTTTTTGGTGTTGACGAGGGCAATTTCCCTGAGCGGCGGCAATTTGTCCAAAAGATTACGGTGGATCAGCCGCTGGAATCGGCACCAGGTTTCATCGTAGACTGGATCATCAAACTGAGCGGATTTGTTTGTTTCTTCACATCCTTCGTAATCGAGCAATTTTCCGGTATTGCAGTCCATATACTGCTTTTTAAAGGTTCCATTTATCCGGCATTCAAAATAAGGAATAAAGGTAAAAAGTTCTTCAAATACCGCCCGGTAGTCCGGAATAACTTCAGCGACCGGCTTGAATTCAACTTTGCAGCGGGACAGGTCTCCAATATAAAAAGGCCCCCACATCCATTTATTGACCTCCTCAATGTATTCTTCATCAAATTCGATAATCCATGCCGAGAGTTTGTTATCGCGTAAGAAAATCAGGCTCACTCCAGCAATAAATATCAGCGGCAGCCTTACAAACACCGTGATCGACCAGCCGATAAAAAACCGGAGCAGAACGAAAGGCAATTTGATGAGCATCCATAGACACCCGTCCTCGGAATGATTGCTGTTGTTATTCATAATATTTCTCCAAAATTAAAGTGTTTTCAAACTTTACATTGCTTAATATAACACTCAAGAGTGGACTTTTTACGTCCACTCTTGAAAAAAACGTAAAAATTTTCAAATTTTTCTGTTTTCAAACAGGAATTGAAGATGTGGGGTAAGGAAAATGTCCTTTGAAAATTGTTAATAACTTTCTGTTGATTGGACTAAAAATGTCCAAAGGGGCGTGCTATTTTATGCAATGTGATGTAAGAATGCAATTTTTCACGGCACAGATACCGCAACAAAACAGGGGGATATTATGAAAGTCAGTACATTTTTAGCCGCAGTTGTTTTTGGCACGATGCCGCTGTTTTCAGCGCCACCTGTTCCGGAGTTTGTTAAAGAGGGTCATATTGCAAAATCAGCTGTTGAAAAAGCCGCAAATATCGGCAATGATGATGCAAAATTTCTGCTCGGTCAATGTTATGAATACGGCTTGCTGAATACCTCCAAAGATATACATACTGCTCTTGCTTACTATCGCAGTTCTGACACAAAATCCGCACGCGATGCCCTCAAACGGCACAAGATCGCCAAAGCTCCCAAAAATTTGAACAATGTGAAATTTGCCCATATCCGGGAGGATCGCACCCCGGACAACAAGGAAAAAATTGTCTTTTACCGAAATGGCAAATTCCTGCTTCGCATTGATGCAAAAGTCAGATATTTATGCTTTGCGGAAGAAATCGGGGCAGACAGGAAAAATAACAAAATGCGCTTGACTTTCACGCCGTTCAATTTTGCTGCCGAAGATTTTGACTGGCGGACAAAACTGCTCGATTTGAAAGGCGACGGCGATTTCCGTTATCTCATCATCGCTGACTACCACACCGGCACCGCAGATGGTGATATGAAAGGCTATGTCATTGATGTCAAAGACAACTTCAAACAAATCGCCACGATCCCCGTCGGTGAAGCCTTTGATCTGCCGTATACCAATCCCCGATTGGAATTTAAATCACTCTGAAAAAGAAAGGAAAACCAAAAAAATGAAAGACGACGAACTCCAAATCACTCTCCCCGAACTCTCCCCCAAAACCAGAAAATTGGCATTAAAAATACTGATCATCATAATCGCACTGGCAGTTTTGCAGCTGCCTTTGTTTCTGGTAAAAAATCTTGCCGCTGAACGCAAAAACAAATCGGTTTCGGTTCAGGAGGAGATCGCCAAAAGCTGGGGCGGAGCGCAGACCGTTCAGCTTCTCCCGCTTGCCGCAAACGAAAAAATTTCTGCCGTAATGACTCCGGAGATCCGTTACCGCGGCATCTATCAGGCGATGATCTACACCTCAAAAATCATCATCAATGCCGAATACAAAAATCTTGCGAAACCTGCGACAGGAGTAATCAAACTTACCGATCCCAAAGGCATCGTCGATGCACAGATTTCGGTCAACGGCAAAAATGCTGAGATGAATAACTCTCTGGAATTTGCATTGCCGCAGGGTGATTCCAAATGCGAGATCGCGCTGACTTTGCGCGGCAGCAGTCACTTGAAGTTTGCTCCGGGAGCGGAAAACAGCAATATCCTCATCTCTGGAACCTGGGGCAGTCCGAGTTTCACCGGAACTGTTCTGCCGGAAAAGCGCAGTATTGAAGCGGAAAACTTCTCCGCCGAATGGAACTTGAATAAATTCAACCGCGACATCGATGGTATCGGCGCCGCGCTCTGCGTGACCGCCGGAACCTATCAGCAAGTGGAACGCTGCTTCAACTATGCGACCTTCTTTCTCGTTGTGTTTTTCTTCACGCTTCTGGCATCTGAATTGATCACCAAAGTCAATATCCACGTCCTGCAGTATCTGGTCGCCTCCGGCGCTCCGGTGCTGTTTTATCTGATGACTCTGGCGCTGGCGGAACATATCGGATTTACGGCGGGGTACACCGCGAGTGCGGCGGTCATCGTGGTGATGGTGACGATATATGCGAAAATGTTCCTCGGCAGGATTCTGCCAGCATTGGCGATGGGAGTTGTTTTCAGCGGCAGTTATCTGCTCAACTTCCTGATTCTTCGCATGGAAGATTTTGCGTTGCTCTCCGGAACAATCATCCTTGCCCTCATCCTCGGAGTATTGATGGCATTGACCAGCAAAATCAACCGCAAAGAAGCTTGATCTTTGATAAAATACTCTCGCATATTGCACGACAGTGCAACGATATGCGCCAACTCCGGCGGCATCGTCTTGTGAACCGCCCCGCTCCAATCGGCGGGATGATCGTGCGATGATGATGCAGAAAAAGCGGGGCGCCCTGAACTCACATTCAGGGACTTCCCCGCTTTTTCAAGTCAGCGCGCACAAGGGCCCGCCGCCCCTTGTATTTTTTACTTACGCAGATGCTTCGCAACCTTGCGGACAGCCTCTGCCATTTCACGGGCATCCGTTTCGGTGTAGAATTCGCTTACCGGAAGCCGGATCGCGGTGCTGAGCACCTCTTCGGCAACCGGGCAAAGACCTTCGGGGTAGCTGTAAGTGCGGCCCGAGATGATTTCAGCAGGCCAGATATTGCCGGGGAAGAAGCTCTTTTGTTCAAAGAGTTTTTCGCGGTATATCGGACGCGGGATGTAGCCAGCCAGAGCGAAACAGCCTTCAGCGCGCATCGCTTCGGCAAAGCGGGCGCCTTCACCGTCAAAGACTCCGGGCGTGAGACGGAACATATAGAACCACCAGGAGCTTTCACAATTTTCCTGAACTTCCGGCAGCGTGATATCGGCAATGCCCGCCAGCTCTTCAGAGAGAATGGCGGCATATTTGCGCCGCTTTACCAAGATATCATCCAGTTTGGCAAACTGCGCCTTTGCCACGGCGTACTGCAATTCGCTGGCGCGGTAACAGGGGGCGAGATGTTCCAGACGGTCACCGCGCCGGAGCCGATCGTAATATTTGTCCATATAGTTGTGACAGCGGCCGTGAAGTTCCTGATCATTGGTGATGATGAAACCGCCGTCGCCGGAGCTCAGGTGTTTGGATTCATTGAGCGAAAAGGCGCCGATATCGCCGATGGTGCCGGCGAATTTGCCTTTATAGCGTGCGCCGTAAGCCTGTGCGCAGTCTTCGATAAGAAGCAGGTTATGTTTGCGCGCCAGCTCCACGATGGGGTCCATATCGCAGGGATTGCCCGCCAGATGGACGACGATTATCGCGCGGGTGCGGTCGGTGATCACCTTTTCAATGGTTTGCGCGGTGATGTTGTAGGTGTGCGGGTCAACATCGGCAAAGACCGGAATGAGATTCTGGTACAGCACACCGATAAGTGAACCGATATCGGTGATGGGGGAAGTGATGACTTCGTATCCGGGTTCGATCAATCCGGCGCCGATGGCGGCATGGAGCGCCGCCGAACCGGAACTGCATCCGGCGCAGTAGTCGACACCGAAATAATTCTTTACTGTTTCGCAGAATTGTCCGATCTTGTAGCCGCCCCAGTAGATGATGCTGCCGTGATCGAAGCAGTCTTTGATCTCATTCAATTCACTTTCATCATAACGTTTTCCACTGCCAAGCGGCGTGGTTTTCACAGGAGTTCCGCCCAAAAGTGCAAGTTTATCTTCCATTTATCATCCTTTCGATGTTGCCGTAAACGATTTTTTCAACGGTGTGGTCATCAAGTTTTTCATACTGCAGTTTACTCACTGCCGCATTGACGCAGAAAAACGGTGCGTGAGTGCCGAAAAGCATCCGTTCCGGAGCGAAAAACTCCGTCGCCCGCGCCAAGGCAGGGAAGCCGTCGGCAAACGCGATATCAGCGTAGATATTTTCTGCGGTGAGCTTTGCCAGTTCGCCGGTATAGCAATTCAGCACGATAAACGGCTTGCCGGGAAATTTTGAAGCAAGTTCATTGATTTCGGCAACCGGAACCGGCGGCACTTTGCACAAGGGGTGCTGACCGCGTTCATCCTCTTCCCGTACGGCAATCACGGGGACAATGTTTTTTCCCAACAGAAACTCCACCATCTCCAGACACATTTCATCCAGCAGTGAATACTGGTGATAATTGGGATAGAGAACGGCGAACTTGGTGTCGATTTCACGATATAAACCGAAATCCGGCCGGACTGCCGGAGCGATGAAAAATTGCGGAAAATCTTTGCACGCAGAAGCGAGTTTCTCATTGGCTTCGCAGATATTCAGCGAAAAGGGCGCTTCCAGAGAACGCACGATGCCGCCGGAAATTCCGGAGACTTCCAGTTTGACCTGCAGATCTTCAAGTTTTTCAAGCGGCAGAACGCGGAACGGCCAGCTGCCGGTGGATAAATTGACATCAAATATCTTCATTTTTTCAGCAGCTCCATCGCGTTGGTGTACATAATTTTTTCCAGATCTCCGGAGGACAACCCCGCATCCAGCACCTTGTATTTCTGGCAGTCAAAATCCCTGCACGGCGCATCAGAACCGTAGAGCAGACGATCTGCACCGATGCGCTTGACAGCATACTGCAGGAAACCATCTTCCGGTTGACCGCCGGAGGTGTCGACATAGACATTTGGGCAGTCGGCGATATATTCAACGCCGCGGTAACCGCAGCCGCAGAGGTGCGCCATAACGATTTTAACTTTGGGGTAACGTTTGGCAAGCACCGCAACATCGATGGGGTCGGATTCAAAGGGATATTTTTCAACCGTCTTGAACCAGCAGTGCTGCAGCAGCGGACGGTCATATTTTTCCAGCTCCTCCATCAGAGTTTTCATCAGCGGACTCTGACAGCACAGCGATATCTCCAGCTTCACCCCTTTGATGCCGTCATGGGCAAAACAGCGGGCAACTTCAGCGCGGACAAACTCCGGATCAAGAGCCGGGTTCATAAAGCAGAAGCCGTCTGCCATATCGCGGTGCGCCGCCACCGCGGCAAGGGTATCGTCATTTATTTCGCGCACCTGTTCAGCTGTGGGCGTTTCGCCGTGGCGCAGCACATCGCCCAGAAGCAGGATACGATCGATCCCGCACCGCCGCGCTTCAGCGTAGATATCGCGAACGGAACTTTGAAAATTGTGAGTATGTATATCGTAGATCATTTTTTACCTGTGATTTGCCAGCTGCCGACATTTTCTCTCTGAATAAAATATATCTTATCCCCGTTGATCGCACCGCCGGAAGACAAATGCCACGGCGTTTTGGCAATCGGGATCAGCTTTCCGGAAGTTTGGTCAATTTCCGAAATAGTGCGCCCCTGAAGCAGAAAGAGCCGTTTTCCGTCAGCGGTTTTGAGCAGCGGATTGCGGATGAGCGCTCTGCCGTCCATCTCGTGTTGGGCGACCAGTTTCCAGCTCGCTTTATCGACCTGATAGAGAATGCCGTTGTTGGCGGCGACATAGATGTTTTTGCCGAACTCCCGGACTCCGTAAATGTGGCGCGCGCCGGGGAACTTCAACTGTTTGACCACCTTTTTGCTCTTCCAATCCATCATAAACAAGGTAGCGGCGGTCGCTTTTTCCTTGCCGCCACCCGGAGCTTCAATGCTGGAACCTCCGACCAGATCCCCCTGTTCAGTAAAGTACATATCGATACAGCTTTCGCCGTGAAGCCAGTCAGCTACTTCACTTATCCGGCCGTTTCTGCTGTTCCAGATACCGAACCCGCCTCCGGTAAGACCGTAGTTGGCAAAACCGGCAATGACGATCTCTCCGGTGACCGGATTGACCGCGATGGTGCGGGGGCGGGTGATAAGGTCGGGCCACGCGGCAAGGATGTCAGGATTTTTGACATCCGCGGCGGCGGCGACTTCCACCTGACGGGCGGTGGGGGAGACTTCAATGCCGACGATACCGAAGTAGTGGTTGCCTTCGGGATGTTTTTTCAGATTGAATTTGACCGGGAAATTGCCCTTTTTCAAATCAAAGGGGCCGACATTGAAGATCTTTCCGCTTTTGCGGATGGGATTTTTGGTATCGACAACGAACTCCTTATCGCCTGCTTTCACGGTGACCACACCGTAGGAACCCGATTCAAGGAACTGCAGATTAAGGAAAAATTTTCCGTCGGAGGCTACCGGCAGATTGAGAATAAATTCGTTTTCATCGCTTCCGGCGGTGCCGAAAAGTATACCCATCACCGGAAGTACGCGGAATTCGCCGTTGGCAACTTTGGAGGTTTCCTGCAATATTTTGAACGGCACGCCGAAGTTCACCGGACGGTCTTTGACATAATGCACCGGAATCTTGGGATCGTAGACCCAGAGGCGGCCGCCGGCATATTCGCAGGCGTAGAGTTTGCCTTTGAAACTTACCATATTGCAGAAGTTGCCGCCGCCGACGCGGGGATTCATACCGAGATCGGTGATTTTGCCGCTGGCGGTATCAAGTCTGCCCAGATGGTGCGGGTGGGAACTGCTGATATAGATATTGCCGTCAGGTCCCGATGCAAGCGAAGTGAGATTCAAGCCGCCGGAAACATAATCAAATTTGAGCTTTTTCAAACTGCCGTCAGCTTCCTGAATGCCGATCTCTTTTTTGTCCATATCATAATATTGAACTTGTGAACCGTCATCAAATTTTTTCAAACTGTGCTGATATTTGACACTTTTGATGATCTGCGGATCCGGACAGCGGACTCCGGTTTCCACGATCCTGCCGCCCAGACACTTGGCGCGGAAAGACATAAATGAAACATAAACATATCCGTCTTTACCGGCAACGGCGTGAGCGGTACCGAGTTTGCGCAGATTTTCCGGCAGGATCGGGGTACGTTTGCGGGTCTTGGGATCGTAAGCGATGATATTGGCTCTGGCGGTGCCGATACCGGCATAAACGATGCCCTCTTTATCGACCGCCAGATAGGAGCAGTAATCCTCTTCGTCATCCATACGGCCGAGAAATTCGGAAGTGCCTTTTTCGGGGTCGACGACCACGAAATTGCTGAATCTGGCTCCGCCCATATAAACCTTGCCGTCCGGGCCCTCGGTGGCGCACAAGTTGGAGGAGGCGCACTTTCCGGCGACTTTGAATGTCCCGGTCTTGAGATCGAAAATGTGCACCACGCCGCCGATGCCGTAAACATATTTTCCGGAACGGGTGAGAACGCCGCCGAAAATGGCGCCATTCTTTTTTGTGTAGTGCTGGGTGGTTTTGCCGCTTTCCACATCGGTCAAAAGGATGTAGCCGGGGCCTTCATCGCCGGGATTGCAGAGGATGAAACGCCGGCCCTGCGGGTCATTGAAAGCAATGAAGTTGCGCACTTCCGCCGACGCAACTCCTACTCCATATTTGACAAAGCCGGTCGAAACCGGCTGTGAAGGACGCTTTATAAGCTTGATGTTTTTGACTTTTATTTCTATTGGTTTATCCGGCCCTCTTCTGCCGGAGTAGAACCTCAGTTTTACCACCGGAGAATCTTCCGGAGCTTTTATATCGCCGGGGATATTGACGACATTGCCGCCGTTGCTGCCGGGGGTGCCGACGAGGGTCAGGCCGCCGGAGATATCTTTGCGGCAGCAGAATGAAAAGACTATTTTGTTGTCCGCATTCAAACCTTTGATATAGAAGCCGTCATTATCAACATAGTTTGCCGCCTGAACATCCAGCGAAAGGGATTTTCCGGCAATGGCAAAGGGACGGACTTCAACATCGGAGATCTGATAATTGTACTTCTGATAGTTGACTTCACCTTTGATGGTGATGCTCTGATCGGGAGCGATAACGGTGTCGGCTTTGCCGTTGGGAACCACCGCTCTGGCGACGCGGTAGAGCTTGACGGCGCCTTCAGAGGTCTGAACTTCCGGAGAGATGGAGGACTTTGCCGCCCGGTCGATCAGGCGGATATTGCTGACTTCGGCATTGAAGTCGGGCGCAGGGCCTTTGCGGCAGAAATAGAAGGTGAGCGCAGTGATTTCAGCATCGGGATCGCTCTTGACATCTTTGGCAATATAGGTGACTCCGGCGGCGCTGCTGCCGGGGGTGCAGATCATCGCGCTGGGGTCGGTGACGGGATTGAAGGTGGCAAAGGAGGCGACAAACTTTCCGGAAGCATCGGAAGCTTTGACGTAAAAGGAGTCGCGGTCGCAGTACTGCGGGGAACAGATGGTCAGCGCCAGACTCTTTCCGGCAAGCGAAAAGGGTTTGACCTTGATCCTGGAGATGAGATAGCCGAATTTGTCAGCATATTTGACTTCGCCGGTGAACTTCGCGCCGCCCTTGTCATCCAGCACCACCGAAGCCTTGCCCGGTTTCGGCACATACGCAGAAAGAACCTTCTGCAGCACCACAGGTTCCGCCAGAGAGATCAGCGAAGCAAAGAGGATCGCAATGGAAAATAAACTTTTCATAACATTTTACCCTTACTGGTTTTCAACCGGACGGCGCATCATCGTGTCGCGCGGGGACAAACGGCGTTCCATACCGTACTCCATAACCGTTTCCAACATCTTGTAGGCAACTTCAAGTTTGTTTTCAAAGGGTTCAACTTTGAGCGCCGCCGCTTCAAAGGTCATCGTCACGGCACCGGTAGCCATACTGACCGCATCGTTGATGTCGCACTGGACGCTGTAAGCCTCTTCACCGTAGTTCAGCACGCGGCCGATCTTGTCCGACCAGAGGCGGTTGAGAGTGTGGACAGTCTTGTAGTTGCCGGGATAGTTGATGATGGTCGGGTGGACGAAGTGCGGACTCATCTGCGCGGAGTGGAGATTGACCATACAGTCGATGCGCTCTTCGTGGGCGATCTTCAAAATGGCTTTGGCCTCTTCGGAGATGATGTTGCCCGGGGCGGAGTCGAGCTGAATGTTGACACCGTCAAAGTTGTAGTAGGTTCCGAGCTGATCGACCTCTTCCATCGGGAGCGGGAAATACTCCTTCAAATCGGGCCAGACCAGATATTCGCCGTTTTTGAGCCGGGTCTGGATCGGGCCGTAGTCTTCGGGCATACAGCCCATAAGGCAGTCAGGCGCGAAGCTGCGGGCATCCATATTGACACACGGCATAATCACGATGCGGTAGTTTTTAGCCAGATCCACCAGATAAGGACGGGGCACGCCGCGGTGGTCAACGCCGGTTTCCAGCAGTTTGATAAAGTTGCTCAACGTGGTGATGCCTTCAGTCTCTTCGGCGTGGATACCGGCGATGAACATCAACGTCTGCTGAGCAGTATTGGTATAGTATTCGGGGTGCTTGCTTCCGGTCAGACTCGGCCAGTTGACCTTTCTCTGAGGGAGCTTTTCGCCGTAGGTGACAACGTAGACAGGGAAACCGCCCGGGGTGTGGGCGGCGACTTCAACGTGACCTTTTTTGATGGCGTTGACATCGTCGATGATCTCCGGCACGCGGACGCGCCACCAATCCGGACGCGGATAACATTTTTCGATTTTGCGCTGAACCAGATTTTCACAGAGTTTTTTGTAGTCGTTCATTATGTTTACCCTTAAAAATAGTATCAAAATATTGTTTCGGGTAATTTAGCACAACAGCACACGAAAAACAAGTTGTCATCTCACTTTATTACAAAAAAACTGCGGCAAACCTTTCAGGTCAACCGCAGTTTTTATTACATCCTCCGTACGGAATGCCGTCCGGGATGGATGGAAAAAGTGTTACATCTGCAACGCTTTTTTACCGGCTTCGTAAGCCTTGGCGTTCATTTCGACCGCGCCGGGCTTCTTGCCGAACTTCTCTTCGACCGCTTCGACGAAGGCACGGTCAAAGTCAGCCTGATCTTCTTCGTTCAGACCGTTGGCGCTCAAGACCGCAGCCAGCGCACCCATCAGCACGCTGTTGGCGCACTTGGCGCTGCCGAGCTGGTTGGCGGCGATGTCGATGGCGTCAATACCGTAAGTCCGCATAGCGGCGGGGAGTTCCGGCAGTTTGACGGCGGCTTTATCGTAGATGAGGATACCATCTTCTTTCAAGCCGGGGAGATATTTTTCCAACGCCGTCTGGGTCATTGCGATCATCAGGTCGATACCGTTCTCCAGAATGGGGGACGGGATCATCTTGCGGCTGACGATGACCGAGCAGCAGGCGGAACCGCCGCGCTGTTCGGGGCCGTAGGAGGGCATCCAGCTGACGTTGAAGTTGCGGAGCATACCCATATTGGCGAGCATCACACCCAGAGAGAGGATACCCTGACCGCCGAAACCGCCGATCTTGACGCGCAGTTCTTTGTCGAACATCGGAGAAGTGTTGCGGAAGTCAGCGGAAACGCTGTCGGCGCGTTTTTCGGTGAGCAAAATCTTTTCGACTTCAGCTTCGTTTCTGACGACCGGAGCGGGCATCGGACGGCTTTCAGTTTCAACAGTTTTGTCGCGGATGACGCCGAGCGGGAAGTAGTTCATCATCTGTTTTTCGATGAATTCATTGACCTGTTCAGCGGACATCTTCAAGTTGACGGGACAGGGGGAAACCACTTCGATCAGCGAGAAGCCCTTGCGTTCTTTGAGGTTCTGGATGCCTTTGTAGACAGCGCGTTTGGCGGCGGCGACACGGGCGGGGGTGGTCAAAGCGACACGCTCGATGTAAACCGGAGCGGTCAAAGCGTTGACGATCTCGCAGACGGGGGTCGGATAACCTTCGGTGAGCGGGTTGCGGCCGTAGGGGCTGGTGGTGGTCTTCTGTCCGGGCAGAGTGGTCGGAGCCATCTGACCGCCGGTCATACCGTAGTTGGAGTTGTTGACGAAGAAGACGGTGATGTTTTCGCCGCGGTTGGCAGCCTGCAGGAATTCGTTGAAACCGATAGCCGCGAGGTCGCCGTCACCCTGATAGCTGATGACGTAATCTTCGGGGTTGGCGCGGGCGACACCGGTGGCGACGGCGGGCGCACGTCCGTGGGGAACGGAGATGTTACCGAAGTTGAAGTAGTAGTAAGCGAACACCGCACAACCCACGGGGGAGATGAATTTGGTGTTTTTCTGGATACCGTAATGATCGACCGCTTCCGCGATCAGTTTGTGCAGAATACCGTGACCGCAGCCCGGGCAGTAGTGCATATTCTTTTTGATCGGTCCCGGGCGGCGGGTGAAGGTATCAAAGAAGACCGGCGAACGACCGAATTTGACTTTTTCACTCATTTTCACATCTCCTTCATCATATTTCTGACGGCGGCGCAGACATCATCGCAAGTAAGCAGATTGCCGCCCATGCGGTTGCAGAGTTCCACCGGACGTTTGCATTCGATGGCAAGTTTCACATCTTCGATCATCTGACCGGCGGAAAGTTCCACGCAGAGGAACTTTTTGGTGCCGCGTTCGATCGCCTTGTTCAAGCTGTTCTTCGGGAACGGGAAGACCATCTTGGGACGGATGAGACCGACCTTGTAACCTTCGGCGCGGAGCTGTTCGACCGCACCCTGGGAAACGCGGGAGCTGATACCGTAGGCAACGAGAACCAGTTCCGCTTCGTCAACATAAAGCTCTTCAACGCTCTGTTCGGTTTCTTCGATCAAAGCATATTTGTTCTGAAGCTTGTGGTTCAGAGCTTCGAGATCGTTGGGTTCCATATAGATACTGCTGATGCAGTTGGCTTCGCCGTTGACGATGTTGCCCATGCGCCATTCCGGAGCGTAGTCATATTTGACGGCGGCGGGCAGTTC
Organism: Victivallaceae bacterium; assembly: GCA_045653515.1. Taxonomy (GTDB): domain Bacteria; phylum Verrucomicrobiota; class Lentisphaeria; order Victivallales; family Victivallaceae; genus UBA1784. Next base: position 54,534 of record JAZOMB010000056.1, on the reverse strand, counting down.
CACGGATTCCATCATCTGACCGATGACACCGTCGGTGAGGACGTAGGCGGGCATACGGTACTTTTCGGACATAGTGAATGCCTGATAGGTCATATCGCACATTTCCTGAACCGAGTTGGGGGTGAAGACCAGACAGCGGTAGCTGCCGTGGCCGCCGCCCTTGACCACCTGGAAGTAGTCGGCCTGTTCGGGAGCGATATTGCCCAGACCGGGACCGCCGCGCATAACGTCGACGATGACGGCAGGCATTTCATAAGCGGCGAGATAGCTGACCGCTTCCTGTTTCAAACTGATACCCAGACCGCTGCTGGCGGTCATAGCACGGCGGCCGGCACCGATACAGCCGATGACCATATTGATGGCACCGATTTCGGATTCAGCCTGAACGAAGGTGCGGTTGAGTTTGGGGAAGAGCAGCGCGGCGCTCTGGGCGATTTCGCTGGCGGGGGTGATGGGATAGCCGAAGTAGCAATCGCAGCCGGCGAGCAATGCACCGTACACCGCCGCTTCATTTCCTTTAAGCAGCATACGTTTCTGATAAGCCATGATCATTCCTCCTCAAAGATGGTGATGGCGCCCGGTTCGGGGCACTGGTAGAAGCAGGAACCGCAGCCGACGCAGCCTTCGGGATTTTCCACAACTGCGGGATAGTAGCCCTGAATATTCAATTCATGACCGCGGGAAAGCAGTTTTTTCGGACACACCATGAGGCAGCGACCGCAGCCTTTGCACTCATCAGCGGTGATTTGTACTCTGAATTTTTTTACCGCCATTTTTATTATTCTCCTTGTTTAGATTAAGGTAAATTCTCAAGCTGTATAATATAACATCGCAATTATCCTGTGTCAAGTAGCGCCTTTGCCTGCACAAGCAGTCTTTTACGCATTTTTTCCGTAAAAACGCTGAAAAAATATTGAAACTCCACAGAATATATGCTATCGTAATATAATGCACCCTTTAAAATCTGAAATTTGATAAGGATCAGACCAATGAAAAAATTTGTATTGCCGCTGCTTTTGCTGGCAGCTCTTCTGGCATCCGGAAAACATCCGGAATTCACCCACGATGTCACCGGTAACATCAAACCGTGGACAAATGAAAATTTCCCCGATCTGTCGGTGAACAACGGCGAATTCTCCTTTGCGGTGATCCCCGACCGCACGGGCCGGGCGCGGAAAGGTGTCTTTGAAGGGGCGATGAAAAAGATCAATATGCTCCGTCCAGATTTTGCCGTCAGCATCGGCGATCTGGTCGAAGGCAGTCCGGTCAGTGAAAAAAGTTCCAGCTCCATCGATGCCCAGTGGAAAAGTGTCCGGGCAATGACCGGAACGCTTAAAATGCCCTTTTTCTACTGTGTCGGCAACCATGATATCAACCGCAACACCACCGCAAACAACAAGCGTTTTGAAATCACCCGAAATGCGTGGATAAAAAACTTCGGCGCGCAGACCTATTACAGTTTCGTCTACCGCAACACGCTTTTTATGGTGATGAACAGCATGGAGGACGGCGATACATCATTTTCTCCGGAACCATTTTCGGCGGCACAGCAGAAATGGGCTTTGGAAACTTTGAAAAAACATCCGGACGTGCGCTGGACATTTGTTTTCATGCACCATCCGAAGTTCCATCATAAAAGTTTCAGCGGCGTGGAAAAAGAGCTGCTCAAACGCAATTACACCGTCTTCGCCGGAGACTGGCACCGCTACACGAAATTCACCCGCTACGGGCGCAATTATTATGTCGTATCCACCTGCGGCGGCGTTGTGCCTGAAGTCGGAAAAACCGTCATCCCCGCGCCCCGCGGTCCGGAATACGGCGAAATGGATCACATCGTCTGGGTCACGATGACTGAAAAAGCACCGGTAGTGGCAAATATCCTGCTGGACGGCATCGTTCCCGATGACGTGGCGACCCAGAACAGAACCAAAGTCCCGGTGCGCAGAGAGCTTGATGTGAAGTAATCTGTCAATTTGGCAAATTTATTTGATAACAGTATAGCAATATCACAAGGATCATGCTATATTATTTATGTGTATATCCATAACATTGAAAAAGATTTTTAACAGAGGAAAATATTATGGCTAAATCTTTTATCGTCCGCCCGGAAAAGGGTGAATACGTTTACACCGACAAAAACGGCAAGCTTCAGGTCCCTGATACTCCCATCATCAGCTTCATCGAAGGTGACGGAACCGGCCCTGATATTATGAAGGCTTCGCTCTATATGTGGAACGCCGCCATCGAAAAGGCTTACGGCAAAAAACGTTCCATCGCCTGGCAGGAAATTTATGCCGGTGAAAAAGCCAACGCCGTTTACAATGAAACCATCTGGCTCCCCGAAGAAACTGTCGAAGAAATTTCCCGCTGTCTGGTCGCCATCAAAGGACCTTTGACCACTCCCGTCGGCGGCGGTTTCCGTTCCATCAATGTTTCCCTGCGCCAGAAGCTCGACCTCTACGCCTGCGTCCGTCCGGTGCGCTACTTCAATGGTGTCCCTTCCCCCGTTCTCCATCCGGAAAAAACCGATATGATCGTCTTCCGTGAAAATACCGAAGATATCTACGCCGGTATCGAATGGAACGCCGGTACCCCGGAAGCAAAACAGGTCATCGAATTTCTGCAGAATACGATGAACGTAACCAAGATCCGCTTCCCCGAAACCTCCAGCATCGGTATCAAACCGGTTTCACAGGAAGGCAGCGAACGCCTCATCCGCGCCGCCATCGATTACGCCGTTAAAAACAACCGCAAGAGTGTCACTTTCGTCCACAAGGGCAACATTATGAAGTTCACCGAAGGCGGCTTTAAAAACTGGGGTTACGATCTTGTGCGCAGAGAATATGCCGATGTCGCCATCCCCGCCGATGACTGCAACTGGCAGGCTCCCGAAGGCAAGATCCTGGTCAAAGACTGCATCTGCGACGCCTTTTTGCAGCAGATCCTCACCCGCCCCGATGAATACGATGTCATCGCCACTTTGAACTTGAACGGCGACTACGTCTCCGATGCGCTCGCCGCCTGCGTCGGCGGTATCGGTATCGCTCCCGGAGCGAATATCAACTACCTTACCGGACACGCGCTCTTCGAAGCCACCCACGGCACCGCTCCCAAGTATGCCGGAATGGACAAGGTCAACCCCTGCAGTCTGGCGCTTTCCGGCGAAATGCTGCTCCGCCACCTCGGCTGGACCGAAGCCGCCGACATCCTCACTGCCGGTATCGCTTCCGCCATCGCCGACAAGGTAATGACCTACGACCTGGCGCGTTTGACTGAAAACGCCACCGAAGTCAGCTGCTCCGGCTTTGCCAAAGCGGTCGTCGACCGGATGTAAAAAATATTGAGAGTGCATTATGACTTCCAACACGCCGAATTGTCAGGATGCGCTGACCGCGTTTGAGGTGATGTTCTGCCGGATCGATGATGATGGCAGACTAAAAAGCTCCGACAATGCGCCGCTGCCGGATTTGGGAAGATTTCTCCGTACTGCAGAAACGGAAGCTCTTCCCGGATGTGCCGGTGCGGCGGATTATCTCAATTCGCTCTGCCGCACCGCCGGAGACGGTGAATTTGCCGATCTGCTGGCGCGGGAGGTCTTTGATGCACTCATCACGCTGAATATCTTTCCGGATGACCTGAATTCCGTTGATCCGGAAAGCGACAGCAATTTTCTGCTGGAACAGATTTTGACCTTGTTCCGCTATCTTCGCAATTATGACATCGCCGGAATCCCCGGCAGTTCCGCCAAGCTGCTGCCGCGTGCCAGGAAGCTCTTTTCCGCGCTGCCGGAAGATGTTTCAGGACTTATTGAACTGCTCAAAAAGAGCGATCCATTCAGCTCCGGCAAGGTTTTCAGCTACCGCCAGCGCCGCTTTGTCGCCGTTGAACCGGCTTCGGTACGGAAACCGAATAAATTTTACGGCTACCCGGGGGTGCGCAATGCCTACGAAGATCACTTCCGCAACTTTGCGCAGGGCAAAACCAATCTGCCGCTGCTGATAAACAGCCTGCCGGGTTACGGAAAAACCAGTATGGTGATCTCCTACGCGCTGGCGCAGGAGAATATCATTCCGATCCTCGCTGAACCCGATGCACTGGAAGAGAACTGGACTCCATTGATCCAGGCGCTTGCCAAGCGCAAAGACCACCGCTTTGTGATATTCTTTGACGATATCGACCCGGCAAAGGTCGACTGGTACAGCTTCCGCACCAATGTCGGCGGCGCCTTTGCTCCGCCGGACAATGTGATGCCGGTACTGACCGCCAACTATGAATTCCCTGCCAGCATCCTTTCGCGCGGCAGAAAAATCACCTATCCGGTCTTTGACGAACTGCGCTGTTCGGAGATGGTCGAAGACTTCCTGCGCGGTTTCGGTATGCAGCGGCCGCCCGTCAATCTGATCTCGCTTATCGGTGCGGAATACACCAATGAATTCGGACAGAAAAAGTTCACGGAGCTTTCTCCGCGTACTTTGATCCGCTATCTGGCGATCTACGAACGCGACCAGAATAAACGCCGGACGATGATCGAACTTGCTTCGGGCGAGATGATCACCCGTCCCGATCCCGAACTCTTTTATGAATTCAACATCAACCTTATGCGTTCACTTTACGGCGAAGAGTATATCCAGCGTCTGCTCAAGGAGAAGTTGCGCGAACTATGAACAGATCAGGCAGAAAACCAGATAAACTCATAATCATCTGCGCTTGCGTGCTGGCGGTGATACTGCTGCTTACCGCAGGCTTCCGGATGCTGGGCTTTGCCGTATCCAAAGCCGCCAACGGCTTCTTCTACCCCTATTTGAAACTTGCCAAAGGCACCACAGGAGAAATTCAGGATAAGAGTCTGCTTTCGCTCGACCGCCTCGCGCTGGCACGGCAGGTGGAGAAACTTGCCCTGCGCAACCGCGAACTTGCCGTGCGCAGTACCGCCGCCGCAGGAATATTGGACGAAAACCGCATTTTGCGCCAGAAATTGCAGCTCTCCGCTCCGCCGCAATGGAAATTCAGCACCGGTGAAATCATTTTGCGCGATCCGCTGCACTTCCGCGACGGCTTCACCATCGACCGCGGCGCAAGAGACGGCATCGCCGTCGGCAATGCGGTGGTGGACAGTACCACCGACGGCAGATTGTTCCTCATCGGTGTCGTCAGAGAGTGTTCCGCAAGAACAGCGCGGATTTCGACCGTCAACGACCCCTCGGTGCGCCTTTCCGGGCGTCTGACCAATGGCGCCGTCGGCTTCACCAACACAGGAAACAGCCCCGCGCCAGCCGATCTCATCCGGTTCGGTATGCTCGCCAATGACGGCGACTACACCCCCGGCGAAGCGGTGGTCAGTACCGGATATGAACGCGGCATTCCCGAAGGCATCAAGATCGGTGAACTGGTTATAAACAATGATTTTCACCCCGGTAATGATCCGGACTTCAGCTGTTTGCTCAAACCCGCGGTGAACTTTGAAAATCTCCGTTTCGTCACCGTAATCTCCCGGGAACAAGAGCTGCCGTTATGAAAAATTTCATCTGCTGTTCTTTGACTGCGATTTTTCTGATACTGGATATGCTTGCCGGCAATCTGTCGCTCTTTCCGGCATTCGGAGTCTATTGCGCCATCGTGCTGTTTCTGGCTTACAACTGGAAATACGGCATTGTTTCGGCGGCGGCATCCGGTTTGGTGCTGGATGCGGTTTACGGCCACAGTTTCAGCTATTTGAGTTTGATTTTTCTCTGTGCGGTGCTGACGGGCGCATTGATCGCCGATCGCGGCCATCGGCAGATACTGGCACTGCTTGCTTCCGGAGCGGTTGCCGGGATAACAGTTTCGATCGGCGTGATGATCGCCATAAAGATCTCCGGCGGAATGCTTCCTGCTCCCGACCGGATCACCTATATCTTTTCCTCTGCCGCAGGCGGCGGTTTGTGGCTGCTGTTCTCGGCGGCGGTGTTTGACTTTTTCGCTGTGCGGGCCAATCTGCCGCGCTGTGTGAAAAGTGTCTTTTCAACTTCGCCGCGCCATCCGCGCCGCCCGGTTTACCGCAGCGCCCAAAGCCACAGCGCCCGGAGGTACCGGAAATGAAAAATCAAAACCGTTACCGCAACACCAAACCGATTGGTCTGCTGGATGACTTCCGTTTCAGGATCGTGATACTGGCGCTGCTGATGCTGACTTTAATGAGTGTATTACTGTTCCGCGCCTATTATCTGCAGCTGCATCACGGCGAAGAACATCGCGCCGAGATCGCCAAGCAATCAGTCCGCCGCATCCGCATCCCCGGACGGCGCGGCACGATCTACAGTGCCGACGGCGAAGTTCTCGCCGGAAACCGTACCGTCTACGATCTGGTCTTCTATCCCGAAGGTATGCGTTCTGGCAACCGCGGCAAACGCACCTTGGATGTTATGTGCCAGACTGCCAATCAGCTTGCCGCCGTCATCGGCAGGACAGATGTTCCGGAACGCAAGACCATTGAACGCCATTTGAACATCTCTCCGGGAATGCCGCTTACAGTCTTTTCCGATCTCTCCCCCGAAGAACGCGCATTGCTGCTGGAAGCCGCCCGCGATATGCAGGGCTTGGACATTCAAATCTCCACCCAGCGCATCTATCCGCAGCGATCTATGGCGGCGCACATCATCGGCTATTCGCGCAAAGCGGAAGCCAACACCGCCGCCGACCGCAAACAATTCTCCTACTATCAGCCCGACACCGAGGGTCGCGCGGGGATCGAACTGGTTTACGACAAGCTCCCAAACTCCGAAAGCAACCCCGCAGGGCTCGGTTTGCGCGCCTACCCCGGAAGCCAGATCGTGCAGGTCAACAATGTCGGCTTTGTCCGCCGCGAACTTCTGGGAAAGGTTGATCCCGTTCACGGCAACGATGTCTATCTTACCATTGACAGCCGCGCCCAGAAAATCGCCGAAAAGCTCCTTGAAAACAAACGCGGTTCGCTTATCGTTATGGATGCCGACACAGGAGACATCATCTGCGCCGCGACTTCACCGTCATACGACTTGAAAAAATTCACTCCGCGCTTGTCACCGGAATACTACAAATCTCTCCTCAACGATGCCGCCCGCCCGCTCATCAACCGCTCCACCGGCGGCATCTATCCGCCCGGTTCGACCTTGAAACCGCTCATCTGTCTGGCGCTGCTCAAAGGCGGCATCAACCCCGCCGAAACGGTCTTCTGTTCCGGCAGTATCGAAGTGCTTGGCACCACCATCCGCTGTCTTGCCCACCGTTACACCGAAGCCGATGTCGATATGCTTCTCGCGCTGGAAAAATCCTGCAACACCTATATGATCCATCAGGCGCTCAAGGTAGGATTCCCGATACTGGAAACTGTTCTCAAACAGGCGGGTGTCGGCAGTAAAACCGGCATCGAGATCCACGAAAACGCCGGCAACTTCCCCAGTCCTGAACGCAAGAAAAAACTTTACCGCATCCCGTGGAACGACAGCGACACCGCGCTGCTCTCCATCGGTCAGGGATTTATCAGTATGACCCCGCTGCAGCTGGTTCGCTACACTGCCGCAATTTGCAACGGCGGCAAACTTTACCGCCCCCATCTGGTGAGCAAAGTATCCGACTATTCCGGCGAAGCCCTCTTCAACCGCGAGATCGTCTGCGACAGCGAACTTGACGTAACGCCCCAGCAGCTGGAGATCGTCCGACAGGGAATGTTCCGCGTGGTCAACGCCTCCCGCGGCTCCGGACGGCGCGCCAAGTCCGACGACCTCGTCATCTACGGCAAAACCGGAACCGCCGAAACAGGACCCCGCGGCAACCGCAAAAATATGATACACTTTATCGCCTTTACCAGTTACCAGCTCCGCAATTACGCGCTTGCCGTCACCATTGAAGACGGCGATGCAGGAGGTTTGACCTGCGCCCCGATGGCAAAAGATTTTTTTGAACGCTTTTTACAGCCGCAAAAGAAGGAGATTTGATGATGAAAAATTATCCCGCTGCAATCGAAGAGCTGATGCTGTTTTTAAAACAGCTCCCCGGCATCGGCAAACGCGGTGCCGAACGTATGGTTATGGCGATGCTCGATTGGGATAAAACCGATGTCTCCGCGTTTGTCGATGCCGTTCAGAGATTTGCTTCCGATATCACCCGCTGTCCTGAGTGCGGCAACTGCGCCGAAAACGGTGCCTTATGTTCCATTTGTTCCGACCCGCGCCGCGACAATTCCACCTTGTGCGTGGTGGAAAATATCCCGCAGCTTCTCGCCGTTGAATCCGGCGGCAGTTACCGCGGCAAATATCTCGTCCTCGGCGGCAAACTCTCCCCTCTTGACGGCGAACACGGCGAAAATCTCAACTTCGACCTCCTTTTGAAACAGGCGGCTAAACCCGAAATCAAAGAGATCATTCTCGCCTTGAGTTCCGATGTCGAAGGCCGTGCCACTATGGCATATCTCGCCGAACTGCTCAAAGACTGCCCTGCCGCCTTGACCCGTCCCGCGCAAGGTCTTCCCGCAGGCGCCAACCTCTCCTACGCCGACAGCGCGACAGTCGCCGCAGCTTTCACAGGGAGGATTACGCTGTAAGCCCGAATGGGGGGCGGCGGGCGCTCGTGCGCGCTGACTTGAAAAAGCGGGGAAGCTCGTGAACGGGAGTCCACCTCGCCCCGCTTTTTCTGCGCCATCATCGCACGATCATCCCGCCGATTGGAAACGGCGTGAGTAGCAGAATAACGTCGCTGGCTGTTGCGCATATTGTTGCGCTGTCGCGCAACATGCGTGAGGTAGGCGCTTCGCGGAGGATGTTCCGCCTGACGGCGGTATTTTTGTTGGGCAGAATGGCGTCCGCTGGAGTGGAGCGCATATCGTTGCGCTGTCGCGCAACATGCGTGAGGTAGCCGCTTCGCGGCGGATGTTCCGCCTGACGGCGGTATTGCGCCTGTCGTCGGGCTTACGCCCGGCAGGCGAGTGGTAGTTTTCACATCTTCTCCAAGGACAAAAAAAGACTGCTGTAAAACTTGGAGTTTTACAACAGCCGTTTTCAAAAAGCCGGGTACAGCAATTACTTGGCGGCGTTGGCCTTGTCCCAGACTTCTTTTTTGACGAAAGCGGTGAGATTGCGACCGTCTTCGGTTTTGCCCTTGAGAGCGTAGCTGGTGCGGCTGCCTTTGGTGTAGGTGACACATTCGGTGATTTTGGTGGTTACAGACTTTTTGTTCTTGACATCATAGAAAGTGTGATCCATTTTTCTTTTCTCCTTAACGTTTACTGTCAATCAAAATACAAATACAAATCTTAACGTGACATTTGATAGTATACTCAAAAAAAAATAATAGTCAAGTGCTTTTGAACAAAAAAACGAAAAAAAATCAATATTTTTTTACTTTTGTGTAATTTTACCCGCTTTTCAGTAAAATTATTTTTTGCCAAATAGTGATTTTGGGGCAAAAAAAATCAGATATTTTTCTGAAAATCCGGCATTTGCACCTGCCGCCAACTGGTAAAAAATCCGCCGTCAGGCGCAACATCCGCCGCGAAGCGGCTACCTCTCGCCTGTCGGGCGCAAGCCCGACGACTGGCGCAAAACTCCAACCAAGGTGAAATCAGGAGCGATATCGCACAGCCGGGCGGGTTTTGCCGAGGAGCCGCGAGGGGAGTGGACTCACGTCCTCGACCCGAGCGGCGACGACCGCAAGGCGCGCTCCGGCAAAGCAAGATCGCTCCGTGTACAAGCACGAGCGCCCGCCGCACACCGATCCTACACCAAACTCTCTTTTATTCCGTTGATGATCATTTGGGCAGCCACCCCGGAAATGATGAGACCGGTGAGACGGATCAGCGGGCCGATAAGGTGGAGTTTTTCCAGAACTTTATTGATGCCGGAAGAGAACAGCATAATCACAAAGTTGATGAAAATTCCGAAGAAGAGGGAAATTATCACAGAAATCACACCGTACTGGGCGGCGGTGGAAATTCCGGCGGCAATAATACCCGGCCCGGCGATGAGCGGGGTTGCCAGCGGGATCAGAGAGAGATCGGTGAAGTTCATCTGTTTCTGGTGTTCATCGCGGTTGACGAAGTGGCCTTCGCGGATGGCGACGAGACCGATCATAAAAAGAACTATACCGCCGGTGATTTTGAGCGAATAAAGTTCAACGCGGAAAATTTTGCTCAAAACGATCTCTCCGAAGAGCGCAAGCGTGATCAGGATGAAAAGCGCCGCAGTGGAAGATTTCCAGGAGAGTTCAAAAATCTGTTTTCTGGTCAGTTTCGGTTCATAGGTGGAGAGAAACATCACCTTGCTTGCCGGGTTCAGCAATGCGATAAAGTAGAGAGCATTCTCGATAATGATTTTGATTTGTTCATTCATTTGGATTCTCCAGAAGTTTGTTGAAATATTCTTTACGCCGGAAACGGTTTACAGTCCAGGCGGTTATCAACGCAAACAATGCCGCCCCCAGCAGAGCGATGAACCATTCGCCGCAACGGACAAAAACGGTGCGGTGCGTCCAGTTTTCATATATCGGCACGTTGACAATGCCGATGGCACGTTCGCGGAGCAGTTCCGGGCGGCGGGCGGCACTGCCGATATACTGAGTGAAGCGGCCGTCAGGGGTGACGACACCTGAACCGCCGTTGTTGCCGCAGCGGATCATAAACAAACCGGTTTCAACAGAGCGGATGACCGCATTGGCGAGGTGCTGTTCGGGTTCGCTGCTCTCCGGATACCACGCATCATTGGAAATTATGATGAGCAGATTGCTGCCGCGAAGGGCAAATTTCCGGGTGAGATAACCGAAAACACCTTCGTAACAAATGGCAATCGAAGCGCGGATACCGGGGGCGATATTCATCGGTTCAAAGTTGGTTCCGGGAGCAAGATCGCGCCCCATATCGACCGCATTGATCAATGCCTGCGGCAGATATTTGCGGAACGGCACATATTCGCCGTAAGGCACGCGGTGGACCTTGTCATAACGTCCGGCAAGTTTTAGATTTGGAGTGAACAATAATGCGCTGTTGGTCACGTCCCACGCGCCCTCTTCTCTGCCCGGTTTGTACGAGATCAATCCGGCAAGCACCGGAATACCGCCGTTGCGGAGCGAAAGAGCAAACTTGCGGCGGAACATATCTCCGATAGTGCCGCCGCTCTCCAAAGGAATGGGAACGGCGCTTTCCGGCCAGATGATCAGATCGGGTTTCTGTTGGGCAAGCTGCGTTGACAACGCAGTGCAGACGTCGATGGCTTCGATGATCTGCGCTTCAGTTGCCCGACGGCGCTGTGAAAGGTCGCATTGTACCAATCCTGCACGCAGATTTATTTCTGACGGCGGAAGATTTTCAATTTTTCTGATGTTGTAAATGCCGAAAAGGACAGTTGCGGCGGTCAGCAATGCCGGTACGGTAAGCGAAGCGGTGCGATGTTTTTTGAAATATATCGCGCCGAAAATCCCGGCATTGATGAGCGCGATGAGAAAACCGATGCCGTAACTTCCCGTAAGTGACGCGATTTGAATAAGATAACGGTTGCGGTACTGGGTCACGCTGAAATCGTTCCAGACAAAGAGCCGCGAGCGCGTCCACTCGATCAATGTAAACAACACCGCACTGGAAACGGTGAACAATATTATCCGCCAATACGGAAGTGCGGTATTGAAATATTCCGTTTTCCTTTTTGCCGTCCAGATGATCGATTCCGCCGGGAATAAGGTGAATCGTTTCAGCTCCGGCAGCAGCGCCGCCCAGAGCGCGGGCCACAATGCCAGCACCGGGGCGATGAGGAACGGCACGAACCATTCGATCTCCCGCAGAAAATTACAGCTGAAAAACGCCCAGCCGATCCCCCACAGCCAGCCGCAGAATGCCGAAAATCTCCACTTGAAACAGCAGCCGCAGTACAAGAGCGGCAAAAGCGAGATGAATACGGCAAAATTCCAATTCAATGGCGGCAAAGATGCGGCATAGAGCGTTCCTCCTGCAAACGCAGTGAACGCCCACAATAATTTACGGAAAAAAGAGATTTTCCACGCCTGATCGTTGATCATTTTCATAAATATCACAATCCGGTCGGACAATCGGCAAAGAGAGTTTCAATGCCGAATTTTTCTTTGACCACCTGCATCAGCGCCTTGGGGCCGGTGGTTTCACTGGCGTAATGGCCGAGCGCGATGACGGCAACTCCGGTTTCCAGCGCGATATGGTGCATAATGTGTTCCATCTCCCCGGTGATGAGCAGATCACAGCCGCAGCTGGCGGCATCCATAACGGCATCGACTCCGCCGCCGCCGGAAACGATGGCGGCTTTGCGGCAGACCTTGTCGGGATTGCCGCGCAGAAGATAATTTCCTCCGATAACGGAAGAGATCTTCTGCGCCAGATGCTCAAGCGTGACCGCTTCGGGGATGATGCCGGAAAAACCGATATCACAGCCGTCATAGTTGAAGAAATCTTTGCGCTCCTGAAGGCTGACGATGTCGCTCAAAACAGCATTGTTGCCGAAAACTCTATGCGCATCCAGCGGCAGATGAGCGGCATAGAGCGAAATATCATTTTTGAACAATGTGGAAAATCTCGCGGCATTGATATTTGTCCAGCGCTTCAAACCGCCCCCCCAGCTCAAGCCGTGGTGGACGAAAATAAAGTCCGCCTGCTCCTTTGCCGCAATATCAAAGACCTGCTGACAAGCGTCAACGGCAAAGAGGATCTTTCTGACCTCCGATGCGCCTTCAATTTGCAGACCGTTGTTTGAAACATCGCCGGAAAATGCGGCAAGCTCAAGCTCCGTATCGAGAAAATTTACCAGATCATCACGCAAAACCATATTTACCATATGAACCCCCGGATAAAGAAATTTTCCAATGCTTTTTTCCAATGCGGCATCGGCGGCAGACCGTATTTTTCCAACACAGTGTTTTCCAATGCTGAATATGCCGGGCGTGGCGCCGGACGCGGATATTCTGAAGTCGAACAGGGTATGATCTCCTGCTTGATGCCGTTGATGCGGCAGATCTCCTGCGCAAACTCAAACCAACTGGCCTCTCCGTCGCAGCTCAAGTGGCAAATTCCGGTGATCTCCGGATGTTCAAGGAGCAATCGCATATGTTTCGCCACCGCCAGACAACTGGTCGGATTGCCGATCTGGTCGGAAACTACCTTGAGCTGAGCCCGGGTGCCGTCGGCAAGTTTGAGTATGGTGTGCAGGAAGCTCGGGCCGCCGGTGCCGTAGAGCCACGCCAGACGGCAGATGAGCGCAGTCGGACAGAGACCGAGAATGAGCTGTTCACCGAGAAATTTGCTTTTGCCGTAGACGGTATTGCCGCCGTCAGCGATGTCATCTTCTCTCCACGGGCGGGTGTTCACTCCGGAAAAGACATAATCAGTGGATATGGCGATCAATCTCACATCATATTCAAAGCATACTTTGGCGACATTTGCCGCACCGTAAGCATTGATGTTATAGGCAGCGATCTGTTCGGTTTCGCAGAGGTCGACGGCAGTTTTGGCGGCGCAATGGATGACCGCATCCGGTTTCAAACGTCTGATGGCGTTGGAAATGGAAAAATAATCGGTTATATCCGCTTCCGGGAAATCAGTTATCACGACTTCGTGAGAGGTTTTCAAGACAGAGGACAAGGTCCGCCCGAGCATTCCTTTGCCGCCGGTAAGCATGATTTTCATAATAGATCTTCCTCGCAGAAACAGTTATATCAAAAAAACTTTGCATCCTTGAAGCAGGGATGATGTAAATCTTTGGCAGACAATATCATTTTATCTTCCGGAATCTGCCAGTCAATCGCAAGATCAGGGTCGTTGAATGCGATGCCGCATTCGCTTTCAGGATGATAAAGATTGTCGCATTTGTAGGCAAAGAGCGCCTTTTCGCTCAACACGGCAAACCCGTGGGCAAAGCCGCGCGGGATGTAGAATTGACGATGATTATCTCCGGAAAGTTCCGCATAAAAAACCTTTCCGAAATCGGGAGAATCTTTTCTGATATCCACCGCCACATCCAATACCGTACCGCTTATCACGCGCACTAATTTGGCTTGCGTGCGGGGCATCGCCTGATAATGCAGACCGCGTACGACACCGTAGACGGACATAGACTCATTGTCCTGAATGAAGTTGTCAATTATGCCGATATTCGCGAGATCACCGCGGTTGTAGGTTTCCATAAAATAGCCGCGGCTGTCGCCGAAAACAGCCGGTTCGATCAGCTTTACACCGTCGGGAACTTGTGAAATTACTTTGAATTTTCCCATTCTCTGACCCGCTGTTCAAGATAACGTGCGTATTCGGTTTTCCGCATTCCGGAAACGGAATCCAGCGCCTGTTCCACGGTGAGCCAGCCGTTGCAGAATGCGATCTCTTCCAGACAGGCGACCTGAAGCCCCTGTCTTGTTTCAACGGCTTTGATAAAGTTTCCGGCATCGAGCATACTGTCCGGGGTTCCGGTGTCGAGCCACGCGAAACCGCGTCCGAGACGTTCGACATTGAGTTTGCCGCGTTCAAGATAGATATTGTTGACCGCGGTTATTTCCAGTTCGCCGCGGGCGGAAGGCTTGATGCTTTTGGCGATTTCGACCACATCGTTGTCATAAAAATAAAGTCCGGTAACGGCGTAATTTGATTTGGGCTGAAGCGGTTTTTCTTCGATGGAGACCGCTTTGCCGTTTTTGTCGAACTCCACCACGCCGAAGCGTTCAGGGTCGCGGACATAGTAGCCGAAGACCGTGGCGCCCTCTTCTTTGGCGGCGGCTTCGCGGAGGATGTTGCCGAGGTTGGCGCCGTAAAAGATATTGTCGCCCAGCACCAGACAGACATTGTCGCTTCCGATAAACTCTTCACCGATAATGAATGCCTGCGCCAAGCCGTCCGGCGAGGGTTGGACTGCGTAGGTGAATTCAACTCCGAAACGGCTGCCGTCACCGAGAAGCCGTTTGAAATTGGGCTGCTCTTCCGGGGTGGTGATGATCAATATTTCCCGTATCCCGGCAAGCATAAGCACTGACAACGGATAATATATCATCGGTTTGTCGTAGATTGCCAGCAATTGTTTGGAAGTTCCCAGAGTCATCGGGTGCAAACGGGTCCCGGCTCCGCCGGCAAGGACGATACCTTTCATCTTACTTTCCTCCCTTTCCGAGGCGTTCTCCGGAATAATTCTTTTCGCGGATCGGTTTCCACCACCATTCATTTTCCAGATACCACTTTACAGTAGCGCGCAAACCGGTTTCAAAATCAGTCTGCGGCACCCAGTTGAGCTCATTTTTGAGCTTGCTTGAATCAATGGCATAACGCAGATCGTGACCGGGGCGGTCGGAAACAAAGGTTATCTGTCTGGAATAAGATTCCGCTTTGGGGCGCAATTCATCAAGAATGGCACAGCAAGTTTCGACCACTTCCAGATTGGTGTATTCGTTATTGCCGCCGATATTGTAAGTCTCTCCCGGTGTGCCCTGCTGATTTATCAGCCACAACGCTCTGGCGTGATCTCCGACATAGAGCCAGTCGCGGACATTGTCGCCTTTACCGTAGATGGGGAGGGGTTTGCCGTCCAGCGCGTTGAGGATTATCAGCGGGATGAGCTTTTCCGGAAAATGATACGGACCGTAGTTGTTGGAACAGTTGGAAATCAGTACCGGAAGTTTGAAGGTGTGTCCCCACGCCCGCACCATATGGTCGGAAGCGGCTTTGCTCGCCGAATAGGGCGACTTGGGATCGTAGGGTGTGTTTTCGGTAAAGAATCCGTCTTTACCCAGCGAACCGTAAACCTCATCGGTCGAAATATGCTGAAAACGGAAGCGGGATTTTCTTTCTTCCGGCAGCTGCGAAAAATAGTTCAGCGCGCAATGGAGCAGATTGGCAGTACCCATAACATTGGTCTGCACAAACTCCAAAGGTCCGTCAATGGAACGGTCGACGTGAGTTTCGGCAGCGAGATGCATAATCGTATCCGGCGCAAAACTCCGGAAGATCTCCGCAATTTTCTCCCGATCGCAAATATCGCATTGAATGAAACTGTAACGCGGAGAATCGGAGATCTCTTTCAAATTATCCGGATTTCCGGCATAAGTGAGCTTATCCAGATTGAGTACAGTACAATCGGTATTCCGGATAAGGTAGCGGATCAATGCGGAACCGATAAAACCGGCTCCTCCGGTGACAATTACTTTCATTCGTGGTGTTCCGGAAAGTTATTTCTTTTCGATATCGCCGACGGTCGGGATCTTCTCCCGGTTTTCAACTCTCATTCTGGTATAGTAGATGTGGCCCCATCCGGCAAGTTTGCCGTCTTTGAATACGACAGGGAAGCACTCATCTTCGGTGATGAAGCCGTCCAGCCAGTTCATATTGAAGTAGTAGAACCAGGTATCGGGGCGGTTGAAAGTTTCATTTTTGACCGGTTCGCCCATAATGGCAAGCACTTCAGCTTTGGTCATACCGACGCGGAGCTGTTTGGAATTTTCCACATTGGTTTTGGCGATGTGCCAGGGACTGATGGAACAGCCTCCGGCAATGGCGGCGGCGAACAGCACAAGGATAAATTTTTTCACGGTATTCTCCAGATGTCAGAAATTATTTTTGTTTCATAATATAAACGTGATTACTGCAAGTGTCAAGCGCCAGGAAACAAAAGTGCCAAATCAAATTCATTTTCAAGTATGCTCATGCACTCGCGCTCTCTCCGCCGCATGCGGCGGCGGACAGTCTCTTCGAGGTCATCTTCCCCGGCGCTGTGAAGCATTCCATGCACGATGTACAATGCGACTTCTCTGCAGTAACCGCCGGGGCGTTTGGCTCCTTCTCTGGCGGCGGCTTCGGGATTGACGATAAGTTCGACCATAGTTTCGCCCGCATCAATGGGCATACCCTCTTCAAAATAGCAGAAAGTTATCACATCGGTCGTGCCTTCGTGGCCGAGCAGATCCATATTCATCTGCGCCATTCTGCGGTCGCCTACGAACAATATATTGCAGCTCCACGCGGGGTCGACCGGCAATCCTGCAACTTCGGCGGCGCGGTGTACAAATTTACGCAAATCACTTTTCTTCGGAGCTTTTTTGCTCCGGCAATACCACTGGCTGTTGAGTTGGATCATGCTTTTTTTCCTTGTTGTAAGCGATCCGGCCGTGGTTGAAGTTGACCAGATCCTTGATAAATGATTCCCGGACGATATTGAGTTCATTGAGCGTGAGCTTTGAAGCCCGGAGCTGATTGTTTCTGAAGCGGTGGATAAAGATGTTCTCCACCATCTCGCGGATGTTGCTTTCGGTGGTGTCTTTGATACTGCGGCAGGCGGCTTCACAGGCATCGGCAAGCGAAATTATGGTCAATTCCCTGCCGTAAGGGGCGTTTCCGGTGTAGCGGAAATCGGCTTCGATCACCGCCGCCGAACCTGGATTGTTCTCGTGGATCTCCAACGCTTTACGGTAGAAAAATGAGACCAGATCATCGCCGTGATGAGTCGATATCGCCTCTTTGATAAAGCGGCTCAAGCGGTATTTCCGGCTCAAATTCATTCCTTCGGTGACGTGTTCGCGGATGATGCTGCAGCTCTGACGCGGGGGGAGCTGTTCGTGTTCGGCGGGGCTGTCGACATTGTTTTCCACGAAATAGCCGGGGTTGCTCAATTTGCCAATATCGTGGAAGAGCGCACCCGCCTTGGCTTTGAGCGGATTGGCGCCTATGGCACGGGCGGCATCTTCGGCAAGCGTGGCGACATTCATCGAATGGAACATCGTTCCCGGTGCGCGGCGTTTGAGTTCATCCAGAAGCGGGTGGCTGTGGTCGCACAACACCATAAGCGACATATTGGTATCGGCATTGAAAATCAGCTCAAACACAAACACCAGCAGCAGCGAAGCCACGGCACAGCCGAAGCTGTTGATGAAGATCACGGCGGCGGCTTCGAGGAAGATTTTTCTGCCTGCATTGAAAAGAATGTCGCTGTTTATCAATGCAATGCTGAATGCACCGAAGATGAACACCCGGAAAAAGAAGCTGCGGTAGTTGCGGACATTGCGCACCGACAGCGCCACCAGCACCCCGATAAAAAACCAGCGCAGCGCCTGTTCAAACGAACGGTCGGGGAACGCCATCATCGCCGACACGCTCGAGACCAGAAACAAACTGAATATGGCGGTACGGTTGCCGAGGAATGCGGTACACAATGCCGCACACAACGGGATCGGCACCATAGCGAACAACAGCTGGTAATCGCTGATGCGTTCTGATTTCACCAGATGGAAAAAGCCGTATATCACCGCGTAATTCAGTATCATTGACAATATCACCGTGACCCCGGCAAGGGTCGTCGAATGCGGTGAATTGAGGAATCCCGGATAGGTGATGTAAAGAAAGAAGAACGCCACCACCAGCAGCAGAAAACTTACCGCCAGCCGATAGTAGAATACCGCCATACCGAAGTTGTGCGGCAGCATATCTTTTTCTGCTTTGATCTTGTCGATCATCTCTTCGGTGATCAATGCGCCTTGAGCGACCATAAGTTCACCGGCGCGGCAGAATTTGTAGGAATCGTTCACCGCTTTGGCTGCCTCCTCCTGATCGGCGGCGGTGCGCTCTTTATCAAACACCAGATTGCCGGGGGCAAGTATGACGGCGAGGATCTCGCCAAGTTCGCTTTTGAATTCCGGAGAACCTTTGATTTTGCGGATGATTTGAGCGGCGGCATTCCCGGCATCCGGCGGGGTGAAATTGTCAAGCAGCCGTTCACCGGAGGTGATGATGCGGATATTGGGATTGACCAGCTGCTCTTTCAATGCAATACCGTGGCTTACGAAACTGGCAAACGCGCGGCGCAGAGCTTCGAAAGCGATCCGGTTGCCAAGGAGATTTTTCAATTCGTCAAAATGGACAAATTTTCCCGCCATTTGAGCCGGGACGCTGGCGCTCGGAACATATTTCTGCTTCTGCAGTTCCATTTCAGCGCGGTTTCTGGCGGCGGTGAAAAAGGTGTCCAGATCATCGTTCAACTCTTTGGAACGCGCATCGCTTATCAGCAGATATTCCGGAGCTTTTTTCCGTGCGGCGGCCTTATCAGCACTGGTTTTCGCTTTGTCGATATAGGAAAAGTCGGTCAATGCCCAAGTCGAAAACGGCGCGGCATCACCCTTTTTGAAAATGGTGAAGTCGCGCTGGGTGAGAACCGAGATGGTCAGCAGAACCGCCGCCGTGACCCAGATAAGAACCAATACGAGGATCGTCGGCACAGCTGAACCGGTCAGGATGTTATTGGAAGGCTGAACAGAAAGTTTTTCCGGATTGTTCAAAATTATTTCTCCCCTGATTCAGAAGTTGTGTTGTAGGCAGTTATGATTTTTTCCAACAGCGCATGGCGCACTACGTCGCGGGTATCGAAAAAGACAAATCCCAATTCCGGAAGATGGCGCAGAGACTTCAATGCGCGGTTCAGACCGGATGGTTCATTTTTATTGAGGTCGGACTGGGTCGGGTCACCGGTGATCACACAGCGCGAACCGAATCCCATACGGGTCAGGAACATCAGCATCTGTTCCGGAGTGGTATTCTGCGCTTCATCAAGGATGATGAAGGCATTGCTCAAAGTGCGGCCGCGCATAAATGCCAGCGGAGCCACTTCGATAATGTTGCGGGAAATAAGATTCTGCACCTCTTCGACATTCATCATCTCGTAAAGAGCATCGTAGAGCGGGCGCAGATAGGGAGAAACTTTGTCCTCCAAAGTGCCGGGAAGAAATCCCAGCCGTTCGCCGGATTCACGGGCGGGGCGGGTGAGGATGATGCGGCTGACCTCACCTTTCAAAAACATAGAGACCGCCATCGCCATTGCCAGATAGGTTTTGCCGGTACCGGCGGGTCCGATGCCGAAGACGACTTCGTGCTGGCGCATAGCTTTGAGATAATCGAGCTGGCGCGGGGAACGGGGCATGACCGGACGCCGTCCGGAGGCAAGTTCGATGCGTTCTTTCCACAAATTTTCCAGCGCCGGAGCATTCCGGGTGCGGCACTGGCGCAGAACCAGTTCAAAATCGGCGCGGTCAAGCTCTTTCTGACGGAGCTTGAAAAGCTTCTGCAGCTCTTCAAAAAAATGCAGTGCGGCATTTACTGCCGCTTCACTGCCGGAAAGTTCCACCCAATTGTCCCTGGCGTTGACGGTGACCTGATATTCAGCAGAAACCTGCCTTATCAAGCGCACTTCATCTTTCACACCGAAGGTGCGGAAAGATAATCCTGGTTCAAAATAAAAGCGTTGTTCCATGGGCAGAATTTTTTTGGAGTCCCCGGCTCCGGAAAAGTGCGGCTCCGGGGCTCCTTTCGTGTAACGCAGATCAAAGCTTCGGAATGATGAGTTTCATTCCGGGCTTGAGCACGTTGGCGTTGGTGATTATGTCGGAATTGGCTTTCTGGATCAGATTGGTGTGACGGGTGCTGCCATAGAACTTTTTGGAGATGGCGCCCAGAGTATCACCATACTTGACCTCATAAATATCGCTGCTGGTGGGATCCGGCGGCTCAATTTTTGCAGTTTCAGCCTTGGCATCCGCCTTGGCTTCAGCTTTTTCGTCAGCCTTGGGAGCTTCGGGTTTGGCTTCAGCTTTTTCGTCAGCTTTGGGAGCTTCGGGTTTGGCTTCAGCTTTTTCGTCGGCTTTCACTTCGGCTTTGGGAGCGGCTTCGGCGGCAGGGGCGGCGGGTTTGACTTCAGGCTTGACATCAATTTCGGGGTCGACCGGAACCGCCTCAATGCCGTTGTCCATAGCGGAATATTTTTCAGCCGGAGCAGGAGCGGCGGGCTTGACCGCAGGTCCGGTGTAGCCGGAAATTCCGGGAGAGATCAAGCGCGGCGGACGGAAGCCGGGGTAGTTGGCTTTGATATCTTTGTACCAATCCTGACGGCCGTCACTGGCACGAACCTGATCAACGTGGGTGTGGCGGCAGCCGCAAATCAGCACCGCTGCAACTGAAGCAGTCGCAAACCAAAAGTTTTTCATAACAACCATTCCTCAAATAACAATTATTTCAGTTTTCAAACTTCTTGAACAGCATAACACCGTTGTGACCGCCGAAACCGAGGTTGCTGTTCATCGCATAGTTGACGGTGCGTTTGACAGCGGTGTTCGGAGTGTAGTTGAGGTCACATTCCGGGTCGGGAGTTTCGTAGTTGATGGTCGGCGGGATGATGCCGTCGGTGATACTCTTGACGCAGGCGATACATTCCAGACCGCCGGCGGCGCTGAGGGAGTGACCGGTGGTACCTTTGGTACTGCTGATGGCAACCTTGTTGGCAGCTTCGCCGAAAGCGCTCTTGATGGCAAGGGTTTCAAACTTGTCGTTGAGCGCGGTAGAAGTACCGTGAGCGTTGATGTAATCGACCGCATCGGGGGTGATACCGGCGTGGCGCATCGCCATCTGCATGGCGCGGGCGCAGCCGTTGCCGTCCGGAGCAGGGCTGGTGATGTGGTAGGCATCAGCGGTGGCACCGTAACCGACGATTTCGGCGAGGATGTTGGCACCGCGGCGGACAGCGTGGCCAAGCTCTTCAATGACGAGAACACCGGCGGCTTCGGACATAACGAAACCGTCGCGATCCTTGTCGAAGGGGCGGCTGGCGTGCTGGGGATCATCGTTGCGCGTGGAAAGCGCCTGAAGCGCACAGAAACCCGCCAGACTGGTGGGAACCACACAGGCTTCGGCACCGCCGGCGACCATAACA
The DNA here is from genome assembly GCA_045653515.1 of Victivallaceae bacterium. Lineage (GTDB taxonomy): Bacteria > Verrucomicrobiota > Lentisphaeria > Victivallales > Victivallaceae > UBA1784. The sequence goes on along the minus strand of JAZOMB010000056.1, from coordinate 32,851 downwards.
TCGGCATCGTCGCGCTTGATCATCCAGTAGGCTTCACCGATGGAGTGGCAAGCGGTGGCGCAAGCGGTGGCAAGGCCCATATTGGGTCCGCGCAAGTCATAACGGATGGCAAGATTTCCGGAAGCGATATCGCCGATCATCATCGGGATAAGGAAGGGGGAAACGCGGCGGGGTCCGCGGTTGAGCAGTGTTTCGTGTTCACGCTCGAGGGTGCCGAGGCCGCCGATACCGCTGGGGACGATGGCGCCGAAGCGATCGCCGTCCGGGCGTTTTTCACCGGGTTCAACATAAAGTCCGGCGGAGCGCAGAGCTTCGTCTGCGGCAGCCATTGCATACTGAGTATAAAGGTCCATACGATGGGCCTCTTTAGCCGACATATAGCGGGTAATATCGAAATCTTTGATCTCTCCGGCGATGTGAGTGCGGTAGGCGGAGGTATCGAAACGGGTGATCTGACCAAGACCGCAACGTCCGTTGACCAGAGAAGCCCAGAAATCATCAACATTGTTGCCGACGCAGGAAAGGACGCCGCAACCGGTAACTACAACTCTGCGTTCGTTCATAAAAGGTTTTATCTCTCAAAGTAGTTAATGTTTATAAAAAAAGACAAGGTCACCAACCAAACGACGATCGGTGACCCTATAGTCTGTGTGCGGCATCTGCCGGAAGCCCGGCAGAAAACACAAAAATCTGTGCTGAAACCGCACGGTGAAAACAACAGCGGAAAAATTATTCCTGGCTCTTGCTTTCGACGTAAGCGATCGCATCGCCGACGGTGGTCAGCTTTTCAGCATCTTCATCCGGAATATCGGAACCGAAGGCTTCTTCCAGAGCCATAACCAGTTCGACCTGATCGAGAGAGTCAGCGCCGAGATCTTCGATGAATTTGGCTTCCGGGGTGACCTGATCTTCAGAAACACCCAGCTGTTCGACGACGATTTTTTTCACTTTATCAGCAATTTCGGACATTTTTATTCCCTTTCACGTTGGTTAGCTGTCCAGATCACTCATCAAAACTTTTTCAGCAGTTTAATACTGCTCTTTTTATAATATTGCTCCGATATGTCAAAAAGTCAAGTCTTTAACAAGAATTTTTTTTCAAAAAGTGGAGCAAAATTCCTTTTACAAGGGGCGGCAAAAAATCCGTCCGCTCAAGAAAACATCCGTAAAATCAGATATTTACGATGCGGGAGATCGGGGTGATCGCCGAAGCCCGTCCGGTATTGACGTCAAAGGTCACGCAAACGCCATCCACGCGGATATCGCCGTTTTCGACCACCGGAAGACGGGTCGCCATACCGGTACGGAACTTGCGGAGCACGGCGGCAACTTCCCGTCCGAGGATGCTGAATTCCGCACCGCACATACCCGCATCACTGATCACGGCAGTTCCACCGGGAAGAACTTTGGCATCGGCGGTCTGGACGTGGGTGTGAGTGCCGAGGACGGCGGTGACTTTGCCGTCGAGGAATCTGCCCATAGCGAGCTTTTCGCTGCTGGCTTCAGAGTGGAAATCGACCAGAATGGTTTTGACGGTCGAGGGGAGTTTGTCGAGGATCTTTTCAACCGTTTCAAAGGGGCAGTATGCCGATTCGCGCATAAAGATCTTTCCCATAAGAGCGATGACCGCGATCTCTCCTCCGGCGGGGTTGCGGAATACGGAGTAACCTTTTCCCGGCTGAAGATCGGAGAGGTTGGCGGGACGGATGACCTGCGGATAGAGCTGGATCTCGTTTTCAAAACCTTTCTGATCCCAGACGTGATCGCCGCAGGTGATGACATCGGCAACTTCCAGAAGCTCTTTGACACAGCTCCCGGTCATTCCGTTTCCGGCGGCGGAGTTTTCGCCGTTGACGACAGCGAACTGGGCATTGAATTCCCGGCGCAGTTCCGGAAGCAGTTTTTTCACCGCGTTCCGTCCGCCCTTACCGACCACATCACCCAAAAAAATCAAATTCATCGGTTTAAACCTTTCAAAACAGTTCTGACACTTATCTATTCAAAAAAATAATATACACGTTGATTGAAAAATATCCAGTCCCCCGCGCAAAAAAATCTGACCGCCGTCAACACGCTTTAAGGTTGAACTTATGCGGAGAAGATGATATATTATCAGAGAAACGGAGGTATCATTATGAAAAAGTTTCTTTTGCTGGTTTGTGTCATCGGAATATTTATGCCGTTCAAAGCGGCGGCGGAAGCTATCGATTACGGCTCTCAAAACAACTGGGTGATCTGCGAAGAGAAGATCCGCGAAAACTGCGAAGTCGATATTTTTTATGTCCTGCCGACCATTTATTCGGATAAAAACAATGCGTATATGCTTTGGGACAACAATAAATCGCTTCAGAAAAAAGCGCAAATGATTGCCGTTCAGCATACGGATATTTTTTCCGGCTACTGCCGCGTGTTTGCCCCCTATTACCGCCAGGCGGAGTTCAGCCGCTGCGTAAAAGAGATCAATCTGCCCGCCGAAAAACAGACCTTCATCTGGAAAGGCATCAATGATGTCAGAGATGCGTTCCGTTATTATATGAAGCATTACAATAAAGGCCGTCCGTTTATCCTGCTCGGATTCAGCCAGGGTTCGGTGGCTCTGCTTGAGGTGATGAAAACTGAATTTGCCGACCGTAAAGTCAATGCCAAACTGGTGGCGGCATATCTGATCGGCTATCCCAAAATGCCGAAAAGTTTCCCCCGATATCCCCATCTGCGAACCGCACAGCGCGCCGATGATACCGGAGTCATCATCACCTACAATTCACAGGCTCCCGGCAAGGTGAAGTCATACTTTACCGGAGACAAAGATGTTTACTGCATCAATCCGGTGAATTGGCGCACCGATGGCAAAATCGCTGAAAAAAATGAACATAAAGGCAGCAGATTTTTTGATTTCAGAAGCGGAAAGCCGACCGATAAAAAGATGTTCGTTTCAGCGGAAATCGATCCGGCGACCGGCGGACTCATCGTCATTCCCGCCGAACGCGGAAAGTACGACAGCCGCTTACTGGGCAAAGGTGTCTACCATATGTTCGACCTGAACTTCTTCTACTGCGACCTCCGCGCCAACGGTCAACTCCGCATCAACGCGTTCTGGAAATAAGCGTTGAAAATCAGGCTCTTGCCGATGGGCGCAACGGTGAGCATGCAGGGTAATTTGACAAAACAGTGTTGCCAGGTATGCGGTGTTGCGGGAGTGCGTTTTGTTAAGATAAATAACGTTGTACACGCGCACAATCAGCCTTGCCGGAGGAGGACAGCCGTGAACGGCTTTCCTCCCGCCGGAGCCCCCACCTTTTCCAGTTCCCACCCGCGCGCAATGCTGCTGGTATTTTCCTGCTGATTACAGCGCCTGCGTTCAGCCGATTTCATCGGCTTCACTCGCGGCTTACTGCTCGACTTCCTCCGCCCGCGCTGAATTTCTTCAGCGCGTCCGCCGGCTGTTGACCGGCGGTACGCTCCGTTCCGCCGTCGCCCAAGGCTATGGCGGGACAAGCCAGTCTTTGCGCGCCTTGTCACGGCGTAATGTAATGAAGCCGGATCGGCGGCAACCGCCTCGCATCGTCATTCCAAGCTATGTTTTTTGGCAGTTCGGAGAGGAGATGATGTGGACTGGAGTGCGCGTGGTCGGACGGGTCAGACCTGTCGGACAAGTCGGACAGGAGAGCTGCGCCGCAAAGCGGCTACCTCTCGCCTGCCGGGCGAACAGCCCGGCGACAGGCGCAAAACTCCAGCAACACCATTTTCTAAACCGCGCTGCAGCAGTCGGCGGGATGATCGTGCGATGATGACGGCGGGATGTGCGGGGCGACGTGAACTCCCGTTCACGAGCTTCCCCGCACAGCCCAAGTCAGCGCGCACGAGCGCCCGCCGCCCGCCATTCCCCCTTATCACATCAGATACTGCGCGTCGACGTCGACTGCGATGTCGATGCCCTTCGGGTGGGGGCGGTGGAGAGCTAAAACGCGGATGGCTTCGCGGATGGTTTTCAAACCGGTACCGCGAACGGTCATAAGATAGCGGTATTTGTTTTTGATTTTTTCAATGGGCGCCGGAGCGGGCGGCACGATGCGGATGTTGTCGTGCTTGTAGGGTTCGAGCGCGGCGGCGAAAGAGGCGGCGTAATTGGCGAGCTGAACCTCATCTTCGCCGCGGAAAAGAATGGCGATCAAACGGGTGAAAGGCGGATAGTTGAGCATCTGGCGGAATTCGAGGTCGAACTCTTCAAAGCCTTCAAAATCAAGTTCAGAAGCGAAATGCAGAACTTCGCTGTCTTTGGAGGTTTGGAAGATTACTTCGCCGCGGCGGTCACCGCGCCCGGCGCGGCCTGCGACCTGAGTGAGAAGCTGAAAGGTGCGTTCAGCGGCGCGGAAATCAGGCATAGAGAGACCGTGGTCGGCATTGATAACGCCGACGAGAGTCACGCCCGGGAAGTGCAACCCTTTGGCGATCATCTGGGTACCGACAAGGATATCGAGCTGGCCGCGGCGGAATTTGTCGAGGACAACTTCGTAGTCGGCGGATGAACGCATAGTATCGGAATCCATACGGCCGATGCGGGCACCCGGGAAAACGCCGTGGGCGCAGCTTTCAAGTTTTTCGGTGCCGCTGCCGTGATAATGGATGTCGGTCGAACCGCATTCCGGACAGCATTGCGGAGCTGGAATGACGGCGCCGCAGAGGTGGCAGCTCAAAATTTCGCGGCGGCGGCTGTAGGTGTAGTTGTAGTTTACCGAACACTCCGGACAGCGGGCTTCGTAACCGCAGCCCGGACAGCTCAAACTGCGGGCATAACCGCGGCGGTTGAGAAATAAAATGGTCTGTTCGGCGCGCTCCAGCCGTTCATGAACGGCGTTGATAAGGAGCGGGGAAAAAAGGTTGTTCGTTCCGGGTTCCGGAATGGGGTCAAGGCGGCGGTCAACGATGCGGATGACCGGTTTGGGTTTGTCCGCCACCTGCGCCGCCATACGGCAGAGGAGAAATTTACCTTGCCGGGCGTTGCAGAGCGATTCGGCGGAGGGAGTGGCGGAACCGAGGATGACGGCGGCATTTTCCAGTTTGCCGCGCATAACGGCTACATCGCGCGCCATATAGCGGGGGGCTTCGGATTGCTTGTAGCTGGCTTCGTGTTCTTCATCAACGACGATCAGGCCGAGATTGTGAAGCGGAGCGAAGAGCGCGGAACGGGCGCCGATGACGATTTGAGCTTCGCCGGAGTTGATGCGGTTCCATTCGTCGAAGCGTTCACCGTCGGAAAGACGGCTGTGCAAGACGCAGAGCTGGTTGCCGAAGCGGGCGCGGAAACGGCGGACTGTCTGCGGAGTGAGCGAAATTTCCGGCACGAGGACGATGGCGGATTTACCGCGCGATATGGCGTTGGCGATGCTTTGCAGATAGACTTCAGTTTTGCCGCTGTTGGTGACGCCGTGAAGCACGAGAACGTGCTGGGGAACTTTCTTATCCATAATGTCGTTGACCATAGCAAGCGCTTTCTGCTGGTCGGCAGTCGGCGGCAGCGGTTTGTCGGGAACGACCTCGGTATCACCGAATACATCGCGGCGCAGAGTCTCTTCGCGGAAGGTGATGATACCGGCTTTGCGGAGCGCATCAAAGGCGCCGGGAGAGTATTCAGGGTGGCCGGATATCTCGGTAAGCGTGCCTTCACGGAGTTTGAACATAAGTTTCAAAACTTCAAGGCGTTTGACCACGCGCCTGGCATCGGCGTTGTCGATGAGATATTGTTCCGCCGCCTTCTGGTCGGGGATGTAGAATACGCGGGAAACGAGAGCTTTGACCTTTCCGCTGCGCACCGCCGCCGGAAGAAGCGTGCGGATGGCGTGTTCCTGCGTGGCGCAATAGTATTCCGCCATCCATTTGCCGAGCGTGATAAGCTGTTCGGGGATCCCGGCGCGGCGCGTGGAGATGCCGAAAAGCTCTTTGAGCTTGCCGGAATCATATTTGCTGTTGTCGGTAAGCTCCAGAACGTAGCCGTTGCGGCGGGTGTTGCCGAAAGGGACATCGACCGCACTTCCCGGGCGGATGATATTTTCCAAGTCTGCCGGAACGAGATAATCGAACTCCCGATCCAGAGCGATATCGGTGATTACCCTGGCGATCATGGTTTCAAATAGGGCGCAAGGAAACGCGCGGTGTGGCTGGTTTTATTTTTCACGATCTCTTCGGGGGTGCCGCTGACGATGATTTTTCCTCCGGCATCGCCGCCTTCGGGACCGATGTCGATGATGTGGTCGGCAGTTTTTATCACGTCGAGATTGTGTTCGATAACGATGACGGTGTTGCCCATATCGCGGAGCTTGAACAGAACTTTGAGCAGCTGGTCGATGTCAGCCAGATGAAGTCCGGTGGTGGGTTCGTCAAGGATGTAGACGGTGTGTCCGCGCGGAACGCGGGCAAGTTCAGCGGCAAGTTTCACCCGCTGGGCTTCGCCGCCGGACAAAGTGGTGGCGCTCTGACCGAGTTTCAAATAGCCGAGACCCACCTCCTGAAGCACCTCAAGCTTGCGTGCCAGCGGGCGGATGTTGGAAAAGAGTTCTACCGCCTGATCGATGGAAAGTTCAAGGACATCGGCAATGCTCAAACCTTTGTAGCGCACGCCGAGCGTTTCCGAATTGAAACGCTTGCCGCCGCAAGCTGAACAGGTGACATAGACATCGGAGAGGAACTGCATTTCGATCCGTTTGATGCCGTCGCCGCAACACTCTTCACAGCGGCCGCCTTTGACGTTGAAACTGAAGCGGCCCGGGGTGTAGCCGCGCACTTTGGCTTCCGGAAGTTCGGAAAAGAGCTTGCGGATGATGGTGAAGGCATCGGTGTAGGTCGCAGGGTTGGAGCGCGGCGTTCTGCCGATGGGGCTCTGGTCGATAACGATGGCTTTGTCAACATTTTCCATACCGAGCACTTCGCGGCACTTGCCGACCGGGTCATCGCTGATATTCAAGTGGGCGTTGAGCGCGCGCACTAAAATACCGTTGACCAGACTGGATTTGCCGGAACCGGATACCCCGGTAACGCAGGTGAAAGTTCCCAACGGGAACGTGGCATTGACCTTTTTGAGGTTGTGGAACTCGGCACCTTTGATGACGATACTGTTGCCGTTGCCCTTGTGGCGCACATCGGGAACCGCGATCTCCCGCCGTCCGGCGAGATAATCACCGGTGAGTGAACGGGGAAAGGAGGCGATCTCTCCCGGTTTGCCGTAAGCGACCAGTTCGCCGCCGTTGACTCCGGCGCCGGGGCCGAGATCGAGCAGATAGTCGGCGCGGCGGATGGTGTCGAGGTCGTGTTCGACCACGAGAACGGTGTTGCCGAGGTCGCGGAGTTTTTCAAGGGTGTTCAAGAGCATTTCATTGTCGCGCTGATGGAGACCGATCGAAGGTTCGTCAAGGATGTACAGCACACCGACCAGACCGCAGCCGAGCTGGGTGGCAAGGCGGATGCGCTGGGCTTCGCCGCCGGACAATGTGGAGCTGACACGGTCGAGAGTGAGGTAGTTCAAGCCGACATCGCAGAGAAAACTCAAGCGGCTGCGGATCTCTTTGAGAACTTCACCGGCGATTTGAGTCTCTTCGCTGTTGAGTTGCAGATTGTCCACAAAATCCCGCGCTTTGGCAATGCTCAAAGCGTTGAAGTCGGCAATGGATAATCCGCCGACCGTAACCGCCAGCGAAACTTTGTTCAGACGTTTGCCGTGACACTCGGGGCAGATCTGGGGACTCTGATAAGAGGCAAGGCGTTCGCGGACGGAATCGGATTCGGTTTCCGCCATACGGCGGTTGAGGTTTTCCAGTACGCCTTCAAAGGGTTTGCACCAGTGGAACTTTCTGCCGTGCATATGGTAGTCAAATTCCAGACATTTGTCGCCGGTGCCGTAAAGGAGCTGATGGCGGAATTTTTCCGGAAGTTTATTGAACGGTGTGGTGAGGAGTTTCTCTTCACCGAACTGTTCAGCAAACTTGCGAAGCAGCATATTGTAGTAGATTATCAGATGCCGCGGGCCGCGCCGCCAGCCGGGGATGGCGCCGTTGCGGATGGACAAGGTGGGGTCGGGGATGACCTTTTCAGGGTCCATACACAGCTGGATGCCCAAGCCGTTGCAGCAGCGGCAGGCACCGTAGGGGGAATTGAAGCTGAAGTTGCGCGGCAGAAGTTCGCCGAAAGATATGCCGCAGTCGATGCAGGCGAGCTTTTCGCAGAAACTCTTTTCTTCAAATTCGGCATTCTCTCCGGAAAGCAGTACCGTCAAAACGCCGTTGCCGCAGCGCAGAGCCGTTTCAACTGAATCGGTCAACCGTGAACGATCCATATTTCCGGTGATAAGACGGTCGATGACCGCTTCAATGGTGTGGCGGTGGGTCTTGGCAAGCGCTTCTGGCAGATCGTCCAGCATCAAAACTTCGCCGTCGATGCGGGCGCGGACAAAGCCGTCCGTTTTGAGTTTCTCCAGAACGTCACGGTGTTCGCCTTTGCGGCCGTTGACTACCGGAGCGAGCAAGGTCATCCGCGAATTTGGAGCGAGATTGAGCAGCTGGAGCGTGATCGCTTCGGCGGACTGCGAAGAGAGCTCTTTCCCGCACTCCGGGCAATGCGGATGCCCGGTGTGGGCATAAAGCAGACGCAGATAATCGTAGATTTCGGTAACCGTCGCCACGGTTGAACGGGGAGTACCGCCGGCGCCGCGCTGTTCAATAGCGATGGCGGGGGAAAGACCGTCGATGTGTTCGACTTTGGGTTTCTGCATCAAATCCAGAAACTGCCGGGCGTAGGCGGACAAGCTTTCCACATAGCGGCGCTGACCTTCGGCGTAGAGAGTGTCAAAGGCGAGACTGGATTTTCCGGAGCCGGAAAGTCCGGTGATGACGGTCAACTGATTGCGCGGGATGGTGACGTTGAAATTTTTCAAATTGTTCTGGGCCGCGCCCCGGATGGTGATATTCTCCAACATAACGGCGGCACTTCACAATCCAAGCTGTTTCATCGCAAGATAGGTGTGTATCTTGCTGTCAACTCCGCATCCGGCAGCTTCCATTCCGGAAACAAAATCGGCAAGATGGTCGACTTTCACCCGGAAAACTTCGATATCTTCAGATTCTTCCTGATGATTTTCGGGTATCTCCGGATAATTTCCGCCGTCGATCTCCATCACGCAGAGGGCGACCGCTTCACCGGTCAAACCGGGAGAGCTGTACCCTGCGGAAGTGGAAAAGAGAAATTTGCCCTGATAACCGGTCTCTTCATAAAGTTCGCGGTGGGCGGTAGTTTCAATATCTTCGCCCGGGTCGATCAATCCGGCGGGGAATTCGATCATCGGCTTTCCGGCAGGGGGACGGAACTGCCGCACCAGCAGCAGTTCGTTATCCGGTACGATGCGGGCGATGATAAGCACCGCCGAAGGGATATCACTCTGGCGCGGAGTGCCGTTTACGCGGTCGGCACTCTCCCAGAAACGGGTGTTGCCGTGACGGTCGACATACTCCAATTTGCGTAAAGCGATAAATTTTCCGCTGACGATATCGTGTTCCTGCCGGATGGAAGCCATAGAGATCAAACTCCTGTTGAAAAGAGATCAGACAAATTCTTTGAGAAATCTTCCTGCGGGCTGCCTGGCGAGAAGTTTTTTCTCGTCCGCGAGGAATTTTTCCAGATGGGGCATCGCCATATGAGCATCCAGAGCCGCCTGATTTTTCCACTGTTCGTAGATGATGAATTCATCGGGGTCATCGGTGGTGTGCAGACGGTAACAGATGTTGCCCGCTTCCTGAGTGGTGGCGGCGGCAAGCTCCTGCAAAGCAGCTTTCATCTCCGCCCCGCGGCCGGGGGCGGCGTTGATGGGGCAGAGCAGAGTGATAACTTCATTGACCATAGAGTTACCTCCTGAACAAGATCATTCAAAGATCAGATCGGCGAAATTTTCGGGCTGGTGGAAGCTGCATTTTTCAAACGCCTGCCAGCTCAGCCACGCGGGATTGGAGCATTTGTCGGCGCACTTGGTGAAGTTGGCTTTCCAAACCTGACCGGAGAGATCTCTGGAGATCTTGGAATACTTTTCAAAGAGGGCGATGGGGATACCGAAGCCGAGGTACCAGGTCACAGGTTCGGTGATCTCTTCGTCGATGAATTTGGGCAGGGTGTGGTAGCGTTCGATGGTGCAGAGGTCGCTTTCCGGAACCAGATCATACTCTTTGGTGAAGAGATTTTTGATGTGGTAGAGCAGAATGGTGCCGCCGCAGTTCATTTCGAAGTTGAAATAGCGTTCGGCATTGACCGGCTTGACGAAAAATTCGACACAGCTGTCTTTGCAGACCTGTTCCTGATTGTGGCGGGCGCGGGCGATGACATACTGATCTTTGACCTGGAACATACCGCAAACGCGGTTGTCATCATAAAGCATACGGATGCGGACATCGGGTTTGTAGGTGCCGCCGCGGTCGAAACGGTGGTCAACTTTGAGTTCATTGGCGCTCTGCCAGAGTTCTGAATCCCAACCGGCATCCAGCGCGATGGTGGAAGCGGCACGTTTGATGGTGTAAGAGTTGCTCATATTTCTTTCCTCCTGAAAAAAAATTAACTGTCTGTGGTTCACTTTATAAGATAACTCCGGCAGAAGTAATTTGCAATGGTGCCATAAAAAAAATCCGGCGGAAACTTGCGGCAAACAAAAAAAACGCCGCCGTCAGGCGGAAAAAAGAAAAACTGCCTCTCGCATGTTGCGCGACAGCGCAACGATATGCGCAAAACCGCCGTCAGGCGGAACATCCGCCGCGACAGCGGCTGCCTATCGCCTGTCGGGCGAACAGCCCGACGGTAGGCGCAACAGCCAACGACGTCATTCTGCCAAACAAAATACGGCCGTAGGCGGAACTATCCGCCGCGCAGCGGCGCTCTCACAAAAAACACCTCTCGCCTGTCGGGCGAACAGCCCGACGGTAGGCGCAAACTCCAGCGACGCAGTTTCCAAACCACGCTGTTGCAGTCGGCGGGATGATCGTGCGATGATGACGCCGGGATGTGCGGGGCGAAGTGAACTCCCGTTCACGAGCTTCCCCGCACAGCCCAAGTCAGCGCGCACGAGGGCCCGCCGCCCTCAAAATCACCCGTACAGCGCCAAATCCCCCAACTGGTCTTCGATGCGGAGCAGCTGGTTGTATTTGGCGACGCGGTCGGTGCGGGATAAGGAGCCGGCTTTGATCTGTCCGGCGTTGACAGCGACGGCGAGATCGGCGATAACGGTGTCGGCCGTTTCACCCGAACGGTGGCTGACGATGACCTGATAGCCTGAACGGCGGGCAAGTTCGATGGCATCCATAGTTTCGGTGAGGGTACCGATCTGGTTGGGTTTGATGAGAACGGCGTTGGCGATTTTCAAGTTTATGCCGCGCTGGATCATTTCGACATTGGTGACGAAGAGATCGTCGCCGACGAGCTGGCAGCGGTGTCCGAGCCGCTCGGTAAGGAGCTTCCAACCGTTCCAATCGCTTTCCGCCATACCGTCTTCGATGGAGTCGATGGGGTAATCGTCGACGAGAGATTCAAGGAAATCGACCTGCTCTTCCATAGTGAGAGATGGGGCATCTTTGCCTTCAAAGATGGAGTAGTCGTAGATGCCGCGCTGATAGATCTCGGTTGAAGCGCAATCGAGAGCGAGCTGGATATCGCTGCCGCTTTTGCAGCCTGAGTTTTCGATCGCTTTGAGCAGAAGTTCGATAACGGCGCGGGCACCGCCGGACATTCTGGCGGCGAAACCGCCCTCATCGCCGACGGAGGTGGGAAGATTTTTCTCTTTGAGCAGAAGTTTGAGCGAATGAAAAACAGCACAGCCCATTTCAATAGCATCGGAAAAACAGGTGGCGCCGACCGGACGGATCATAAATTCCTGAATGGCGCTGCCGGAATTGGCGTGGCGGCCGCCGTTGAAGACATTGAACATAGGAACGGGCAGGATCTTGGCATTGAAGCCGCCGAGGTGGCGGTAGAGGGGAATATCCAATTCGTTGGCGGCGGCGCGGGCGGCGGCGATGGAAACAGCGAGAGTTGCGTTGGCGCCGAGTTTGGACTTATCGGCGGTACCGTCAAGGTTGATGATGGCACGGTCGATGGCGAGCTGGTCACAGCATTCGCAGTTTTCGAGAACCGGGAAGATGCGCTCTTCGACATTGGCAACGGCTCTGCTCACGCCGAGGCCGTGGAAACGCTTTTTATCGCCGTCGCGCAGTTCAAGCGCTTCGCGGGACCCTGTGGAAGCGCCGGATGGAACGCTGCCGCGCCCCCATACACCGGATTTCAGGAAGACATCGACTTCAACGGTCGGATTTCCGCGGGAATCAAGGATCTCCCGCGCCAGAATATTTTTGATTTCTGACATAAGTAAACATCTCCTTTATTCTGCCTCAGCACACAGTGAAAGGTGCCATTGAAGTTCTGAAATTTTCTCCACAGTTAAAGATAATGCATTTGCCCCCGATTGTCAAGAGCAAATGCATAAAATTTGTTATTGGAGCGGCTGATTTCAGCTGTTTTATGCGTTCAGCATAAATTTATGCACCCCGGGAGAAAGTTTTTCGCCGCGGAACGAAGCGGAAATATTTTCCGGCACGGTGACCTCGCAGCGGTAAGTTCCGCCGGAAGCTTTTTCCCAGCGTACCGTGAGACCTTTGAAGGTCATTTTCATATATTCAAGCGTACCGCCCGGATGCGGGTCGATGTCCATATCAGGCTTGATACCGGCGGCAAAACCGGCGATCCAATCGAGAACCGCACCATACGCATAGTGGTTGAACGAATTCATACCGGGATCTTTGAAGCCGCGTTCCGGCGTCCAGCTGTCCCAGTGTTCCCACATAGTGGTGGCGCCATTCAGCACCGGGAAGAGCCACGATGGATAGGAGGTCTGTTCCAGCAGCTCCCATGCCAGCGCGGCGTGACCGTGACTGGAGAGGGCGTGGAGCAGATAGGGCGTACCAAGAAATCCGGTGGCAAGATGGGTGCTGCGCTTTTCGCGGATATGTTTGACCAGAGTATCCACGGCGAGGGAGATCTGGTCATTTTCCAGCAAACCGAAGCAAAGTGCGTGGGCGCACGCAGTTTGGGAAACCATACCGGAAAGCAGATTTTTTCTGTAATATTGTTTATATTCAGCGAGGTAAGCTTCAAAATCCCGCTGATCGGCATCTTCTCCGAGAACGGCGGCACAACGGGCGGCAAGCTCCGTTGAATAGCACAGATATGCACAGCCGATAAGTTCCGGCGGCGTGGCATCATCAAGATTGAGCCAATCGCCGAAACGGGCTTCCGGAAGAGTGCCTGCTTCAAAGTTTTTCCGTCGCAGCAAGGTGAATGCACGGATGGCAGGATAGTTTTCTTTGAGAATTTCCGCATTACCGGTAAATTCGTAAAGCACCCACGGACAAATCACCCCCGCATCAGACCAGCCGGCGACATTGTAAAATTCAAACCTGGTCAGAAACGGCGCAACGATGGGGTACGCACCGTCAGGTGAACAGTGAAGCCGGACATCTTTGAGCCAGTTGCGGAAGAACGCCGTGCAGTCGCTCAAATATGAGGCGGCTTTGATGAATACCTGCGCATCGCCGAGCCAGCCGACACGCTCATCGCGCTGCGGGCAATCGGTGGGAACTGCAAGCGAATTATCCTGCCAGCCCAGAGAAATATTTCTGACCAGCTGGTTGAGCAGTTCACTTGAGGAATCAAATTCCAGATGCATCTTGTAACCGGAACGGATCGACCACGCTTCAACTTCAAAATCCTCCACGCCGCTGACCTCCAGATAGCGGAAACCGTGGAAGGTGAAAAGCGGTTCATATACTTGAGCTTTGCCGGTGGCGATGACGATGTTGCAGGATTTGGATTTGCGGAGATTTTCCGTGTAAAGTGAACCATCCTGATCCAGCACTTCGGCGTGGCGCAGAGTGATGACCGTCCCCTTCGGAGCGGTAAAGCGCAATGTCTCGCGACCGGTGATGTTCGCACCGAAATCAACGATACCGTTCCTGATGCTCACCGGCAGATAACGCTTGATCTTGCAAACCGGTTCCGCCGCAGGTTCAATGAGATCGACATCAAAGCAACAGAGTTCCGGAGTGTGCCAATTTTGCCAATCGCGGTTGGCATCATACTTTTCTCCGTCATAAATATCGCTGTAAATGTACGGGCCGTCATTGGCGCACTGCCAGGAATCATTTCCGTAAACAGTTTGTCCATCAGGCAGCTGCATTTCGATAAAAAGAGCTGGATTTTTACGATCTTCCCCTGCGATCTTGCCATCGTACCACCCGGAACCGAGCAGTACTGAAACGGTGTGACTGCCTTTATCCAATGTCACGGAGTAAGAACGTTTTCCCGTACGGAAACGGTAATCGTGCCAACCGGGGGCAAACAACTCTTCTGTGAGTTTTTCACCGTCGAGATACAATTCAAAAACACCGAGGGCGGCAACCGTGATCAGAGCCTCTCCGCCAGCACAGAGAGCGAACTCCCTGCGGAAACAGACCACCGCGTTCAACGGTTCATCAAGATGCTGCGGATCGCGCATCCAGCAATTTTTATCAACGATACTCATAAGTTACTTGGAAACTTCAAAGATGCGGGTACTTTCTGCAGGCAGTTCAAAGCTCGCTTTGTTTTTAGCGACTTTCACAGAAGCGTTGTCGGCAAAGAGTTCAGTAAGCTTGGCACCGGGGATGCCGCTGATAACCGCGTTGGCTTTGGTTTTGGCGGTGTTGACGGCGATGACGATGGTGCGGCTGCCGTTGGTGAAAACAGCGGCTTCGACGGTTGCAGGAGCGGTTTTGACCACGGTGCGCTTGCCGAGAATGATATCTTCCAATTCAAAGAGTTCGGCATTGAGCAGCTTCAATGCATCCCAGAGGTGCGGGATGCGGTAGGCGGTCGGGAAGTGATACCACCACAAGCCTTTGGCACCGTTGACCAGCGCGATGTAGGCGATGCTGCGGGTCTGCGCGGCACTCTGGGGGCGCTGAGTTTCATCGTACCAGTGGACCCAGCTCTGCAAAGTGATCTGCGGAGACTGGCCCGGGGCAATGTCTCTGACCACGCCGCGGACGACTTCACCCATAGCGGCAAGTCCGTCAAAGGGCAGAACATATTTGTGAACGGCGGGCATATCGTAGCATTCGCGGTAATTTTTGACCGCGGTGGGATCGGAGAAGCTGATGCGCAGGGGGCGGCCGGTGTTGTAGGCGCGAACCTGTTTCACGCAGGGCATGATCTTGGCGGGGGTGATATTGCGGATAGCGGGTTCATCAACGATATCCCAGGTGGTGACGGCGGGATGGTCTTTGATGACCTTCATCAGATTTTTGAGCTTGGAACCGCTGATGTTTTTAAGCACGCAGTTGGCGAAAATCTTGTTCTGCTCCATAATGCCGAGAACTTTTTTGTAGGCGTCAGGATTGGGCGCCCAAGTCTGGGCGGCATTGAAACCGGCATTGGCGATGTTTTTGGCGCCGTTGGCAGTGTGGGCGTGGTACATACCGTTGAAAAGGGTCTTTTTGCCATTGACCAGAACATTGCCGTCAGCATCGATGACGATGGTTTTCGCCGGATAATTTTTAGCATATTCGGGACGGTTGATAACGACCAGAGTGGAGCTGTTTTCCAGCAGGAGTTTGCCGTTTTTATCAAAGGCTTTCATAATGACTTTGTATTTGCCGGGGGCGGCGGCATCGGGCAGACGGAGCCACTCTTTGCGGTGTTCATTGACTTTGACATCAGCGGAAACATTGACTTTGAGATCGGGGATGGAGCAGGTGATCTTCGCGGGGATCTTGGCGGGATCGACAAACTCTTTGCTGACACGGTAGCCCCAGAAGAGCGAACGGACACCGGCAAAAGCACAACCGGGAGGTGAGAAAAATGCGGGTTCAACGCGCTGGGCGGCGAGGATCTTTTCCACCTCCTCTTTGGAGATCTTTTCAATGGTGACGTTGCGGAACTGCGCCTGACCGTTGATGCGGTCGAGGATGAAGTAGACCTGCAGACGGGCGCAGCCGGGTTTGGTCATAAAGATATTTGAATGCCTGGTGAAATCGAGTTTGACCGGCTTCAGGACAGCGGGGTTGGCGTAGACGATACTGGAACCGTCTTTCCGGACATTGCGGACGCGGAAACGCAGTCTGCCGTCGCTGGGTTCCATAGCGCATTTGATTTCGGCACTGGCGCGGTACCAGGTATTGGGTTCGGCGGGGAACTCTTTACTGCGCCAGTTGACGTAGCGGTCATTGGGCTTGCCGGTCAAGGTTTTAGTCTGGGGGTGACTGAAAATCACCTCATTTGCCAATACGGATAAACCGCATACAGCCAACATTGTCAACAAAAGTTTTTTCATGATCTGCTCCGATTATTATTGATTTATTTTACTTCAAAGATACAGGTTGATTCAGCAGGAATGATGAATTCCGCTTTACCGCCTTTGACAGCGACAACTGCATCATCGGCGTAAAGTTCGGTCATATTTTCGCCGGGGATATCGCTGAAGAGCGCTTTGGCCTCTTTTTTGGCGGTGTTGACGGCGATCAGCACGGTGCGTTTGCCGTTGGTGAAAACAGCGGCTTCGACGGTCGCCGGAACGGTTTTGACCACGGTGCGCTTGCCGAGAATGACATCTTCCAATTCAAAGATCTGGGCATTCAAGCCTTTGAAGGTGCTCCAGAGGTGGGGCCCCCAGCGGGAATCCCAAGAACCGATAACGCGGAAGCTGTACCAGAAGAGGCCTTTGGCACCGTTGACGATGGGGAGATAAGCCAGACTCTTGGTCTGGTTGACCGACTGGGGCCGATTGGTTTCGTCGTGCCAATGTATCCAGCTCTGGGTGGTGATCTGCGGGGAGTGCTTGCGGGGTGCGGGGAAGTAGTTGACGATGGTGCGGGTGACTTCACCGAGGCGGGCAAGACCGGCAAAGGGGATGACATATTCGTGAGTGGCGGCAATGTCGAAGGTCTTGAGGTAGCCCGGGATCGCCGCAACATTGGAGAAGCTGATACGGAAGGGCTTGCCGGTTTTGTAAGCGCGCATCTGGTTGACACAGGGCATAAGTCTTTCCGGAGTGATGTCGCGGATGGCGGGTTCATCAACGATATCCCAGCTGACCACGGAGGGGTGATCTTTGATGACCTTCATAAGGTTGTCCAGCTTTTCGCCGCTGATGAATTTCAGCACGGCGCTGGAATAAAGATCGGCGGCGGCGAAAAAGTCCAGTGCTTTTTTGAACGATGCCGGATTGGGGCCCCAAGCTTCGACGATATTGAAGCCCTGATGGCTGATCTCTTGGGCTTCTTTGGCGGTGTAGGCGTGATAGACACCGTTGAGGAAGGTCTTTTTGCCGTTGATGATGGTGTTGCCGTCAGCGTCGATGGAAACGGTTTTCACAGGGAGACGTTTGCCGAAATCGGGCTTGTTGATGACCCTGAGGACAGATTTCTGTTCATGAACGCAGACACCTTTGGCATCAAAGGCTTTCATAATGACATCATATTTGCCGGCTTTGAGCGGTTTTTTGAACCAGGCTTTGGTGTTGAAATGCTTGTCCATGACCGCATTGACTTCGGCATTGAGCTTGAGGGCGGGAACTTCAAAGGAGATCTTGGCGGGGAGCTTTGCCGGATCGACAAAGGCTTTGCTCACGCGGTAGCCCCACGGCAGATACTTTTCACCTGTATAGGCGTAGGCGGGGGCGGAGAAAAAGGCGGGATCAACGCGCATCGATGCCATAATCTTTTCGCCCTCTTCCTTGCTGAGTTCTTCCAGTTTGATGTTTTTGAACTCGGCGGAACCTTCGATTTTGTTCAAAATGAAGTAGACCTGCAAACCGATGCAGTTGGGCTTGGTCATAAAGACGCCGGTGTACGGAGCGTACGCCAGAACTGCCGGTTTGAGAACGTGGATATTGGCGAACACGATGCTGTCATCGCCGCCGCCTGCGGGGCGCTGTTTGACCTGACGGACACGGAAACGGAGCATACCCTGCGGGGTTCCGGTCATCATACATTTGATATCAGCGGTGACCCGATACCAGGTGTTGGGTTTGGCGGGGACGACTTTGGAACGCCACGCCGACCAGACGCTGCTTGGAACACCTTTCTGGCGATGGGGTCCGGGAAGGGAGAGAATGACCTTTCCGCTCTCTGCCCGGACAGTTGCCAGACAGAAGATGGCGAAAAGTGCTGCAAACAATTTTTTCATCATTTATTCTCCATAATAAAAGTTGTTGATAATTTGAAAGATTTTGCTTTTTCTTTAAAGGTGAAGAGGATGCGGCGCACCGGTTCGTCAAAGAGAATATTGTCGTCGACCAGTTCGTCGGTGATCTCATATTCGGCAGAAGCATCGACTTTACAGAAAAATTCCCATTCACCATCGCGGTAGATGCGGAGCATTCCCGGGGAAACAACCTCCCATTTGCCGAAGGTTATCAGAGGAACGGCAAATTCGGAATCTTCAGAAAATTCTGCGCTGTCAGCAAGCTTCACCTGAAGCGCGGTGCGGTCGAAATCGACCTTGCGCAGCAGCTGAGCTGCCGGGGTGTTGCGGTAGGGGGCAGTGATATCAAAGGTGACACCGTTTTCGGAGTATTCCAGGATCTTCGCCTGCGAAGCTCTGCCCCAGAGCTGCAGTTCGCCATTACATGTGGGAACAGGATGGGCATAACTGGAACGCAATTTGTTCTGGAACGCCTTTTTGCTGTGGAAGCTGTCCATAGTGTAGCGCGGCTGACCCGGGTCGAGCAGCAGCGGGATGTCATTATGCACGAGGACATAACTGCCGACATCGTTGTGGTTGTGATACTCCTGATTGTTGCCGCCTTTGATGCAGAAA
The DNA here is from genome assembly GCA_045653515.1 of Victivallaceae bacterium. Classification (GTDB taxonomy): domain Bacteria; phylum Verrucomicrobiota; class Lentisphaeria; order Victivallales; family Victivallaceae; genus UBA1784. The sequence goes on along the minus strand of JAZOMB010000056.1, from coordinate 13,984 downwards.
GCAAGATCCTTTTCGCGCCAGACAAAGACGCCGGTTTTCGGGAACGCATCGTATTTACTCAAGGTTATATCGCGCATTCTTTCGCTCTTGCTGAATCCGGCGAGCAGCAGCTGCTGGCTCAAATCGAGATCCTGCGGGCGGCCTGATTCTTTCATTCGGGGCGGCAGGAAATCGACACCGTCGGTTTTTCCGGTGAGATAATCGCGGATCTCCATAAGGTCGCGCCGTATGAAAATTCTCGGATTGCAGTCGCAGAAGAGCGGCAGGACATTGTCGCTCAACATCATCTTTTCCGGAAATTCGGAAATGAGTTTCACGCGGTCATCGTCAAAGAGATTGATGGTGTGGCCGCTTGCCTCATAGAGCGCCCACGACAGATAGGTGTAGTGTCCGAAACCGTATGCGTAGTAGCCGGGGCCTTCGAGACAGTAGCCGTCCTCGGTGAATCCGGTAAGGAAATACTTGAGATGGTCGAGCGAGAAGTCGATGACCAGCTGGCGTTGATCTTCCGGAATATCTGAAGCAAGGAAAGTGAGGATGATGTTGCAGTAGCAGACTGCGTTCCAGTTGTGGGTGGCATTCATCCAGTAGTCATAGGGGCGGCGGTTGCGGGCGATAAGCGTGACGGGGTCGATGACCAGCCGCTTCGCTGTGGCGAGAAATTCGTCGGCAGTTTCAGCGGGGATGACATCTTTCAACGCCTCCAGCGCGATGATGAAGCCGGCGGAAATTTCCAGAGAATAGAGATCGGTGACGATCACCAGCTGGTTGATATTGGACTGCGGGATGACGACATGGGGATAGCGGTCATGGGCCGGGAGGATCCATGTTTTCAATTTTGAAAGGATACCCAGCGATTCGCAGAAACGGACGATGAACTCCTGCCGCGGGTCGCAGAGGATGGCGATCGCCAGACTCCGCGCCTGCCGGACGACGGCGAACAGTTCGGTTTCATATTTAGCCCGGTCACGGGTGACAAAGCTCTGACGGTAAATCTCTTCCGAGGGGTTGCCCTGCGGCAGAGTGAGAATTTCCTCTGCGGCGGAAATTGTCGCTTTACCGTAATCAGTAGCGGCGATACGGTTCCAAAATTCCCGGTCGTTTACGGGCGGTACAGGAGTCCAGCGTTTCATTTTATTTCAATCGATCCTTATCTGAAAGTTTTGTTCAGAACTTTGTAGTAGCTTCCGGATTTTCCGGGGCTGACAGCGGCGGCATAGGTGAGCGGATTCACGCTGCCGTCGATGGCGCAGACATTGGCACTCTTTTTATGACGGAAAGTAACGGCGTTGCCGGTGGTTCCGCCGGGAGCGCAAAGGCTGTGGATGACCCAGTTGTTGCCATCCATAATCATCGCGATACGGGAGGGATTTTTTGCCGTTTTCATACAAAATCCGCTGTTGAGCCATCCGCCATCAATGACCAGGTTCACACCGTAATCGCCGTTGGAATATCCGGCTGAACCGGCATTCCAGCCTTGGGTACTGATATTGTTCATATCAGTTGAGGGACAGGCAAGCAAACCGGTCTCTTTTCTGTGTTTCTCGTCAACTTTGCTCAAATCAGTGACACGTCCGAGGTCGCAGAAGGATGCGGGGATATAATTATTCCACGCCAGAGCGTTGGTCCACATATAAGGTGAGAAGGCACTTGCGCCGGTTTTGCGGTTGAACGGACTGGGAGCCCAGCCGTCGTAGTCACTGCTGTAAGACTGGAATGCCGCACCGAGCTGTTTAAGATTGTTGATACAGCTGGCACCGCGTCCGCGTTCACGGGCACTCTGAAGTGCGGGAAGCAGGATCGCCGCCAGAATGGCGATGATGGCGATGACCACCAACAGTTCGATCAGTGTGAAGGGTTTGACTTTTTTCATAATTTGTTTTCCTTTCAGTTAAAAATTATATATCGGGTAAACTTTTGGTAACGATCGGATGCTTTGATCTCTTCTGCCTGATCTTCCAGCGAGTGCGGGATGGCCTCCCAATAGAGCTGGGGGAGTTCCGCCGGAGTGCAGCCACATGAACCGCCGAGGAACAATCCTGTGCGCACAAGTTTTGGTTTGCGCGGTTCGCAACGCGGCGTTCCATTGACCGCATCGAGTATCATAGAACAGAGCGTTTCGGCATACTCCCGCGCCGGAAGATAGATCGAGGTGAGCGGCACGGTTCCGAGTTCGCTGATAAATGATGAACCGTTGCCGATGACCGCCGCTTCATCGGGAACATTTATGCCGCGCTGTTTCAAATCGCCCATCAAACGGACGGCGAGGGCATCGTTTTCGCAGAGAAAAGCCGTCACATTCTGCTCTTTGATCAAAGCCGCCGCATAATCAGAGGGGGTCTCCTGCCGATGCATCGGTATGCAGTATTCCGGTTTGAATTCAACATTCAACTTGCCCAGCACCTTTTCAAAACCGCGGTAAAGTTCTCTCCCGCAGGAAATGGCATCTTTTCCGCTGGAGATCAGTGCGAATTTGCGGTGACCGTGTTCGTAATAAAGGTGTTCGACCGCCAGTTTCACGGCATATTCATAGTCAAAACTTATGTCGCACTCTTCACTGCCGTTTCCCATAATCAACAGCGGAACCGGGAAGTTTTTCACATCAAAAAGTTCCGTTTTAAGGTCAGTCACCACCGCGCTTGCGCCATTGGCGGCGCCGTCGTAGAGCGCGCGCAGTTTACTGCCTTTGTCGCCGGGGGGAGTGAGGCGGACATCAATATTGTTTTCCGACAGAAGTTCGGTGAGATTTTCCAGTACCGAGAGTTTCACCGGTGGAAAAAGCCCCGTATCAACGATAACAAAACGGCGCATCGTCCTTCCGGAAAGCCGCAACGCCGCCTCATTGGGGCGGTACAGCGAGTTTTTGGCAATATGGTAGATCTTGCGCCGCTTTTCCGGCGACACCTTTTCAGGGTGACCGTTGAGCACCGCCGATACTGCCTGCCGGGAAACCCCGACCATTTCTGCTATTTCTTTGGTTGTTATCGCCATAAAACACCTTTCAATGGAAGTTGCGCGCGCAACTGACAACCATTAAGATACATCGTAAATAACGCCGTGTCAACACCGATTCAATAAAAAAGTGAAAAAAAATCCGCAACAGTAAACCGTTTCACCGATCGCCGTCAGCTGCGGCAGAAAAAATTATTTTACCGCCACTTGATATGGCGCAGCTTATGCAGTAAATTATGTACGGAACCGTTTTAATGAAAGGAATGGAATATGTTTGATATGGGACTGGGTGTCTCTCTGGACGGCATCACCGGTGTGATGGATTACCGCACCATTGAACTTCTGGAAAAATCTTCCGTATCCACCTTTGAGTGGAGCCCGTGGTGTTTCTGGACCGACTATGACGGCGAGATCCGTACCGCGTTTATCAAAATGCTCGAACGCACCGGCAAGCGGGTATACTCCTACCACGTTCCGTTTCAGAAGATCGACGACATCGCCGACCCCGATGAAACTGTCCGTCTGCGGGCGATGAGCCGTCTGCGCCCACATATCCACGAAGCTTCGCGCCTCAATGCCAAACTGCTGGTCATCCACCCCAGCACCGAACCCATTGACCAGAGCAAGCGCGGTGAATACATTTCGCAGCTCCGCAAAAGTATGCTTGAGATCGAAGGCGAACTTGTTCTCAACGATATGAAGATCGCCCTCGAATTCCTCCCGCGTCTCTGTATGGGCAACACCCTTGATGATATGAATAAAATGCTGGACAATATGAGCGACCGTTTCGGGGTCTGTCTGGATGTCAACCACATTATGGATCAGTACCCGCAGATCCCCGCCATCATCCGCGCATTGGGAAAGCTGCTGTTCACATTGCACATCTGCGACTATGACGGCGTGGATGAACGCCATTGGATGCCCTTCAAAGGGGTGATCGATTTCAAATCCGTCCTGCAGGCGCTTGCTGAAATCAATTACACAGGTCCTTTCAATTACGAGACCGGCCGTTATAATGCGCCGCCGGAAGAGTGTATCAGTAATATTGAAGCCAACTATAAAGAAATGAGGTCTTTGTTATGAGTTTTGCAATAAAGGTTTTTTCCGGTAAAGAGCAGACTTTTGAAGCCGCGCCCTTTACGCTCAACACCTTTGAGATCGTGCCGGGCGGTACTACCACCATCAGAATGTCCATCCCGATGGTCGATATCCACGGCGCGTGGCATTGCAATATGTCAAGCTACCAGCTCCGTCTGCCGTGGAAACTGGAATACAACTGCGCTTTCAACAGCGGTATGCCCTATCTGGCATTTTTCAATATCGCAAGAAAACTCTGCTGTGCCGTTGCCACCGACAATCTGATCGACGATACCGCTTTCACCGCCGCGCTCAATCAGCAGAACTGCACCTATGATGTGACGATCGAAATCACCGGCGATACGCCGTTCACATTGACCGTTGACCGCCGCGAAGGTATCATGTTCCAGCAGAGCCTGGCGGAATGGCGCGACAAACTCATCCCGGAAAATCTCACCTTCCCCGCCGGTGTGTGGGAACCTGTCTTCTGCACCTGGTACGCCGTCCACGGCGAAGTCACCGCCAAGTGGATCGAAAGTCAGGCGGTCAAAGCGCGCACGCTCGGTTTCGGCACGCTTATCGTCGATGACGGCTGGTGCTACGATGAATACAAACGCGTCACTCCGGAAACTCTTGTCAACTGGTACAACACCATCGGAGATTGGAACATTTCCGATGAAAAATTCCCCGATTTCAAAAATCACGTCAAAAAAATGCAAGCTCTCGGCTTGAAGTATCTGCTCTGGGTCGCGCCCCATTTCCTCGGTGCGGACAGCAAACTTTACGCCGACCATCCGCAATGGACGCGCGAAAGATTTCACGAAGGCTGCCGCCATCTGGACGTCAGCAACTTTGAAGCGGTGGAGTTCATCTCAGACAAGCTCCGCAAACTTGCCGAAGACAACAATCTTGACGGTTTGAAAGTGGACTTTCTGAACATCATCCGCCCCTCGACCACCGATCCGCAGGGGCGCAACACCCTCCGTCTCGTGGAAAAACTCTGCACTCCGCTGCGCAAAAACAATCCCGAAGCGCTCATCGAATTCCGTCAGGGCTACGCCACGATCCCGATGCTGCCGTACGGAACCCAGTTCCGCGCAGGTGACGTGCCGTTTGACTGGGCGCTGAACTTCCGGAGATTGGCGGATATCCGTCTGTCGCTCGGCGATAAGATCCCCGTTCACGCCGACCCCGCCTACTGGGCCCCCGAAGAATATCCGGAAAATGTCGCCCGTCATATGATGGTGATGTTCCTCGGCGTTCCGATGCTCTCGATGGATCTCAACACGCTCCCGGCGGAACACATCTCCATCGTTCAGCAGTATCTTGCCTTGTATAAGGAAAAACAGCAGCTGCTCAACTTCGGCCATTGGAACATCCGCTTTGATGCCGATTCAGCTTCAGCGGCGACGGTCGAAAACGATACCGAAATGCTGGCGGTCGTCCTCGCGGCAAAAGATGCCGAAGCGATCAAAGCCGCCGCCGGGAACCGCAAGCTCACCTTGCTCAATATCTCTGCGGAAACGATTTACCTGGACGGCAAATCCGCCGCCCCGGGTGAATATATCTGCTGAATCTGCTGCCGCAGTGCGTTTATCGCCTGCGGCAGATTTTTGCCCGCCCGGCAGAATCGGTCGGGGTCGATCGAAATTATGCGCCGCTGTTTCACCGCTTTGAGATGGCGGAACTCGGCGCGGGCAAAAAAGCTCTTCACCGCCGCTTCGGGTACTCCGGCGGAGATGATGAGTTCAGGATTATGGCGCAATATATACTCCGATGACACGGCAAAATATGCCCGTTTGCCGTCGGCGCAGATATTCTGCACCCCGGCGAGGGTCAATGCTTCCGTGATAAAACTCTTTTTGCTGCAGCTTATTGCCGGAGAAACACCGAATATTATCAGCGCCTGCACCTGACGCGCGGGCGGATTTTTTTTCAGCGCCGCGATCTGCTGTTCAAAATTTTCCGCCGCTGTTTGCGCGCTCTTTTCCAGTTTCAGCAGCTTACCCAGATACCGCAGATTGGCGGGGAAATCGCTTATCTTCTCCCCGGGCAGAAAGATCACTTTGATTTTTGCCCGCTCCAGCACCTGCCAATGATTTCCCGGATACATCGTATCGCTGACCACAAAATCAGGCTGCAATTTTATCACCCGTTCAACTTCGGGGCGTCCCATCACTCCGGCAATTGGCACGGCGGAAATCTCCGGAGCATTGCAGGCGCTGCTCCTGCCCGCGAGCGCGGCTTTACCACCGATAAGCACGATCGCATCGCTTACCGCCGGAGAAAGCGACACCAATTTTACGGGAGCTGCCGACAGCGCGGCAGAGAAAAATAAGATCATTGCAAAAAATAAGGTTTTCATTTACGGTACTCCGGATCATAATTCAAGTTATCCTGCGACCAGTATCCCACCATCAAAGCTTTGTTTGCTCTTGAAGTGATAAATATCTCCCGCGAACTTCCGGCGTGGCCGTCGGCAAAGACCGCGTTGGCGCTTTTCAAATGGCGGAAGTGGGTCAAACCGCCGCCGCGGACACTCCCGTTCCGCCCCTCCGGGCTGTACAATACCGAAGTCGGTATCAGCCGCGCGGCATCGTAATAGTCCATCGCCGCCGCATCCGCAAACATTATTATCTCCGACGGACGGCGCAAAACGGAACTCTTCATCCCCGGATAAAGGCCCGGTTCAAACCCCAGAAACTCATTGTAGCCGTAACCGGAATTCTGTGCGCTCCAGCTTTTGTCCAGATGGTTGTCCGGACAATGATTCACCCCGGAAGCTTTTCCGTTGGCATAGAGAAAACGTTCCAGTATCCCGGCGGAGTTATCTTTATCCTCCACCCCGGAACTGTCACTCGCCCAATCCCAGTACACCATCGAATAATCACTATTGAGATAGTACGCCGGACAAAACCAGCCGGAGCTTAAATCACTGTACTGCGTCTGCATAACTCCCAGCTGTTTCAAGTTGGAAATACATCCTGCCGCCCGGCCCCGTGCCCGCGCACTCTGCAATGCCGGAAGCAGAACTGCCGCCAGTATCGCAATAATAGCGATGACCACCAGCAATTCGATAAGAGTGAAACGGGCGGGAGAGAACGGAGTATTGTGCTGCAGTTTCAGTGATTTATTCATATTATCATTTGTGTTTGCGCGGATGGAACTTCACTGCGGGTGCAACTTTTTTACACTCCGGACACAACAACATATGCTGATTGACACGCTGTACTTTTTCGGCATCCGATTGCCTGAAACAGCGCGGACAACGCAGAACAGAGGGTTTTCCGCCTTGCTCAATATCTTTGCAAACCGCAGAAGTTTCTTCTTTACAACCGGTAAAAAGCAATAAAAATATACTGGTGATCGCTGCAAGTTTTTTCATTTTTTGGACTTCTTTACTCTGAACAGTTCAGAAATATCTTCTTCTTCATCGCCGCCGAACCAGCCGATTTTAAAAGCCGATGCCAGCTCTTTTGCCGAATATCCCCAGCCGCTTTGCGAATAACTCAACGGACCATTGGCATCAACGTGACCGTCAGCCCAAGCCACATTCGCTTTGCGGTTGTGCCGGAAATGCATCGTCGGCGAAGCCGCGCCCCAGGCAAGTTCTTCATCCTTGTCCATAAATATCGGTGCATAAAGGTCGATTTGTTCATTGAATTGGCCTCTGTCCACGCTGGTGTGATCGGCAAACATAATCGTCCGGGCAGGATGGGTGAGAAAACTCTGCTTCGCCGGAACCGGATCGTAACCGTTCACCGTGGTATAAGTGCCGATCCCCACCGAATAACCATAGCCTCCGGTTCCGCTGTTGGTATAATCATTGCGAACCATATTGGCCATCGTCGGACAGCTTCTCACACCTTCGGAGTTTCCGAGATAATCATTCAAGCCGCCGCGCGGTTTGACGTTCCCGTATCCGGATTCCGCTTCACCGCTCCAATAACAGTAAGGATATTTGCTCCAGACAGCGCTGTAAACAAAATATTCCTTATTGGCATCGGCGTAGAGCATATTGGCAGTCCCCAACTGCTTCAAAGCATTGGAACACCCCGCGCTCCGGCCGCGTTCCCGCCCGCTCTGCAGTGCCGGAAGCAAAAGCGCCGCCAGTATCGCAATGATGGCAATGACGATCAGGAGTTCGATCAGGGTGAATGAGTTGATCCCTCTTTTCCGGATGGGGAATGGGGGTGCTTTGGCTGCGGCCGGTCTGCCGCAACCCCGGATTTTTGCAAAGTACGCCATAGTTTTTTCTCCTTCATGTTATGCGCATTTACAGTGCCGGAACTTTTTGTCCGGTACAGGCCGCGGCGGAGATCTGACTCGGCATAAATGCCACACAGTTGCGCAACAGTTCAGGATTTGCACCTGATTCATCCGTTTTATCCGCGACCGGAAACGATGTGCATAATATACAGCTCACCTCACCTTTATTCAACACAGAAAAATAAAAAAATCTCTCTGTTGCCGCCGGGAGTCAGCATATACTTGCAAAAAAATATTTTTTTACTGTTTTGCCGGAACTGCACTTGAAAAAACCGTTAACTGGCAGTAAATTATATATGATTATATTTAAATTAGAGGAAAATTATGGCGGCTTTTGAAGAACGTTTAAATATGTTGGCCGGAGCTGAGGCAGTCAAAAATGCCAAACAGCTTCTCAAGGGCAATAAGCTGTACGGATCGTGGTATGACCGTTCCGGACGGCTCAATGCAATGTTCCGCGACCCCGACGGAGTCCACGCGGAGTGCTCCATCGACCCCTTGAAGGTCGAGGACTGCCGCTGCTCCCGATGCGGACGCGGCGAATTGTGCACCCACGGTGCGGCACTGGTGATGTATGCCGGACGCTTCCGGGTCTTTGATGCACCCGTTGAAAGCAATCCCAATTACTACGGCGGTTTGCGCAAACAGGATCTCACCGAGCTTGCCGGACGCGGTTTGAACTGCACGGCGAAACTCTTTATCCACGTCGTTTCCGGCGGCCCCCACGCCCCGAGCAAATGGGAAAATATGGTGCTTCAGGTCAGACTCAAGACCGCAACGCGCGAATACACCGGCAACCAGAGCAATCTGCGCCAGCTCTATTTTGACAAATCTTTGAGCGTGGTACTGCGTTTTGATGACTTTTCTCTGCACGAACAGCAGCTTATCCGCTTCCTCGCCCTCAACGGCGAAGCGGAAAACTCCAATATCACCCTCAATGCCGAACAGACCGCAGAATTTTTCCACGCGCTCCCCGGCTTCCCGCGTTTCCTGCGCGACGGCAACCACATCACCGTCCACCCCGACCGCGCGGAACCGGTGCTGATAGAATCCAAAGGCAAGGTTCTCCCCGGTCTGCTGATCAACGGCGCTGTCCTGCCCTTCTCCGGTGCGCGTGTCGTTGCCGGTAAAGCGGGCTGCTGGATCGGCAGAGATGATGAATACTTCTTTGTCGGCGGCTGCTGTGAAATCGGATTTTTGCGCAACTTCTTCCGCGCCGTACCGCAGCTGGACAAAGGTTTTGAAAACTTCCCGCTCCCCCGCGTGCGCGGAACCGACTTCGATCCCGGCAAACGCCCCGGCGCTCCGCTGCTTGACGGCGTCTGGAACCCGGATGAAAAATCCGCCTTTATGCTGCTGGTGAACTACTTGTACGGCGTACAGAACAACTGCGCCGTCTACGCCCCCGGCGCCGGTGCGCTCTGCACTGACGGTGAACGTTTCTGGAAACGCGACAACGAGTTTGAACGCAAGTTTGAAAACGAACTTGCGCTTTTCGGAGTCGATCTCTCCGATGACGGCGGCACCGCCCGCTTTGCCACTCTGGAAAGCGCCGGACTTTTCCTCGACCGCGCTCTGCCGGAGATCATCGCCCGCCATCCCAATACGGTTCTTGCCTCCCGTCTGGCGAAGCTCCTCCACGGCGCAGGAAAACTTCCGGAAGTCACTCTGGAGTGCAAATTTGATTCCCGCACCAAAAACGGCAACTTCCTGATCTCTTATGCGCTTAAGCTCAATGGACGGCTCATCGACTGGACTATCTGTCAGGAACAGAGCCGCAGTATGAGTATCTTCCTTGAAGCAGACGGCATCCCCGGCAGAATTTCAACTCCGATGGGTGTGTTTATGCGTGCGGTTCCTTCGGTGCTGCGCAAGCTCGACACCTCCAACTGCACCTTTGAGATCCCCATTTGCAATGTGGAATACTACAACACGCTGACCAAAGATATTCCAGGCGCTTCACTGCCGGAACTCTCCAGTCTGCTCTATGTCCCCGCCGAAAATATCGCTCCCGGCGAACGCTTCACCTTCAACGGCGAACTCCGCCCCTATCAGGAGCAGGGTGTGGCATTTCTGCAGAAACTCACCGACGGCAATCTCAACGTTCTGCTCGCCGACGAAATGGGTCTGGGTAAAACCGTTCAGCTTCTGGCGCTGCTGGCTTCCCGCCTGCGCAAGGGCGGCGCTCCGGCGCTCATCGTCTGCCCTGCGTCCCTGGTTGCCAACTGGGAACGCGAAGCGGCGCAGTTCGTCCCCGATCTGCGGGTGGCTGCCCCCTCCGGAACCACCCGGAGCAAGACCATCGCCAATCCGGGAAAATTTGATCTGCTCATCCTCTCCTACACCGCGGCGCGGCTGTCGGTCAAAGAGCTGACCAAGATCACCTTCTCCTATCTGGTGCTGGATGAAGCCCAGCACATCAAAAACCCCGGCTCCGGCAACGCCAGAAACTGCAAAGATCTCAACGCTCTGCACCGCATCGTGCTTACCGGTACGCCGCTGGAAAACTCTTCTGAAGATCTCTGGAGCGTTATGGACTTCCTCCAGCCCGGTATGCTCGGCACGCTTCCGGCGTTCCGCAAACGCTACGCCGGTATTGCGGACAGCGCCGAACTTCAGCAGGACTTGGTGATGCGCACTTCGCCTTTCATTATGCGCCGCACCAAAAAAGAGGTGGCTTCCGATCTGCCGTCGCGCTTTGAACATATCTTGTGGTGCGACTTCACTCCGGAACAGCGTGCTTTGTATGACCAGATCCTTGAAGACGGCAAAAAGCGCATCTTTGCTCCTGGTGCCGATGAACGCAAATACGGCGCCGAACTCTTTGCCACACTTCTCCGTCTCCGTCAGGTCTGCTGTCATCCGGAACTTCTGCCCGACAATCAGGGCGCAGGAATTCCTTCAGCTAAGACCGAACTTCTGGCTGAACTCCTTGCCGAAACTATCGACAGCGGACACAAGGTGCTGCTGTTCAGCCAGTTTACTTCAATGCTCCAGCTGCTCATCAAAGAGGTCGAAGCGCTCGGCATCAAGTTTGAATATCTTGACGGCTCCACCCGCAACCGTCAGCAACGGATAGACAACTTCAACAACGATCCCAATATTCAGCTCTTTTTGCTCAGCTTGAAAGCCGGCGGAACCGGTCTCAACCTCACCTCCGCCGATACCGTCGTCATCTACGACCCGTGGTGGAACCCCGCCGCCGAACTTCAGGCGGCAGACCGTTCGCACCGCATCGGTCAGACCCGTCCGGTCTCCATCGGCAGATTGGTGATGCGCAACTCCATCGAAGAAAAGATCCTCCGTCTGCAGGCCCGCAAACGCGAACTCTTCTTTAATCTGGTCGAAAATCAAAGCGCAGTCAGCGGACTTTCGCTGGACGATCTGCGCGCACTGCTTAACTGATATCTTGGGATGGTATTGCAATGAAACGTTCTCTGGTTTTTTGGATGTGGAATGCGCCGCTTGACAAGGCGCTGATCCGTCAGCAGATCCGCGAAATGTATGAAAAACACATCGGCGGATTCTTTATTCACCCTATGCCGTCGGAGTTCCGCGCGGCGGATTTCCCGGGCGGTATGCCCGGTTATCTCTCTGATGAATATTTCCGGTTGGTGCGCTACGCGGTGGAATGTGCCGCCGAATGCGGTATGGATGCCTGGCTCTACGACGAAGGCGGCTGGCCCAGCGGCACCGTCAACGGAGAGATCATGAAAGCGCATCCTGAACTCGGTACCCGCTTCATCAACGCCCAAGGCGAACTCAAAACAAGTGAAAACCGCCCTGATCTGCTCAATCCGGAGGTGACAAAACTCTTCATTGAGCTTGTACATGGAAAATACCGCAAATATATGGGCGAATATTTCGGCAAAAGCATCCCCGGCATTTTCACCGACGAACCCTCTTTCGGCGCCTTGAGAACTCCGGAATATCTGGTCTTCTCCCCTGAACTGGAAGCCCGTTTCAATGCGGAAAAAGGTTATGATGCCCGCGAAGCCGCGATGAAGATCCTGCATGACCGCGATCCGCAGGCATTGCAGGATTTCAACGAAATCTGGGTCAAGCTTATCGTTGAAAACTACCTCACCCCGCTCAAAGAGTGGTGTCATAAAAACGATCTGTTCCTTACCGGACACTTCAACGGCGACGATTGTGTTGACAATATGGAATTCCTGCTCGGCAGCGATATTTTCAGCTTGCTCAAGGAGCTGGATGTTCCCGGTTGTGATGCCATCTGGCGACAGATACATCCGCTGATGCCGGAAACCGATTACTCGCGGATAACCTCTTCGGCTTCCGGCAATAAAATGACCCTCAGCGAAACCTTTGCGGTTTACGGAACCGATTTGTCTATGGCAGAAATGAAATATACTGCGGCGATGCAGTTTATTGCCGGAATAAAAATGGTTGCGCCTATGGCTCTGCACTACTCCAATTCCGGCGGCCGTCAGGTGACGACCATCTCCAACTTTTACGGCGCCGATCCCCGCTGGGAATACTTTGCCGAATACTGCGACTTTGCCAGCCGGATGTCCAAGGTTTTCGACCGCACGACGCCAGTCATCAAAGCGAGCGTCTGCTTCCCTAAGACCGCCTTGCAGCGCGGCGAATGCAGTGACCGCGAAGTGTTTGCCAAAGGTCTGGCCCTTGCAAAACAGCAGATCACCTATGATTATCAGCCCGATGCGGCGGAGCTTCCCGCCGCGATCGAATCCGACCTCAAACTTGCGTCCCCCTGTCCGATGCTCCGCACCCGCCATCTGCGTTCCCCGCGCGGTGAACGCCGGATATTGGTCAATGCCGGACTGGAGACTATCAATGTCAAGTTTGCCGCCCCCGTCGGATTCAACGCCTGGTATGATCCGTCAAACGGCAAACATTACGCCGCCAAAGTTGATGCTGACAATATGCTCTCACTTGAACTGCCCTTTTCCGGCTGTATGGTTCTCTTAACTATCCCGGGAAAAAGTTTCTCTGCGGAAAAGGCCGATGCCGTTTCTGAAGCAATGCCTGTCGACTTCAAGTTTGACCGCATCGTGCGGCAGATCAAAGGCAGTCCCGAAGGTCTTGCCGAAGTCGAACCTGACAGCGAAGTTGGCGAAAACTTCTGCGGTACCTTGCGTTACAATGCTGAAATCGAAGCGGATTCTGCGAAAAAGTTCCGTTTCAGCCTGCCCTGCGCCCGCCGCGCTATGTGCAAACTTACTGTCAACGGCAAAGCTGCCGGAGTCAGAGTGTGGCCGCCCTACGTCTGGGAAGTTGAATTTGCCGCAGGAAAAAATCTGCTGCAGATGGATGTTTCCGGAACTCCGGACGCGGCATTCACCGCCCCTGAACATATCAAATATCTGCAGGAAAACAAGTTTGATAATGTCTACTTCAACCGCTGTATGAAATTTGAAAAAATCTTCCCCGCCGAGCAGCCGCTTTCCGGCGCGGTCATTGAAAAATGAGGTGATCTTCGGGGGAAGGGAAAAACTTCTTTTCACGTGAAAAGAAGTTTTTCCCTTCCCCCGAACCCCCATCCCTTTTCAAGAAAAGCGGAGTATTTTTGCTCCCGTTGGTCGCGCATTCGTTATTTGATAACTTCAGATTTCCTTGCATTGCTGAAAGGTCAAGCCGAACTTTCCAAGATATTTTCCCAGACGGTCGGAATCGTTGGTGGTGTTACGCTGTTTGCGGGAGA
>JAZOMB010000055.1:0-53964 GCA_045653515.1 Victivallaceae bacterium | reverse complement strand
GTATATGGCAATAAGAATTGTCATAAATCCAGGCGGCAAAGTTTTACAAAAATTGGGATATCAACTGAAAAATACCGGCAGATAAAACAATTCGCAGGAGGTTTCGCAAATGGTACTTGAAGTCGAAGGATTGACCAAACGTTACGGCAAAGTTACTGCGTTGGATCAGGTAAGTTTCAAACTTTCCGGAAGCGGGATCATCGGTTTTGTCGGTGCCAACGGCGCAGGAAAGACCACCGCTCTGCGGATAATGTCCGGTCTGGAAGAGCCCGATGCCGGAGATATCAAGCTTGACGGCGTATCCATTATCGACTATCCTGACAAAATGCGCCGGAAGATCGGGTTTATGCCCGATATGCTGCCGGATGCGTCGGATATCACGGTCAAAGAGTATTTGAACTTCTTTGTCAACTCCTTTGTCGAAAAAGAAAAACGTGCCGCTGTGATGGCGGAAGTTGCTGAATTCACCGGAGTCAACACCTTTTTTGACCGGAAACTTTCTGATCTGTCCAAAGGTATGAAACAGCGTGTTTCGCTGGCAAGATTGCAGATCCACGATCCCGATGTGATGCTGCTGGATGAACCCGCCGCCGGACTTGACCCGCGCGCCCGCGCCGAACTGCACGCAATGCTTAAAAAACTGGCGGACAAGGGTAAGATGATTTTTCTCTCCTCGCACATCCTTGCCGAATTGGAAAATATGGTCTCCGGCGTGGTCATCATCGACAAGGGCAAAGTGCTTCAGCACGGCACTTTGAGTGAGGTTGCCGCTTCCGGCATTCACGATCCCGGAGTTGAACGGGTCGTTGTCGGCACCCGCATCGCGGTATCTGATGCGATGCTGAATCTGCTTAAAGAGTTCAAGATGGTGAGAGGCTGCCGTCGCAGCGGTCTGACTTGCGAATTTGATGTGATAAGCAGTGAATTCAACCGCTTCCTGTCCGCTCTCGGCGAAGTTAATTTCCCGCTGGTGTGGCTGCGCCGCGCCGAAAAGAGCGTCGAATTGGAAAAACTTTTCCTTGAAGTAACCGGAAAGGAGAATAAGTGATTATGTACGCGATGTTTATCAAAGAGATGCAGCAGTTCTCCCGCAGTCTGGCGTTGAAACTGGCAATATTGTTGAGCGCCGGAGCGTGGATACTGGTCTTTTTTATCTTCCAATCGGATATCCCCGATGCCAAAACGCTGGCGGTCATTGCTGAAAAAGACCCGGCACGTTTGGGAGAAGCTTTCCGGGTTTTCTGGTATATCATCGGCATTATGCTGATGAATGTTGCAGCGTTGATTTCCGTTTTGGGCGGTTCGGCAGGACGGTGGAAACTTGAATTGAGCGATCCGGCATTTTCTCCCGGGATAACCACCTGCACTCCGGCGTGGAAACTGGCATTGGGAAAATTGAGCGCATTGCTGGCGCAGTTGATAAGTGTACTGCTTGCCGGAGGAATCATTCCGCTCTTTATTGCGGTCAAATTTTCCAAAATCGCGCTGCTTTCCGGTAATGTCGACCGCCGTTTCAATGCCGAAGAACTGCTGCTGTTTGCCGGGAAACTGCCGCTGGCGGCGATCTGTATGACGGCGGTGTGGGCAGCGATGACTCTGGCGGTCTGCTCAAGAAAGAGCAGCAGCCGCAGTAAAGTCGATATCGGAATGATCGTTGCTATGCTCTGGCTGGGGCCGCAGGCGACAAGTTTGCTCTGGGGTACAAGTTTGGACAACTGGGTGGTGAATATGCTCATTCGCGGCGGCGTGCTGATCGTCGGAGCGTTTACGCTTATCGTTGCCGGAGTGTCGGCTCCGGGGGCGAACCGGCTCTTTTTCTTCAAGCTCTGGATGGCATTGTCCGGCTTGGTCATTATGCCGCTTTTGTGGCAATGGCAGGGAATATACTCCGCTGAAAACTGGTCAGAAATACTTATTGTGTTCAGCATATTGTTTTTGCTCAGTTCGCTCTTTGAACGGCTCGTCCAGAGCCGCCGCGTGCTGGCGCAGCTGGATAATCAGGTGCTTGCGGCGATCACCTTTCCATTCAGTACCGGAGCATTGAACAGCATCGTGCTGGCGGCGCTCTTTGGCGTGGCGGCGCATTTGGTGGATAAGATGGAAACCGGCAGTATTGCACTATTGCTGTTTTTTGCGGCGGCAATATCACTTTGCAATATGGCGGGATTTTTCTTTGAACGCCGTGGAGTGAAGTTCAAACGGCTTGCCGGATTTATACTTTTGACCGTATCGATCTGGGTGCTTATGGCAGTCGGCGCGGTGTATGAATGTAAATATTTACTCAAACATGAACTTGGCAATGCGGCAGTAATTTTTGCGGTTTTGACGGTATTGTTCAATCTTCCTTTGATAATAAATTACAATTGTCGAAAAAAAGGCTTGTAATTTCATTTTTCAGGTGCTATATTTAAACTGTCCGGCAGGGGCATTGAGTCTTTGCAGGGGCAGTTTTTTTGTCAGCTTATGAGGTGAAATTATGAGTGAACGTACGGTGTTTTCCTCCGGAAAAGGTTTGCCGGAGATGTTTTGCACGCTCACATCGGTGCCGGGAAACAGTTTTGTTGAAGAGTGCAAAGCTCTTTTTGATAAATATGTGAATTCTCTTTCCGATTTTATTCCGGTCTGGGTGAGATTGCATTTGAGCGATGTTACGACCCAGGGGGCGATCGCCCGCGAGATTTTCGGCATCTTCGCCGACCGTCTGGTGCTGGTGGGGCAGCCGCCCGCCAACGGCGCCCGTCTGGCGCTGGATGCGTGGCATTTGTCCCGAAAGGCGGCGTGTTCTGACGGCAAGTGGCATCTGGAAAATTATGATCTGCGCTTTTTCAATACCGCAAACTTGCAGAGTTCCGGAAGCTATGACCAGATGCACGAAGAGTTTGTCAATGCGGACAAAATCATCTCTGCCGACGGCGGAACCATCGAAAACAATCTCCAACGCACCTGGATCTACTGCCGCGATGTGGATAATAATTATGCCGGATTGGTCAAATCCCGCAAGGCGTATTTCGACCGCTGTGATATGACTGCCGACACCCACTATATCACCAGCACCGGTATCGAAGGTCAATCCGAAAAGGTCGACCGTCTGGTGCGGATGGATTCGCTGGCGATCTACCGCCACGACCGCGCGCAGGTGCAGTATCTTTACGCGTTGGAAAACCTTTCGCCCACGCACATCTACGGTGTCACCTTTGAACGCGGCACCAGGATGATCTACGGCGACCGTTCGCACTACTACATTTCCGGAACCGCCAGTATCGACAAAGCCGGAGAAATTCTCCACGTCGGCGATGTCCGCGCGCAGGCGGAACGGGTTTTTGATAATATTGAAGCGCTGCTCGCCGAAGGAGATGGAAAGCTTTCCGATATGAAGCAGGCAATCATCTATTTGCGCGACGGTGCCGATATGAACATCGTCAAAGAGGTCGCTGACCGCCGTATGAGTCCGGAAACGGGACGCATCATCGTGCGCGGACCGGTCTGCCGTCCGGGCTGGCTGGTGGAGATCGAAGGTATCGCGGTCAACGCAAATGGAAAAGCTGAGTTTAAAGATTTCATATAACAAGTCTCGAAAGGGGATTGCGATGAGAAAAACCGTTATCACATTTGTACTGTTTGCGGGCATCGCGGCGATTTGCCAATGCTCCGGCGGTGAAGCCGCTTCGCTTTACACCAAGAACCGCAGTGTGGCGATAAAATCGGGGGTTGACAAAGCTTTGGAAGCTGATTGGCAGAAAAAAGGTTTGCTCCCGGTGATGGAAGCCTCTGACAATCTGCTCGTGCGCCGATTGTATCTTGACCTTACCGGGCGTTTGCCGTCGGTGGAAGATGCCAAGAGTTTTGTCTATTCACGCGATCCGCAGAAATATGAAAAACTGGTCGATAAACTGCTCAACAGCCGCGATTATGTTGTTTATTGGGGAATGCGTTTCTCTGATATGCTGCGCGTAAAGTCGGAGTTTCCCATCAACTTGTGGCCCAACGCCGTCTACATCTACCAGCGCCGGATCGAAGCGTTTCTGGCAAAAGATGAGCCGTACAGCAAGTTTGTCCGCTCGCTTCTGCTTGCCAAAGGCAGTAACTTCCGCGTCGCCGAAGCGAACTTCTACCGCGCGCACGCTGACCGTTCGCCGCTGGGCATTGCCAAGGGAACGATGCAGAGCTTCTGCGGCATAAGAATTGAACAGCTCCCCGAAGCAAAGCAGAAACTTATCGCCAATATCTTCAATGAGATCGGCTTCAAAAGCACTAAAGAGTGGAAAGAGGAGATCGTTTTCATCAAGAGCTGCCCCGAACGCAAAATCATATTGCCCAACGGCAAAGAAGTTAAAGTGCCTGCCGGTAAAGAGGCGCGTGAAGTGCTGGCGGATTTCCTCACCAAATCCGATGAGGGCGCGAATATGCTCGCCGATGCACTGGTCAACCGTACTTGGTACTGGTTCTTCGGCAGCGGTATCGTTGCCGAAGGCGACGACCTGCTGAATAAAAAGCCGGTCAATGAAGCGTTGCGCAAACTGCTGGTCTCCGAAGTGCTGGCAAAGAAGTTCAGTTTTCGCGAACTCTGCCGCACGATCGTGCTTTCCGCCGCCTACCGCAGTGCCTCGTTCCAGGGCAAAGATACCGCGAAAAAGGTCAAAGCCTTTGCCGCCTATCCCATCCGCCGTCTGGAGGCCGAGGTGCTTGACGATGCGATCACGGAACTGTCGCTGGTTCCCAGCAATTACTCCAGCGTGATTCCCGAACCGTTCACCTTCCTGCCGACCAATCTGCGGACGGTGTCGATCGCTGACGGTTCGATCAGCAGTTCGTTCCTCATCCTCTTCGGCCGCCCCTCGCGCGATGCCGGAGTGCTTGCCGAACGCAACGACACGATCAATGCCAAACAGCGGTTGTTTCTGTACAATTCAGGCGCGCTTTACCGCCGCGTATGCCGGATTATGCGGCGCACCGAATTTGCCCGCTTGCCCATTGCCGCCAAAGCGGATATGTTTTACTGGATGTTCTATTCGCGTCCGGTGAGCGCCAAAGAGCTGGCGGTGATTGAAAAACGTTACAACGCTCTGCCGCCGAAACAGCGGTGGAAACTGCAGGATGATCTGGCTTGGATTATGGTCAATTCCGCAGAATTTCTGCACCGTCATTAATTTGAAAATCAGGAGGAGATACTATGAACCGACGTGACTTTATCAAAGGTTGTGCCGCAACTGCCGCGGTGACTGCCCTCTCCGGATGTGCAACTGCCGGCGAAGCGAAAACTGCCGCCGCCGCAAATAATTCCAAAGCTTCGGGCAAACCGGAGAGCCGTGCCCGTTCCGTTATTGAGATCTGGGTCTGGGGCGGCCCGAGTCAGGTGGAAACCTTTGACCCGAAACCCAAGGCTTCCAAAGATTACAATGGCGGCTTCGGCGCGATCCCGACCAATGTGCCGGGCATCGAGATCAGCGAATTCTGGCCGATGATGGCGAAACTTGCCGATAAATATTCCATCATCCGCACGATGACCCACCCGCACCGTGGCCACGAAACTGCCACCTATCTGATGCAGACCGGCCGCAATCCCGGCGGCGGCAAAGTTTATCCCGCCATCGGCGCCGTCATCGCTATGTACAAACGCAAAGAGTACAAAGGCGATGTGCCGCCCTATGTGATTTTGACCGTGCCCAAGGGCCGTTTTTCAGAAGTCGGCTTTTTGAGCGAGGAGTTCAGCCCGCTGGTGACCGGCGGCAACCCCAATGCGCCGCGCTTTATCGTCGACGGCATCGTGCCGCCGGGCGGACTCGGTAAAGATGAGCAGAAAGCACGGTTCGATCTGCTCGGTGAACTTGATACCTTCACTATGGAGACCCCCGAAGGTCTCGCGGTGATGCGTGATTTTGATACCGCAGGCCGCGATGCCCGCCGCGTTATCGAAGGCGACGGCGCCAAGGTGTTTGATCTCTCTCTGGAGAGCGACGCCACCCGCGACCGCTACGGCAGAACCACCTTCGGACAATCCTGTCTGACCGCCCGCCGTCTGGTGGAGTCAGGTGTACCCTACATCACCATCAACGCACAGGGCTGGGATACCCACAAGCGCCACTTTGAAACGATGAAGACCAAGGCCGCTGAAATGGATAAAGCTTTGTCCGCGCTCATCAGCGACTTGAGCGAAAAAAATCTGCTCGATTCGACCATCGTCTGGTGGACTGGTGAATTCGGCCGCACGCCGAAAGTGGATTGGGAAGCGCCGTGGAACGGCGGCAGAAACCACTACTCCAAGTGCTTTACTTCGCTGGTTGCCGGAGGCGGTTTCGCCGGCGGCAAGGTGGTCGGTGTTTCCGATGAAACTGCCAGCAATGTGGTCACCCGTCCGGTGACACCGCAGGATATGCTCGGCAGTATCTATGAATTGTGCGGCATTGATCCTGACGGTCAGCTGGACAACCCGATCGGACTTGTCACCCCCGTACTGCCGCCCCAGTCCAAATACGGCCGTTTGCGTGAGATCTATAAGGAGAATGTGTAAATGAAAAAAATATTGTTGACACTTTTTGCGGCATTTTCCGCAGCTTCGGTTTTTGCAATTCCTTATGCCGGATATCTTTATCCAGCCGGTATCAAGGCCGGTTCCACCGTCCGCGTGCTTATCGGCGGACAGAACCTTTCCGGTGTTCTCGGCGGTGTCGTTTCCGGCAAAGGTGTCCGCATCAAGCGGGTGGTTACAGTGCCTAATTTCCCGCTTCCGGACGGCAGTCAGCGCGCGTGGATCTATAATTGGATCGCCGGGATCGAAAAAGGCGAAACTGAAAAACCGCCATTCCCGGATCCTGAAAAGATGGAAGGCTGGCGCAAGTGTTCCTGGTGGGATAAACACGATCTGCTCGAACCGATGGAGATGACCATCGTTATCCGCAATCTCTATGTCCGGCGCAATCCGCTGCAGCAGACTCCGTCCTTGCGCAGTTTGCTCATCCTTGATGTGGAAGCGGATGCCGATGCCGCCCCCGGAGTGCGCGAATTGCGCATCTACGGACGGCGGGGAGTTTCGGCTCCCAAGCTGTTCTTTGTGGACAAGTGCGACCACTATCAGGAACCCGGCTATACCGCGCCGCACAAACCGCGCCCCGATACGGTGACGGTCAAAGCGATCCCCGCCATTGTCAACGGCCAGATCATGCCCGGCGAAACGGACAGCTTCGTGGTCAAACTTGAAGCTGATACCGAATATACTTTCAGCGTAACGGGCCGCACCTTCCAGCCTTTTATCGGTGATGCGGTGCCGGGTCACTTCCAACCGGTCATTCAGGTCATCTCTCCTGACGGCAAAGAGTTGGCGTTTGCCGATGATGAATTCTTCCTGCCCGACCCGGTGCTGCGTTTCAAGAGCGGCAAGGCGGGCGATTATCTGCTCCAGATCCGCGACAATCTTTACCGCGGCAGACAGGACTTCGTCTATCGCGTGGCGCTGGAAAAAGGACGGAAAAATTTCCGCACCGTCATCAGAAGCTTCAGAGATATGGACGAGATCAACGAACCTGATGCCGCCCAGCGCAAACTTTACATCGGCCGTCCGCTGGTCATTCGCGGAAGTATCAGCCGTCCCGGCGATGTTGATACGTTCAAATTCAAAGCGGCAAAAGGGATGAAGTTCCACGGTGAGATCGCCGCCCGCCGCGACGGTTCCCCGCTCGATGCTGTGCTGACTTTGTACGGTCCTGACGGCAAAAAACTGCAGCAGGCGGACGACGACGAAAAACAGCTGAATGTCGGTATGATTTTGCAGCAGATCGACCCGGCGCTGCGGTTGACACTTCCGGCTGACGGAGTTTACACCGTGAAAGTTTCCGATTTGAACAACGAGGGCGGCAAAGAGTTCCGTTACAAATTGCGGCTCGGCGAAGAAGAACCGGATTTCAATGTGTACACCGTCCGCTCTATGTGCAATGTCAATCCCGGAGGCGGCGGAAGTGTCAAAATCCTGATCGAGCGCACCGGCGGATTCAACGGAGAGATCACGCTTTCCGGCAATCCGAAAAATGTTCCGCGCCAGATTGTCAAGGCGGGTGCCAAAGAGGGCAATTTGAGTGTCCGCAGCAGCGACCGCCGCTGGGTTCCCCCCTACGGTGTGACCGTTTATGCCGAAGCGGTTATCAACGGCCGCAAAGTCCGCAAGAAGGTCGTCCCGGCTGATATCTTCAATCAGGCGTTTGCCTACGACCATCTGCTCCCGGCACAGGAGCTGTGCATCGGCGTCCGCCGTTTCGGAGGTCAGCAGAAAAAATGGAACAAAAAGAATGCTGCTAAAAAAGCTCCGGCTAAAGCCCCGGCGAAGAAAGCTGAAGTGAAGAAATAAGTTTCAGCGAAAGGATAACTTCTGTTATGGAAAAAGAAGTTATCCTTTTTTTTATTCAGGGAAAACTATGAAATTCGATTTTGCAAAGTTTCCGGCGAAGGTCGCAGAGTTGAACCGGCTGCATAAACAGGTTCGCAATTTGAGCGATTTGCGGTGGAAAAGCGGCAAAGAAGAGGATATCGTCCGCTGGGAAAAGGCAGTCGGAGATTGGAAAGAGTTTTCCGGTTTCGGTTATCCGGGAGATAAATTTTATCTCTTTGAAAATGAAGATTTTCTGGCTGAACTTTCGGCAGGGGGGCGCGAAGCGCAAAAGATGGCGGTCAAGTTCCTTGAATTCGACCCTTATTATTACCGGAGCGGCTACATAAAGAGCAAGCTGCTGGTACGCTTGAAGAATATCAAATTGAGCGACACCGAAGCTGAGCGTTTGCGGCAAGTCGTTTGCAATGCAATAGTTTCAAGACAACCCAAGAGCGAATTCAAATATTATGCCCGGCTGCTGAAAAATATCGGAACTCCGGAGTTTTTTCGACGGTTGCAAAACCTTTCTGTTCCGGAAATCCCTTACATTAAATCCCGTCTGGAATGTTGCTTGCAACCGGTGTATTGGCAATAAAATACCCCGCTCCCCTTGAAAAGGGATGGGGTATGGAGGACGGGAACATCACTGTTTGGAACTGCGGAGTTTGCAGTGGGTGATGGTGATGATGATCCAGATCAGAAGAGCGGAAACGGAGATCGTGAGCATGATTTTCCAGCCGAGTTTATAGAGCAGAGTGAGGGCCATTGCGGTCCACAATCCGCCGCCCATAACCGGTTCGTGGAGGAGCTGTTTATAGCCGAAAGCCTGAGCGGCGCAGGTTTTTGATTCGGGGTCAACTGTGCGCAGGAGCAGAAGTCCGGTGGCGGTGACGCCGGTGGCCTGACCGAAGTCGGCGATGGCGCACTCAAACCAGGAATCTTTGAAAATTCTGGGAGCGGCGAAAATGACCATTGCGATAGAGAAAACGGTTCCGATAATGATCAAAAGCAGCAACCCCTGCCAATTCCGGGCGACTACGGAAAGTTTGATCGTTGCCATCGCCGAAACCACCAGAAAATCCAATGCGGCTCCGGCAATGCGCTGCATCTGACCGTGGTCGATCAGGCGGTCGATCTTCACCAGACGGCTGGATTTCTGCAGGATAAGACCGCCGATCATACAGAAGGGGAAGAGCGGGAAGCCTTTGAGAATACGCAATGAGGCATCGGGGAAGAGTTTGATTTCCGCCGCCTGAAAACCTTTCTGCATACCGAAACCGATCAGAATGGCGATACCGACCAGCGAAATGTGCCACGCCAGACTGTCGATGGAGTCGCAGTAGACGGTCTGCCAACCTGCGTGCGGCCGTTCGGAGTGAGCGTAAATACCCTGCTGCTGAAGTTTGTCCTGTTCAGAAAAACTGCGGATGTTTTTGACATAGCCGCGGCGGCCAGCCCAGTTGACCAGCAGTACGCCGACGGTGACGCCGACCACCATTCCGGCGGTGGCAACGGTGTAACCCAGCGCGATGCCGTCTTCCCAGCCGAAAGCGCGGAAGCTTTCGGACATTCCGCCGACGGTGCCGTGGCCGCCCTGGAAACCGATCTCAAGCAAGTTGCCGAAGCCGGGGTTGACTCCGAACAGGGGGATCAGCACGAAGCCGACCAGCGCAAAACCGATGACATACTGGCCCCACGCCAGAAGCTGACCGAAGCACAGCTGCGGGAAAGCGGTACGGAAGATGGTGCGCAAGGGCGGAGTCACCACACCGATAAAGAGCGTGGCGAATACCACATTGATCATAAAGCCGGGGATCTTGCTGATCGCGGAAACAGTTTCTGCTGAAACCAGTCCGGGGAAGCATTGGAATATGATCAAACCGATAACGCCGCCGATGACTGAACTCGGCAGATAGCATCGCTGCAGAAACGGAATGAGCATCCGCAAGGTTTTTCCCAACACCAGTAAGATCGCCAGTAAACAGAAAACTGTTATCGCCATTATGATTTTTTCTCCATTTTAAATCATTGAAAGTTGCAGCAAAGCTTTAAAATCCCGCTTTGCGATGAGCGAATTGATAATATACATCACAAAGCGGATAAAATCAATTTTTTATAACTTGCTTTCAGTAAAAAAAGTTTTTGCAGGCGGGCGAAAAATCAAGTAATGTTTGCAATCAAGCTTGTAAAAGCAGTAAAGACGGTATATATTATACTTTCAAGTATTTTTATGTATTTAACCGCAATTTTGGAGGTATACAATGCCGGTAGATATTTTGGTTGGAACCCAATGGGGTGACGAGGGTAAGGGCAAACTTATTGACGTGCTTACCCGTGATGTTGATATGGTCGTGCGTTTCCAGGGCGGCAACAACGCCGGACATACCGTGGAGATCGGCAATGAACGTTATGTGCTGCACTTGGTGCCCTCCGGCATCTTCCGTCCGGAAGTGACCTGCGTCATCGGCAACGGTGTCGTCGTCGACCCGATCGCGCTCGACGCTGAATTGCGCGACATCGAAGGCCGCGGACTTTCCACCGCCAATGTCCAGCTGAGCAACCGCGCCCAGCTCATTTTCATCTATCACCGCATCGCCGATTCCATCAACGAAAACGGCGGCACCCGCAAGATCGGTACCACCGGACGCGGCATCGGACCGGCTTATATGGACAAGATGCGCCGCAGCGGTATCCGCGGCATCGACCTCAAGTTCCCCGAACGCCTTGCCGAACAGTTCCGCACCGAATGCAAACGCTATAACGCCTTCTTCGCCGCCAACGGCGTGGAAGAGTTGGATGTCGAAGCCGAATTGGCGAAAGTTCTCGATGCCGCCAAACGTCTGGCTCCGCTGGTTTGCGATACCGTTTACTCCGTCAATGCCGCTGTCAAAGCGGGCAAAAAGGTGCTGTTCGAAGGTGCGCAGGGCGCATTGCTCGACATCGACCACGGAACCTATCCCTTTGTCACCAGCAGCAACACCATTTCCGGCGGTGCCTGCACCGGCGGCGGTGTTCCCCCGCAGTGCGTCCGCGACGTCTGGGGCGTGATCAAAGCCTACACCACCCGCGTCGGCGAAGGCCCGTTCCCGACCGAACTGTTTGATGCCTGCGGCGAAAATCTCCGTCAGCGCGGCCGCGAATTCGGTGCCACCACCGGACGTCCCCGCCGCTGCGGCTGGTTCGATGCCGTCGCTTCCCGTTACGCCTGTATGGTCAACGGTGTCAACAAGCTTGCCGTGACCAAAATGGACGTGCTGGACGATCTGGAACAGATCGGTATCTGCGTTGCCTACAAGGTCAACGGTGAATTGACCACCGAATTCCCCGCTTCCGTTGCGGAACTGGAAAACGCCGAACCCGTCTACGAATATTTCCCCGGCTGGCAGTGCTCCACCGAAAATGTCGATTGCTACGAAAAGCTTCCGGAAAACGCCAAAAAGTATCTGGCTAAAATGGCGGAACTGGTCGATTCTGAAATCGCCATCATCTCGGTCGGCCCGCGCCGCGACCAGACCTTTCCGGCTCCCGGCACCGAATTCTGATGTAACGGCGGTGATATGTACCGTCCCGAACTGAACAGCTCCTTTTTAAAGGATTTTCTGCGCAAGCTGGACTATCTCCAGCTTGTGACAGTTGGGATTTTGCTGACGGTCGGCTTGATATTCATCCGTTCTATCGGAGGGCAGATCGGTTCCGAGACTGCCCTCAATTATTTTCCCCAGCAGCTGAAGTGGATCGTTGTCGGCTTCGCTGTTTATGCCGGATTTGCGCTGATCGATTACCGGAGCATCCAATGCCGCATCGCCGCATTGGTGCTGTACGGCTGCTGTATCGTGCTGCTGATAACCGTTCTGGTGTGGGGCAAAGAGATCAACAACGCTTCACGCTGGCTGGTATTCGGAAATTTCCGGCTTCAACCATCGGAACCGGCGAAGTTCGCCATCATCACGGTGCTGGCGATACTTTTCGGCTCGACCGGATGGAAACAGCGGCGATTGCCCACCTTTCTTGTAACGCTTCTGGCGGTGGGGGTGCCGTTTCTCCTTATTGTGGTCGAACCGGATCTGGGAAGTGCGATGATGCTGGTGCCGATATATTTTGCCATGATATTTGTTGCAGGTTTGAAGTGGCGCTATATCGTGATGGTCACGGCGGCGGCATTGATCGCTGCCGGGATTGGATTCTGGGATTTTACCAGAGAAAAACCGGTTCTTCTGCGCTCCTATCAACGCGACCGCATCCGGGTCTTTCTCGATCCCAAGTACGATATCCAGAACCGCGGTCATCAGCCCTATCAGGCGCGTCTGGGGGTAGGTTCGGGCGGAGCTTACGGCAAGGGCATCGGCAACGGTACGCAGAATGCGCTTGGATTTCTGCCGCAGATGGCGGCGCACAATGACTTTATCTTTTCGGTGATCGCTGAAGAGACGGGATTTGTCGGTGTATTCGGCTTGCTTCTGCTCTACGTTCTGCTGTTTTATTCCATCTTGCGAACTGCGTTTTTTGCGCCGCCGTACGGGCGATTATTGGCGACCGGGGTGGCGGTGATGCTGTTTTTCCATGTATTTATCAATATCGGTATGAGTATGGGGGTGACGCCGGTTTCCGGATTGTCGCTGCCGCTGGTAAGCTACGGCGGTTCGTTTATGGTCATCACTATGGCGGCGCTGGGGCTGGTGCAGTCGGTGAAAACCCATTGAACGGCGCGACAATAAAAGTGGCTCCCAACCACCCGCAATGCGTGAAATTGCCCGCAATGCGCCGCCGCAGTTTTGATTTTTTTTACAGAGACAGGATTATTGTATGAGGAAGATCATACATATTGATATGGATGCGTTTTTTGCTTCCGTCGAACAGCGCGACCGCCCCGAACTGCGCGGCAAACCGGTGCTGGTCGGCGGTGCGCCGCAGCGGCGCGGAGTAGTTTCCACCTGTTCTTATGAAGCGCGCAAATTCGGCATCCACTCTGCCATGCCGACCCGCACGGCGTTGCGGCTCTGCCCGGAAGCGGTTTTGATCGAACCGGATTTCCGGCGTTATTCGGCGGCATCCAAATTGATACGGGAAGAGTTTTTCGCCCTGACACCATTGGTTGAGCCGATGTCCATCGATGAAGCGTATCTGGATGTTTCAGAGAGGTGTGCCACGCTTGACGAAGCGGTGGAAGTTGCCCGCGAACTTCAACGCCGTATCTACGAAAAATGTGCGCTGACCGCCTCCGCCGGAGTTTCGTACAATAAATTTCTTGCCAAGTGCGCTTCGGATTTCCGCAAGCCTGCCGGATTGACCGTGATAACGCCGGAAAATGCGCAGGAGTTTCTCGATCCGTTCCCGGTGGAAAAGTTTCACGGCATCGGCAAGGTGAGCGCGAAAAAGCTCCGTTCGATCAATGTCCGGTGCGGCAGCGATTTGCGGAAACTGCCGCTGGAAACGTTGAAAAATATCTTCGGTAAAGCGGGCGCATTCTATTACGGGATCGTCCGCGGATTGGATGACCGCCCGGTGGAAGTCGAGAGCGATCCCAAGAGTGTCAGTCGGGAAATCACATTGTATGAAGATTGTTCCGATGTCCGGAGATTGCGGATATTGCTGAAGACCCTTGCCCGCCGGGTGGCGCGCCGCGCCGAAGCGGCAGGATTTGTCGGTAAATCAGTTTTTATCAAGCTGAAATATGACGATTTTCAAACCGTTACCCGCTCTATATTGCTGAATCAGCCGTGTGTCGACGGCTGCGATATCGGAGAAGCGGCAGTTTCTCTGCTGCGCAAAACCGAAGCCGGCTCCCGTCCGGTGAGATTGATCGGAGTCGGAGTCGCCAACCGTTTTACCCCTGCCGAAGCCGAACAGCTGGATCTGCCGTTTGAGTAAACGGACTTTCGGGGAAGCCTTCCCGCAAGCCCCTATCCCTTTTCAAAGCGCTGTATTTCCATTGAGGGGAGATAATTTGATAAGCTTTTTGCGACCGGCGGGAGCAAAAAATACTCCGCTTTTCTGGAACAGAGCTTTTCAAAAAAAAGCGGCGTGTTTTTTTGCACGCCGCATATAGTTTCTTTCAGGCAACGAAAGTGTAGTACACCATCACGCCGCCGACCAGCATCAAAGCGCAGAAACCGTAGATGATGAGGTCTTCCCAATGTTTTTTGACAAAGTTCATTTGAATATTCTCCGTAGTTTGATTGAAGTTGACCGATGCTGAAAATTTCTGCATCAAAACATCATCAAACTGCGGCAGGCCCGGCGCGCGGCGGAATGGCGTATTTGAAAAAGGTATGGAGTTCAAATGCGGCAAAATCAAGTTTTGCACAGTTGAAAACGATCGGAAGCAGCAATTTTACCGGTGAGAGCGGCGCGGCATTGCTGTCACGGAGCAAGCGGCAGTTCGGGCGTTCACCGTTGCGGCGGGAGACCAGAGCTGCCGGTAAGGTTCCCGGGACTATGCCCTGAAAGAGTGCTGAAGCATCGGACTTCTCTTCATGGACAGGAGCCAGCGGCGGCAATTCAGTGCGGCATACCGTTGGTCCGCGGAGCGCGGCAGTCGTCTTTTCCGGGATCGGTGCGGCAGTCAGGCAAAGCAGCAGCGCGGCGATCATTGTCAGGAACAACGATACCGTCAACGCCGACCGGAGGTCATATTTACGCAATAAATTCATCATATCAGTCAATATAACATCGCTCCCCGTTTTTGTCAAGATACACAAAAGAAATTTATGCCCTGCAAGATGCCGCAACAGTAATTTCCGCCGTTTTTTTGCGGCTGTACAATGAATTCAAAAAGACGGAGTTAACTTGAATTTATTCCGTTTCAGTGGTATATTATAAACGCTTGTAATTGTAAATTAATATTTTGTGGAAAAATGAGTGTCCTGATGCAGAAGATATGGCAGACGGTAAAAACGGTCGCGATCGATTTCGCGTTGACATTCTGGTCGGTCTTTGACTGGCGGAATGACGGCTTTTCCTGCGCCGAAGACACGCAGAAAAGCAAACGGTTGTGGCATTGGCTGCTTTTTGCGGCAGTTGTGACCGGGATCGCTCTGCGCGGTTTTGTTCTGGCGGTGGAGCCGGATCTGGGTCGGGATTCCGTTTTTTACATCGAAATGATCGGAAGATGGGTCTCCGACGGCTGGGAAGAGATGTTGAAATCGGTGCGGGTATTTTTTATTCCGCCCTGTATGCTCTGGTGGATAAAGATTTTTATTCAGGCGGGTATGGCCCCTTTGACTGCGGCGATCATAGTCAATATGGTGACCGGGGTAATTATCATTCCGCTCTTTTATGCGATCGCCAAAGTGTTGTTTGACAGCCGCAAAGCTGGCGTGGTCGCCGCATTTCTGGCGGCGTACAATCCGCGTCTGGTGGAATATTCGACCGAAGTGATGCGCGAAAACTTTATGCTGTCCGGATTGGCGGCGATGCTGTTGTTCACGGTTTTGGGATTCCGCAAAAACAATTTGTATTTTCTGGGTTCCGGATTTTTCGCAGTTTACAGTATTTTGAGCCGGATGGAAGCTCTGGAAGTTCTGCCGCTGATGTTTGTGTGTGTGGTGCTGCTGGCGCTTTTGAGGGTATATCCGCTTAAAAAGCTTATGTTTCAAATGCTTTATTTTATGCTCGGTTGTATTGCAGGGTGCATTATTCTCTATTTGATTTTCGGAATTCCTCTTGACTTTTATACTGTCAATTTATTCAATCGGGCACAGACGTTATTGCAATGGATATTCTGAATAAAATCATTAAAGCCTGTTTTGAAGGTTTCTTCGGAACGATGATCGGCGGGTTGGTCATATACTCTCTGCAGAGTATACGGAAAAACCGGCGTATCTTGCTGATCGTCTTTGTACTGCTCTGCGGTATGGGGGCTTGGCGTTTCTTTATTCACAACTTTTATTCTCCCCGTTATGCGTCGATATTTTTGTTCCCGGCAATACTTCTTACCGCATTTATGATGGTGAAATTCAAAAAATGGTGGTGGGTGCTGCTGATCGTGTTCGGGATCATCTGCTGCTGCAAAATCGTCCGGGTAAGTCAGGTCGGCGCGTTTTTCAATGAAACGGCAACTTTGCTCAAAGCCGACGCCGCCGGTCGGGGAAAAGCTTTGATCTATATGGAGCGGGCTGACCGTAAGCGGATGAAATATTATTCCGGGATCGACACCCGGGGCGTCCCGCAATTCAGCAGCCGCGAAAAGATGACCGACTATTTATGGCGGATGATCAGATTTGATTCAAAGACGGTCGACGTGATATATCCGTGTTTGGAAATTTATGGCGATGAGCCGATTTTAAAAAGTGAACTCAAGGGGCTCAAGGGCGAATGGACCTTGCTTCGGAGTGTGAGTAAAAACCGGAAAAAGAAAATATATTTTCATATTTACCGTTATCAGAAGCCGCTGGCAGCTGATAAGCAAAATGATTTGAAAAATAAAAGATGACTTGAGGGGTATATTATGTTGGAAACTTTTTTACAGGGATGTTCGATCTATCTGCCGTATCCGGCGCTGGCATTGTTGCTTTCGATGTATTTCACCTATTTGCTGATATTCATATTGCCGCGTATCGGATTTGTTGATATTCCCCGCGGACGGCATCAGCACGAGAAGCCGATCCCCCGCGGCGGTGGTATCGGTATCGGGTTGTCTTTTATCATCACGACATTTCTGCTGGCAGTATTTTTGAAGAGCAACAATCAGGCCGGTTTTGAGGTGGCGTATGATTTCCTTCGTAAATTTATCCTGCCCGCCGGAATAATTCTGATCACCGGAGTGATCGATGACCGCTGGGAACTGCCCAGCTGGCTCAAACTGATTTTTCAGATCGCCGCCGGCGTGATAATATATTTTGAAGGTGCCGGAGTGCAGATGATCTTTTCCTGGAAGCTTTCGATGCCGCTGGCGCTGATAATCACTGTCGGTTGGAGCATATTGATCATCAATGCGTTCAATCTGATCGACGGTCTGGACGGTATCGCTGCCGGTTTGGCAGTGATATCATCTTTACTGCTGGCGCTTTGGACATTGCTGATCGGCGGTTCTGCTGTGATGGCGATAATTCTGCTGATTTTTTGCGGCTGCTGTCTGGGATTTCTGCGGTACAACTTCGCCCCGGCGAAAATCTTTATGGGCGACACCGGGAGTATGTTTATCGGACTCTTTTTCGCCTATATGAGTATGCAGTATGCCTCCAAGTCGGTTACTATGACGACTTTGCTGGTTCCGCTGGCGGCAGTCGGTGTGCCGATGTTTGACGTGATGCTGGCGATCTGGCGGCGGGTGTTCCGCAAATATATCCATAAAATTCCCGGCACCAGTATTATGCAGGGCGACCATGACCACTTGCATCACCGCATTCTCAAAGAGACCGGAACCACCCGGAAAACGGCGGTTGTGATCTATTGCATAGCATTGCTGCTGTTGTCGTTTGCAATTTTGAGCACCTTTATGGAAGCCAACGTTCCGGCGCTCTTTTTTGTGTTGATGCTTCTGGTGATTTTTGTGATGATACGTTACTCGGGGATTGAACTGTTTGATACGCTGAACAGCGTCGCCAAGGGTATCAAGTATCCGCACCGCAACATTGTTCTGACGATAATCCATCCGCTGGTGGATGGAGTGCTGATTTTCGGTTCTTTTCTGATCACGCGGGTGGTGTGCAAGAATTTTCTGCCGTCGCAGGGTAATATCATCTGGATAATATCTCACGTTTCGCCGCTGGTGCTGACATTGTGTTTTTCCAGAATTTACCGGACATTCTGGCTCCGGGTGGGGATCATCCAGTATTACCGTATGATCCGGATGCTGATAATCGCCGGGATCGGCGGATATATCCTCAACTGCATCCTCTATGTTTATTATTTCGATATGCCGCAGAATAACGCGTGGCACATCAGCGGATTTTATATGATCTTTCTGCTGCTGGCTATGGCGTTGATCCTGGCGGAGCGGTTTATCATCCACTACTATGAAAGCTTCGGATGCCGCAGACTTTTCATCCGCAATCAGGGTAAAAACTCCACCTTGAAGCGGGTGTTGATCTACGGCGGCGGTTTGCGGTGCCGTATCTACATTACCAGTCAGTTCTGCGGTTTGAGCAATTCCCAATGCACCTCAAAGATCATCGGCATCATTGACGATGATGCGGCGTTGAAAAAGCTCAATGTCTACGGATTCGATGTTCTGGGATCGGTTGCGGAATTGGATGAAATTTACGCCGCCCGGCCCTTTGATTCGATCGTAGTCACCTTTGCAGAGGTGACCGAAGGACAGCTGCAAACTCTCCGTGACTTCTGCAAGTGTCACAAGGTCGAGCTGAAAGCTTTCAGCTGCAATGAAGTCGATATGCTTCAGTAAGTTGCGAGCATATCCTGCAAAGTCTTTTTGAATTCGGCTTTGAGTTCCGGCGGCTCAAGAAGGACTGCATTGCCTTCCTGCGATAAGAGGAAGGGAAAGAGTACCTCTCTGGCGACCGCGGGAATTTCGGCGGTACCGTCGGGATGGATGACCTGCTGTCTGTGGAGCGGGGAGGATTTCAGGCGGTCAATGGTGTAATTTTTGACCATAAGTTTTACATTGCTGACCTTTTCAAAGCCGAGAAAATCGTCGGGATTGACCGAGTCAACGATATCTTTGTCCACGTCAAAATCGCTTTTGAGCAGCTCTGCCGTCTTTATCCTGCGCAGAGCGAAGGTGCGCGGCTGATTTTTCAGGTAGCAGAAAGCTTTGGAGTACCAAGAGTTGTTGAAGAACACCAATGTGTGCGGCTCGATCACCCGTTCCGTGATCTCCCCCTGCCAGTCTGAGTAGGAGATCTTTACGCAATGTGAAGTCTGCCAGCCCTGAAAAATGGTCATAAAAATATCCGCTTCCAGATTGGCGTACAAGCCGGAGAGGATGCTCAAACTTTCCATATTGGCGCTGTCGAGAAAATCCGGATTGTTGTTTTGAAGCAGATAATCCACTGCGTTGCGGATTTTGTTTTTCAGCGGGGCCGGGAAGATTTTTTCTGCGATACGGGCGCCGATGACGGCGGCGAGCATTTCGTTTTCGTCGAGGAGCGCCGGGGCGATGAAGTCCCAGCCGTGATGTTTGAGATAGTAGCCGTTGCGGGCGCGGTCAAACGCGAGCGGACAGCCGAACTCCTCTTCCAGTACCTTCATATCGCGCAGAACAGTTTTTTTGCCGCAGTCGATTTCAATTCCCTCCTCTTCGGCGATGCGCCGGAACTCTCTGATCAGAGTCTGCGAATTGGGATAACGGTTTTCCTTAAGCAATGCGGCGATCCGCATCAGGCGATGCATTTGAGACTTTTGCAGCGGCATAATGATTTTCCCTCAAAAATGAATGTTTCAACGTATAATATACACGCGGCAGGATAAATTACAAATTTTGATACTTTGCGGTTATTGACATTATGGCGGAGATGTGCTAAATTATCCGTAACACAGATTTGTCAACACTTTAATGAAAGGATGTCAGATGGATTTGAAATTTTTATCTGCAATCGACCGTAAGCAGGACGAGCTTATCAAGCTTGCTGATACGGTGTGGGAAAATCCCGAAATTCTGTTCAAGGAGTTTAAATCCTCCGCGGCGGTGATGGATTATTTGAGCGCCAACGGATTTACGATCGAGAAAAATGTCGCCGGTCTGCCGACGTCATTTATCGCTTCCTACGGCTCCGGCCATCCGGAGATCGGTTTCATCGCCGAATATGACGCGATCGCCAACCAGAGCCAGAAGGCTGGCTCCACCGAACCTGAAAAGGATCCCAACTGCGTTCACGGCCACGCCTGCGGACACCATCTGTACTGCGGAAACGCAGTCGCCGCCGCGCTGGCAGTGCAGGAATATTTGAAGACCACAGGCAAAAGCGGAACGGTCAAAGTTCTCGGCTGTCCCGCCGAAGAGGGCGGCGGCGGCAAGGCTTATATGGCTCGCGCCGGCGCTTTCAGCACGCTTGATGCCGCTATGGGCGGACACCCGGAAGCGATGTGGGCGGTGCGTACCCGTCCGTCCCTGGCCTGCTGCACCATCCGTTACAGCTTTGACGGTCGCGCGGCTCACGCCAGCAAAGCCGAACTGGGCCGCAGCGCCCTGGATGCGGTCGAATTGATGAATATCGCTGTCAACTTTTTGCGTGAACACATCCCCGGAGATCAGCGTGTCCACTACGCCATCACCGATACCGGCGGCGTTGCTCCCAACGTGGTTCAGCATCACGCGGAAGTTATGTATATGATGCGGGCCAAAAACAATGCCGACTTGAAAGAACTGTGCCAGCGTGTCCACAAATGCGCCGAAGGTGCGGCTATCGCCACGGAAACCACTTTCCTGAGAAAGTTCCATTCCGGAAGTTCCAACTTGATCACCATTCCGACCTTGCAGAAAAATCTTTACAAGGCGATGGCGGCGATCCCGCTTCCGCAGCCTGATGAAGCGGATATCGCTTTCGCTGAAAAGTTTATCAAAAATATTGTCAACCGCGATCCCGCATTGCCGCTCTATCCGACCGAACTTCTGCCTCTGCCGGATGTGATCTCTCCGCACTTCGGTTCAACCGATACCGGTGACGTCAGCTGGAATTGCCCGACGGTGCAGATGCACGTCGGCTGCTGGATCCCCGGTTCGGTCAATCACAGCTGGCATACCGTGACCCAGGGTAAGAACCACTTCGCCCGTCAGGCGATGCTTTACACCGGTAAAGCTCTGGCGTTGGCGGCGGTGCAGCTGTTTGAAAATCCCGAACTTCTGGCTCAAGCCAAAAAAGAACACTTCGACAAGACCGGCGGTATCTACGACCCTGCGATGCCCGCGGACGTTATGCCCGATCTTTGATCGGGTACGCGGAGCGATCTCGCTTTGCCGCAGCGCGCCTTGTCGGCAGACGGCGGCTTGGTTGAGGATGTGAGTCCACGCCCCCGCCGCCGTCTTGCCGAAAAACGCCCGGCTGTGCGATATCGCTCCTTACCGGCTTGTTTTTTCCTCCTGACGGCGGTATTTTTATGTAGTAAATAAACGGGCATAAAAAAGGTGCTGTTGCAATTCTGCAGCAGCACCTTTTTTTACAATGATGTGTCAAAAAAATCGATAATGTCTCAAATTTTGTGAAACTGCATATTCTCAAAAAGAAAACTGTGTTTATATTACGTTAAAATATATAACAAAGAATGTGATTTGTCAAGAATAAAAATGGTCGTTCCCAATCGGCGGATGGATCGTGCGGCAAGGTTACTGGTAAATCAAGGCGAAGCAGAGGGACCCGTCTCCGCTGAAGCTCCGCCGTGGCAAGGTGTACATTCTCCCCGATCAAGCCGTCCCAACGAGGACGGCGCGACAACAAAAGTGGCTCCCAGCCACCCACGAGGCGCCGCCGCAGTTCAGATTTTTACAAAAAATGAGACAACACCAAAAAATCAGTTCTTGAAGAAACCGATGAGTTCGACTTCAAAAATCAACGTGGCGTTGGGCGGGATGACGTTTCCGGCACCGTGGGGGCCGTAGCCGAGGTTGGAGGGGATGTAGAGACGGAATTTGCTGCCGATCTCCATAAGCTGCAGGGCTTCGGTCCAGCCGGGGATGACCTGATCGACGGGGAATTCGATGGGTTCGCCGCGGGCGATGGAGCTGTCGAAAACTTTACCGGAGAGCAGTTTGCCTTCGTAGTGGACACGGACTACATCCTTGGGGCCCGGGCGTTCGCCGCCTTTTCCAGCGGTGAGGACTTCATACTGCAGACCGCTGGCGGTGGTGATGATGCCATCTTTTTTGCCGTTTTCTTCCATAAACTTCTTTTCTTCTTCGAGAGCGGCGGCGGAATCGGCATTGGAAGCCTGTTCAGCTTTGGCAAGTTCGTTCTGAAGATTCTGCATATATTCACGGTATTCGGCCTGGGTGATGGCAGGTTTGCCGCCTTTGAGCAGTTCCAGAACCGCTTCGCCGAAGATATCGTAGTTGAGTTCAACCGGCATATGGCGGATGCTGGTTGCCATGTTGAGAGCAAGAGCGTAGCTCATGCGGTCGAGATCATTTTTGAGTTCGATCATTTTTACTTTCCTTTATATATTTATTAGAGGTGTCAGTTGCAAATTTTTACCCATTCAGGGAATTGAGCGGCATCGATAAGCGGGATGAGTTCTTTTGCTTCTTCGAGCTGATAGCGTTCCATAAGCAGCAAGGTGTTGCGGAGCAGGTCGCTGTGCGAGTGGCAGGTGAACATATTGCGCAGACCGAGATTCTTTTTCACTCCTTCGCGAGTCTGGAAAGATTCGGGGAGAGCGCGGTTGAACAATCTGCCGAAGTAGCTGTCCAGACCGCCTTTGGCGCACCAGGCATCAAAGAGTTTCTGCAGACGTGCTTCATCGTTGATGGGTTCTGAAAGCTCATCCAGATAGGCAAAGAACTTTTCAGTATCGGCATCATCCATCAAAGTCAACGCTTTTTTATAGTTGTAATAGGGCAGAAGTTCCAGTCCGAATGCACCCGCTTCGTCGAAGAAAAATTTAGGCACAAATCCAATGTACCAGCAGGGGATCGAGGTCGGACGGTTGGGGAAGTAGAAGTTGCCGGGAGAGTAGATGATGGGGGCGTTGTTATAAACTTCATAACCGAGCGGGCAATGGGTGTGGCAGTTGAAGACTGCATCGGCGCCGTAATCGACCATTGTGCGGCAGAGTTTCCGCAGCCGCGGCGTGGGGTAGGAGTACATTTCGTGTCCGCCGTGAAGCGCAACTACGACGAGATCGCATTCCGCTTTTTCTTTTTTGACATCAGAAATCAGCTGGAGCGGATCGATGGCATAGGAGCCGGGAACATCATCGTATGCGATGCCGAACTCATATTCGGCGGCGTTGATGATGGATATGGTCAATCCGTTTTGTTCGATGCGGAGCGGGCGGGCGGCTTCGGCGGCATTCATTCCGGCGCCGACGGTACGGATGTTGAGGTTCCTGAAGGTGTCGAGCGTGTCCTGAACCCCGCCGGCACCGTAGTCGCCGGTGTGGTTGTTGGCAAGCAGAACGGTATCGATGCCCAGTGCGGTCGCGAAGACGGAACACTCCGGATAGCAGCGGTGGTTGGGGCCGTTTTTGGCGATCGGGGTGTCCTGACGGGTGGCGGTGCACTCCCACTGCAGAACTTTCAAGTCGGCAGAAGAAAAGAACGGTTTGACTTGAGTGGTTATTTCGTCGACACGTTTGACAAGATCGGCACAATTTTCCTCGCGGGGGCAGAAGTCTCCTGCGATGATCATAGAAAAATCTTTATCTTTTTTTTCGCGCCAGGTTATAAAACGTGTATTCATAATCGTACTTTCAAAACATATTGTTGATGTTTGTGCTTAATTTACATCAACAGTGCTCCTCTTACAAGTATTTATATGCGGATTTTTTGCAAAAACCCTTGACGGAAAGCCTGAAGCGGATTATATTCTGTTAAAACAAAGAATTTTTTTGAAAAATATTTCGTAGGTTAAAATAATTTCAAAAATAAAAGCGTTATGAGGGTGTAAGGCAAAAGCCGCAACAAAACATCCCACAATAAGGAGGAATAAAAAATGAATGCAAAAGGTAAATTTCTGATGGTCGCCGGTTTGGTTTGCTTCGGAGCGTGTGTTTTCGCTGGTCCCCCGCGTCATCATCATCATCGCAATGAAGGCCTTGAACTTGCCAACGGCATTGTCGATCTGGTCTGCCGCGTGTTGAAACCCGCTCCGGTCGTAGTTGCTCCTGCACCTGCTGTTGTCACCCCTGCGCCTGTGGTCGTCACTCCTGCGCCTGCTCCCGCTCCGGTCGTAGTTGCACCAGCTCCTGCGCCTGTGGTCGTCACTCCTGCTCCGGTCGTGGTTGCTCCCGCGCCTGTGGTCGTTGCTCCGCCGCCGCGCCGTCCGATCCACCACCGTCCTGCTCCCCGTCCGGCGCCGCGTCCGGCTCCGCACCGCGGAGGTCGCGGCCGTAGATGAACTTCTTTGAAGCCCGTAAAAAACGCAAGCTGCTTGCGGAATTGAAAAATCGCCGTCACGCCGAGGATGATCTGTTGTCCCCGGCGTTGCGGCGTGATTTTGATTTGTTGATCACTGAATTGCAGGAAGCTTCTCCGGAAAAAGGGGTGCTTCAGCGCATTCAGGCAAAATTTCAACAGCTCCCGCTGCCGGAAAAGCGCGGGGTTATGTTTGCACTGCTTGATCTGATCGTGGTCGTGGGGGCTGTGGCATTCGGTTTGCGCGGACTTTATTTCCAGCCGTTCAGGATACCGACCAGCTCTATGCAGCCGACCTTGTACGGTATTCATTATCTGGATGTGAAACGTGCCAGCAACCCCTATCTGGAAAATATCCCCGCGCCGCTGAATAAAATTCTGTTCGGAATGTGTGATGCCAAGGCGGTTGCCGAAGAGGAGTCGGTCTATTATCACGCAACTGAACAACATGAAAGCGGTCTGGTCTTTGATCGCACCGGATTCCGGCTCGGCAGACAGCACGTTTCGCTGCCCGGAACGCCGGAA
Source organism: Victivallaceae bacterium (assembly GCA_045653515.1). Taxonomy (GTDB): domain Bacteria; phylum Verrucomicrobiota; class Lentisphaeria; order Victivallales; family Victivallaceae; genus UBA1784. The sequence continues at coordinate 29,116 of JAZOMB010000055.1, read as the reverse complement.
CAGGTGGCAGGATATGCCAATTTGCGTGATTTGCGCAGTTTTTCCGCAGGAGAAAAGATCGCCGACGGTTATGTTTCATTGGGCGATCATCTGTTTGTGGAACGGTTTTCGCTCTATCTTTCGCCGCCGAAACGGGGTGATGTGATGGTATTCACCACCGAAAATCTCTCCTATAACGGTGTGCCATTGATATTGACCGGCGGATATTATTACATCAAACGTATCGCGGCACAGCCCGGAGATACGGTGAAGATCGTCAATAATCAACTCTATGTGAAAACTCCTGAAAGTCGCAATTTCCGCAAAATCCAGGACATTGAACCGCGCTTCAAAAAGCTGTACTCCATGAAAGGCGGCTATCACGGCCATCTTTCCAATATGGGCGGACAGCCGTTTGCTTTCGGTGAAGAGTTTACCTTGCCCGCAGACGAATATCTGATGCTCGGCGATAACTCCCGCTTCAGTATGGACAGCCGCTTCTTCGGAAGTGTCAACCGCCGCCAGTTCATCGGGCGGGCGTGGCTGACCTTCTATCCGTTGAGCCGCCGCACCGGTCTCGTGGACAGCCGCGAGCCGCTGGATGTGCCGACCGGAGAAGCCAATATCAGCACATTCCCTGTGATGTACCGTCAGTAACGGCAGAGCCCGCAGAAATCAGCGGGCTTCAAAACTGAACATCCGGGCATCATCATTATCCTGCCGCAGCGTGTCGATAACCAGTTTGACTTTGCGCACCGGAGTATCAAGTTTGATTTTTACCAGCCGCTGATAGTTGTTATCGGTGCGGAAAATCTCTTTGCCGTCAGCTTCCAGATGGAAACCTTGCACCAACTCCACCGGCGGCGTGTAAACTTCGCCTTTGATGGGGTAGTTGGCGACCATATTCAAATGGTTGCGTTTGAGATTGGAGTCAAAAATCAGCCGCACTTCGCGGAACTCTTCACCTTCAGGAGCTTCGTACTCCGCCCAGTCGCCGGACTTGATGTGCCAGGCGTTGTCGCAAGTTTCATCCGGGCGGTCAAAACCGTTGCGCAAGAGTTCGGCATTGCCGTTGGAAACGGTCAGTTTCGCGTTGCGGGTGATGGGGGATACCTCACGCTTGAGGTGGAGCAAATAACAATCATCATCCAGCAAAGTCTGCTGAATATCGTGAATGTATTTCTGTGCCGCCGTGCGGACATCAGGGCAGTTCCCTTTTATCGCGTAAACGGCAGCCGTTCCCGCCGCCTGACCCAATGTTGCGCAGGTCGCCATCACCCGGGTCGAACTCAAACCGGTATGCGTAGCGCTGATATTGCGTCCGGCAAAGAGCAGATTGGGAACATTTTTTGAATAGAGACAGCGCAGCGGAATGCCGTAAGATTTACCCGGTTCGATAACCATATTGGGCGGGCCGAAATAGCGGAAACCGGCAGGGTGGTGATCGTCCACCGGCCAGCCGCCGAAGGCGACGATATCTTCAAAGTTTCCGCCGTTGAGAACATCGTGCTGGGTGAGCAGATGGTCGCCGATACAGCGGCGGCTTTCGCGTTTGCCCGGCAGGAAACCGAGCCAGTCCAGTATCCAGTTGTCCGCCTGATGATCGCCCTGATTTTTCATATGATCCCACATCCCGAGGGCGGTTTTGAGCAGATCGTCGCGGATCTCTTCGGTGTCCTTGATCGAATCCTGATCACCGCCGTATTCCAGATACCAGAAGTTCAAAAACCATTTGATAAGGTGGCCGCGCTTGGGGAAACAATCGTCGGTGGGATATTTGTATGCCCAAGAGGGCGGAATGAATTTCTTGGGAGAATCGGTTTCGCGCAGCTGCATGATGCAGCTCATACCCATAGTTTTATTGTCGGGTTCATCCTGCGCGAGCGATTCGCCGAACTCCTTTTTGGCTTCGCGGCCGATGCGGAATTCAGCTCCGGTGAGGGGGGCGAGAATGCTGTCGCCTGAACAATCGGCAAAGAAATCCGCTTCCACCGTGTGAAAGGTCTGCGTGGTCATCTGCCAGCCTTTGACCGATTTGATGCGGCCGTCAACCATTTCGGCATCCATACAGGAACAGTTGAGCAAACAAATGAGATTTTCCTGAAAGCGCATTTTTTCATACAGAATGGTGTCCCAGATGGCGTAGCTGGGGTGGGTGTTGCGGTAAAGATTTTCCAGACGGAGCTCTTCAACGATACCGGTTTCGCGGTCGTAGTAGGAGCCGCAGACCCACATTCTTATTTCGCTGGAAGCGTTGCCGCCGAACATCGGACGTTCGTGGATGATCAGCGTTTTTATGCCGTGGCGCGCCGCCGCGAGAGCAGCACACATTCCCGCCAAACCGCCGCCGACCACACAGAATTGGACTTTATGATTGATTGTTTCCATAACAGGATGCCTTGTGTTACTTGCCGATGGCGATTTCGCTGGAACCTTTTTCCACCACAAGGACGGGGGATTTGACTTCGATGCGCCCGCCGGTGCGGCGGGATTCTTCGGCTTGGGCGATGGCTTTTTTGACCATCTCCGCCATCAGCGGTATGGCATTTTCAATATTTTCCACGCCGCGTTCAGCGGACGCAAGTTCCGGATAGCCCATCACTCCGACCTGGATCTCCGGACGCTGGCGGGTGGTGACGATCTCCTGCGGCATACCGCTCAAAGTGGTGCATAATTGATAGGCGTTCTGATCGTGACGCATCCATTCGGCAAGTTCGTTTTCGTCAAGTTCAAGCTTGTCCATCTGCACCAGATGCGGGCGGTAGGCGAGCATAAGAGACGTTTCGGCATCGCCTGCGTGGAAGTCTTCGCCGGACATTCGCGGGTCGCGCGGACGCCGCCAATGATCGCCGCGGCGCAGGAGCATGATCAAAACCTTTTCCAGCGAGGCGTTGAGCCACTTGAGGATACGGAGCGATTCCTTGAGCTGGTCAAGACTTTCGGTGCCGCCGTGTCCGGGGTAGATAAGGATGTTTTCAAATCCCTGACTGGCAAGCGATTCGATAATGTCGCACATCATCTGGCAGAAGGTGGTCGGACGGACATTGATAGTTCCAGGGAGCTGACCGCCGGAGAAGCAGTAGTTGAGCGGCGGGGCGACGATGCAGCCGAGTTTTTCCGCCAGAATGTATGCCGGAACTTCGGCATTGTGGATATCCATACTGACCGGGAGATGGTAGCCGTGCTGTTCAACAACACCGTAGGGAACGATAATGGTTTTATTGGTTTTGAGATATTCGCGGATCTCTTTGACAGTCATTTCACCCATAGCATATGTACGCATAAAACAGAATCCTTATATTTTGCGTTGAAAATAATTGTTTGCAGTAAATATAATCTGTCTCTGCTGCCAATTCAAGGCAAAAACGGGGATTTTGAAAAAGATACTCGCTGTTCCAGTCAGTCGCAGCGGTTTCCACTCGTTTGTTGCGCGACAGCGCAACGACAGGCGCAACAGCCAGTTAAGTCGGAATAAGGCGCGCTCCGGCAAAGCAAGATCGCTCCAAGCACAAAAAAAAATCCCCGGAAAACCGGGGATTTTTCTTGGTCGCTGTCGCGATTAGCGAGCGTAGTATTCGACGACGCTCATGATCTTGACCGGGACCGGGATCTCCTCAAGCTGGGGAGCGCGGACGAGGGTCGCTTTGAGGTTGTCGAGGTCGACTTCCATATAGGGAGGAACGACGTTGTTGCTCTTCTTGGCAGCTTCAGCGGCGGCGGGGGACTTGGCGGCATCGATGGAGATGACCTGACCTTCCTTGATGACGCAGCTGGAACGGTCAACGCGTTTGCCGTCCACGAGGATGTGGCCGTGGTTGACGATCTGCTTGGCGGCGAAGATGGTCGGAGCGAAACCGGCGCGATAGACCAGAGCATCCAGACGCATTTCGAGGCTGCGGAACAGTTTTTCGTGAGTCAGACCGAGACCGCTTTTGGCTTTAGCGAAAGCGATACGGAGCTGTTTTTCGCTGATGGCATAGTAGTTGCGGAGTTTCTGTTTTTCCAGAAGCAATTCGCCATAGGTGGAGAGTTTGACGCGGCGGCCTTTACCGTGAGGACCGGCGGCATACGGACGTTTGACGCTCGGACATTTCGGGTCGCCCCAGAGGCACTGACCGATACGACGGCAGAATTTGTGTTTTGCTCGACTTGCGGTTGGCATAACCAATCCCTTTCTTTAAAAAATTTGTTTCTTTCCGGCAATTCGGGTGTCAAGCCATAAAATATATTTGGGGCCCGAAGTGCCAACTGTATTCATCTAATATACACCCGCTTGCAATATTTTTCAAGTGCATTGTCAAAAATAACTCCGATTAAGCTTGTTTTACCCGTAAAAACGGTGTATCTTATATAAAATATAAAGGAACAGAAAAATGAAAAAAATAAAAATATTTGCAGGAGCAGTTATGAGTTTGTTGATATCGTTCAATGCTATGGCGGAAGATTTTCCGTTGGAGAAACTTTTTGATAAGATGATGGATGCTCCCGCGCCGGCGCAGTGGAAGCCGACCGGGATCGACCGCAGCGTTTATCTGGATATAATGGAAGTGATCGTCCGCAACGCCGCAAATTGGGTTGATGAAGAGGGCGCAGTCATTGACCCCGTCTTGAAAAAGGAGTGGAACCAGACCTCGTGCCGCTTTGCTTCTCCCGGTGCGATTTTATTACGTTATGGACGGATACCCGACCTTAAAGAAACTGTGTTCCGGGTGATGGATTATTGCTGTAAAAAACTGCCGACCTTGCGGAAAAAGGGTTCTCCTGACTTCTGGATGCGCGAATTGGTCACCGCATTGCGTGCATTGGAAGGTATCGCTTCAGCGGAGCAGATGGCAAAGTGGAAAAGCGATCTGGCGCAAGTCGATCCGGAAACAGTTTATTTCCGGGTGAAACCTGATCATAAAGATCTGCACACTCTCCACAACTGGGCGGTCTACTCATCCTGCGGTGAAGCGATGCGTCAGGGGTACGGTATCGGCGGCGGAAATTGGCTGTGGGGCAGTGAATTTTTTGATATTTATATGGAACCGCAGTTGAAAAACTTTGATGCCAATGGTCTGTACCGCGAACCATTTGATCCCTTTACCTATGATTTTACCACCAGGTTGCAATTTATTGCCGCATTGAGTTTCGGTTATAAAGGGAAATTGGTTGAGCCGCTGAAAAAGGTTCTGGATAAAGGTGCCAGATCAACACTGCTCTATGTCACTCCGGCGGGAAGTTCGCCTTTCGGCGGCAGATCGTCGCTGTTCAACTTTCAGGAGGGTATCCTCAGTGCGCTGTGTGAATATTATGCCGCAGTATATAAAGAACGCGATCCCAAGCTGGCGGGAGCATTCAAACGGCAGGCGCACTTGAGCGCACTTGAAGCAAAAAGACATTTTACTGATTCCAAAGCGCCGTTCCATATCAAAAACCGTTTCCCCGCGTCCACGCGGTTCGGCTGCGACAAGTACGGACACTATTCTGTCTATTCATTGTATGCTGCTTCCGTGCTGGGAATGGCGGCATTGCTGGCGGATGATACGATTGCCGAACTGCCGTGTCCGGCGGAAAAGGGCGGCTATTCCTTTGAGATGAAAAAATCCTTTTTCAAGGTTTTCGGCAACGCGCACGGTCACGCATTGCAGTTCAACTTTTCAGAAGACATCTACAATGATTCTGTCGGTCTGGGCAGAATTATGTTGAAAAATGCGCCGTATGCGGTGCTGCCCGTGATGCCGTTTACGGCGACGCCCTCTTATGTGGTTGACGGCCCGAGAGCGAATGTTTCAATTACTGCGGTGTGGCAGGATGAACAGCGCAATGTCATCAATGGCGCTGACGGTGTTGAACGCTGGGAGTATATCCCCGGAGAGAACGGCGATCTCAAGGTGGTGCAGTATTGGAAAGGCTGCCGCATAACGTGGGATTGCCGGTTTGAAAAATCCGGTGTTGCCGTGGATATTTCGCTTGACGGCAAGTTTGATAATGCCAAGGTCATTTTGCCGCTGTTGAAGTTCAACGGCGAAACGCAGTACGAACCTTCAATTGACGGCAATACTTTGAAAATCGCCGGTATCACGGTGGAAAACCGTACAGGCAGCGGCTTTATCGCTACGGAACGGGAGCTTTCCAACCGCAGCGGCATCTACCGCATCTATCAGGTGCCTTTGAAAGACAAAGTCCGCCTCTTCTTCTGCACCCGTTGAATTTTTTCCCGATCGCCTGTTTTTTCAGGCGGGAAATAAAAAAGGCTGCTGCAAACGTTGATTTGCAGCAGCCGTTTTTTATATTGCTTTGACAGGATTATTTGTCGAAAGCGTGGCCGGCGGAACCGAGAACTTCCTTGTTCTTGCGGATGTACAGCTCTTTCAGGCTGGTACGGGCAGGACCGAGGTATTTGCGGGGATCGAATTCGCCCGGCTTGTCAGCGAAGACTTTGCGGATGGCAGCGGTCATCGCCAGACGGCCGTCGGAGTCGATGTTGATTTTGCAAACGGCGCTCTTGGCGGCCAGACGGAGCTGGTCTTCACCGATACCGATGGCATCTTTGAGTTTGCCGCCGTTTTCGTTGGTGATCTTGACCAGATCCTGCGGAACGCTGGAGGAACCGTGCAGAACGATGGGGAATCCGGGGATGCGCTTTTCGATTTCAGCGAGGATGTCGAGACGGATTTTGGGATCGTCGCCGGGCTTGAACTTGTAAGCACCGTGGCTGGTACCGATAGCGATGGCCAGAGAGTCAACGCCGGTACGTTTGACGAAGTCTTCGACCTCTTCCGGACGGGTGTAGGTGTGGGTTTCGGCCTTGACGTCGTCTTCGACACCGGCGAGAACGCCGAGTTCGCCTTCGACGGTGACATCGTGAGCGTGGGCGTATTCAACGACCTTGCGGGTTTCAGCGATGTTTTCTTCATAGGGCAGGTGAGAGCCGTCGATCATAACGCTGGAGAAACCGAAATCGATGCAGCTTTTGCAGGTTTCGAAATCCGGACCGTGGTCGAGGTGGAGCACGATGGGGATGAGTTTGCCGTTGTTGATCTCTTTGGCGTATTCGACAGCGCCCTGAGCCATATAGCGCAGCAGGGTTTGGTTGGCGTATTCGCGGGCGCCTTTGGAAACCTGAAGAATCAGCGGGGATTCGGTTTCAACGCAGGCCTGAACGATCGCCTGGAGCTGTTCCATATTGTTGAAGTTGTAGGCGGGGATGGCATATCCGCCCTTGACGGCTTTGGCGAACAGTTCGCGGGTGTTCACCAAACCAAGGGATTTGTAATCGACCATTTTTTTCATCTCCTTGATGTTGTTGTTACGGTTTCCCGATTATACTTTATATAATATAACTCACAAACGGCTTCAATTCAAGTGTAAATATAGAAGATGTTGCGACTTGAAATTTTGAAATAGCTGTGCTATATTATGGTGTGTGTTTCAGCGTTTTAAACGTTCAACCAATAATTAACAGGAGAAGCGGAGAATGAGTAGTTGTCCGTATCAGTGCTCACACGAAGTTGAGCAGATGTGCCGTGTCGCCAAAGGTGTCAAACACGGTCCCGCCCCGATCCCCGAAGAGGGAAAATGGGTAAAGTCCAAACAGATCAGCGATATTTCCGGTCTGACCCACGGTATCGGCTGGTGCGCCCCCCAGCAGGGATGCTGCAAACTTACCCTTAACGTCAAAGATGGTATCATCCAGGAAGCTCTGGTCGAAACTCTCGGCTGCTCCGGTATGACCCACAGTGCCGCTATGGCTTCTGAAATCCTGCCCGGCAAGACCATCCTCGAAGCTCTGAACAGCGACCTTGTCTGCGACGCTATCAACGTCGCTATGCGCGAACTCTTCAAGCAGATCGTCTACGGCCGCACCCAGACCGCCTTCAGCGAAAACGGTCTGCCCATCGGCGCCGGTCTCGAAGACCTCGGAAAAGGTCTGCGTTCCCAGGTCGGTACTATGTTCTCCACTCTGGAAAAAGGACCCCGTTACCTGGAAATGGCCGAAGGCTATGTCCTCGAAATCGGTCTGGATGCCAATGACGAGATCATCGGTTACAAGTTCGTCCACCTCGGCAAGATGATGGAAGCCATCCGCAATGGCGCCGCTCCTGCCGAAGCGTTTGAAAACAACGTCAAGTCCTATGGCCGCTTCGATGAAGCTGTCAAAAAGATCGACCCGCGCAAACAGTAACAATTTAATACAGGAGTTCACACAATGAGCGTGAAATTTGAAGGTTACGAGCGCCGGATCGCCAAAATCGAAAAAGCGCTTGCCGAATACGGCATCGAAAGTCTCGAAGCTGCCCGCGACCTCTGCCTTTCCAAGGGCGTTGATGTCGAAGCTATCGTCAAGGGCGTTCAGCCCATCGCATTTGAAAACGCTGTCTGGGCCTACACCCTCGGCGCCGCCATCGCTTTCAAAGCCGGTGCCAAGGATGCCGCCGAAGCCGCCGAAAAGATCGGTATCGGTCTGCAGGCGTTCTGCATCCCCGGTTCTGTCGCTGACAACCGCGCTGTCGGTCTCGGCCACGGCAACCTCGCCGCTATGCTGCTGCGCGAAGAAACCAAGTGCTTCTGCTTCCTCGCCGGTCACGAATCCTTTGCCGCCGCTGAAGGCGCCATCGGTATCGCCAAGACCGCCAACAAAGTCCGTAAAGATGCCCTCCGCGTCATCCTCAACGGTCTGGGCAAAGACGCCGCCTACATCATCAGCCGTATCAATGGCTTCACCTATGTTGAAACCGAATACGACTACTTCACCGGCGAACTCAAGATCGTCGAAGAAAAGGCCTTCTCCGATGGCCCCAAAGCCGCGGTCAAGTGCTACGGTTCCGATGATGTCAGCGAAGGTGTTGCCATTATGATCCACGGACGTGTTGACGTTTCCATCACCGGTAACTCCACCAACCCGACCCGCTTCCAGCACCCGGTCGCCGGTACCTACAAGAAGTGGGCCACCGAAAACGGCCGCAAGTACTTCAGCGTCGCCTCCGGCGGCGGTACCGGACGTACTCTGCACCCGGACAATATGGCTGCCGGTCCCGCCAGCTACGGTATGACCGATACCATGGGCCGTATGCATGGTGATGCCCAGTTCGCCGGTTCCTCCAGCGTTCCGGCTCACGTCGAAATGATGGGCTTGATCGGTATGGGTAACAACCCGATGGTCGGTGCCTCCGTCGCGGTCGCCGTGGCGGTTTCCCAGGCGAAGTAATCGCAGGGAGATACAGATCCCAACGGAGGAGCATCGTTCAACGGTGCTTCCTCCGTTTTTTTAATCCGGTAAATATTATGGCCATTGAAATAGAACGTAAATTTCTGGTGAAGTCCGACGCGTGGCGGAAACGTGTCGTTTCCAGTACCCTTATGCGGCAGGGATATCTGGGCGGCACCGTATCTACGGTGCGGGTGCGTCAGACCGATAAAACGGCGTTTCTCACCATAAAAGGTCGGGCAAACGGCATTTCCCGGACGGAGTTCGAGTACGAGATCCCCGTCGCGGATGCTGAAACGATGCTTTCTGATATGACGGTCGGTTCGATCGTTGAAAAGATCCGCTATATCGTTCCGGCTGAAAACGGCCTCTTTTGGGAGATCGACGAATATCTCAATGCCAATGCGCCATTGTTTACCGCCGAAATCGAATTGCCCGATGCCGATACCGCATTTGAGATCCCTGAATGGCTGGGCGAAGATGTTTCCGCAAATAAAAATTATACCAACCGTTCTTTGAGCAAGGCGCCGTATTCAACCTGGGTCAACGGCGCACCGCCGGCGGAAGAGGTTTGACTATGGAAGAAGCGACCCTTTTCGGAGAAAGCACGACCCGGCCGCTGGCTGACCGGATGCGCCCCTCGGATATTTCTGAAATCGTCGGCCAGGATCACCTGCTCGGCGAAGGCGCACCTTTGCGGAGGATGATCGATTCGGGAAAACTTTCCAGCTTCATTCTCTGGGGCCCTCCCGGATGCGGCAAAACCACGCTCGCCCGCATCCTTGCCAACCGCACCAATTTGCGTTTTACCGCGTTGTCGGCAGTTTTTTCCGGCGTGGCGGATTTGCGGAAAGCCTTTGATGAAGCGGCGAAATATCACCGCTACGGCGAAGGTACTCTGCTTTTTGTCGATGAAATTCACCGTTTCAACCGCGCCCAGCAGGATGGTTTTCTGCCCTTTGTTGAAAACGGTACTGTGATACTGGTGGGCGCGACCACCGAAAACCCCTCGTTTGAATTGAACAGCGCGCTGCTGAGCCGCTGTAAAGTTTTTGTATTGAATCCGCTTTCAGGTGATGCGCTGGAAAAACTCATCCTGCGTGCCGAAGAACTGCAGAAACGTCCGCTTCCGGTGACTGCGGAGGCCCGTCAGACTCTGATCGAACTTGCTGACGGCGACGGCAGATATTTCATCAATCTGCTTGAAACAGTTTATGACCTTACCGGGATGCACGAAATTCTTGATACCGACAGTTTGCTGAAAGTAGTTCAGAAACGTTCTCCCATTTACGATAAAGACCGCGAAGGACATTACAACCTTATCAGCGCACTGCATAAATCTCTGCGCGGTTCGGATACCGATGCCGCATTGTATTGGGCGGCGCGGATGATCGAGGGCGGGGAAGATCCGGCGTATCTGCTCCGGAGATTGACCCGTTTTGCTTCGGAAGATGTGGGACTTGCCGATCCGATGGCATTGCAGCTTGCCATTGCCGCGTGGGAGAGCTATGACCGCCTCGGCACGCCTGAAGGCGAACTTGCCATCGCCGAATTGATAATCTATCTGGGAACTGCACCTAAATCCAATGCGACCGAAACCGCATGGTATGCCGCCAAAAAAGCGGCAAAAGAGAATTCTTCCCTCACTCCGCCAGCGCATATCCTCAATGCTCCGACCAGGATGATGAAAGAGCTTGGCTACGGAAAAGGTTACATTTACGATCACGATACTCCCGAAGGATTTTCAGGACAGAACTATTTCCCCGAAGCTATGGGCAGAAAGAAGTTCTACAAGCCGTTTGAACGCGGCTTTGAACGTGAGATCACCCGTCGCCTTGCCTATTGGGACAACCTCCGCGAAAAGAAGAACGCTGTTTCCGATAAAGATCGGTGATGTGGGGGAAGGGGAAAACATTTTTTCACGAGAAAAAAAGTTTTTCCCTTCCCCCACGCCCCCATCCTTTTTCAAAAAAAGCGAGGTGTGGCTGCTCCAGTTTGTCGCAGCGGCACTCTCTCAAAATACTATCACTCGGTTGTTGCACGACAGCGCAACGACAGGCGCCAAACTCCAGCAACGTTATTCTGCCAAACTGGTTGCAGCAGTCGGCGCGATGATCGTGCGATGCTGACAAAAAAAGAACGGGGCGACGTGAACTTCCGTTCACACTCCTTCCCCGCTCTTTTAAAGTCAGAGCGCACGAGGGCGCGCCGCACCAGAAATTATTTCTCGACCCTTATCGTCGCACTGCGGGCGTGGGCGTCCAGCATCTCCATACAGCCGAAACGGTGGGCGATCTCCGCTTCACGTTTGAGCGCGGCTTCGGTGTATTTGATAAGACTTGTACGGCGGAAGAAACTGACCGTTTCCAATCCGTTGAAGCGTTTAGCACTTCCGGCGGTCGGCAGGACGTGGGAAGGTCCGGCGCAGAAATCGCCGATGGGTTCCGGAGTCCATTGACCGAGGAAGATGGCGCCGGCGGCAGTGATGAGCTTGGCGGCGGCTTCGGGATCGGCGGTGTGGATCTCAAGGTGTTCCGGCGCGTAATCGCTGGCGATGGCGGCGGCGGTTTTGATATCGGGCGCGTGGATGAGGAAGATGCCGTTGGCAAGGACTTTGTCAATGGTTTCCTGACGTTTCAGCGTGTCGCGCTGGATATAAAGCTCTTTTTCCACCTTGTCGATGAGAGCAAGGTCGGTGGTTACCATCACCGCGTGTTCCAAGCCGCTGCCGTGTTCAGCCTGACTGAGCAAGTCGGCGGCAACAAAACGCGGGTTGGCAGTTTCATCGGTGATGACAAGGATCTCGGAGGGACCGGCAACGAGGTCGATGCCGACTTCGCCGTAGAGAAGTTTTTTGGCGGCGGTAACGTAGGCGTTGCCGGGGCCGCAAATCTTTTCGGCGCGCTTGATGGTTTCAGTACCGAGCGCCAGCGCGGCGATGCCGTAAACACCGCCCAGGCGGCAAATCTGGGTGACACCGGCCTGGAGCATCGCGTACAGCACCGCAGGGTGCATATTTCCCGGCGGGGTGATGGCGGCGATCTCTTTGACTCCGGCGGCGCGGGCGATACCCGCAGTGTGCAGAACGGTCGAAACCAGCGGCGCAGTACCGCCGGGGATGTAAACGCCGACGCGATCCATCGGGGTGAATTTTTCACCGGCTCTGACTCCGGGGCGGATGGTTTTCATCCAGTTGCGCGGAAGAGTTTCTTTGGCGAAGGCGGTGATCTGCTTCAACGCCTGACGGATGACGCGTTTGTCGGCGGCGGGCAGAGTTGAAGCGATCTTTTTCGCTTCGTCAAGCGGCATAAAAAATTCATCGGGGGTAAGCCGGGTATGATCAAATTTCTCCGCATATTCACTCAATGCGGCATTGCCGCGTTCTTTGACCCCGGCGATGATCTGGCGCGCCGCTTCTTCGGCGGCGGGCGGAAAGGCGGGGCGGTCATAGAGAGCTTGCAGCTGCTGTTCAAAATCGGTTGTACCGTAGATGATCTTTTTCATGTTGGATAATACTCTGTTTGCTTCTCCGGAAAACTCCGGGTCAAAGTTCAAAAATTTCGTTGTCGATAAGTCGGGTCGTACCGAAGAATGCCGCCGCCGCCAGAATCACCCGTTTGGTATCGGCCGTGGGGGCAGTCATGGTATCACAATCAAGGATCTCGATGTAGTCAACTCTGCCGCCTGCGGCGGTGACGCTGTCCACCGCTTCGGCGAGTGCCGGAGCGAAAGTTTTTTCGCTGCTGATGCGCGCTTTGGCTTTCAAAAGCGACTGGTGTATGGAGAGCGCACGGGAGCGTTCATCGGCAGAGAGATAGCGGTTGCGGGAACTCAATGCCAGACCGTCGGCATCACGGACGAGCGGCGCCGGGATGATCTCCACCGGGAAATCAAGGTCGCGCACCATACGCTGGATGACGAAGCACTGCTGGGCATCTTTCAAACCGAAAACGGCATAGTCGGGCTGGGCAAGCAGAAAGAGCTTGGCAACCACGGTGGTAACACCGCGGTAGAAGGTCGGACGGGATGCGCCGCACAGAGGCTGGGCAAGCACCGTTTCTTCCACCCAGGTCGAAGAGTTGCCGTCATACATTTCAGAGATTTCCGGAGCGAAAATGACATCGACCTTATGCGCTTCGCACTTGGCGAGGTCACCTTCAAAATCGCGGGGGTAGCGGTCGAAATCCTCCGTCGGCGCGAACTGTTTGGGGTTCACGAAGATGGAAACGATGACGATGTCCGCCTTTGCCCGGGCAATATCCATCAGAGAGGTGTGACCCTCGTGGAGAAAACCCATCGTGGGAACCAATGCGATAGTTTTGCCGGAACGTTTAGCTCCCAGCGCAAACTGCTGAAGTTCGCGCCGGGTCGTGAAAATCTGCATATTGTCAGCACTCCACCAGCCAGTTGTGTTTGTCGGGACGTTCGCCGTACTGGATTCCGGTCATTTCGTCATAGAGCTTCTTGAGGGTCGGGCCGATTTCGGTCCAGCCGTAATCGAAGACCTTGTCGCCCCAGACGATCTTGCCGACCGGAGTGACGACCACAGCGGTACCGCAGGCGGCGACTTCAACGAAGTCAGCCAGCTCTTCAACAGCGACCGGGCGGCGTTCGACAGTCATACCGAGGTCAGCGGCGACGGTGAGCAGAGAATCGTTGGTGACGGAGGGCAGGATGGAATCGGACTTGCTGGTGACATACTTGCCGTCTTTGGTGATGGCAAGGAAGTTGCTGGTGCCGAATTCGTCAACGTACTTGTGGGTTTTGGGGTCGAGGAAGAGAACGATGGGGAAGTGTTTTTCCTTGGCCTTTTTGCTGGAGAGCAAGCTGGCGGCGTAGTTGCCGGCGGCTTTGATGTGTCCGGTACCGTGCGGGGCGGCGCGGTCATAGTCCACGGAGATCATGGCATCGACCGGTTTGATGCCGCCTTTGTAGTAGGGGCCGACCGGCATAACCATAATGACCAGTTCATATTCCAGACTGGCGTTGACTCCGATCTGGGGGGAGGTACCGAACATCACGGGACGGATGTAAAGGGAACCGCCGGTGCCGTAGGGGGGGACGTAGTCGATGTTGTCTTTGACGACGGTGCGGACAGCTTCGACGAATTTTTCGACCGGGAATTCCGGCATAACGAGCTGACGGGCGGAGCTGTTGAGGCGGCGGCCGTTGGCATCGGGGCGGAAGATGCGGACTTTGTCATCTTTGCCGCGGAATGCTTTCATTCCTTCAAAAATCGCCTGTCCGTAGTGGAGAACGTTGGCGGCGACGGAGATGTTGATGCTGTAATCGGAGGTGAGTCTACCTTCGTCCCACTGACCGTTGGCATAATGGAAACGGATGTTGCTGCGGGTCGGAGTGAATTCAAAACCGAGTTTCGACCAGTCAATCTGTTGCATGGTGTATAGTTTCCTTTTGTAAATGTTGTGCCGCTTACGGGGCGGCGATTTATAAATCAGTTTACTTTAAACAGTATAATATACAGCGTAAACGGCGGTAAATCAAGCTCCGGTTGGAGCTGCCGGACGGGATATCCGTTTTTTTTGAAAAAATTATCAATAATAGACGGAATAATGTTGGAAAAATTGTCCGGTTGATGTTATATTGTGAAAAAAGCGATATGGTATTTAAAATATTTATCTTACAATACAACAAAAATCAGGAGGAGTAAAGATGAAAAGTTCATTTGTTAAAATTTCTGCCGCTGTTTTCGCTCTGGCACTGCTGACCGGCTGCGGTCCGGAAAGCGCCGTTGAAGATACCACCCCGATCAATGATAATGTCGGCGCTGTTATGCCCGATCCCGCCGGCGGTATCGATGCTGTGAATGGCGGCGGTTTCGGCGGCGGCCCCGGAGAAAACGGTTGGACCGATTCCCGCAATCTGGCGGGCAATACCGATCCCGACGGCTGGACTCAGGCCGACCCCAGCGGCAACAATCTCGGTCTGCCGGTCATCTATTTCGCCTATGACTCCGACGTGCTGGTTCCCTCTGAAACCGCCAATCTGGACAAGATCGCCGCTTACTTGAATCTCGAAAAGAACCAGCGCCTCGCTCTGGTCATCGAAGGTCACTGCGACAATCGCGGTACCGACGAATACAACCGCGCTCTCGGTGAACGCCGTGCCAATGCCATCCGTGCCTACCTCGCCGGCCGCGGTGTTTCCGATGCCCGTATGAAGACCCAGAGCTTCGGCGAAGATAAGCCCGCCGTTGAAGGTTCCGGTGAAGCAGTTTGGAGAAAGAACCGCCGCGGCGTTCCGGTCCCCATGATCATGCCGCGCTGATATTGATATTTGAAGGAAGTTTGTTATGAGCAAGATCAAAGCGACTCACGTTTTTACCAGTGAGTCAGTTTCCGAAGGTCATCCCGATAAAGTTTGCGACCGTATTTCCGATGCGATTTTGGACGCCTGTCTGATGCAGGATCCCGCCAGCCGCGTCGCCTGTGAAACTCTCTGCACCACCGATCTGATCGTGGTCTCCGGCGAGATCACCACCAAGGCGCAGGTCAACTGGCAGCAGATCGCCCTCGATGCGGTCAAAGATATCGGTTACAATGAAGCAGGTGTCGGTTTCTCTGCCGACTCTGCCAAGGTGATGGTTTGCATCCACCAGCAGTCTCCGGATATTTCCCAGGGCGTGACCGTCGGCGAAGGTTTGTACAAAGAGCAGGGCGCCGGAGATCAGGGTATGATGTTCGGTTATGCGAGCAATGAAACGCCCGAACTGATGCCCGCCACCATCCTGTATGCTCACAAGATCGTTGAAGAACTCGCCCGTTTGCGCAAGAGCGATCATAAAAAATACCGTTATCTGCGCCCGGATGCCAAGAGTCAGGTCTCCATCCGCTACGAAAACGGCGTTCCCGCTGCGGTGCAGACGGTGGTCGTTTCTCACCAGCACACCCCTGATATGCCCATCGAATGGCTTCAGGCTCTGGTGAAAGAGGTGGTTGCCAAAGTCATTCCCGCCGAGTTGTGCAAAGAGGATATCACCTACTTCGTCAATCCGACCGGTATGTTTGAGATCGGCGGTCCCCACGGCGATACCGGACTTACCGGCCGCAAGATCATCGTTGATACTTACGGCGGTGTCGGTTCTCACGGCGGCGGCGCATTTTCAGGAAAAGACCCCTCCAAGGTTGACCGTTCCGCCGCGTACTACTGCCGTTACATCGCCAAGAATCTGGTTGCCGCCGGATTGGCTGACAAGTGCGAGATCCAGGTCGCTTACGCCATCGGCGTGGCTGAACCTGTCAGTGTCAATGTCGATACCTACGGAACCGGAAAACAGTTGAACGATATCCAGCTCGAAGCCCTTGTCCGCAAGGTCTTTGATCTGCGCCCCGCCGGTTTGATCGAAGAGCTCAAGCTCAAGTATCCCGGTAAAAACTGGTGCTATGCCGATACTGCCGCTTATGGACACTTCGGTCGGGATATCTTCCCGTGGGAGCAGCTCGACAAGGTCGATGTGCTTAAAGCAAAAGCCGCAGAATTGGTTTAATGTCATTCTTTTTGATCGGTGCCGGCTCTCCGCTGGTTGATTACACAGCGGAGGTGTCGGAGGAATTTTTAAAAAATTCCGTTTCCGGCTGTAAAGGCGGTACGCTGAATATCAGCGATGCCGGACGCAGCCGGATTTTTGCTGCCTTGAAGGGACAGGTGCTGCGCACTCCCGGAGGGGCGGCGGCGAACACCGTTTGCGCGCTCGGCAGAGCGGGAGTATCTGCCGCATTTTTCGGCAAGACCGGACTTGATGAAGATGGAGAATATTTCCGCGATGAATTGAGATCGTGCGGGGTTTCTCCAAAATTTTTATTGTCAGGACAAGGCAAAACCGGATATTGTGTTTCATTGGTTACCCCCGATGCTGAACGGACGATGCGTTCCAATCTCGGCGTGTCAACTGATATCGCTCCGGCAGAATTGGAAAACTGTCTCTGGCAGGAGTGCCGCTGGCTGCTGACTGAAGGATATATGCTGGCGATCCCCGGGTATGAGGCCATATTTGAATTGGCGAAAAAAGCCGGATGTTCGACCGCGCTGGATATTTCCAGTATTGAAATCGCCCGAAAATCCCGTGAAACGCTGCCGGAATTGCTGGAAAAAAGTATCGATATGATTTTCTGCAACGCCGACGAGGCCGCCGCATTGACCGGGATCAATGATCCGGAAGCCAATGTGGAATACCTCGCTGATTTGTGCGGTATGGCAGCCGTGAAAATGGGCGCGGCAGGCTCTCTGGTCAAACGCCGCAATGAATCACTTTGCCATATCGAAGCGTTCAGTTTCGGTGACGCAGTGGACACGACCGCCGCAGGGGACCACTATGCCGCCGGATTTTTTTACGGACTTGCCGGAAACGGTGACCTGGAACGGTGCGGATTTTGCGGATCTGTAATGGGCGGAGCCGCCGCCGCGGTGCCGGGTTCAAGGATCCCGCAGGAGATGTGGGATAATGTGATGGATATTATCAGAAAATAGTTTTTAATATTTGAGGAGAGAAAGATGAACTACAAAGTAAAAGATATCTCGTTGGCAGAATTCGGCCGCAAAGATATTGCCATATCCGAACACGAAATGCCCGGACTTATGGCGTGCCGTGAAAAATACGGCCCCGCCAAACCGCTCGCGGGGGTCAAAATTTCCGGCAGTCTGCATATGACCATCCAGACCGCTGTGCTGATCGAAACGCTGGTCGAACTCGGTGCCGACGTCCGCTGGGCAAGCTGTAATATTTTCTCCACTCAGGATCACGCCGCCGCCGCCATTGCCGCTGCCGGTGTTCCGGTTTTTGCGTGGAAGGGCGAAACTCTTGAAGAGTATTGGCAGTGTACGCTCGATGCGCTCACCTGGCCCGATGGTTCAGGCCCGGATCAGATCGTGGATGACGGCGGCGATGCCACCTTGCTCATCCACCGCGGTGTTGCGGCGGAAAAAGATCCCTCCATCCTCGATGAACCGACCGAAGTTGAAGAGCTTAAAATCATCAATGCTCTGCTCAAACGCGAACTTAAAGAGCATCCGGGCCGCTGGGGCAAACTTGCCCAGACCATCCGCGGTGTCTCCGAAGAAACCACTACGGGAGTCCACCGCCTCGAACAGATGATGGCGCGCGGCGAACTGCTTTTCCCCGCTCTCAATGTCAACGATTCGGTGACCAAGAGCAAATTTGACAATATCTACGGCTGCCGCCACAGCTTGACTGATGGTATCAAGCGCGCGCTGGATGTGATGCTTTCAGGCAAAACTGCGGTCGTCTGCGGTTACGGCGATGTCGGCAAAGGCTGTGCCGAAGCGCTCCGCAATGAACGCGCCCGTGTGCTGGTCACCGAAGTCGATCCCATCTGCGCGCTTCAGGCGTGTATGGCGGGATTTCAGGTCTGCACCGTGGAAGACGCTCTGCCGTATGCCGATCTTTATGTTACCGCAACCGGCAACTGCCGCATCATCACCCTTGAACATATGAAGAAGATGAAAGATCAGGCGATCGTCTGTAATATCGGTCACTTTGACAACGAAATTGAAGTAGCTGAACTGGAAAAATGTCCGGATGCGGTCAAAACCGAATTCAAAGACAGCTCCTGCCCGGTGAGTTACTACACCTTCAAAGACGGTCACCGCATCTATCTTTTGGCCGAGGGCCGTCTGGTCAACCTCGGTTGTGCCACCGGACACCCCTCATTTGTGATGTCCAACAGCTTCACCAATCAGGTCTTGGCGCAGCTGGACATCGCCCGCAACCCCGACCGCGCAGTCGGTGTTTATCTGCTGGACAAAAAACTTGACGAAGAGGTGGCGCGTCTGCATTTGAGCAAGATGGGCGCGAAACTTTCCACTCTCACTCAGGAGCAAGCGGATTACATCGGTGTCAATGTCGACGGTCCGTACAAAAACGAACACTACCGCTATTAAAATATCGGCAGATTTTTTCGCAGAACAGATGTGGGGAGCTTAAGATGAAAAAGCTTATCGGTTCAACATCGATGATCGTGGCGACCATCCTGTGGGGGGTTGCCTTTTCCGCCCAGAGCCGCGGAATGACCTTCGTCGATCCGATGCTCTTTACGGCATTGCGTTCGGCGGTAGGTGTCATTGCGCTGATCGTGGTTATCGCCGCGATCGACTTTGTAAAAACGAAAAAATTTTCTTTCTGGGGAGAAGCTCAAACGCCGCAATCCCGCCGTGATCTGATCCTCGGCGGTATTTACTGCGGCGCCGTACTGGCGGTGGCTTCGGTGTGTCAGCAATCCGGTTTGAAATACACCACCGCCGGTAAGACCGGGTTCCTCACCGCGCTCTACATCGTTATCGTGCCGGTGCTGGGAATATTTTTCAAACGTAAAACTTCGCCTTTACTCTGTCTGGCAGTCGGGCTGGGGCTGTTCGGCTCCTATCTGCTCTGCGGCGGCATCGGTTCCATCGGCAAAGGCGAATGGTTCGTTATAGCCTGTGCTTTTGTCTACTCGATACACATTATGGTCATCGACCGCTTTGCGCCCAAATGTGATTGTGTCCGTTTGTCCTGCATCCAGTTTATCGTGGCGACGATTCTGGCGGCGGCGGCATCAAAATTGACCGGAGAACCGTGGATAGCGGACAATATCCGCTCGACTATGCCTTTCTGGATCTTCTGCGGCATCGGCTCCAGCGCGATAGCATTCACCTTGCAGATGGTGGCGCAGAAGTATCTGCACCCTGTGACGGCGACATTGCTGATGAGTCTGGAATCGGTCTTTGCGGTGCTGGGCGGCTGGGTGTTCCTCCGCGAAGTGCTTACCCCGCGGGAACTTTCCGGCTGTGCAATTATCTTCCTTGCCGTTATTATCACCCAGATACCTTTGAAGAAAAAGTCATCACAATGAAAAAATCTCTGATTATTCTGTTGTCGCTGTTGTTTATCAGCTCTTTCGCCGGAACTCCGAAGTGGAAAGGCATCTTCGGCAAACTCAAAACCATCGCCATCTGCGCTCCCGGCCGTCCCGGCAGCAGCGCCGAGGTCGATCTCGCGCTGAAACTGCTCCGCGAAGCCGGCTACACCGTAAAAGTTATGCCCAATGCCCGCAATAATGAACAAAACCGCAAAATGGTGAGCGCTGACTTGCGGACGGCGGATTTTGTCCATGCGTATACCGATCCTGAGGTCGATGCCATCTGGTGCGTGCGCGGCGGCAGCGATTCGATCGCGGTCGCACGACGGGTCGACTGGGAAAAGCTCCGCTTCCGTAAAATCCCCGTTGTCGGTTTCAGCAATATTACCGAACTTCACGGCGTTATGCAGAAAATGAAGGTCGGTCACGTTTTTTCCGGGCCGTCGCTCACCCAGCTGACCAGATGTGATTCCGACTCTGTTGCATGGTTCGGGCGCGCTATTTCCGGAGAAGCTCAACCGCTTATTCAGCTTGAAGTCATTCGCGGCGGAAAGTGTTCCGGCTTTCCTGCAGGCGGTACCCTGCCGCTTTACGACAGCATTTACCGTTCCGGAAACGCTCCGGCAAGTGACGGCAGAGTCATCTTTCTGGAGTCTCCCCGCAGCAATCCATTGAAATACGCCGTCAAAGAGTTGGAACAGCTCCGGCAGGCGGGATGTTTCGACCGCTGTGCCGCCGTGGTTTTCGGCGATATCAAAGGCAGAAAGGCGGATGTCGATAAACTTATCCGCGATTTTTCCGCCAAAGTCAAGTGTCCTGTGTACCGGAATTTTCCCTACGGACACCAGAAAAACAACTTTCTTATAGATTTTGAACGCAAAGTTACCATCACTCCTGACGGCAAATTATATACCGAATAAGCCGGAAATGTGAGAAAAACAGAAAATTTACCGCTTTTTTTACTATGTTTATTTGACATTTGTACTGTGAAGTGGTATTTTAAGAATACGCATTTGTCGTATAATCAAAAAAATAGATGAGGCTTAAAATGGGCAACCTGAAAAAGAAACGGCGCAAAAAGATCGCCAAACACAAACGCAAAAAACAGCTGAAACTGCTGCGTCACAAAAACAAATAAGTGACCTCGCGGTTTCATTCCGGAGCATTTTTCCGGAAAGTGTTTGCATCGTCCGTTTCCGGCATCGCTTTGTTGGTAACGGACGTTTGTTTTGTATATCCAATTTTTGAGAGCGAACTATTATGAACAAAGATTTGAGAAAATTTTCCAACGGAGACATCCTGATCTCCCCCTCGCTTCTGGCGGCTGATTTCTGTCAGCTGGGCAGCCAGATCGCCGAAGTTGCTACCGCCGGAGCTGAACTGCTCCACTTGGACGTTATGGACGGCAAGATGGTTCCCAATATCTCTTTCGGTGTGCCGGTCATTGAATCTCTGCGCGGCAAGTCCGAACTGCTTTTTGATGTGCATCTGATGATCGACCGTCCGCTTTTCTACGCTGAAAAGTTTGTCAAAGCCGGTGCCGATCACGTCACTTTCCACATCGAAAGCTCCGATGATCCCGCCGAAACTATCAAAGAGATCCACCGTCTGGGCGTTACCGCCGGTATGTCGCTCAAGCCCGGTACCCCTGCCGAAGCACTCTTCCCCTACCTCGATGACCTTGAACTCATCCTCGTTATGACCGTTGAACCCGGTTTCGGCGGCCAGAGCTTTATGGCTGATCAGGTGGCGAAAATCGCCGCATTCAAGCAGGAAATCGCCCGCCGCGGCAAAAATATCCACATCGAAGTCGACGGCGGTATCGGCGCCAAAACTGCGCCCGCCGTTCTCGAAGCCGGTGCCAACATTCTGGTCGCCGGAACTTCTGTCTTCCGCCATCCCGAAGGTATGGCGGCGGGAGTTGCCGCGCTGCGTAAGTAAGACAGCGTGCGGCGGCATTTCGCGGGCAATCCCGTGCCTTGCCGCCGGTAGCAAACAAGCGTTTCAGGAGACTGAGCCGCTTGTTTTTTTTTTGCGCATATCGTCGGGGCTGTTCGCCCGGATGCTTACCGCGGATAAAAAAGATCTATGGAGCTTTCCGGTTGTTCGCCTGGGGAATAGAAACGGTCTTTGATGCAGCCGGCGTATTCCATATTGTCGAGGATGCCGGTGACATCTTCTGCCGGGACGAGGTGGTCACCGATATATATTACATATTGACCTTTTTTCTTGAATACACCGCTGCCGTAGTTTATATTTCCGTCCGGCATAGCCGCTGCGAAAAGTTTGTCTTCTTTTTTACGGAGGGTGTACACCTGCGGTTTGGCGGTGTCGACCAGATAATCCCAGAGCTTTTCCCGGAAAAGGTACTGACCGTTGGACAGACGGTAGATATTGAAGTGAGTTCTGCCTCCGGTGTTCATAAAGAGTTGGAAGGAGTGGGGCTTGTCGCCCTTGATTATGCGCAGCCGGTAGTTGTATTCAGCTAAAAACGGATGGATGCTTTGGGAGTCAAACGAGAGTTTTATTCCGTCAAGCGGGAAAAAAAGGCTGTGGTATTCATTGTCTTCGTAATTGTTGATTTGAGCACCCCAAGTTGCCATATCGATTATAACAGTGAGGATCGCCACTGCCGGAAGTGAAATAAAAAAGCCGATTATTGACGGCAGGGGATTGTATTTGCCTTCAGCTTTGAAAATTTTGCGGAAAAATATTCCCGAACCGACGGTAACTCCCAGTGCCGCCGCCAGCGTAATTGCAATATTGAGCCAGGTTGGAGCTTGGATATTTCCCATTTTATACTCGCTGTACATCCGGCAAAGACAGACGATCGCTTTGTGGGCGAAGAATCCGGCGATGATGCCAAGAGGGATCGTCTTGAATATAATCAGAAAATTTCCGTTACGCTTGCGCAGCGGCGGGATCAGTAAGAATATTGCAGGGGAAACAAGCAAGACGGCAATCGTTATCCAGAAACTCATAACACTTCTCCTTTTGTTATATATTTCTTAAAAATTACCAATCATCCATCCGCCACCGCCGGCGGCTTGGGCAGAACCAAAAAACGCCCTTATTTTACGATTATGGCGTGGCGGGGTTTGGAGGTGAGTTTTTTCAATGCGCGGTAGAGGATGGTTCCGTTGACGGCGATGATCATTATCCACGATACCGGGTAGGAACAGATCAGTGTGGTGAGGGTGCGGTTGTGCGGCAGAACCGCATAGACCCAGAATATGCGGAACAGACACACTCCGGTGATCGAAACCACCATCGGAATGAAGGAGTATCCAAGTCCGCGCAAGGCTCCCGTTATGGCATCCATCATACTGCAGAGGAAGTAGAAGACCATCATAATGCGGAGTCGGGAAAGACCCCAGGTGATAACTTCCGGGTCGGTGGTGTAAATACCCATAAGCTGTCTGCCGAAGATCAATCCGGTCCAGCCGATGGCAATATCGCAGACCGCCGCGCAGAGAATACTCAACAGCACCGCGCGGACAATGCGGTGATACTTTTTCGCTCCGTAATTTTGTCCCGTGAAGGTGAGCGAAGTATGGAAGAAGCAGACCCCGGTCATATAGATCAGGCCGTCGATATTCGCGCCGGCGGTGTTACCGGCGATCGCCAGCGCACCGAAGGTATTGACGGCGGACTGGATGATGATGTTTGAAATGGAAAAGCAGGACCCCTGGATTCCTGCGGGGACACCGAGTTTGAGCATTTCAGTGAAGAGTTTCCAATCTATCCGCATCCGTTTCCAGACGAAGCGCGTGCTGTCTTTGGCGCGGCGCAGCGCTTGAATGACCATCACTGCCGACAGCAAGTTGGAGACTTTGGTCGCGATCGCCACGCCCGCCACATCCATTTTGCAGACGATGACGAAAAATAAGTTGAGCACAACGTTGACGATACCGGCGAAAATCATATAGTACAGCGGGCGCCGCGTGTCGCCCGTCGACCGCAGTATTCCGCTGCCGAACGCATAAATAACCACAAACGGAATACCTGCGCAATAAATCCACATATATATACAGGACTGGTGCAATATTTCCGGCGGCGTACCCATTAACTGCAGTACCGGTTTCGATATGAATATGCCGAGTATCGCCATCGCGGTGCCGCCGTACATAGCGATGGTCATTGCGGTATGGACGGTTCTGGAAAGCGATTTGCGGTCGCGCGCTCCGATGAAACGGGAAGTCAGCACAGTTGCACCCGAACTCAAGCCGAAAAAGATGTTCAGCACCAGCATAGTCAAGCCGCCGGTGGAACCTACCGCCGCCAGCGCTTTGGCATCGGCGAAGCGGCCGACCACGATCATATCAGCGGCATGGAAGAGCGTTCCGATAACATTTGCGGCGATCAAAGGTATGGTAAATGCAACGATTTTGCTGAAAAGCGGTCCATGGCACATATCGATCTGATATTTTTTTGCGCTGCCCATTTCAAAGATTTCCTTGTATGAAATTAGAATTTCATTTAATGTAGCCTGCCGGAAGATGTTTTGCAATTGAAGTACAATAAAAAAGAGGTTTTTTTGACGATGCGGGACGGTTTGTTTCTTACATTGATATTTTTTTATCAAATAGCGTTGGGAAACGCAAAAAATGATTTGAATTTTTCTCGAAATGGTGATATATTCTACACACGGTATTTTGTATGCCGGGATGCTTCCTGCCTTTTTGAGAAAAGCAGTCCGGTATGGAAAAATCGCCGTACAGAGAGTAACAGAGGGTAACTTTTTAAACAAATAACGCAATGCGACCATAAACTATTAAGGAGAAAATTATGAGTTGTTGCAAAAAATTGTCGGAGGGTGCTGAAGCCAAGTTCGCAGAGCTTGATGCTTTTATTGCCACTCTCGGCGTCGACCGCAATGATGAACGCCGTCGCGGACGGTTGATTCAGGTGTTGCACAAAGCGCAGTCCATTTTCGGTTATCTGCCCCGCGAAGTTCAGCAGTACGTCGCTGAAAAGCTCTTCCTCACCGAAGCTCAGGTTTCCGGTGTCGTCAGCTTCTACAACTACTTCAGCACTGAACCCAAAGGCAAATACTGCGTCGATGTCTGTATGGGAACCGCCTGCTACGTCAAAGGCGCGGAAAAAGTTCTTTCCGAACTGGAACGCGTTCTCGGCGTCAAAGCTGATACCCATCCGACCGAAGACGGCCTTTTCTCCATCTCCGCTCTGCGCTGCGTCGGTGCCTGCGGTCTGGCCCCGGTCATGATCGTCAACGGCAAAGTTTACGGCAAAGTCACCCCCGCCAAGGCGGTCGAAATTGTCACTGAATACAAGAACCAGGGGTAACTCAATGAACAAGATTGCTTCTAAAGATTGTCTCCTTGCCGCATACAATGAATGCAAAGGCAAGCTCGTTTTGCGTGAAACCGCTGCTCACGATATCCACTCCGCCAAAAAAGAACTGCTCTGCTGCGGCGGTACCGGATGCCACGCTTCCGCTTCCAAAGAACTGATGGATAACCTCACCGCTGCCATCAAACAGCACGGTCTGGAAAATGATGTCAAGGTCGTTCAGACCGGCTGCTTCGGTTTCTGCGCCCAGGGCCCCATCGTCAAAATCATGCCGGACAACGTTTTCTACGTCCAGGTCACTCCGGAAGATGCCGCTGAAATCGTTGAAAAGCACGTCGTCAACAAAGAACTCGTCGAACGTCTGCTCTTCGTCGAACCCCAGCTCAAATCCCGTGTCGCTGACTATGCCAAGATGAGCTTCTACGCCAAACAGCAGCGTATCTCCCTGCGTAACTGCGGTTTGATCGATCCGGAAGATATCACCGAATACATCGCCAACGAAGGTTATCAGGCTCTCGCCAAATGTCTCTTCGAAATGAGCCGCGAACAGGTCGTTCAGGAAGTCCTCAACTCCGGTCTCTGCGGCCGCGGCGGTGCCGGATTCCCCACCGGTCTCAAATGGAAGATCGCCGCCGGCGTTCAGGCTGACGAAAAATATATCGTCTGTAACGCTGACGAAGGTGACCCGGGTGCCTTTATGGACCGTTCCATTATGGAAGGTGACCCCAACAGCATCATCGAAGCTATGGCCATCGGTGCTTATGCCATCGGCGCCCAGCGCGGTCTTGTCTACATCCGTGCGGAATACCCGCTCGCCGTCAACCGTCTGCAGAACGCCATCAATGAAGCCCGTGAACTCGGCCTCCTCGGCGACAACATTATGGGAACCGACTTCTGCTTCGATATCGAAATCAAACTCGGCGCCGGTGCCTTCGTCTGCGGCGAAGAAACTGCTCTGATCCACTCTATGGAAGGTCAGCGCGGCGAACCGACCACCAAACCGCCGTTCCCCGCCAACATCGGCGGCGGCTACTGGGGCTGCTCCACCAACGTCAACAACGTTGAAACCTATGCCACCGTTCCCGAAATCATCCGCAAGGGTGCTGCCTGGTACAGCAAGATCGGTAACTGGAAGGCCGAATTCGATGAAAACGGCAACTTCGTCCGTACCATCAGCGGCAACGCCGGTACCAAGGTGTTCGCCCTCGCCGGTCAGATCAACAACGTCGGTCTGGTCGAAGTCCCGATGGGTACCACCCTCCGCGAAATCATCTACGAAATCGGCGGCGGTATCTCCGGCGGCCGTGAATTCAAAGCTGTTCAGACCGGCGGTCCCTCCGGCGGCTGTATCACTGCTGAAAACCTCGATACCCCGATCGACTTTATGAACCTTTCCAAGATCGGTTCTATGATGGGTTCCGGCGGTATGATCGTGCTTTCCGACAAGGACTGTATGCCCGCTATGGCGAAGTTCTATCTCGACTTCACCAAAGATGAATCATGTGGTAAATGCACCCCCTGCCGTATCGGTACCCGCCGTATGCTCGAAATGCTCGAAAAGATCTGCGACGGCAACGGCACTATGGAAATGCTTGACGAACTCGAAAATCTCGCCAAGAGCATCACCGACACCGCTCTCTGCGGCCTCGGACAGACCGCTCCGAACCCGATTTTGAGCACCCTGCGTTACTTCAAGGATGAGTACATCGCTCACGTCCGCGACAAACGCTGCCCGTCCGGCACCTGCCGCAAGCTCTTCACCCTCACCATCAACGACACCTGTATCGGTTGTACCAAGTGTAAGCGCAACTGCCCGGTTGACGCCATCACCGGTGAACTCAAACAGAAACACGTCATTGATCAGAGCAAGTGTATCAAGTGCGGTGCCTGTATTGAAGGATGTCCGAAAAAATCCATCGTCATGGAGTAAGACAAGCAATGAAAACTGTAAATCTCACTATCAACGGCAAGGCCGTTACTGTTCCCGCAAGCTATACCATTCTGGATGCGGCCAAGCAGCTTAATATCAACATCCCGACTCTGTGCTACTGCGCACACCTCGGCAGCGGCGAAGTCAACAAGCCCGCCAGCTGCCGCGTCTGCGTGGTCGAAGTCGAAAAACGCCGTAACCTTGCTCCCGCCTGCGCCACCCCGGTTATGGAAGGTATGGTTGTCCACACCAACAGCCAGCGCGCCCTCAAGGCCCGCCGCACCATCGTTGAGCTGATGCTCAGCGACCACCCGCAGGACTGCCTGGTCTGCCCGAAAAACCGCTACTGCGAACTCCAGAAGCTCGCTGTCGAATTCGGCATCCGCGAAATCGAATACAAAGGCGAAGTCAACAACTTCCCCGTCGACAAGTCCAGCAACGCCATTATGCGCGACCTTTCCAAGTGCGTTATGTGCCGCCGCTGCGAAGCGGTCTGCTCCAAAGTCCAGACCGTCGGCACCCTGACCGGTTACGGCCGCGGCTTCAAAGCCAAAGTCGGTACCGCCAGCATGATCCCGCTCGCTGAACCCAGCTGTACCTTCTGCGGTCAGTGCGTCAACGTCTGCCCCGTCGGTGCCATCACCGGTATCAGCTATGTCAAAAAAGTCTGGGCCGCCATCAACGATCCCTCCAAGACCGTTATCGTCCAGACCGCTCCTGCCGTCCGCGTCGCCGTCGGTCAGGAATTCGGTTTTGCTCCCGGCGTGCCTGTCACCGGTAAAATGGTTGCCGGTCTCCGCGCTCTGGGTTTTGACAAAGTCTTCGACACCAACTTCTCCGCTGACCTCACCATCATGGAAGAGGGCAACGAGATCGTCGAACGCATCAAATCCGGCAAGAACCTGCCGATCCTGACCAGCTGCTGCCCCGGCTGGATCAACTTCATCGAACACAACTATCCTGATCTGCTCCACATCCCCAGCTCCTGCAAATCCCCGCAGCAGATGTTCGGCGCCATCGCCAAGAGCTACTACGCCGAAAAGATCGGTGTCAAACCGGAAGATCTGATCGTTGTTTCCGTCATGCCCTGCCAGGCCAAGAAATACGAAGCCGCCCGTCCGGAATTCGCTCCCAACGGCGTCCGCGATGTTGACTACGTCGTCACCACCCGCGAACTCTGCCGCATGTTCAACGAAGCCGGTATCAACCTCGCCAATATGGACGACGAAGAATATGACAGCCCGCTCGGCGCTTCTGCCGGTGCTGCTGACATCTTCGGTGTCACTGGCGGTGTGCTCGAAGCTGCCTGCCGTTCCGTCTACTTCATGCTCAACAACAAGGAACTCGAAGGCGACGCCATCAACTTCCGCGCTGTCCGCGGTCTCGACGGCATCAAAGAAGCCAAGGTCGAAATTATGCCCGGAAAGAGCATCAACGTTGCGGTCTGCTCCGGTCTCGGTAACGCCCGCAAGGTTCTCGATATGGTTCGCGAAGATCCCAACCGCTTCCAGGCTATCGAAATCATGGCCTGCCCCGGCGGCTGTATCAACGGCGGCGGTCAGCCCTTCCTCTTCGGCGATGCCGAACTGCTCGACAAGCGTATGAAGGGTCTGTACAGCGAAGATGAACGCAAAGTCATCCGCTGCTCCCATAACAACCCGGATATCAAGGCTCTCTATGATGAGTTCCTCGGTACCCCGGGCAGTGAAAAGGCTCACCACCTGCTTCACACCCACTACCACTCCAAGTAAGAGTGACTCAAAAAAGCCCCGGATTTCCGGGGCTTTATTATGGTTGGATTGGGGCGCTAATCGCGGATGGGGGGCGGCG
>JAZOMB010000054.1:0-73619 GCA_045653515.1 Victivallaceae bacterium | reverse complement strand
ACACGCGGCATTGCTGGGTCACGCTTTCGCGCATTGCCCAAGATTCTCGACTGCAGCCTCCCGTAGGAGTCTGGGCAGTGTCTCAGTCCCAGTGTGGCTGACCATCCTCTCAGACCAGCTACCCATCATCGCCTTGGTGAGCCATTACCTCACCAACTAACTAATGGGACGCGAGCTCATCCTCAAGCAATAAATCTTTAGCCAAAAAACCATGCGGTCTAATAGCCACATTCGGTATTAGCAGTCGTTTCCAACTGTTATTCCCAACTTGAGGGCAGATTACTCACGCGTTCCTCACCCTTTCGCCACTAAGTATTGCTACTTCGTTCGACTTGCATGCCTAATCCATGCCGCCAGCGTTCGTTCTGAGCCAGGATCAAACTCTCCGTAAAATAAAACTATTTTATCGGAAAATCCGATTCAAAGCATTAAAATATTAAGACTCGAAATTAATTTCGTCTCTTGTGAATTTTCAAGGTTTACATCGCACTATTCAATTTTCAATCAGCTCGCTCGCACTTGGCAAGCGACAGAAACATAATATATCACGGATTTTTATTTTTGCAAATCATTTTTTGAAATTTTTTCGATTTTTTTCAAAACCGAAGTTTTTTTCAAAATTTCACGATCCGCAAAATTTTCAGTGTTATATCAGCCCGCTGCATCGTCGCATTTGACGCGCAACAGAAACATAATATATCATCGTTTCGGAACTTTGCAAGCGAGATTTTGAAAATTTTTGAAAAATTTGTCGTTTTCAGGGTAAAATCGGGGTGAAATCAGGTAAAAACGGGGGTGCAGAAGGCTGGAACGGAGTAAAAAACGCCGCCAGGCGGTCATAAGCCGCGGCAGCGGCGCCCATATAAAAACTACCTCTCGCATGTTGCGCGACAGCGCAACGATATGCGCAAAACTCCAGCGACTCAGTTCTGCCAAACTCAATACCGCCGCCAGGCGGAAAAAAAGAAAAACTACCTCTCGCATGTTGCGCGACAGCGCAACGATATGCGCAAAACTCCAGCGACACAATTTCCGAACCGCGCCGATTACAGTCGGCGGGATGTATCGCGCGGCAAGGTCGACGTCAAATCAAGGCGGCGGCGAGGGCGTGGACTCACGTCCTCAACCGCTTGTCACGGCGTAATGTAATGAAGCCGGAAGCCGACGACCGACGATTTGACTAGAGATTGCCCGCGAGACGCCGCCGCCCTCCCATCCGCGATTACCGCTCAAATATTAAAACTCCGTTACCCGTAGGCGAATGATAGCGCACCAGGAGATGTTGCTTTCGTTGATTATGATGCAGGGGAATTCAGTGTTGTCGCAGCTCAATACCGCCAAACCGCCGGAAGCGCGGTGAAAACGGCGGAAGACCAAACGTTCGTCACCTGAAATGCAATCGATATATCTTATTGCGGCGACCGGACTTTCCGGAACCATATCTGCCGGGTTTATCACTTCAAATATTCCGATATCGCCCACGCCCAACAGCGGTTTCATCTGATCGCCGCTCATCCTGAACGCCCGCAGATCGCGGGTATCGTCCAGCGGCACCGGAATTTCGCCGTCGATTTCGGGGGTGCCGGATTCCAGATTCCGGATAACGGGCAACATACGCATTACGCCGGTGCCCTGCCGTTTTATGGCGGCGTGTTCGATCAACCGCCGTTCATATTCGGACACCGGGGAGTCGGCAATATCGATTTCCAACACTTCAAAAACTCTGGCGATGGTATCGGCGCACCAGTTTATTTTGCCTGCCATCTGGCAGCGGAGCAGTTCATAGCTGCTGAAATTCATCCGGATGCGGAGCTGTTCAACGTTGCGGATCTTGACCATTTTCATCTTGGCGGTGATGAATTCGGTCAACTCCGGAGTGGAACGTATCACATCTGAACTGCGGGAAAACGCATGGCCGCCGGAAGCAATATTTTCGAGAAAGGGAGCAAGTTTTTCCCAATTGTCATCCTTTATGCTGCTGATTATCCCCCGCAAGTAACGGGAAATATTTGCCGCATTGATTCCGCACTGACGGGAAAATTCCTTTGCGCCGCCTGCCTTCTCCACAGCTTTGACCAGCTTTACCCGCAGTGCATCATCTATCTTCACCTGTTCCTCCTGCTCGCCGCAATTTGTAATATAAGAAAAATAAACCGTATGCGGTTTACAATGTTATCACAACCTCAAATATAATCAGATTATTGCGTTCATGCAAGAAAAATCCGCTATTTTTTCTCAAAAAAATCACTTTTGCCCCCCTTGATAATTGCATTAATGCAACTATATTGATTTTTCAGATGGAACTTAATTAAAAAAAGGGCTTTTAATAAAATTTTATTGCACAAATGCAATCAAAAACCAAAAAATGAGGGAAAGTATTATGAAAGAACAGAAAACAAATTCAAAATGTGTGATCGCCCGCTCCGGCAGAAGCTATGATCTGGATGGATTGCGGAAACTTGCCGCCGCACTTTGCGCACTGAAAGAGAAAAATGTTGACGATAGTACGCATAAGTGTAAAGTATCACCAACGGAAGGAATCATCCGCAAAAATGAATAATAAATATCAACAGCTCATTCAACCCCGCCTGCCGGAACTCGCCAGATTTTTGAATTCCGGCAAGACCGCCGCAATGGCTGCTGAATGGCTCGGGGTTTCAGAATCGACCCTGCGGCGCTGCCGGAAGCAGTATCCGGAATTGGAGATGGTCTTCAAGCAGCGCAAAGAACTCTTTGATGATATGGTTGAAGCCGCATTGCTCAAACGTGCCACCGGCTACGAGGACAGCAACGGCAAAGAGATCGCTCCGGATGTACGGGCAGCGCTTTTCTGGCTCCAGAACCGCCGCCCCAAGCGCTGGAAAAAAACATCGAATACCAAAGCAAAAAAAAGCAAAACCGCCATCAGCATCCAGCTTTCACCGATCGAAGCAGAACTTTAAACTTGCCGCCGGCAATAATTTCTTACCACAGGAGAAAAACCTTGAGCAACTATCTTTTTTACCGCCGCCACCCGGAGTATGCCGCCAATGAAAGCCTCTGGAAACACGCGCTTGCCGCCTACACCGGAGGGAAAAACTACATTGATCAGGCACTTATCCGCCACGTTTCGGAAATCGACATCGAGTTCGCCGAACGCCGCCGCCGCGCCTATTACTTCAACTATCCGCGCGCCATTGCCCGCCGTATCACACAGTATGTTTTGAGCGTTGATCCGGTGCGGCGCAACGCCAATGCCGATATGGTCGAAGACTGGAGCCGTTCCGGACTGCGCTGCAACGAAGTTATGCGCCAGCTGTCGACCCTGCTCAACGTCTACGGCCGCGCATGGCTCAATGTTGAAATGCCCAACTTCAACGGCATTCCGACTTTGGAACGCGCGAAAAAAGAGCGGCTGCGCCCCTATGTCAGAGCATTGTCGCCGCTTCAAGTCACTGACTGGGCATACGGCAATGACGGCAAACTGCTCTGGGCATTGACCGCAGAAACTGAACTGCTCAATGCCGATCCGTTCCGCGCACCGGTGAAACTGCGCCGCCGCCGTTTGTACACAAGAGAGATGTGGAAGGTCTACGAATTGACCGCCTCAGGAGCAGTTGAAGTCGATGCGGGAATAAACTCTACCGGGGTCGTACCGCTGATCCCGGTGACTGAACCGGACGGCTTCGGAATCGATGCGGGGCATTGGTTTGAAGATATCATCCGGGTGAGCGAAGCGATTTTGAACAACGAATCCGAAGCCCAGATGAACACCGTCAAACAGATGTTCGGAATGCTCGTGGTTTCAGAGAGCTTCGCCCGCGGTGCGCAGAAACTCTCTTCAAGCAACAGTAAAGCTGAAAATTTCTCCGCTACGGTCGCCCGCAGTGCCGCCATCATCGAAGGTACTGACGAAAAAGGCATCAGCCGTTACATCAGCCCGTCCGGAGTGGAGACCGCCACCATCCGCGCCGAAAACGATTATCTCAAACGGGAACTTTATGAGATCGTCGGACTGGCGATCCAGAGCCGTTCCAACGACAGCCAGAGCGCCGAATCAAAAGCGTGGGACTTCCAGAATGCCAGCCAATTCCTCGCCGCCCGCGCCGATCTACTGGAACAATCCGAGCTTGAAGCATGGAAAATTATGCACCTTTACGATCTTGATGTCCCCGTTCCCGAGGTCATTTACAACCGCAAATTCGCCGTCCGCGATCTGGCGGAAGCCATCGCCGGAATAGTTCAGCTGTCAACGCTCAATATCGGCAAATCATTCCATGAAGCGATCGCCATCGCCGCAACCGAACTGCTCGACTCGGTCGAACCGATCGGCATCAATCGGAAACAGGAAATATTCAACGAAATCAAAAACAAGGAACTGCAATAATGATCAAAGACCTGATCAAACGCGCCCTCGCGGGCGATATGCTCGACCCCGCAGAAAAAACTGAACTGGAAAGTTTCGACCCCGATGCTCTGCTCAATGAACTGAACAATGCAAAAGGATTGCTCGAAACACTCGAAAACGAAAAACTTTCGCACTCCGAACGGTTGCAGAAAGAGCTGGATTCACTCAAAATGGAACACGACAAACTCAATGGTGTACATAGAGAGCTTCAGCGCCAGTACCGGATCGAAAAGTTCGCCGAAGAGTTCGGCTGCACCGATGCCGGATACTTCGATTTCCTCACCAGAAAAAACAATATCGACCTTGACAACCGAGAAGCGGTAGCAGAGTTTGCGCAGGAACTTGCCAAGAGTTCTCCGGGCTGTTTTCAGGCCCGCATCACTCCCGGCTCCTGCACTCCATTTTCCGAAAAAGGTCAGCCGTTGAACTCCGGAAACGATATGGCAGATATCCATATCGACCGCATCGGCAGAATTATGGATAAACTCAACTCCGCAGAGGCAACAGAACTGTAAAACAATCAATTCCCCAAAACAGAAAGGAACCACCCCCGATGCTCTACACTTACAGTTTCTCCAACCGCAAACGTGATCTCTCCGACATCATGTCCACCGTCATCAAAGATGAACCGCGCTTCATCTCCAACTTCCACCCCGGCGCCGATGCCGTTCAGCGCAAGCATGAATGGGTCGAAGATCAGCTCTCCGGCCGCGGCTTTACTGCGAATGCCATTTCCGGCGCCGCGCTGACTCTTGCCGGCAGCGATGCTGCCAAAGCTGCCCCCGGAATGCTGATCGCCGTCAAAGATGATCCGGCACTCTTCCGTATCACTTCGGTTACCGGCAGCACCGTCAATGTCGCATTCGCCTCCGCCAACGGTTCCGCTATCACCGGTGTTGAAGCGCTCCCTGCCGATGGAGCGGAGTTCATCATCGTTTCCAACCCGATGAGCGAAGGCACCGCCAACGGCGACGGCGATGAAACCTTCCAGAACAGCGTTGTCGAATGGAACGCCACCCAGATCTTCCGCAAAGAGATCGTTATTTCCGGCAGTGCCCTCGCCGTCTCTCTCAATGGCAGTGCCGACAACCAGCTCAACCGTCAGACTGCACTGGCACTGGCGGAACTGGCGCGCGATTTGAACCGTGTGGCTCTGTTCGGCCGCCGCGTTGAACCCCAGGCCGGTATCCACGGTGAAGCCGGCGGTCTGTACTACTTCTGCACCCGTAACAATTCGCTCTCCATCGACGCCGGAAAAACCCGCCTTGACAGCTTCGCCATCAATGACGGCGCCCAGAAGGTTCTGGCTGAAGGCGGCGATCCGATGCAGATCCTCTGCTCTCCCGGTCAGGCGCGGGTCATCTCCAATGAGTACCGCGACCGCATTCAGATCCTGCGTTCCGATGACCGCCGCGGCGCCTATGTCGCCGTCATCGTCAACGAGATCAACGGACGCGGTATGACCATTATGGCTGATCCGGATGTGCCTGATACCGATGCGTGGATCCTCGATCCGCAGTGCTTTGCATTGTCCAGTCTCTCCGGCCGCGCCATCACCGACACCGATGCCACCCCCAAAGGCTTTGACGGTATCCGCCGTGTGGCGATCGGCGAACTCACCTTTGAGTTCCGCAACGCCGCCCAGCGCTGCTGCCGCCTGACCAATCTGATGCCGAGCACGGAAGCCATCGCCGCTATGCGCGGCAACTGACGATCTGCTCTGCTCCGCACCGTTTCCCGGGGTCATTCCCGGGAACGGAACTTTTTTGAACAACCTTTCCTCTGGAGATAACTTTGATGCCGAACTTGCAAAAAGCTGATGAATTTTTTTCCAAACACCTGCTCAAAGAGCAATATTTTGAATTTCCGGAACAGATCAGAAGTGCCGCCGTTGCCGCGGCTGTCCGGGATATTACCGCCGCATTGAAACTGGAAGCGTTCCCGGCGGATGCAGGAGAACTCATTTACAGCGCCGTCTTTGAACAGGCGATATATCTGCTGCTCAATCCGCATATCGTCACCGGCTCTACCGACAGCGCCAAACAGGATATCATCTCTCCGCGCGCCAAGGCGATGCTGTTTGAACGCAACACCGGCGAAGATATCGAAAACGGAACTGAAACTCCGGACAATGACGGAGAGGATCCCGATTCCAGCGGAGATCCGGATTCAGGCAGTTCCGGCAATACAAACAGCGGTACAAACACGGGAAGTACTCCTGTGATAAATCCGTCGATCCAGCTGCATTTGTACCGCGGCTGATGCAGATTTTCTCTATTACATATATTATATAAGGAAGAGGTGTTCAATGAAACAGAACTTTGACCATGATGCCGCCGGATGCTACGGCCGCCCCGGAAGCCGGGGAACTTTCTGCGTCAACTGCCAATACCGTCAGTCATGCAGTTTTTTTGCTGCCACCGCCAAAAGCGTGGAGAGCAGAAGCAAACTTGCCAGTTATGAAGAGATGCAGAACTGGATGACAGAAACCGCAGATTTTGACCACATTCCAGGTGAAAGTAAAGATACCGGAGCAAATTCCGGTTTCATCTCTATGCTCGGACAATTTTTCCGTTACTTGATCAGTCTGGATGATTACACCGTCGGTATCATCTGTGAAGTCATCAACTCAGGCAACAAACGCACCCCCTGCACCGTAGCAGAGCTGGGCAGACTTCACGGCTGTTCCCGTCAGGCGATGCACCGCAAGATATTGGATATCATCGCAGGAAAACCGGAATTGAGTTCGCTGCTTCAGGGGACGATGTACAAACTTTCACGCGGCCGTCAGCGTTTTATCCGCAACCGCCGGGAAGCGGCTCTGGGCAAAGTATGATAAGTTATGAGTGAAGAAAATTTTTCCTACACCCCTGCCCAGCTCAAAGCGCTGGAACTGATTTCCGGCGATATCCGGAACGTGATGCTTTTCGGCGGTTCACGTTCCGGAAAAACTTTTCTGCTCTGCTGTGCGCTGGTCATCCGTGCGTTGAAGGCGCCAGGTTCGCGCCATGCGGTCATCCGCCGTTATGCCAACACCGTCCGCACCTCGATCGGTTCGGACACATTGCCAAAAGTCCTCAAAGCCCGCTTTCACGGGGAAATCGAATATGAGTATCACAAAACCGACAGCGTATTCACCTTTGCCAACGGCGCGGAGATCTGGCTCACAGGACTGGATGACAGCAGCCGCGCCGACAAAATTCTGGGCAAAGAGTTCGTCACGCTCTACTTCAATGAGTGTTCGGAGCTGGATTATTCCAGCGTACAGACCGCCCTCACCCGCCTTGCCCAACATTCTCCGCCCCTGCGTCCCAAAGCACTCTTTGACTGCAATCCGCCAGGCAAAAAACATTGGACATACCGTGTATTCATCGAAAAGATCAACCCTGCCGACGGCACCCCGGCAATAAATCCTGAAAACTACGCCGCAATGCGCATCAATCCGCTGGATAATGCCGCAAATCTGCCGTCAGGATATATCGAAAGCACCCTCGCCAGTCTCCCGCGCCGCCAGCGGGAACGTTTTCTGGAAGGAAAATTTCTGGATGAAGTCGAAGGTGCGCTTTGGAAACGTTCTATGATCGACCCGTACCGCACCGTAAATCTGCCGGAGCTCCAACGCATCGTTATCGGCGTCGACCCGGCAGTATCTTCCAACGATGAGAGCGACCACACAGGCATCATCGCCGCCGCTGCCGGATGCGACGGCAATTATTACGTTCTGGCCGACCGCAGCTGCCGCGGCACTCCACTGGAATGGGCGAAGCAGGTGATAAATCTCTACCACG
Organism: Victivallaceae bacterium; assembly: GCA_045653515.1. Taxonomy (GTDB): domain Bacteria; phylum Verrucomicrobiota; class Lentisphaeria; order Victivallales; family Victivallaceae; genus UBA1784. The sequence continues at coordinate 65,444 of JAZOMB010000054.1, read as the reverse complement.
AACTGCAAGCCGACCGGGTGGCGGGCGAAGTCAACAACGGCGGCGACCTGATCGAAGCTCTGCTGCGCAAACTTGATCCGGATATAAGCTTCCGACCGGTCAGGGCTTCACGCGGCAAACTCGTCCGCGCCGAACCGGTCGCCGCCCTCTACGAAAAGGGGAAAGTCCATCATGTCGGAGTCTTTCCACTGCTGGAAGAGGAGATGTTGAGCTACTCACCTGCCAACAGCCGCAATTCGCCCGACCGTATGGATGCACTGGTCTGGGCGCTGACCGAATTGAGTGATTCGGGCGATCGCTTCATTCTGGCTTGAACTGCCTGCAAATCAATATCTGAAAATATACCGCCATCGTTTCCCGCCCCGATGTCGGTATATTTTCAATTTCATTATCAAAAGGTGTAAAAAATCGAAAAAAAAGTGCTTCTGCGGTTGACAAAAAGAGATTTCTGCGGTATTGTATATATAACAGTTTAGTTATATATGCGGACTCAATTTTTTTCTGTTCTGCTAAAATAAAAGAAAGCTGCAATACGTTAGTAGGTTGAGCGCCGGCTGAAACCGGAAAACATCAACCAGTAAAAAAAAAGACAGGAATAGAAAAATGACCGCTATGATGAAAAAAATTATTGCTTCGCTCTTTTCCGCAACCCTCGTTTTCACCTGCTTCGCCGATGAAACTGATTTCGGCGGCGACGCCCCCGCACCCCGTACCGAGAGCCGTCAGAACCGTAACCGCAACCGTAACCGCAACCGCGAAGGCGGACGCGGCGGATTCAATCGCGGCGGATTCAACCGTGAAGGCGGACGCGGCGGATTTGACCGCGGCAGTATGATGCAGATGATGCAGTGGAGACAGATGGCAGACCGTGTCCTCGCCTATGAAACTCTCCGCGAAAAATTCCCGCAGGAAACCGCTGAACTCGATAAAGCCATCCTCGCTTCCGAAGCGAAATACGCTGAACTTGCCAAAAAAGCGGAAATCACCATCCCCGCGTCTCTGGAAACCAATCTGCTCAAGCTCCGCACCGCCGATACCGCCGCCTATACCGCAACTCTCAAGGAGATCAAAGAAAATCCCCGGAACTTCAATAAACTGCTCGAACTTGCCAAAAAACACAATATCGAACTCTTCCCCGCCCGCCGTATGCCTATGCGCGACGGCCGCAATGTCGAAGCTCCGAACCGCAGCCGCGACAATATGCGCCCCAACTTCAACAAGCTCCGGAAAGATTATCCCGAAGAGATGAAGAAATACAACGAACTCAGATCCTCCGATCCCGCCAAAGCCAGAGCGTTCCTGCAGGATCTGATCAAGCGTTCCCAAGAGGCTAATAACAAAAAATAATTTTCTATAAAATCATGGTGTAAAAGGTGGAGTTGCTCGGAATAAAGAACTTTGCGGTGTTGTTCTTCACACCGGAAATCGTGCGCGGAGCCAAGTTTGAGCGCACCGACAAGCAGTGGAAGCTGGTCGACTGCTCAACGGCTCCGATAGATAATGAAAATCCCGCCGCCGCGTGGAAAACGGTCTTGAAGGCCGTCACCCGGCGCGACACGCTGCTGGTGCTGACCGGCGCGCTGCCTGACGGAATTTTCTTCCAATTCAATTCAGTCGAACTGTCCAGCCGTGAACAGCGCGGCGCAGTTGAACTGGAACTTTCACGCCATCTCGTGCAAATCCCCGAAAACCGGATTTTCCAATTCGCTTCCGGAACCCCGGGTGAAGACCTCAGGGTTCCGGTCGGCGTCTATCTGTTTGAAGATCAGTCTCTCAACAGCGTTGCCGCCCGTATGAGCCAGTGTTCCGCCCGTGCCGACGGCTTCGTCTACCCGTTCCTCGCATTGGAACCGGGCGACCCGAAACTCTTCCTGCCGGAGATCGAACCCAACTTCGCTTTCGCCAACGGCAGCTGGCACCCCGTCACCCCCGCCGATGCCGCGGAATGCAATAAAGCGTGGCAGGAGATCCTCTCCAAAACCGTCAAAGTTCCGCAGGATGACAAAGACGGCTTTGATTTTAACACTATGCTTCCGCTTCTCGTTGCCGCGAAAATGGTGATCGACGGCAAATTCCTCCGGAACCGCAGCGCTTTGGCGGTGCTTCCGGAAAAACTGCGCCCCGTCCGTTTCCGCGGACACATCATCGTCACCGTATTGCTGCTGATCCTGCTCGTTCTCAACGGCTTGTGGCATTGCAGCCGCACCTGGGGCGCCGATTACAAGAAATTCCGCGCCTTGCAGAGCGAAAACCGCAAGCTCAAACGCGATATCGACTCCGCCCGCCGCTCTTCCAAACGTCTGCTCAAAGAACAGAAAGAGATGGAACGCGTCATCGCCGCCGGCGCCGGAGATCCCGATGTCATCGCCAAATTTGCACTTCTCTGTAACGCATTGCCGGGCAATGTGCTGGTCTCCAACGTCCGCTGGACCGAAAACAGCGTCGATATGCTCCTCCAGTGCGAAGATGTCAAACTTGATCTGCCCCGGATCATCAATCCGCTGGGCTACTGGAAGATCGGTCAGCTTCAGCAGCGCCAGCACGGCGACAGCGCTGTTGCCACTATTACTTTGAAACTCGTTCCCAAAAGCGCCGAGGTGAAAAAATGAATATCCGTGAATCTTTGAAAACCCGCAAAGGGCAGCTGATCGCCGTCTGCGGTCTCCTGCTTTTGAGTCAGGTATTCCTCTTTTTCACCCTTGGCAAATCATATCTGAAAAATATTCCCAACGCGGATAAAATCGCCAAAATCGAAAAAGAGATCGCCCGCCAGAAGGTCGAATATGCCAAGTACGCCAAAGAACGTTCGGCGATGAGCAAGACCAAGACCCTCTACCGCGATCTCGCCGCCCACTCATGGATACAGAGCCACGACGGCAGCGTGGAAACAACCTTGCGCCGCCGTATCGGCGATATCGCCGCCAGTCAGCAGTTCCGTTTGAACAACATCGGCGCCGTCCGGACCGGCCGGGTCAACAATGAGTTCTTCTACGCCGAAATCGATATCAACGGCACCGGTGACATCAGCGATGTATTCAATCTTCTGGCGGCATTGCGGAAGATCGAACCGGTTTTGAACTGGCGCCGTCTCGATCTGCGTCCCGATTACCGCTACCGCCCCAACACCGGCGTCGGCAGTTCCAACCTCGCCAGCCGCCTGGAAGTTCCGCCGACCCGTCTCAACTTCCACGGTGCATTGCGCGTCCTCTGCTACGACGGACCGCTCACCCCCAAAGCTTTGGAGATCACCCGCCCGTCGCTTGCCGAAATCGACCGGGCCGCCGCGGCTAAAATGCGTCAGATCATCAAAGCTGCTCCGGCAGATAAGGAGGAGAAAAAATGAGAAAACTTCTGGTAACCATCAACATCGTCCTCGGAGTGTTTCTGCTCTTCGGCATAACGAAAAATATCGCCGCTTCCAAAGCCGATGCGGCTAAAGAAAATCAGATCAAACTTCTTCCGCTTCCCAAAGCTTCCAAAAGCGACAGCAAAAATAAAAACGGGGTTCAGGCCCTGCCGGAAGTCGACGAAGCAGCGAAAAAAATCATCGCGCTGGATGTCTTCAACAACATCCGCAGTCCGCTTGCCAATGTCCGCAACTCCCGCACCCAGCTCACTCTGGTCGGCATCTTCCGCTGCGGCAAAACCGAAGGCGCCATTATCCGCCAGAACAACCGCAACCGTCAGTTCAACCCCTACCTTGCTCAGATGATGATGCAGGCAGGTATGGGCGGCGGTATGGGCAACCGCGGCGGCATGGGCAACCGCGGCAGATGGCTCGGCGGCGGCAATATGGGCGGCGGACGCTTCACCAGCTGGAGCCAGATGTCCGGCCGTAACTCCGGAGCTGATAAACAGTATGTCCGCGTCGGCGACACTTTGAGCAACGGCTACACCCTTGCCGAAGTCACCCGCACCGGTGCCACGCTTATCCGCGGCAATGACCGCATCGAACTTGAACTGCAGGATCCCTCCAAAAACCGATCCTCCGGCAACTATCAGAACCGCCGCGCCAACCCGACGCAGCAGTTCCAGCAGGCGCAGATGATTATGCAGGGCCAGATGATGCGTACCATGCAGCAAATGCAGCGTACCATTCAGAGCAATTCCGGCGGCGGCAACCGCAACCGCGGCGGAGCCAGACGTTAAGATAAGATTTTTTCAAGCAACATAATATAAATTTTAATAAATAATTGTAAGAGGTGTCGGATGTCAAAGATCAATAGCCGTATAGTCATTGCGGCGGCAGCAATTCCATTTTTAGTGCTGACTTCATGCCAGAGCGTGGAAAAGAAAGAGCCGGAGAAAAAAGAAAACCGCTTCGCTTTCCTTGAAAAAGGTAAGAAAGATGCAAAAAAAGTGGAAAACTACGAATCGGCAAGCGTCGAACGCATTCAGCCCAAAGATGCTGAACGTCCGGTCGTGCCGGCTTCAACTCTGGAGAAATTCGGTCTTAATGCTCCGGAAAAAACCGCCGTCGCCGATCTTGCCAAAGCCGCACCGAAGTTCTACGAAGATTTCATCGCACTCAACGGCGACGAAGAGCTGGATGTTTCTCTGGTCTTCAACAGCGCGCCGCTGCTCGACGTGCTTTCCGCTTTCGGTGATCTCCTCGGCTTCAACTTTGTTGCCGACAGCGACCTCAAAGGTGTCGTCACCCTGAACCTCAACTCAAAGATGACCCGCCGCGAACTCTGGAACACCTTCGACCGTATGGTTTACCTCGCCGGTGCCGCGATCAAAGTCGAAGATTCCCTGCTCCGCGTGATGGCGCTCAATAAATTCGCAATGCAGCCGGACAACCGCTCCGGCAAAGGTTCCAAAACCGAGATCTACTACCGTCAGCTCATCAACGCCACCAGCACCGAAGTCACCCGCCAGATCCGCGGTTTCATCGGAAACGGTGCCATCATTGCCGACCTTTCCCGCCCCAATGCGGTGATGGTTTGCGACTCCGCCGAAAATATGCCCAAGCTCCGCGAACTTATCGAATACCTCGACCGCAACGGAAAAGCCGACTGGCCCCGCGCCGTCGTCCCCTGCAACCACGTTCTGCCGACCAAAGTCGCCCTCGAACTGCAGGAGATCCTCCCCGTCCTCGGTCTCAAGATCCACAAACTCAACGACCGCTACGATCAGCCTGGCGCCGTCTATCTGGTCGGTCTTGACCGTATGCGCTTGATGGTCATCTCCGCCGCCACGCAGGAAGCGGTCGAACTTATCAAAGAATGGGTCGGTCTGCTGGACAGTGCCGGCAGCGACGATCAGGAAAGTGTCTTTGTTTACAAGGTGCGCCATAACAAGGCCGCCCACCTCTCCCGCGCGCTCTCCATCATCTTTGAAACTCAGGGTACTGCGTTGACCATCGATGCCAACACCGGCAACACCCGTATGGAAACCATCAACTCCCCCACCCAGCGCCGCACCTCCGGAACCATCCGCACCACCACACCCTCCAGCACCGTCAGCGCCGGAACCACTATGGAAACCGACCAGAACTCCAAAGTCTTCGGTCAGCCCGTCCGTGTCTTTGCCGACGGCGTCCTCAACCGTCTGGTCATCCGCTGCACCCCGCGCACCTACGCTTCGATCAAAGCTCTGCTGGATAAACTCGACGTCGTTCCCGCGCAGGTTCTGCTTCAGGTGCTGATGGTTGAAGTCACCCTTACTGAATCCACCCAGTTCGGTCTGGAATTCTCCGGCACCGCCAGCCACAACGGAAACAAGATGGTCTTCGGTACCAATTATCCCAACACCAGTACCGGAACCTACCTCTCCCCCTTCACCACCGACCAGAGCGGAAACACCACCATCGCCACAGGAGCCAACCGTCAGGGCGGTGCCACCTTCGCCATCACCGATCCCAACGATCCCCAGCGGCAGTTCGGTTACATCCGCGCGCAGGCAGGCAACGGTATGGTCAAGGTCATCTCCAGCCCGCAGCTGCTCGTTTCCAGCCACACTGAAGCCAGCATCAACGTCGGTCAGAGCGTTCCCTACGTTTCCAACAGCTTGAGCAACGCCTCCAGCAGCGGCAACGTCAGCAACAGCTACACCTACAAAGATGTCGGTGTGATCCTCAAGGTCACCCCCTATGTCACCAGCACCGACCTCATCTCTCTGGAAATCTCCCAGACTATGTCCAGTGCGGTTCCCAACACCATCACCCACTCCGATCAGCCGGTCTTCAGCCAGCGCACTCTGGAAACAAGTATGACCATCGCCAACGGTCAGACTATGGTTCTCGGCGGTTTGATTCAGGAAAATACCAAAGACAATCTGGATTCCGTTCCGATCATCAACCAGATCCCGCTGCTCAAACGTCTGCTCGGTTCCACCAACGCTTCCGTCGAACGCACCGAAGTTCTGGTGCTTATCACCGGTTACATCGTCAATGAACACAGCGAGATCGAAACCCTGATCAGCCGCTACAACGATGCCGTCAAGGCCCTCAACCACTACGACAAGACTCTGGGCGACAAACCCGATGCTCAAAAACATCGCGGCGTGCTGTTCAGCAATGAGGAGTTCTGGAAGTGAGCGAACAGGAACAAAAAATCAATATCCCTGCATCTCTTGACGCACTTGCCAGAGAGATGCAGCGGCGGTTCGCCGATTACGATCTCGCCAATGCCGAGGATTGCGACCGCCGTCTGGTGCTGGATGCCAAGATCACCGAAGCGCAGCTGGTAGAACTTTATTCCAAGGCTTTCGGTGTGCCGGTTCTCGATGAAGAAGAGCTGGGACTGCCCGAACAGCCGCCCCAGTTCCCGCTGGACTTTTTCAACGCCAACGATTGCCTCGTCTACGAATGGGATGAGGGCAAGGTCACCTTCCTCGTGACCAGCCCCTACAAACTCGGCAACCTCGAATATCTGGTCTCACGCTCCTGGAAGAGCGAACTTTCTGTCCGCTTCGTCCGCCGCCCGTTCCTTGAACGTATGCTCAGCAAACTTCAGAGCCGCGGCGAAGAGGAGGAAGAGGAAAACAACGCAGCTGAAGATGAAAACACTCTCCGTTCCATGGCGGGTGAAGCGCGTATCGTCCGTCTGGTCAATGATATCTTCACCCGTTCACTCGAACTTGGTGCCAGCGATATCCACATTGAACCGGGCGAAGAAGCGGTTTCTGTCCGCTGCCGTGTCGACGGCGTGCTGACCGAAATTTTCAGCTGTCCGCTGAACCAGTTCCCCGCTATCGCTTCGCGTATCAAACTGCTCGGCGGCTTGAATATCGCCGAAAGCCGGTTGCCGCAGGACGGACGAACCAATGTAACTCTGGGCAGAATGTCGCTGGATATGCGTATATCGACCATCCCCATTCTCACCGGAGAGAGTATCGTTTTGCGACTTTTGAACAAAGAAAGCGTAACCTTCGACCTCCGTCAGCTCGGGATGTCCGATGACCATCTGGCGCAGTTTGAAAAACTCATTCAGATCCCGCACGGCATCATTCTGGTCGTGGGCCCCACCGGAAGCGGTAAGACCACCACCTTGTACAGCGTTATCAACCAGCTCAACGATGCCCGCAAAAAGATCATCACCATCGAAGACCCCGTGGAATACCGCACCCCGGGCTTGTGTCAGGTGCAGGTCAATTCCAAAGTCGGTGTCACCTTTGCCGCCGGTCTGCGTTCGATCGTCCGTCAGGACCCCGACATCATCCTCGTCGGTGAGATCCGCGACCGCGAAACCGCCGACATCGCCATCAATGCCGCATTGACCGGTCACTTGGTGCTCAGCACGCTGCACACCAACGATGCGGTAGGTGCCGTCACCCGTCTGCTCGATATGGGCGTGGAAAACTTCCTCGTTTCCTCCGCGCTCTTCGGTGTGCTTTCCCAGCGCCTCGTCCGTAAGATCTGTCCGGTCTGCCACGGCGAAAAACGTGCCGAAAAGTGCAAAAAATGCAACGGTACCGGCTACAAAGGACGCAGCGGTATCTTTGAACTGCTCTTTATGAATGATGAACTGCGTACCGCCGTCAACCGCAACGCCTCCAGCAGCGAACTTGAAGCCATCGCCGTCAAACACGGTATGGTCACATTGCAGCAGGACGGCGAAGCCAAGGTCAAAGCGGGCATCACCACGCAGGAAGAGTTGAACCGTTCAACTGCGGAGTTGTAATCTATGGCATTGTACAAATATCTGGCAACCTCTCCGGGCGAATCGCCGCGGGAAGTTCTCATCGAAGCGGATACCGAAAAGGAATCGCTGGATAAATTGCGCCGCCGCGGTATGATCCCGGTGCGCAGTTTCGGTGAAGCCGGAGAAAAACGCAGCGGCGGATTTACTCTCACCCGCCGCAAGATCGATGTCTTTGACTTCACCCGTCAGCTCTCTCCGCTGCTCAACGCCTACATCCCGCTGGAACGCGCACTGTCGATCATCGCCGAAGGCGCGGTCGAAGCAGATCAGAAAGAGTTTGTCAACTCGATGCGGCAGGGGCTGCACGAAGGTAAAAAGTTTTCCGAACTGGTGCGTTCACACGGTTCGCTTTTCCCCACCTACTACGCCAATTTGATCGAAAGCGGCGAAGAGACAGGCTGTCTGCCTGAGGTGGTCAATGAACTGCATAAATTTATGGGTGAAAGCAAAGAACTCAAAGACTTCATCGTTTCCAGTTCCGTTTATCCTTTATCCATTCTGGTCATCGTGCTGGGTGTAACGGTACTGCTCTTCACGGTATTCGTGCCGAAGTTTGCCAAGATCTTCTACGATATGGGCCGCGAACTTCCAGGTGCAATGAATGCGCTTGTGGCGTTCGGCGACTTTGCGAAATGGGCGTGGTGGATGATCCCCTTGGGTCTTTATCTTGCCTACATCGTCTGCAAACACCTTTACGGCGAAGCTGAAATGAAGCGCAAAATCAGCGGTTTCATCATCAAACTGCCGCTCCTCGGCGGTATTCTGGTCGATTTGGAAATGTGCAAATATCTGCGCACGCTGGCGATCCTCATTGCCAACCACGTAGAGATCATCCGCACCGTGAAAATCGCTGGCCGCATCATCTCCAACCCCGTGGTTTCCGCCGAATTTGACGGTATCGACCGCAAGCTCAAAGGCGGTGAAAAACTCTCCGCCGCTCTGGCGAACAACCGCTTCATCCCCGCCGGAACCGTCCCGATGCTCCGCGTCGGTGAAGAGTCCGGCACCGTCGGCGAGATGCTCGGCAACATCTCCGGCAACCTCGAAGCCGATACCCGTTTACGGATCAAACGGCTGCTCAGTTTGTTTGAGCCTGCCGTAATCGTTTTTCTGGCCGCCATCGTTCTGGTGGTCGTGGTAGCAATTTTCGTCGCGATGATGGAAATAAATTCAATCAGTCAGGGAGGTCCCAAAGTATGAAAAAACAGTCAAACAAAAAATTCCGCCGCAGCAGCTTCACCCTTATTGAAGTTGTCATCGTTATCGTCATTCTGGTTACATTGGCATCCATCGCCACTCCGATGTACCTCAACTATGTGAAACAGGCCAATATCGGCGCCGCCAAGAGCCAGATCAAGCTGCTCGTCGATGCGGTCAACGGCTACAAACTTGCTTACAAAAACTATCCCGAAGGCGAAAACGGCCTCCAGGCTCTGGTCGAAAACATCGAAGACAAAGAAAACTGGCAGCCCAGCTTGCAGGGTTCTCTGCCCAAAGATCCCTGGGGCAACGACTACATCTACAAATGCCCCGGCGAAGAGAACCGTCCCTTTGAAATCATCAGCTACGGCGCTGACGGCGAACCCGGCGGCGAAGACGAAAACGCTGATATCAACAGCTGGGAATGATCCCGCTTTTTCAGTCTGATATTTCCGCAAATGAGACCGGTATGCCGCAACTCCTTCACCTTGATCGAAATGATCGTCGTTCTGACGATCATGGTGGTCGCTGTTGCAGTGGTTGTGGCAAGTTTCCGCGGAGATACTCCATCTATTGTGCTGGACAATGCCGCCCTTGATCTGGAGGCATATCTTGCTCAGGTGCGCTACCGCGCCGCCGAAATGGGCCGCGATTATGTGGTAAAGTATCCTTTCGGCGGCGGGGAGCTTATTGCTTCGCCTGACTATTCCAGAGAAGAGCTGGCAACTATCGAACTTGAGAATGTCACCACCGTTGAAGAGCTGAAGTTCCGCATTCCGGAAAACTGCACTATGATCACCGAATCCGGTGCAGAAAAACTGCTCGCACAGGAACAGCGGCTGGAAATCTTCCGCTTCTTCCCGGACGGCGGCGGTTCATCTGCAAACCGCCCGGTCTTGAAGTGTGAAAACCTGAGCCGCAGTTTCGACATCGCCTTTCTCACCGGAAGATTGACCGTCAGCAACGAAGACTTCTCCGAAACCTATGTCGCCCCCGAAACGATTGATGAAACCGTTGCCGAGGACGAAGCGGTGACCGTTATATGAAAAACTCCTGTCGTAAAAATTTCACGCTTATCGAAGTGGTCGTGGCATTGGCGATATTGACCTTGAGCCTTGCCGGGCTGCTTCAGCTGCTTTCCCAATCCCAGCTCCGCATCGCCGATGCCGAAGAGCGCTGGATGGATATGCACAAACTCATTCAGGCGACCGAATATTTCCTCCTGGCAGGCGATCCCGAAGAACCGAACATCCCCGATGACTTCTTCCCCTACCCCGGCTACTCCGTCGAATGCAATGTCGAAGATGCCGAAGGTCTGCCCGATGATTACAAAGAGATCGACGGCCAGCTCCCCTTGAAAAAGTGGGAGATCAAACTCATCCGCCACTCTGACGGCGCTGAACGCGGTAAAGTCATAGTTGACCGTTTCGGTTACGAAGATAAAGAAACGGAGGAAAGCCGATGAAACGCAAACTTTCCTTCACATTGATCGAACTTATCATCTCTATGGCGATATTGATGGCGGTCACAGGTATCATCGCAATGGCATCCAAGAGCTTCTATGACGGCTACGACCGTTCCGCCAAAGTGACCAAGCGCCTGAAAGAGTATATGGCCATCGACAACATTATGGATGTCCACGTCCGCAACCTGATTCCTTTCCAATGGAAAGATGACAACGGCAACAGCCGCTTCGTCTTCTCCGGCGAGGAACACAAACTCCACTTTACCACCTTGCGCCGTTCGTACAGCAAACGCGCAGGTTCGTTGATCTTCATCCGGCTCTTTGTCGAAGAGAACCAGCTCATCGCCGAATACTCCACCACCCCGCGGCTGCCGTGGAAAGAGGACGGCGATGAAACGATGACCTACACCAGAGAGGTCATCGCCGAAAATGTTGAAGAGATCACTTTCACCTATGCCGAAAAAGTTTCCGGCGAAGACGATGAAGACGGCACCGGAATATCCTGGGAGGAAAACTGGCCCGAAGATGAACACGCCGCCCCCCCGATGGCAATAAGAATGCAGATCAAATGGACCGACGGCAGTACCGAATACTGGCTCCGCCGCGTTGCCGGAGTTGCCAAAGATTCAACTTTCGGCAAGCGCGAAACCACCGACGGCTCCACCTCCAGATTCTCCAACGCGCTCGAAGGCGGCGCAACCGGCGGAGGCAGCTCACAATGAAAAAGCGTCATACTGAAAACGGTTCCGCACTCGTTGCCGTGCTTTGTCTGCTGCTTACCGGCGGCATCATCACCACGGCGGTATTGGCATTGTCCAAGACCGGCACCTTCACCGTCTACGCCCATCTGGAGCGCCAGAAGTCGATGTTTGTCGCCGAAGGCGTTGCCACCCGTGTACAATATCTTTACGCCGCCGATCTGCAGCTGCACAGTTCTGAAAAGCTCGGCGAAACCGATTACACCGAATACGATTATGACCGTTTCCTCTGCGACGGCGTGAAACACGTTATCGACTACTACGGCGAAAAGGTGCAGTTCACCATCACCGACACCATCAGCGGCGAAGATGTGGCGCAGGATATCAACGCCACGCTGAATAAACTCATCACCGAAGATACCGACTCCGATGTGGAGGAAAATGTCAACCGCTTCAAAAATCTGCTCAATGACTACATCGACTCCGATGACGATGCCCGTGATGACAGCTGGGAAACGACCGATTACGAAGATGCCGACTTGAAGCCGCTCCCGCGCAACGGCGCATTGCAGTTCCGCGAAGAGTTGACGCTCATCCCCGATTTCTTCAAGCTCTATTCTATGGATAAAGACGGCCGCTTGAGCAATATCCGTTTGATTCCCCCCCCCGGAAGTCAGGAAACCACCGGCAAACCCTCTCTCTTCACCGCGACTCCGGAGATGATTAAAAACTACTGCGACATCGAAGAGGAAAAAGTTCCCGAAGTGATGGATGCTCTCAATGCGTGGAAGCGTGACCGCACACTTTTGAGTGAAACGCTTGATGAAGAGCTTCTTTCCAAACTGAAAAGCACGTTTGCCACCACCGAAAGCGGACTGTTGACCGTCAATATCGAAGCGCCCGATGAAGAAAAGCGGCCTTTCAGCCGTCTGGTTTTCAGCTTCCCCGCCTTCAAAATCGCCGGTCCTGAAAACCAACTCATCGAGTATCTGGAATGGAATTTTTACTGAAAACATCCACGCTCCGCCGTATGGTGCTGATTTTCGGCATCATTGGATTGATGACTTGCGGCGCTATGAAAGCGCACGCCGAACCGGTCAGTATGATCATCCTCGCCCCGCTGGCGCTCAAAGCCGCCAATATGGCATCTCCTTATGTTATCAAATGGATGCAGAACTCCGGCGGCAGATTGCTCAATATGGGTAAAGATGTGGTCGAAATACTCTATTTACCTCTGGGCGTGGTCCAATGTACCGCAGGCGCGCCGTTCGGATTCTTCGGTCAGGGTCTGGGCAATATCGGCACAGGATGTGTTGCACCGTTTAAACTTGTGTGGGACACGTTGCTGCTCCCGTTGTCAATATTCGGTATAGGAGTTTGAAGCTTATGAGTTTTCTGAAAAAATATTCTGAACCGTACGCGGAGTTTACTGTTTCGTCGGAACGTTCCGAAGCTGAACTGCGGCAATTTTTGAGAGAAAACTGTTCCGGGTACAAATGGTGGTTTTCCAAAGGAAAATTCGACAGCTTTACCGAAACTGCTGACGGTGTAAGTATCACTCCGGTAGCGTTTCAACAACGTACCCCGCCCAAATTATATCTCACCTTTGAACCGCGCCCGCACGGCGGCACCATCATCCACGTTTCCATCAAACCGGCAAATTTTGAATGGATCTTCTGGGTACATTGTGCATTTTCGCTTGTCATTTCCATTGCCGGTATCTGCAACGGGCAATGGCTCTTGCTGCTGATCTTGCTTTTTCCGCTCTTTTCGTTATTTGTTCTCAAGATCATTGATGCCGATGCCCAGTCCAAAGTTCCCGGAGTTGAAAAGAATTTCCGCCTGTTCATTACCGCTCCCGAATAAATATTTTACAGAATATTTCCTCCAAAAATTTGACAAACTCCGTTTTTGGTGTTATTTTATGTAAATAAAAATCTAACACTGAAAGATATTTTTACCAATAGATATTTTTGTAATTAACCCGAATGGAGTAAATAAAAAATGAATTCACTTGATTGGAATGCTTCTCCTGACTTGCTGACCCCGATGTTCAAACGCGGAACCGACTTCCTCGGCAGCCGCTATCCGATTCTCTGCGGCGCGATGACCTGGGTCTCCGAACCCAAACTGGTCGCCGCCGTCTGCAACAACGGCTGCTTCGGCTGTCTCGCCGGCGGCAACGCCCCGACCGACATCCTCGCCAAGCAGATCGAAGAGACCCGCAGTCTCACCAAAAACAACTTCGGTGTCAACCTCATCACCATCGCTCCGAGCTACAAGAACCACCTTGTCATGCTCAAAGATGCCCACGTTCCCTACATCATCTTCGCCGGAAGTTTCCCCCGCGAAAAAGAGGTCGCCGCCGCCAAAGCCACCGGTGCCAAAGTTCTCTGCTTTGCCTCCACCATCTCCATTGCCGACCGCATGATCCGCTTCGGCGCCGATGCCATCATCCTCGAGGGCAGCGAAGCCGGCGGCCACATCGGCCACGTTTCCTCGATGATCCTTATTCAGCAGCTGCTCTTCAAATATGCCGACACGCTGCCGATCTTCGTTGCCGGCGGTGTTGCCACGGGTAAAATGATGGCGCATCTGATGATGATGGGTGCCGCGGGCGTCCAGCTCGGAACCCGCTTCGTTATGACCGAAGAGTGTATGGTCCACCCAAAATTCAAAGAGGTCTTTATCAAAGCCAACGCCCGCGATGCCATCGCCACCCCGCAGTATGACTCCAAGCTCCCGGTGGTCGCTGTCCGCGCGCTCAAAAACAAAGGCATGCAGCAGTTCGGCGCGTTGCAGCTGCGCTTGCTCAAAGAGCTTGAAGCCGGAACCATCCACCGCCAGCAGGCGCAGGAAGAGGTTGAAAAGTTCTGGGTCGGCGCTCTCCGCCGTGCCGCCGTCGAAGGCGATGTCGACAACGGCTCGCTTATGGCAGGTCAGGCGGTCGGCCTGATGAACAACATCATGCCGATCTCCGATCTCGTAGTCGAGCTTCTGACTGATGCCAACAATGAATTGCTGGCAGTAAAACGTAGACTGGGGTAATCTGAGTGCGGCGCGCCCTCGTGCGCGCTGACTTTAAAAGAGCGGGGAGACTCCTGAACGCAAGTTCACGTCGCCCCGCTCTTTTTTCGTCATCATCGCACGATCATCGCGCCGAAGAGGAAACGGCGTGGTTCGGAAACTGTGTCACCGGCTGTTGCGCATATCGTTGCGCTGACGCGCAACATGCGGGAGGCAGCCGCTTCGCGGCAGGTGGTATTTTTGTTTTTACGCCGTGCGGCGATTGACAAACCCCCTTTTTTGTGCTATATTGTTACTGAAGAAATTTTTACTTATTATGAAAGGATTTTATATGAGCAAATGTTTTGATACCGCCAAGGCCTTTTACGCTGATCTCGGCGTAGATGTGGAAGCCGCATTCCGCCGTTTGGACAACATCCCCGTAAGTCTGCACTGCTGGCAGGGCGACGATGTCAACGGTTTTGAAAACTCCAGCGCCCTCGACGGCGGCATCGCCGTTACCGGCAACTACCCCGGCCGCGCCCGCACCATTGAAGAGCTGCGCGCCGATATCAGCAAAGTCCTCTCGCTCCTCCCCGGCAGCAAGCGGCTCAATATCCACGCCATCTACGCCGATACCAACGGCAAAAAGGTCGAACGCAACGAACTTGATGCCTCCCACTTCGCCAGCTGGATCGATTTTGCCAAAGCCGAAAAACTCGGTCTGGACTTCAATCCCACCTGCTTCTCTCATCCGCTCGCTTCCAATGGAACCTTGTCCAGCGCCGATGCCGGTGTGAGAAAGTACTGGATCGAACACTGCATCCAGTGCCGCAAGATCGGTGCCGAAATGGGTAAACAGCTCAACAATCCCTGCGTCACCAACGTCTGGATCCCCGACGGCTTCAAAGACACCCCCTATGACCGCCTTGCCCCGCGCAAACGTCTGGAAGAGTCTCTCGATGCGATCTTTGCCGCCCGGGTCGATGAAAAATTCAACCGCGATGCCGTGGAATGCAAACTCTTCGGTATCGGTGCCGAAAGCTGCACTGTCGGTTCCCACGAATTCTATATGGGCTACGCCATCTCCCGCAAAAAACTCTGCTGTCTGGATGCCGGTCACTTCCATCCCACCGAAGTCATCTCCGACAAAATTTCCAGCTGTCTTATGTTTATGGATGAGATCCTCCTGCACGTCAGCCGCGGTGTCCGCTGGGACAGCGACCACGTCGTCTGCTGGGATCAGGAACTGCAGGCGATCGCATCTGAGATCGTCCGTCACAACTTTGACAAACGCGTCCACATCGGTCTGGACTACTTCGATGCCTCCATCAACCGCATCGCCGCCTGGGCGATCGGTGCGCGCAATATGTACAAAGCATTGCTCTTTGCGCTGCTCGAACCTGCCGAAATGATCAAAGCCGCCGAAAACAGCGGCGATTACGCCCGCCGTCTCGGACTTATGGAAGAGCTTAAGAGTATGCCCTTCGCCGCCGTCTGGAACGAATACTGCGACCGCGCCGGTGTCCCGCAGGGAATGGCTTTCCTGCAGGAGGTCAAAAACTACGAACTCAACGTCACCTCCAAGCGCGGCTGAAAGGATACGAAATGATCAAAACTGTTCTTTTTCAGGGCGATTCCATCACCGATGCCAGACGCGACCGCGAAGCTGTCGAGGGTAACACTTCCAGTACCGGAACCGGTTATGTCGCTCTGGTCGCCGGGAAGCTGCTTGCCCAAAATATCGGTAAAGAGTTCAACTGCATCAACCGCGGAATTTCCGGCAACCGGGTCGTTGACCTCTATGCCCGCTGGAAGGTCGATGCCCTCAACTTGAAACCCGATCTGCTCTCCATTCTCGTCGGTGTCAATGACACCTGGCACGAATTTGCCTGGCAGAACGGCGTTGAAGTTGAACGTTACGAACAAATTTACCGTATGCTTCTGGAATGGACCAAAGCGGAACTTCCGAACGTAAAACTCGTGCTTTGCGAACCCTTCTGTCTGCTCTCTGAACTCGTCACTCAGGAGTGGGTCGCCGAAGTCAGACAGCGCGGCGAAGTCGTCAAAAAACTTGCCGCTGAATTCGATGCGACCTTCGTCCCCTTGCAGCAGCTGCTTGAAGATGCCGCCGCCAAAGCCGGTGACAACCTTAAAATTTTGCGCGACGGCGTGCATCCGACACTCCTCGGCGCTCAGATAATTGCCGATCAATGGCTTAAAATTGTGGATTTGTGATTTATGGATTTTCAGAAAAATATTCGTGAAATTATCGTCGAACTCGGCGAAGACCCGGAACGCGAAGGTCTGGTAAAAACTCCCGAACGGGTGGAACGCAGTCTGCGCTTCCTGACCCGCGGCTACCATCAGAAGCTCGAAGATGTGGTCAACGGCGCCCTCTTTGAAGCCGAATCCGATGATATGGTGATCGTCCGCAATATTGAATTTTTCAGTATGTGCGAACATCATATGCTTCCGTTTTTCGGCAAGTGCCACGTCGGCTACATCCCCAATAAAAAGATCATCGGTGTGAGCAAGATCGCCCGCATCGTCGATATGTTCGCCCGCCGGCTTCAGGTTCAGGAACGTTTGACCAAAGAGATCTCCCACGCTTTGATGGAGATCCTCGATGCCGAAGGCGTCGGTGTCGTGATGGATGCCCAGCATCTCTGTATGCAGATGCGCGGTGTGGAAAAACAGAATTCCGTTATGACCACCAGCTCTATGCTCGGCAGTTTCCGCCGTGAGCTTGCCACCCGCAACGAATTTACCCGGTTGATCCGATGAAAGCTCTTATCCAACGGGTCAAATACGCCAAAGTCACCGTCGATTCCCGGGAAACAGGTTCCATCAATCAGGGCTTGCTTATTCTGTTGGGTGTTATGCCCGAAGATGATGAAAGATTTGCCGATTATCTGGCTGACCGATGCGCCGGATTGCGGATATTTGAAGATGAACAGGGTAAAATGAACCGTTCGCTTCTGGATATCGGCGGCGGAGCGCTGGTGGTTTCCCAATTCACCTTGTGCGCCGATGTTTCCGCCGGACGCCGCCCCTCGTTCTCTGGCGCGGCGCATCCGGAAAAAGCCAACGCGCTTTACGAATACTTCAAAAGTTCGCTGCAGAAACTCGGCGTGACCGTCGCCGCCGGAGAGTTCGCCGCCGATATGCTGGTCGAACTCGGCAATGACGGCCCCGTGACCATTATGATGGAAACAACCCTCAATGCTGCCGGAAAACCGGCACTCAAATAAACAACTTTTCCCTTCTGGAGCGATCGACCTGTTATGAAAGATAAAGGCAAAGCTGTGGATGAAACGCAGACAGCAAATTTGATTGCTGATGATGTCACGGTGCGGCTCGATCAGGTGACGACCGCCACCTCAGGCTATGCTACCGGAGTCATCCTGCGCAACGCAGATGAAGAGATAAAGCTCTCATTTTCGTCCAATGTCAAAGTGTTTCAGGTCAACTCCGGCAGCGCTTCGCAGCAGCTGGATCTCCCGCATATCGGTGGCTTGTACGCGCTGGGCGATCAGCTCGGCGGCGGCGGTCAGGGGATAGTTTACAGCGCCGACGATCCCGGTTTGCAGCGTGAGGTCGCGGTAAAGCAGCTGCGGATAGAATTGAATGCCGCAGAACGCTCCCGTCAGGAGTTTATCAACGAAGCCCGCCTCACCGCCGCGCTCGACCATCCGGCGATCATTCCGATATACAATTTGTGTACCGATGAAAAGGGCGGTTTGAATCTGGCGATGAAAAAGCTCAACGGCATCTCGCTCAAAGAGTATCTTGCCAAAACCGTTGAACGTTATGAACTCGGCGACATAAAAAATTTTGACGAAGAAGCGGCGCTGGTCAAACGCATAAGTCTGTTTATCAAGGTTTGCGAAGCGATCTCCTATGTTCACTCCCGCAAGATAATCCATTGCGATTTGAAGCCGGAAAATATCATGCTCGGCGAATACGGCGAAGTCTATGTCGTTGACTGGGGCATCGCCCGCCAATTCGATCCGCCCGCAGGCCCCGGCGAAAAAATTATGGGAACTCCGCGTTATACTTCGCCGGAAAATCTGTCAGGGCTTCCCTGTGACAACCGTTCCGATATCTATTCACTGGGGGTTATGCTCTTTGAGATCGTCACGCTCAATCCGGCATTTTCCGGCCAGAGCGCTACTGAAGTGCTTTCCAGAGTGAAAACCGGACAATTCAACGCCATCAATCACAAGTTCGGACACCCGATCTCCCGCGATCTGGCGGCGATAATCCGCAAAGCCACCGCACTCGAACCGGAACAGCGTTACAGCTCCGCCGGAGATCTTACCGCCGACCTGCAATCATACCGCCGCGGCGCCGAGGTTACCGCCAATCCCGACACTCCGTGGCGCAAGCTCCGGCGCTGGGCTGTCCGCAACCGCGGAAAAGCGATGGCAGCTTCTGCCGTTGGTATAACCTTGCTTCTGGCGGCGCTTACGGTTGCCGGTCTTGCAGTAAAAATGCGTTTGGCAGGTGAAGAACACCTCAAAAACAACATCATTGATGAAGCCACGGCAAGAACTGTGCAAACTGCCGTGAAGATCGACCGTTCGCTCACTCATATTTCCGCATTGCTCGGCGTCCTCAATGCAGACTTGTCTATGGTGCTCGACTTGAACCGCCCCTCCTCCACGCTCGGCAATCCGGAGATCACACCCGGCAGAGCTGTCGGTACCGATCCCCGGGCGGCGGAATTGTTTGTTCCCGATGCAGAAAAAATATCCCACTTCCCGCCGGGGATGAAACTCGATCTCACGCGGGCAGTCTATGTCGCACCTGAACAGATCGCTCCGGCAGAGCTGTCCCATATGCTCAAATGCCTGCGCCCGGTGGTTTCCCGTATGCGGCGCACCGTTCTCAAAAGCAATCCGGAATACTGGAACTATTCAACCGACCAGCAGCTTGAAGCATACCGCAAATTGCAGCTGCCGGTATCGTTCTGCTATCTTACGCTGAAAAACGGCCTCCACGTTATGTACCCCGGCAACAACGGCGTACCGGAAAATTACGACGGCCGCACACGCCCGTGGTACAAAGCCGCCGCAGGCCGCGGCGCAACTCCCGTCTGGGTGGTGCCGTATCACACCGTTTTGAGCAAATCCTCCGGGATCATCAGTTGTGCAATGGAGATCACAGGAGCCAGAGATAAAGTTCACGGCATCGTTGCGGTGGATATTCCGATAAGCGTACTGGGAAAAGTTCTGTCGCTCAATCCGGAAAAGGCCGCATTCACCCATGAACGTATGATCATTTCCGAAAACGGCGAAATCATTTTGCGCACCTGCAGCAACGGCAAAGCCTTCGTAATGGATAAAGAGATCAACAAAAAGAAATTCAATGTGAAAATCTTTTCCAGTATGAAACACCGCCGTTACGGCCGTATTGTCAGAGAGAAAAACGGCAAAAATATTCTGTGGGTATATTCCTTCATCCCGGCCGCACGCTGGATCTATGTCGAAAAAATCGATATGGAAAAAATATTGGAACTCAATCGTTCGGTGCAGTCAGCAGTGCTTTAAAATGCGGGTCTTCAACTCCCCACAGCATTCTGGCAAGTTCGATGATCCCGCCTCTGGGAAGATTTTTTGCCTGCGCTTCAGCGAAGAACCGCTCTCTGCCGCATTCGGCATCCGGAGCTGACGGATCGCTGAAACGGCGCAGCAGCCACGGGTCGCGCAGCCACGGTCGCGCGATCATCACTCCGGCGCCGCCTGAATATTCCATCGCTTCGTACGCCTTTTCCACGCTGTCGATATCGCCGTTGATTATCACCGGAATGTTTCCGGCAAGTTCGACGGCGCGTTTGAATCTCCGGTAACGCTCAACTTCTGCTATCGGCTTATAAAGCTCTTTTACTGTGCGGCAATGAAAAAATATCTTGTCCACAGCTTGACTTCGGGCAATTTGCGGGATAAAATTTTCCATTTCATCGCAGTTTTCCCAGCCGCAGCGGATCTTCACGCTCAAAGGAACAGCCGCTGGAAGTCCGCCTCTGACCCGGCAGCAGAAATCAGCCAAATTTTCCGGCTTTTTCAATGCGCCGCCCCCTGCCCCGCCGGAGATGACACGCGAACTGGGACAACCGAAATTGATATTTATTGATTCGGCACCGAATCCTGAAAAGATGGTTCCGGCTTGAGCGAGCAGTTCCGGATCGACACCCATAAGCTGCACACACACCGGCACCCCGGAAGCTTTGAATCCGGCATAAAATGCCGCCAGCTTCCCCTGCCGCGGAAGTTCCTGCGACAATCGAACAAACGGAGTCATCCATCGCGGTACCAGTTTCAACTCATTGACCGCAGTAATAAACCCGCCCTTTCCGATGCCCTCCATCGGACCGGGCCAAACTTCAAACTCCATAAAACTCCTTCAAACCATATTGAACAAAAAATTTACCGTTATATAAAATAATCCCGTTTCCGACAGATTACCAGTTGCCGATGGTTGAAATTTGTCAATATAAGTGATATATTATGCAAATGTTTTACAGCCAATAAAAAACCCCGGAGATCGATATGTTCAGTGTTGAAAAACTGCCGCAATCGGATTTGTATCAGGTGACCTTTATCTTTTCGGGATCTCCGGGCAGAGAAGTTGCCCTGACCGGATCGTTCATCGACTGGGACCCGGCAAAATTGTTTATGGAGTACAACGGAGAGAAACAGGTGTATACCACAACTCTTCAGCTTCCGGCAGGCTGTTATGAATACAAGTTTATCATCGACGGCGAATGGATGACCGATCTGGATAATACCAACTTTTCCGCCAATGATTTCGGCACTTTGAACAGCGTTTTAAACATAGGATAACACACTTTATGGCACGCAATACCGCTTATACCGACGGTCCCATCGGTTCCGTGATGGTCAAGACCGCTCTGTCTATGCTGCCGGGCACTCTGGCAATTTCCGGATACAACATCGTCGACACCTACTTCGTTTCCAAACTCGGAACCCTGCCGATGGCGGCGATGGGCTTCACCTTCCCGGTGGTTATGCTGGTCGGCTGCCTCTTCCGCGGTATCGACAATGGTATTATGACTCCGACCGCCCAGCTCCTCGGCGGCGGACGCATCCCCCGCGCGGCACGGCTGATCTCTTCCGGAATGATTTTTATGGTGATAATTTCGCTTTGCGTCGGCATTCTCGGAAGTTTAACTATCGACCCGGTTTTCCGCACCTTGCTTAAAGCGGACGATACCGTGATGAAAGATATCCGCTCCTATATGGTCATCTGGTATATGGGAAGTGTCACGGCTTCGCTGGGTATGGCGACCAACGCACTTCTGGTGACCTCCGGCGAATCCCGGCTGGCGGGAATGTTTATGCTCGGCGGCCTGGTACTCAACGTCATCCTCGACCCGATCTTCATCTTCGGTTTCGGCTTTATCCCCGCTATGGGCGTGGCAGGTGCCGCCTTGGCGACTGTCATCGCCCAGGTCGCAGGTGTCATTGCGACCGGCTCAATTCTGCACTTCAAACTGCGGTTGATCGCACCGTTCAATATGCCGGTCAAGATCATCACCGGCCATTGGAAAACCATTCTGCGTTACGGTATTCCCGCCACCTGCGCGATGCTGCTCATTCCGCTCGGTTCAATGGCGGTCACCCGCGCAGTCGCTGAAGTCGGCGGAGAAATCGCCGTTGCGGCTACTGCCGCCGCCGGACGTATCGAAGTTGTGGCATTCGTTTTCCCGATGTCGCTGGGTATGGCACTGCTGCCGATGATCGGTCAGAACTACGGCGCCAAAGCGTGGGACCGCATCAATCAATGCCGCCGTTTTTCAATGCGTTTTGCCGGATTGGTACTCATAATGATGGCAACCATTTTCACCATCTTTGCGCCGCAGATCTCCACCCTCTTTTCCAAAGATCCGGCAGTGCTGGAGATTATGGTCCGCTATCTTCGTATTGTTTCCTGGGGTCTTGCCGGCGTTGAGATCCACCGTTTCGGCGGATTCTTCCTCAACGGCTGTGCGCATCCGCTCGGCGCTGCGCTTTTGAACGGCTCCCGCGTGGTGGTCTTCCTCGTGCCGCTCACCTTTATCGCGGTCAGTATGAACTATCTCGACGGCATCTTCTACGCCCGTCTCATTTCCGACCTCTGCGCCGGTATTGCCGGAATGATATGCGCCCGTCTGATCACAAGATCGTTGGATAAGCGGGCTTGAGCAGCGGAGGGCGCGCCGACAGGAAACGGCGTGGTTCGGAAACTATGCCGCTGGAGTGGGG
The DNA here is from genome assembly GCA_045653515.1 of Victivallaceae bacterium. Lineage (GTDB taxonomy): Bacteria > Verrucomicrobiota > Lentisphaeria > Victivallales > Victivallaceae > UBA1784. Next base: position 42,658 of record JAZOMB010000054.1, on the reverse strand, counting down.
CGCATATCGTTGCGCTCATCGCGCAACATGCATGAGGCAGCCGCTGTCGCGGCGGATGATTCCGCCTGACGGCGTTTTTTTTACCAGCCTGCGGTGTATCCTCCGCGAGCCGGAACTTATTGTCAACTGGCACGCCGTTCGCAGTTCCACCAACAAAGGCGATACTTAAAACGCGCGTTCAGCGATGTTGCTCAGGTGGCGGGAAACGGCGACGAGCTCGGCGAGCAATTCAACGTAGATGATACCGGTTTGAGCGGTACATTTGCCGTTTTTCATCCGCTTGATGTGGTTTTCTTCGGATTCTGAAGCGAGTTTGTTGATAAGTTTTTCGGCTTTGATAGCACGTTCTTTCCACTCTTCTTCGGAGAATTCCAACGCATTGAGCGCAAATGCGGTCTGCTTGGACAATTCAGTGTAGATGCGTTCAAGTTCATTGGAAGCCGAATGGCTGATAGTCATATTGTCGATCTCCAGACGGCGGGTGAGATTGATGATGTTTTCGGCGCGGTCGGCAATACGTTCAGCGTCGTTGGTACAATGCATAAGCGCAGGAATGAGTTCCGCCTGTTTGGGGGAGATCTTACGGCGCATAATCTGGGAAAGGTATTCCATAATTTCGGTCTGGTAACGGTCGACGCGCTCTTCGCGGTTGTGGAATTTTTCCATACGGCTTTCATTCACCTTGCCGGGAACGAAGTTACCGATAACAGCGGAGTCAACCATTTTCCACGATTTTTTAAGCATCTTGGAGATGGCAACTACACTCTGGCGCAATGCCAATGCCGGAGAATCCAGCAGGTGCGGTTCGAGGTATTGGAAATGAATTTTTGCCTGGGTTATCGGCATGAGTTTTTCGCAAATTGCCGCCAGAAGTCCGGCAAACGGCAACAATATAACGGCGGTAGCAAGGTTGAATACGGTGTGCGCGTTAGCGATGTGGCGCGCCATATTTTCCGGTATCGGCGCGAATGCATTGCCTTCAGTCAGGGAATTAACCAGGTAGAAGAACACCGGGACACCGCTGTCTTTCCACGGTATCCAGAAACTGCCGACGACCAGGATCACGCCGAAAAGGTTGAACAACGTGTGTGCCAGCGCCGCCTGACGGGCGGGACGGTTGGCGGGGATCGCCGCCAGCTGGGCGGTGACGGTGGTACCGATATTGGCACCGAGGATGAGAGCGACGGCGGTGTAAAGGTCGATCAATCCGCCGGCGCCGAGGACGACCACGATACCGGTGGTGGCGGAAGAACTTTGCATGATCAATGTTGCCACCATACCGATGAGAATCGTTCCCATAAGATTGCCGAAGGGGATCACACCGTCAACAGGAGCGCAATCGAGCAACTGGAAAAATTTGAGAAATGACGGGAAACCGGAGAGGGTTTTGAGTTCGGCGCTCATCATATTCATTCCGAAGAAGAGCAAGCCGAAGCCGAGTACAGTCAGCCCTGCTTCGGGTACTTTACCGCGTTTGATAAAGCGCATAACCAGACCGATGATGATTGCGGGGAGCGCCAGCGCACCGACATTGAATGCGATGATCTGCGCGGTGATGGTGGTACCGATATTGGCACCGAAAATAACTCCGATAGATTGGGCAAGTGTCATCAATCCTGCGTTGACAAAACCGATGATCATTACCGTGGTGGCACTTGAAGACTGGATAACAGCGGTGATACCTGCGCCGGCAATCATCGCGACAACGCGGTTGCGGGTACAAATGCCGAGGATATTTTTCATCTTTTCCCCGGCGATGTTGTTAAGTCCATCACTCATCATTGTCATACCGAGCATAAAGAGAGCAAGACCGCCGAGAACGCTGACGATGATGTTCCAGAGATTGAATGACATAACTTTAAGCGACACCGCGCGGAACTGCGGCTGTTCAGCTTCGGAAGCGATTTCAAATGTTACTGCGGAGGCGCCGGATTTTTTGGGAAGGATTGCCGCGGTTCCGGCGATACCGTCTTTATCTGTGGTCAAAATATGTTCGGCAAGAGCGGCGCCATTGGAAATATTGGCATAAATTTTGACTCCGGCACGCGGTTTGCCTTCAGCATCGACCAGTTTCACTCCGACCGGAGAATCAAGCTGTTTTCCGGCTTGACCTTCCTGATTGGCGCCGAGAAGTTTGACCCCGTTGGTGAAGCGCAGTTCGATACTTTTTCCATCGGCTTCCGCCGGAGTGAATTTGATGTAATTGTCACCGGTGATTTTACCGGCAACGATATCAAACCGGGCGATACCGCCGGCATCGGTGATATTTTCCTGCGGGCTGATGCGGCAGCTGGCTGCATCAGCCGTACTTGCGGCGATGCGGCAGGACTTGAACGGCATTCCGGCATCGTCCAGAGCCTGAACGGTAACGGTGAACTTTTCGCCGGGGATAACGCAGGGGGCGTTTCCGGAAACGGCTTCAATTTTGCTGAAAACTGCCGGTTTTTCTGCCTTTTTAAAGTGGCGGTAGGTCAGAAATCCTCCTCCGGCAAGCAATAACAACAGAATAAATATAAAAATTTTACTGTTTGATGCGGAATTTTTTTTCTCTTCTCTTTTTTCTTCTTTTTTCATACACTGCATCTCCTGCTATTTTTTGCCTGCCATATTTTCCGGCACCGGCAAATTATTGGCGAACCTGTGGCTGCATACGGTAGTATTGCCCGCCAAGTTCGTTCATCGAAAATTCAGCAATCGTCCGCGGATCGAAAAATCCGGCGGTAAATATATCAAGGTAAAGTCCGGAACGCTCCGGACAGGTGAAACCGCTCAAGTGTCCGCGGTCAAAGGAACAGGTAAATTCAAGTTCGTCGTTTTTGGCTGAACAGCTCCATTCATACTGTTCAAGCTTCTCTTCAGCCAGCATCCGGACAATATTTCCGGCAAATGCTTTCAATTCATCTTCATTGTCAAGTTTGATTTTAGAACAGCCGTAGATATCAATACAGCTGGACATAGCGCGGGCGCAGGTGTGTTCGTAACGGGCTTTCCAGGATAACTGCAAGCCGTGAGCGGAACCGTTTTCTACCACCGGCACCAATCGTTCCACGCCGTTTTCGCCGAGGATGCCCCGGTTGACCAGACTGGAGATTATCCAGTAGCCCGAATTCATCCCTTCGGCGAGGGCCTTGACGGCGAGGTCGAAGTCGACTCCATCGCCGCAGGTAAATAAATCCACCGCCGCATAATCATGCTCCGGCCACGCATGGACGGCAAAGTGCGATTCAGAAATAACCACCACTCCGCTGACCCCTTGAGGTTCAAAGGAGTGGAATACTGAGTTTACAACGTGCGCCCCGGAAAGTTCCGCCGCATGAAGAAATACCTTCTCCATACGGGCGGCATCGGTCAGGACGGAAGATTTGCAATCGTAAAATTCGATCGTCATCTGCCGTCCGAGCGCGATATTGCCGGAAGTGCGGGACGTGTTTTCTGCCATAGTGATCAGTTACCCGGAGCGCGGTCTTCGATATTGCACTGGCAGTTGCGGTCGATGTAGGTCATAAACTCCATCTGGAGCTGACGGGTTTTTTCAGACATAAGCTGCTGCTGGAGCATTTCTTTGTGCTTGGGATAGTCGTCCATCAGCGCGGGAGCCCGCTTGAACATTTCAACCAGCAGAGCGCCGTCGGCGGTATTGATGACACCGGAGATGTCGCCGGTTTTCATCGTGCGCATAAAGGGGCTGGCGGCGGCAACGATCGCCATATGTTCCGGATTCTTTTCCGGGGCGCTGATCATGGAGAAGGTGATGGTCTCAAGTTTGCCGAGCTTGGTGAAGGCGGCGGAACGCTTGGCGGGAGCCAGCTTCATAATGCCGGACCACTGTTCTTTAGCTTTGATAGCGGCGAGCTTGAGGCTTTCAGCTTTGGTGTAATCGGCGGTGAGCTGTTTTTTCGCTTCGGCGAAGGTCATCGGGCGCGGTGCGGTACGTTTGAGCAGGAAAGCGACCGCAACACCGTTGGCGGATTTGCGCGGGCGGGTGATGGGGTTGACGGAATCGGAAAGCGGCATACTGCGCAGTTCTGCGATAAGTTCGGCGGAGTTGATCTTGTCGATACCGGAAGCGTCAAAGGTGACATCTTTGCCTTCGATAACGATGAATTTGTTTTTGGCAGCGATGTTGCGGAAGATCTCCTTTTTGGCGGCGGCATCTTTGGCGGCATCCATAGCATTCAGGACTTCACGGTAGAAGGCGTTCATTTTGACAGAAGCAAGTTCGTTTGCCTTCTGATCGACCAGAAGCGGACGGATGGTTTTGACATCGGCACCGGTCAGATTGCGTTCCTTGATGAATTTTGCGGTGAAGTCATCGGTGATGACCTTTTCTGCGGCGGCCTTGAAGGGGGCGGCAGGCAGTTCGACACCGAGCGCATCGATCTTACCGGGAACGACATAATTGGCTTTATTGGCGGCCATAAATTTATTCAGTTCAGCATCGTCTACTTTGACCAGCTTGGCAAAGTCGGAAGCGTTGACCTTGTAGGCGCGGATGCCGACACGCGGGAAGTTGCTGCGGTAGAGGTTTTCGATTTCCTGTTCGGTGACGGTGACGCTGTTCGCCATAGCCATCGGCAGCTGTTCGATGATGAGCGCTTTGCGGACAGATTCGACAAGAGCAGCTTCGGCGATCTGATTTTTCTTCAGGAAGTCAGCATATTTCTGCTGGGAGAATTTGCCGTTTTCGACGAAGACCGGCAGGATGCGCACGATCTTGGCAATTTCTTTGTCGCCGATGGTGAAGTTGAGCTGTTCGGCGCGTTTCAGCACGCAGTAGTAGTAGAAGAGGACTTTGGCTTCGCGCTGGGAACGGTTGCCGATCATAGATTCAAAAATCTGGAGTTCATTTTCCAGATCGATCAAATCGCCGTAGGTGACCTTCTTGCCGAAAGCAGTACCGACGCTCTGGCTTTCAGGGCCGCCGGAAAAGGCGCAGCCGCCCTGGCCCGGGGTCAGGAAGTCCATAAAGGCGATGATGATCACGGCAGCAAAGATACCGAAGATCCAACGGCTGTGTTTGTGAAACATTGTGTTGAGTTTTTTGATTATCATTTTTTCATTCTCCTTTTAGTTATTATATGATAAAAATTCTCAATATCTGTTATTTTACTTTATCTTTATCCGGACGCACGGTAACTGTAACCGCAGACGGATGAATTTCAATATTCTGTATTCTGCCGTTGACAAAGCTCTTGAGCGCGGCGGGGCAGTAGAGACGGACATCAAGCTTTGCCGCCTGCCCGGTGAAGGATTCCGCGGACAAATCGGCAACGACGTAAAGTTTTTCAGGTTCAATATCTTCCAGCACCGCCTGCGGAGCGATGATGTTCAAGCTCACTTTGGACAGCGACGGAACGATCGAAAAAGGTTTCTGCACCGACAACGTGCTTTGCGGCAGGAGATAACGGACGGGAATGTTGTTGAACACCTTGTTGGCGTTGAGCATCGGCGCGATCTCCACTTTTACAATAGTTTCAGTGGCACTGCAAACGACATTTTTCAACTGCGGCCGTATCAATTTGAGTTTCTGGGTGAAGTTGCGGTCAAAATCCAGATTCAACGTTTCCGTTTCAATATATTCAATGGCGTTGACCTCATTTTCCGGACCGCTGATACGGATGGAACCCGGATTGCACTCAATGGATTTGAGTTCAAAACCGCCCTGCACCTTGCCGCCGGTTTTGGGAATGATCTTCACATCGCGCTGAATGTACATCTGGATCGGCAATTCAACCAGTTCCGGTTCGACTTTAGTTACTTCCACATCTTTGCGGCGTTCAAAATTGCGATCATCAAGGCGGATGCGGAACTTACCGTTCCGCCGATCGGTTTTATCGACTTTGATCGTACCTTTTATTTTGAGGTCACGCAGGGAACGCTCGGTACCTTTGACTGCGGTTCGCACTTCAAGTTTGAAATCTTCCGGCACAAACAGTCCGGCGGCGGCATCAACCTCAACCGGAACCGTGACATATTTGGTCGTTTTTTCACGGTCGCTCAAGTTCCAGTAGAGCAGGCAGGCCAACACCAATGCCGAAAGTTTGCGCCACAAATCTTTGCGGAAGAAATTCAGTATGAGTTTCATTATTTTTCCTCCGTATCAATATTGGACAGTTCGCCGTGTTCCTCCTGCGCACTGACCAGTTCGATCGTTTCATCAAGTTCGCCGGCATCCTTGCCGACCACGAGAGTTTCCAGCATTTTATTGAGGCCGAATTCCGACAGATCGCGATGGAGTTCGCCGTCGTAGGCGATACAGACGCCGCCGGACTCTTCGGAAATCATAATGGTCACGGCATCGCTTTCTTCGGAAATTCCCAGCGCCGCGCGGTGGCGGGTGCCGAGATTGGGGGAGATCTCTTTGGAACGGGTCAGCGGCAGGATCGCCCGCGCCGCCACGATGCGGTCGCCGCGGATGATGACCGCGCCGTCATGCAAGGGGGAGTTGGGGAAGAAAATCGACTCAAGGAGCTGGGAATTGACCTGCGCATCGAGCTGGATGGCATCGTCGATAAGCGACTGGAGCTGTTCTTTGCCTTCAATGACGATCAGGGCGCCGATCTTGCTGCCTGCCATATTGATAACGGCATCTTCGATCTCGCTGATGACCTCTTTGCGATGGCGTTTTTCCATCACCAGACCGAGCTGGGTAAGACCGCGCCGCACCTCCGGCTGGAAAATGATCAGCAATGCGATAATGGTCGAGCCGTAGAACTCTTCAAAAAGCATAGTGATGACCGGCAGTTCCATAATACGCGCCCCCACCCACAAGGTGAGCAGCAGCACCACCAGAACAAGCATCATTCTCGCGCCGTGGGTCTTGCGGGAATAGTAAAGCACCACATAGATCACGGAGAACAGCAGCAATATTTCCAACGGCTGCCGCCAGTTCAAAATCATTTCCCAAAGCTGTGCCATTATTTCAAACTCCTGAAGTAGTTAAGTGCAGCGATCGCACTGTGCAGCTCTTTTACTGCGTGAGTGCGGATGATGCCGATATTGCGTTGAGCGAACTCCAGCTCGATCGCCAGAGTTTCGCCGGAACGGTCCGCGGGAAGCGCATTGCCGGTGAGTTCACCTAAAAAATGTTTGCGGGAAATTCCCAGCATAAGTTCCTCAAGTTTGCCGAGCTTGACAAGATCGCGCAGAAGCTCCCAGCATTGTCCGGCGGTTTTGGAAAAGCCGATGCCGGGGTCGAGAACGATTTGACCGTCGCTCAATCCGGCTGCCAGAGCTTTGCGCTTTGCACCTTCAAGCTCTTTTGCCGTAGTGAGTGCGACCCCATCGCAATAAGAACAGTATTCAGCTGACTGCATCACTGCCGAATCAGCGCGTGAATGGCTGAGAACCAGAGATTTTCCTGCCTTGGCAACCACTTTTGCCAAATCAGGCGAAGTGCGCATCATCGATACATCGTTGATAATGTGCGCACCGTGTTCAAGCGCGATTTCCGCAGTTTCAGCGTGCCTGGTGTCGATGCTGAAGATCATCTCAGGCAAACGCTGTTTCAACTCATCAAGTACCGGGATGACCCGACTTATCTCATTCTGTACTGAAACATTCTCCGCGCCCGGACGGGTGGACTCCCCGCCGATATCGAGGATATCGGCTCCTGAAGCCGCCAACGCGCAGCCGCGGGATACCGCCGTCTCCGGCGACGAAGTTCCGCCTTCGCTGAAACTGTCGCCGGTGGCGTTGACGATCCCCATGATGGCAGTGCGCATCAGTTTGCGGAGAAAATCTTTCAATACAAACATCGGAATATCATTCCCCGGAAACGGTGTTTTCGGTTTCGGCTGCAGTTTCAGCAGTTTCAACTGCCGGAGCTTCAGCTTCAACGACTTCGACTTCAACGGTTTCAGCTTCGCTGTTTTCCGCAGACTCTTCACCTTCGATCTTGATGATGCGGGCGACACCGGTCAGGCGGTCGCCGGCATTGAGGTTCATAATGCGGACACCGAGTGAAGCACGTCCGACGCGGCGGATCTCGTGCGCCGGGATGCGGGTAAGCTGACCGCGTTCGGTGGTGAGCAATATCTCATCATCTTCAGAGATCTGGATCACCGAGAGAACGTGTTCGCCTTCACGGAGCTTGATATTGACCACGCCGCGGGCGCCGCGGTTGGTCTTGCGGTAGGCGGAGACATAGGAGCGTTTACCCATACCGCCGTCGGTGACGACCAGCACTTCGGGACCGGCACCGTAGGCATCGACGGTTGAAGTTTCTTCTTCGAGTTCGACTTCAACTTCGGTATCAACGGTGTTTTCGGCATCTTCGTTTTCGACTTCGATCTCGGCTTCGTCGTAGGTCGGTTCGGAAACGATTTCCATACTGACCACTTCATCGCCTTCAAGTTTGAATCGCATACCGGTCACGCCGCGGGCGGTTCTGCCCATCGGACGGATCTGGTCATCGTTCTGATCGAAGCGGCACGCCATACCCAGTCGGCTGGAGAGCAGGATCTCATCGCCGTTGCCGCTGATGCCAGCGCCGATAAGATCGTCGTCTTCTTCGATGACCAGCGCGCGCAATCCGGTGCGGCGGAGATTTTTGAAGAGCGCAAGTTCAGTCTTTTTGATGACACCGTTCTTGGTCGCCATAACGATATAGCGGTCGGAACGTTCCAGCTCTTCGCGGGTAACGGTGAGCATAGCGCAGATCTTTTCACCGGATTCGACTTTGATAAGGTTGATGATCGCCTTGCCCTTACCGGTGCGCAGACCTTCGGGGATCTCGTAGACATTGAGCCAGTACATAAATCCGCGATCGGTGAAGAAGAAGATGATATCGTGGCTGTGAGCGCTGAAGAGGTGTTCCACATGATCTTCCTCTTTGGTCTCCATACCGATGATGCCCTTACCGCCGCGGTGATAGGTGCGGTAGGTGTCGACCGGAACGCGCTTGATGTAGCCGGTGTTGGAAACGGTGATAACGCAGCTATGGCGGGGGATGAGGTCGGCGATATTGAGGTCGGCATCATCCATAGTGATCTCGGTGCGGCGTTCATCGGCATACTTTTCTTTGACTTCGAGCAGTTCGTCTTTGACAACGCCGATACGCTGGTCGCGGCTTTCGATCAAACCTTTGAGATATTCGATGCGGGCGGTGAGTTCGGCGAACTCATCCTGCAGTTTGACGATAGCCAGACCGGTGAGCTGATGCAGACGCATATCGACGATAGCGGTCGCCTGGATCTCGGAAAATTCAAAACGTTCCATCAAGCGTTTGCGGGCATTGTCGCGGTCGCTGGAACCTTTGATGATCTCCACAACTTCGTCGATGTTTTCCACCGCTTTGATCAAACCGGAAACGATGTGCATTCGCGCTTCGGCCTCTTTCAAGCGGAAGATACTGCGGCGCAGAATCACTTCCAGACGGTGGTCGATGTAGGCCTGAAGCACCTGAACGAGGTTCATTGTGCGGGGGCGGTTGCGGTCAACCACCAGCATAGTGCAGCCGATGGTGGTATCGAACATCGTGGAGTTGAAGATGTGGTTGAGAACCACCTGTCCCATCGCACCGCGTTTGATGTCGATAACGACACGGGTACCGGCACGGTCACTGGATTCGTCGCGGATATCGTCGATACCGGTGATCTTTTTATCCGCCATCATCTGGGCGATGCGGGCGATCTGTTCGGCCTTGTTGACACCGAAAGGCACTTCGCTGATAATGATCTGTTCTTTGCCGTCATGTTCGATGATGTCGGCGCGGGCGCGGACGTGGACGCTGCCGCGGCCGGTCTGGTAGAACTGGCGCAGGGAGTGGCGGCCGCGGATGATCGCACCGCCGGGGAAGTCCGGACCTGGAAGATACTGCATAAGGTCATCGACGGAAGCATCGGGGTTTTCCAGCAGCGCAACGGTGGCATCGATAACTTCGCCGAGGTTGTGGGTGGGGATGCTGGTAGCCATACCGACACCGATACCGGTGGTACCGTTGACCAGAAGCTGGGGGAATTTCGCCGGCAGGACGGAGGGTTCGACATCAGATTCGTCAAAGGTCGGAACCATATCAACGGTATCTTCGTTGATGTCCTGAAGCATCTCTTCGGCGAGACGTTCCATACGGCACTCGGTGTAACGGCTGGCGGCGGCGGGGTCGCCGTCGGCGGTACCGAAGTTACCCTGACCTTCGACCAGCGGAGCGCGCATATTGAACGGCTGGGCGAGGCGCACCATAGCATCGTAAATTGCGGAGTCGCCGTGGGGGTGGAAGTTACCCATAACTTCACCGACCACCTTGGCACTTTTTACGGTCTGATGGCTTTTGCCGATACCCATACGCTTCATAGCGTAGAGGATACGGCGGTTCACCGGCTTGAGACCGTCGCGCACATCGGGGATGGCGCGTCCGACGTTGACACTGAGGGAATACTGGAGATATGCGGTATGCATGATCTCTTCGATATTCACCTGTATGTCACGGGAATTGGTATCACTCATCGTTTTTTTCCAATTGTTGTTATGTTGAAATTGCACAATTTTACATTCATACTAATTAATATAATAATATAGCATATATTGTACCGATTAACAAGTGTTTTCCCCTCCGCCATCAAACTTTTTTTACAGAATTATTTTATGCACAAAAAAGCTGCGGCAAAACCTGTAGTCCTGCCGCAGCTGTGAATGAGAAATCATCTGGAACGATCACTTTATCCCGGTGAATTCAATGCTCCATTCCGCTTTATTTCCGGCGGTTTTTCCCAGTCTGATCTCCCACAATGCTCCCCACAATGCAGTGAGTTTGGAATCCAGTTTTTCTGATTTTTCCACGCGGATGATATCGATACCGTAACAGACAAGCTCAACATCGCCGATCCTGAGTTTATTTGCAGAGATCTTTTCCGGAGCGATGGGGGTGTAGAAGTTGATGGTGAGATTTTTTCTGCCGTCAAATTCCGCTTTTTCAGAGATGACTACTTTGTTGTTTTCCCATTGGGCATCGATTTTGCGCGAGTAATGCCGGATACCGTTGTCAGCTTCAAAAGCACGGGTAAGATCACAGAAAACGGTGTTGCCTTCCGGGGTCAGGCGGGCTTTGAATTCCTTTCCGAGCCCCTGATCGCGGTCGTCGAAGAAAGCGGCGTTATGTCCGGTGGCATTCAAGTTCCACAAGGTGTAACGATTGGCTGAAAAACAGGTTTTATCGTAAATTCCGCGACCGACATCGACGATGACCGGTTTATCGTTGTTCCAGAGCGAAAAGTGTCCCAGATCCTTGTGATTGTGGGATTGCTGGTTATGGCCGCCTTTGAGAGTGCAGATCATGCCTTTTTCGGCAGTTTCCGGATTCTGGCGGGCGATCCAGATCTGAAGATCTTCCCAGAAATCCACCGCATTGTGTTTCAAACTGCCGCGGGGTGCAAAATCAGCAGTAAGTGTGGAGGTGGTTTCCAGAAGTCCGCCCAGATTGCGGTTGCCGGGGGCATCTTCCCGGTCAGCGGGCAGTCCCAGAGCCAACTGCTCCGCCGCTGTACTATTGACCATTGCGGCGTATTTGAGAAACAATCCGCGCGGGAATTTCGGGAAAAACGATTCGGCATCCGAAAAGCCCATAAACCATTTGCCGCAGAGATTTACACGCGGGATGAATTCGACCATCCGTTTGAGTTTGGGATCGGAGAGCCATGTTTCAAAACCGCCCAGACGGTGTTGGAGAATATCCAATCCGTTCAACAGCATTCCGACGGCGACCAGCCAGTAGGAAGCACCTTCATCACAGCCGCCGTCTTGCGGATATTTGTCATACAGTTTTTTTATGGGAACGATGTGTTTGGCAAGGAATGCCGCCAGCCGTTCCGGTTGATCCTGCCACAGGGTGATTGCGGCAAAATTGATCGAGTAACTGCACCAGACGCCCCAGTTGTTTCTGCCCTCGTACCACCAGAAGGTTTTTTCTTCGCACACTTCAAGCACCCGGCGGTTGATTTCATATTTTATCCGGTTTACCAGCGGCAGCAGCTCTTTTTCCAGTTCCGGCTGCAAAAGCTGGAGTATTTCGGTCAGGATTCTGGCGGTTTCCGCGCTGAAAAGAGTCACTTTCCACTCTTCGGGGCCGGGCAGCGGATAATCGATCAAGCCCTGATGCGCCGGGAGTACCCATACCGGTTCGGAAAGTATCTGCCAGATCACTTCGGCAATATCATCCAGAAAACGGCCCTGATATTCGGCACATTCGGCAAGGGTGAGGTCGATGAGCAGATGGCGGCGTTTGAAGAAGGGAGTCTCATAGGAGATGCGGTCGCCTTCGCGGAAGAATTTCATATAATCTTTCAAAGCAAGCTGCGGTATTGCCTGATTTTGAGCTTCTTCACCATTTGCAACGAGCTTTGCTTTCTGCTCACCAGGGATATTGTCCCAGAATGACCGTTGGCTGGCAGGCGGATAATAAGGCTCATATTTTTTTGAGTTCAAACGGGTCAATATTTCTTCATAAGACATTATTTCCGGCATGATAAAATCTCCTTATTTGCCAGATAATTTGCTGAATGACAATGGTTTGAATGACGGGAGCAGTTTGTTCCGCATATCTTCATTGATGTTCAGGTATTTCCATCTGGCAAAACCGAAGTCGTGCGGCAGATAATTTTCCACAAAACCGTGATAGAGCATTCCGTTGACGGGGAAGCCTTCGCAGATCCATGCGCACTTTTTTATCACCAGAGCGGACATTTTCTGATAAAGCTCTGTCCGTTCCGGAGAATCCGCCATCTGCAAAATCTTTTCAAACATCGCATCAAACTCTTTATCGGCAAATCCGGTGCGGTTGCACGAGCCGCGGTTACCCGAATAAAAGAGCTGAAGAAAGTTCTCCGCATCGGGGTAATCTCCGACCCACGATAAACGGAACAGCTGGAACCGCTTCTGCCGTAGCTTTTCAAAAAAACGGGGTTTGGAATTGAGTACCGAAACCACATTTATTCCGAGTTTGCGCCAATCGTCCACCGCCAGTTCTCCCATCTGCCGATGGGCGGTATCGTTGCCGCTCTGGTCAAATGTCAGCGTGAGCGCTTCGCCGGTTTCGGGGTCGATGCCGTTGGGGTATCCGGCCTCGGCAAGCAGTTTTTTTGCGCGTTTCAAATCGTATTCGGCAAACTCGTTGCGGAAGGTGTCATCGTGTCCTGCCACATTGGGCGGGATAACGCTGTGCGCTTTGATGAGCTGATTCCCGGCATGGGCGATGCGGCGGGAGATATCGTAGGTCAAACTCAACGCCTGACGGAGTTTAAGATTTTTTCCCAGTTTCGGATCATCGAAGTTGAAGCCGATGTAACGTATCTCAAACTCAGGATTGCTCAACATCCTGACCTGCCGCGCTTTGAGCGCCGGGATGAGCGTGTCGCCGGAAAGCAATGTTTCCCGGTTGTCCTTATCCAGCGCATTGAGGTCAAGTTTGCCCTGAAGAAACATCATCCACGCGGTCATCGGCTGGCGTATCTGGCAGACGGTTATACCGGAGAGCAGCGGCAGTTTTTTCTTCCGGTCGGCGGGGTTTTCCGCCTGCGGGAAATATTCGGTACGGTACTCTGCATTGCGGACGAAATCCAGCTTCAAATTGGGTATCCATTGCTTCAAAATAAACGGACCGGAACCGACCGGATTATGCGAGAGCCGTTCACCGTAAAACGTTGCCCCGATGCGGGAAACGATACCGGCATTGGGCATAGCAAGCATATAGAGAAAACGCGGATCGGGCCGGGTCAGACGGATGACGAATTTCCGTTCGGAAAGGATGGTTATCCCGGCAATATCCATATCGTAAGGCGTCAGATCTTGAACTGCTTTTCCCCTGGTCGCCTGCCGGAAATCATCCAAGCCGCAAATCTTTCCCCGCAGCATCCAGTAGACAGGGCTGTGCAGCCGTATATCGGCAAAGCGCAGCAGAGAAAATTTCACATCCTGCGCCGTAACTTTCCGCTCTGCTTTATTTTTGAAGCACGGTGCGGGCGAAAAATAAAGATCGTCCCGCAGTTCAAATTCGTAACTGGTGAAGTTTTCGGAAACAAGCGGCATCGCTTCCAGCATCGACGGCACGATCTTATAGGGGCGCGCGGTGTAGTCATACTGCACGAGCGTATCGTAGACCATCGCCGAAAGATCACGGCTCGCCAGATCGTCAGCCCGCACCGGATCAAGGGTTTTGACCAGACCTCCGGAACCTGTACGCAAAACAGCTCCTGACAGCGGCAAAGCGGTCAGGAGGATGAGCAGAGACAAGACGGAGACAAGACGATGCAACTTATTTCATTTCCGTGATTTTGCAGAACCGCGCGTACTCCTGCTGATAGCGTTCAGCATCGGCGGGATCGGGTTCAAAGGTTTCCAGTTCAAATGAGTTGCGGACAACTTCGCGCGCCTGATCTATTCCGGAAAGTTCTCCGGAGGCGATCGCCTGCGCCAGAATATTTCCGCTGGCGGTAGCCTCCACCGGGCCGGTGATGACTTTGCGGTTGAGGGCGCTTGCCGTCAACTGCATCAGGAAGCGGTCTTTGGTGCCGCCGCCGACGATGTTCAAGCATTGGTAGGAGGTGTTCTGCAGAGATTCAAGCAGTTCAAGTTTCTGCCGGAAGCAGAGCGCCAGACTGTCGTAGACGGTGCGGGCAACTTCGCTGTCGGAGAGGTTGTCCGCCTGCGCGGTTTCCCGGCAGAATTTGCGGATATTGCCCGGCATATCTCCGGGGGCGGCGAAGTCGGCGCAGTTGGGGTTGATAAAATAACTGCACATTTTTTCATTGCGCGCCATTTGTTCAATGTCATTGAAGGAAAGATTTTTTCCTTCGCTGTTCCACACCCGCTTCAACTCCTGAAAGAGCCACGAACCCATGATGTTGGTCAGGAAACGGATGGTATTGTCCACCCCGCCTTCATTGGTGACATTGCCGTTTTCGCTGGCGGCAGTTATCACCGGTCGACTGCACTCCACACCGAGCAATGCCCAGGTTCCGGCACTCAAATATGCCCAGTTGCGGTCGGTGGGGGCGGGAACTGCCAGTACGGCGCTTGCAGTATCGTGCGAACCGCATTTGAAAATGGGTATGGGGTCGATATTGAATTTTTCGCACAGCTCTTTTTTAAGTTGACCGTTGCCGGAGCAGGGCGGTACGATTTCGGGGAAGATTTCCCGGGGCAGACCGAGTTTGCCAATCATATCCCAATGCCATTGGCGCGTTACCGGATCGAGCAGCGCAAAGGTCGAACAATGGGTGTATTCCGCCGTAAAATCTCCGCCCAGCGCAAATGCAAGCGCATCGGGGATGGGAAGAAATACGCCGTTTGCCATATCTTCAGGGTGCTGATCTTTGTGGGCGAAGAGCTGGAAGATGGTGTTGAGCGTCATATACTGGATGCCGGATGCCTGATAGATGTCGCTTTTGCTCAAAATTCTGCTGATTTTTTCAGCGGCATCGAGGGTGCGGCTGTCGCGGTAATTGTAGGGCATACGGAGCATTTTCCGACTGTTGCGGTCAAAAAACACATAGTCAACGCCCCAGGTATCGATGGAGATGCCGTCAAGTTTCACACCGCTTGCCAAAGCTTTTTCCAAGCCGATGACCAACTCATTCTGCAGAGATTCATAATCCCAGAAAAGTGAACCGTTTATCTCCTGCGGCCCGTTGCCGAAACGGTGGACTTCCTGCAAAGAGAGTTTTCCGTTTTCCAAAGTACCGATGATCGCACGGCCGCTGGATGCGCCAAGGTCAAATGCCAGATAGCTGCCCATATTTTTTATCCTCAAATTTGATTTTTCTTTGCGGTGCGGTCAACCACATCACGATAAGCCAGACGGCCGCCGAAAATATCCAGCGCCGAACCGATGGTGTAATGAACTTTACCGCCGGAAGCGTTTTCAATAAGTTCGATATCGGCAAAAGTGGAGATGCCGCCGGCGTAAACGCAGGGGACAGTCGCACTTGCCGCCAAAATTTTCAACAGTTCCTGATCGATGCCGGACTGCTTGCCCTCCACATCGACAGCGTGGATGAGAAACTCCGAACAATACGAACCGAGTTTCTCCAGAGTCTGCGGAGTAAGTTCCAATTCGGTGAACTTCTGCCAGCGGTCGGTCACCACAAAATATCTGCCGTCCGCACGGCGGCGGCAGGAGAGGTCAAGCACGAGATGCTCTTTGCCGGTAACTTTGAGCAGAGAGCGCAGTTTTTCCTCTTTGAATAATCCGTCCGAAAAGACGAAGCTGGTGACGATCACCTTGTCCGCTCCGGCATCCAGCCAGAACTTTGCATTTTCATCGGTCACACCGCCGCCGAGCTGAAGACCGCCCGGCCACGCTGCCAATGCTTCGAACGCCGCCTCATGGTTGCCTTTGCCAAGCTGGATGACGTGTCCGCCGCGCAAGTTGTCTTTGCGGTACATTTCAGCGTAATATGCGGGGGTGCGGTCGGAGACAAAATTGGTACTCGGCGCCGCGCTTCCCGCCGCTTCGAGGGTACTGCCGACAATCTGTTTTACTTTGCCGTCATGCAAATCGATGCAGGGACGGAATTCTGAAGTCAATCCCATTTTTCCACACTTATTTTCTGGGTCATAATACTCATTTCGCCCGGAAGCACTTCACGGGCATCGGCAAAGACGTTGGCGCACTCCACGCAGAGCATCCGGTGGAATTCATTGTCGCCGAAGTCCGCCATCGCACGGGACTTGGCTATCCACGGGTTCCAGATGACGGTGGAACGCGAACCGCACTTTTCGATTCGGAGCGTACGGCGGTAATCGGGGTCGGAAACGGCGACACCTGCGGGGGCGGGACAGAAGACCCGATCGATCTCCCGGTCGATCTCCAAGTCGCCGGACTGGATCTTTTCACCGGGTTCGGCGCCCGGAGCTTTGTCGATATAGGGGATCTTATCCAAGCCGTGAATGGTGATCTTTTCCGCTTCACAAACATCAAAATAGCTGTGCAGAGCCGCCTGATACGTTTCCGTGGTGCTTCCGGTATTGGTCGCCCGCAGTTCCAGTTCCAGAACCTTGCCGACGGTGACCGCCAGTTCCAGACGGAACTTTATGGAACAGAGTTCAGGATCGCATTTGCTGTCATCAATGGTCAAAACGACCTGCGTGGCATCTCCGGCAAGTTTGCGGACAGTTGACAATTCCCACATCGCCGTCCGGACGAAACCGTGCGCCGGAAGTCCTGCCACGGGAGCGGGCCCGAACCACGGCCAGCAGACGGGAACACCGCCGCGTATCGGTTTGCCGATCTCAAAATTGGATTTACTGCTCATCCAGAGTACCGGGCGTTCACCGGCGGGCGCATAGGAAAGCACCTGGCCGCCGTAGAGTGAGATTTTCGCGGAACCGGCGCGGTTTTTCACCTCCAGAACAGGGAAAGGGTGAGTGGTTTTGTCAACGGTGATGCCTTTTGAATTCAAAAACTTTTCATCCATGATTCATTCCTCCCCGTCAAAAAATGTTGCCGGATTTGCCAGATTTTTCAGCACGACCGATTCGCCGTAAACATTTGAACTGCTCTTCATAACCAGCGAACTGCCGCGTTTGGCGAGCTCGCGGTTCGCCCAGAGATAATCCAGCGCGGCGGCTCCGAGGTCGCTGTGTTCGACCGGATTCTTGGCCGGACGTTCAAGGTGCGCAGGATCAGTGCAGAACATCGGAAATTCGCCGTTTATCACCAGAGTTTTGCCGTTTTGTGCGCTGCGGACAAATTTGCGGATCTCGCGGTGGGCGAAGGAGGCGGCAAAACAGCCGGGGATGTTCAGAGCTTCGGTTTGTTCCGGAGCGGTTCGGGCGGCAGAGCCGTCATTCCACGCGAAAATCGATTTGAACTTCCACGGGCGCTTCTCCATAATGACCTCTTCCGGAGTGATGAGGATCTGCCGCTTCAAAACAGTTTTGTTATCTTCGACCGCGATGGTGTAATTCGCTGAAGCTCCGGTGATTTTTTCGGCAGCGCAATGGCGCCAGAAGTCATCGCCGCAAACGTATTCCATCTGTCTGCCGTCAGTATCGCTCACCCGGAGCATCAGAACCGGAGCGCTGCCGGAATAAAGTTCACCGGAAGCGTTTTCGACCGTACGCAGAGTTTTTTCGCCGCGGATGAGGAACTCGACCTTTGCCGGAGTGAGCATAATCTCAATGGGTTCCAGCTCCAGATCGCGCACGGTGCCGCCGTTGTCGGCGGCGATGTCGCAGTTGAGCAACGCGATGTTGCTGAAGAGCGTCCAATGGCGTTTTACGCGGTATTCACAGCCGAACGGGATGACATTCACGCTGTCAAATTCGGCGCAGAGATTGTCGTGGGTACGGTGGCAGCGGAGTTTTTCAGGCAGCGAGAGTTCGCCGCCGAAACCGGCGACATTGATTCTGCCGAGATTGAAAAATCCCTTGCCGGAAGCGGAAACTTCAACGGAATTTCCGCCGCAGGATTGGGCGGTGAAATCGATTCCGGAAGCGGAAACTTTGAGTGCATCAGCTATTTTCATGATCGTCTGATCCTTTCTCCAAATTCGTAAGTGTTGTCAATTCATCTTCAAATATAAAACGCCGGATAATGATCTGCCAGCGCAGTTCGGTTTCAGAACGTTGATTCGCCCATTGCAGGAACTTTTCCGGATCTCCGGCAAATTCGGGGAACGTTTTCAATTCATCCGGAGTCGAGCGGAAGAGTACCGCTTCGACCTGCCGGACATTACAGCTCTTCAATGCGGCGCGCGCCCGATTCACCACGGCGCGGGAACGGGCGTTGCGGATGAGAAGATACGCCGGATAAAGCAATGCTGCGATCCAGAACGGCCACGTCGGAAATTCCGGAAAACGCACCGCGCAAAGTATCTCCACCGCAGGAAGCAGCATCATCGGCAGCACAAAAAGCAGCGCATCGATGTCGCGGATGAAACAGTTTCCGAGATACCGGCGCACCGGACTGTGTGAAGTGCGGTAGGCAAAATACTCTTCCAGCGTGATCTCCGTCAAACTCTGGCGCACTGAGTGACACAGCTCGTGGGCGAGCAGTTCATCTCTGGTGTAATTGAGGAAACGGCGGTGTTTGCGGAAGGCATTGCGCAGAAGCATCACCGAAAAATGTTCATCCGGGTCGCTCAACATACAGCCTCCCCAGAGCAAACCGACCGCTTTGGTAAGGTAAAATCCCGGAACATGACGCACGGCAAAGCCGTAAAGTTCTTCAGTAACTCCGGCGATCTCCTCCACCAGTTCAGGTGCGATGCGCTCCTCCGGGTGGACAGTGACGGTATTGAAAATATCTGCGCTGCCGCTGACTTCCAGAGCTTCATCAAAACAGCGGTGGGTGTCCAGAATTTTTTCAGTTTGCTGTAAAAACTCCTCCCGCGTCATTCCGGGAGCGGGAACGAACCCGGCGTGATCGAGCTGGAGCAATACAGCGGTATCGTCGATATTGGTCACTTTTGATGTCCGTTTCCGTGTTTGCCGGAGTGTTTTTTATCGTTGTTGTGTTTGCCGTGATTATGGTGCCCCTGATTGTCGTCATTATTGTTCTGACGGCGGTTTTCGTGATTGCCGCGTTCAAGGGTTATCTCATCGACGCTGAAGGTGCGCGAAACGCTGTTTTCAAAGGTGACGACCACGTTGCGGGTGAGCAAGTTACGGTCGGTGATCTTTCCTCTGCCCGACGGGGTGCTGCACATTTCGCCTTTGCGCGGCATATCTTTTGCCAGTTCCAGATAACCTTCGTGTTCAAACTTCAGACAGCACTTGAGGCGGCCGCAGACCCCGGAAATGGTGCTGGGGGTGAGGGCGAGATCCTGTTCTTTCGCCATACGGACATTGATGGAGTTGAACTCTTTGAGGAAGGTGCTGCAGCAGAGCGGACGGCCGCAGACGGCGATGCCGCCGCAGTTGCCGGTTTCGTCGCGGACACCGATCTGGCGCAGTTCGATGCGGGTGGAGAGCGCTCTGGACAACTCTTTTACCAGTTCGCGGAAGTCGATTCTTCCGTCGGCGCAAAACTGCACCGTAAGCAGTTTGCAGTCAAGCGAATAGTGCGCATTGACCGGAGCCATTGCCAGATTGAGGCGGTCGATCCACTCCTGCACGGTCGGCATGGCATTGCGGGATTTGCGGAAATTTTCGTTGGCGGTGGCAAGTTCCGGATTTCCCGCCTTGCGGATGACCTGCGGAAGTTCCTCGATGCGGCTGGTCATGCTCGGGGCGTTGAGTTCGCGGACGATCTCGCCGAGATCCTCGTAAAAATCGCGGTTGAATACACAAATATCTCCGGCTTTAAGGCTCAAAGTTTCATCGGCACGCACTTCCAATGTCGCACCGTTCTCCAGTTTTAAAAAGAATACTTTTTCCATTGCAGCGTTTTACTCCGTATCACATTAAATATATACGCTACTCAATATAGCAGTGAAACTGTGTTTTTGCAAGGGTCCTGCCGTATTTATTTATATAATAGACTGTATCGCCACGGTAGTTTCACAAATTGAAAAAGACTTTTTCAATGTCGGTTCCGGTGCGTTCAGTGGTGCGGTCGGCGACCAGTTCCAGAACCGGCTCCTGACGTTCGATGTATTCGGTACGGAGAGTTATGGTTTCCGGATTTTTGTACGGTTTCATTTCGCCGCGGCGGAGCTTTTCGACAGCTTCCAGCGTTTTGGTGCGGAGCATATTTTCGGCATCGGCGGGAGAAAGCAGTATTGCACTCTGGCAACTGACGGAAGTTTTGACCTGACAGGTGACCACCTGCGGCAGAAAGGCTCCGGCTTCGGTGCAGAGTTTATCGCAGCCGCTGGTCATTATCACCGGGACACCGTATTTGCCCGCGATCATCGTATCGACCGCAAACTCTCCGACCCGTTCGCCGTTGATCCACATATTCTGGATCGCTTTGGATGAATAGGTGTGATCCAGAAGTGCCCGTTGAGTGCCCGCCATCGCGTGATAGCCCAAAAGGATCATTCCGTCAGTACCGTTCAAACCGCAGAAACGTTCGCCCGGGGTGGAACCCTGAATCAGCTGCACGCCGGGGATGAGTTCATTCCACAAAACACTCACCCCTGCTCCGTGCCCATCTTTTACCACGACTTCGTCAGCTCCGGCATCGAAACAAGCCTTGGCACAGATATTGATATCGCGGGTAAGGTATTTTCTCCCCAGTGCGTACTGCGTACCGTCGGCAAGGACAAAAGATGAATTGCTTATACCGCTGATGCCTTCCATATCGGCAAAAATATATATTTTCATAACCGTTCCTCAAGTGATATTTAAAGCCCCGGTTAATATAGCATACAAAAAAATTCTTTTCAAGTCCGGTATCCCCTGCCATTGCAAAGAGCCGGATATCGCTCCCGCGGGGCAAATAAACTGAAAAAGCTCCGGTTTACTGCGAAAAATACTTGAATAAATCACGTTTCTGTTGTACTTTAAGTTCAGGTAAACTTTTTTTAACCATTAAAGGAGATATAACTATGTACAAAATCGGTTTCGCACAGGAAATTTTCACTCCCCCCGTCGGCGTCGGTCTCGCCGGTTACATGAACAAGCGCCCCAACGTCGGTATGTATGACGATCTGCATGCCCGCGCACTCATCATTGAATCCGGAGACAAAAAGTGCGGTTTCCTCACCCTCGAACTCTGCTCCATCACCGCTGAACTCTTCGGCGATCTGGAAGCTCTCATCGTTGAAAAGTTCGGTCAGGAACTTTACGACAGTATGATCATTTCCGCCACCCACACCCACACCGGCCCCTCTTTCTACGCCGGCAAAGAAAACTTTGACGAAGTCACCCGCTACGCCTACGACCGTCTGCTCGACGCAGTCGAACGCGTCATCAAACGCGCTCTGATGAATTTGCTCCCCGGCGAAATCGAAGTCGGTTCCGTCTACAACAACCCCTACGGTTTCGTCCGCCGCTACTTTATGAAGAACGGCACCATCGTCACCAACCCCGGCTGGCGCAACCCCGAAATCGACCGCCCCGAAAGCGACTTTGACCGCACCATCAGCATTATGAAGATCGTTCAGGACGGCCGCATCACCGCCATTATGTGCAACATTGCCAACCACGGCGATACCGTCGGAGGTTCCGTCGTTTCCGCCGACTGGTACGGCCGCTTTGCGCAGGAGATCCAGTACCAGCTCAAGACCAGCATCCCGGTTATGGTCGTTGACGATGCTTCCGGCGACATCAACCACTTCGACTTCCGTCAGGATATCAAGCAGACCAGTATGGATGAAGCTGTCCGCATCGGCCGCGGCTATGCCAAGATCGTTATGGACAAACTCTTCGATCTGGAAAAACTTCCCGAATGCGAAATCGTCGTCAAAAACGGCACCGTCACCATCCCGCACCGCAAGGTCACTGAAGAGGAACTCGCCGAAGCCAAACACACTCTGGCCACCGTTCCCGATATCAAGAAAGAAGGCGACTTCGAAAGCCAGGACCTTGCCAACAAGGTTCCCGCCGCTCTCCGTCACTTCGCCCAGCGCACCATCGACTGCTACGAAAAGAGCGTACCCTCTCACACCTGCCGCCTGACCGCCATCGAATTCGGCAAAGAGCTGGCCTTCATCTCTCTGCCGGGCGAACCGTTCAACGGCATCAGCCGCGCCATCCGTGCCGCCTCCCCCTTCAAATACAACTTCATCATCGAACTGTCCCAGACCAAGTCCGGATATGTTCCCATGCCGGAATGCTTCGAACGCGGCGGTTATGAAGTTCAGCCCGCGATCAACTCCGCCGCCCCCAATGCGGCGACCGAGATCATCAAAGCGGCGATCGAAAATCTGTAATTTGAGGGGAATTTGCTATGTCATCAATCAAAACTCCGCGCTTCCGCTGTACCGCCACGGGTGATTCCATGATCACCCGCCGGCTGCCGCTCGAAGGTGAATATGAAGGCTTCAGTGAAGTCAGAAACTTCATTATGCAGGGCGATTTCCGCTACGGCAATCTGGAAACTACCGTACATAATTTCGAATCCTGCGGCGGTGCCCAGAGCGGCGGAAGCTGGCTGTGTTCACCGCCGGGGGTCATTGATGACCTGCGCAAATTCGGTATGAATGTCCTCTGCACCGCAAACAATCACGCATTGGACTATTCCTACGGCGGCTTGATCAAGACTCTCGAATATCTTGAAAAAGCCGATATGCCCTATGCCGGTACCGGACGCTCGCTCGCCGATGCGTCCCGCCCGGTCTACATCGACACGGTCAGCGGCCGTTATGCGCTTATCGGATGCTGTATGACTTTCAATCCGGAAGCTATGGCGGGCGAACAGACCGCTTCTCTGCCCGGACGCCCCGGTTTGAACGGCATCCGGGTCAACAAGACCTACCATCTGCCCCCCGCTGATCTGGAACAGCTCAAGCGCATCGCCGGTGATCTCGGCATCAATACCAAAGATGAGATCATCCGCGCCGAAGGTTATCTGCCCCAGCTCAAAGAGGGTCAGCAGCCCTTCGGTCAGCTGATGTTTGAAGCCGCTGAAAAAGCAGAGATCATCTCCAAGTGCAACCCCGCCGACTTGAAGCGCGTCACCGATGCCATCGCTGAAGCCCGTTTTATGGCGGATTATGTGGTCGTTTCAATGCACAATCACGAGCTTGCCGGAAAGACCAAAGAGACCATCGACCCGGTCTCCATCGAATTTTCCAAAGCCTGTATCGATGCAGGCGCCGATGCCGTTATCGGAACCGGCCCGCACCTCTTGCGCGGTATGGAAATTTACAACGGCAAACCGATCTTCTACTGCCTGGGCGACTTCATCATCCAGCTGGAAACCATCCTCCGCGCGCCGGACGGTATGTTTGCCAAACAGAAACTCAACGGCAACGACCGTTTGGACGTCCTCTTCAACAACCGTTCCAACAACGGTCAGCGCGGTTTGTGCTACGATCCCATAATGTACAAATCGGTCATCCCCTACTGGGAAGTGGAAAACGGCGAACTGGTCAAGCTGGTCTTTATGCCCATTGAAGAACAGTTCGCGCTGCCCCGTTCCCGCGCCGGATGGCCGCAGAAAAACACTTCGCTCGAAATCATCGAACACTTTGCCGAGATGTCCAAGCCCTGCGGCGTCGATATCAAAATCGAAAACGGCCTCGGCGTCGTTCAGCTTTAAGCAGGTGCGATTATGGCATTGACTGAAAATATGCTCCAATACGCTGCAAGCGTTCAGGAAGAACTCAAGCAGCTTATCCGTGACCTCTGCGCCATTCCCGCGCCTTCCCATCACGAGGAAAAGCGGGCGCAATTCTGCAAAAAGTGGTTTGAAGACAACGGTTTTACCAATGTTACCATCGATGAAGCGCTGAATGTTATCGCTCCGTTGAATGTCACAAGTGACAATCCGTTGACGGTGATAATGGCGCACACCGACACCGTGTTCCCGGACACCGAACCGATGCCCTTTACCGAGGATGCTGAATATATGTATTCTCCGGGCGTGGGCGATGATACCGCCAACCTCGCGGTGCTGATGATCTGCGCCCGCTACTACAAGGACAACTTCCCCGGCGGCAATGACGGTATGCTTATCGTCGCCAACTCATGTGAAGAGGGTCTGGGCAATCTCAAAGGCAGCCGCCGCATCGTTGCCGATTACGGCAAACGCATCACCGATTTCATTTCACTTGACGGCGCCACTCTCAACCGGGTGGTCACCCGCGCGGTCGGTTCCCACCGTTACAAAGTCACCGTCCGCACCGAGGGCGGCCACAGCTTCGGCAAGTTCGGCAACCGCAACGCCATCCATGTTCTGTCCACGATGATCACCTCGCTCTATGCGGTCAAAGTTCCGCAGCACGACGACAGCATCACCACCTACAATGTCGGACACATCTCCGGCGGAACCAGCGTCAACACCATCGCCCAGAATGCGGAAATGATGTATGAATACCGTTCCAATGACCGTGAATGTCTTGCCAAAATGAAAGATATGTTCTCCAAAGTCATCGAATTCTACCGGGCGACAGGAGTTGAAGTCGAGGTCGAACTTATCGGCGACCGTCCCTGCGGCGGCGATGTCGATCCGGTTCGTCTGGAAGCTTTGCGCGACCGTTTCCGCGCCGCGGTGCGGGATCAATTCGATCTGGATACCATCAACGGTTCAAGCTCGACCGACTGCAATATTCCGCTTTCCGAGGGCATTCCTGCGATCTGTTTCGGTGTCTGCAAAGCTTTCGGCAGCCACACCAGGGAAGAAAAGGTGAATATTGCCAGTTTATATGACGGCTGCCGTCTGCTGCTGGATTTCCTTTATCGTAAATAATCAGGGGTAAACGATGAAAAAATTGCTCGTATTAATTGCCGGAGTGCTGTTCGCAGCACTCAACGCCGCCAATATCGACTGGCAGGTAAAAGTTGACAAAACTTCCACCGTCAAAGATGCCGAAAAGGCTTCTCTGGACGGAACTGTGCCGGCAGATTGCAAAAAAGTCACCACCAAGGGCAGCAAATCGGTCTCTTTGAACCGCTTTTCCGGCCGCAGATATTACAGCGGCACCGGCTTCCGCGCCCTTGCTTATGCCAAAGTGACTATGGATGCCGATTGCAAAAAAATGATCGGCTTCGGTGCCAAAACCTACTGCACCGTCTTCGTCAACGGCAAAAAGGTCGCGACCACCGAACCCGGCGGCAACTTCTACAGCCCGGCTCACGCGACAAACTATGTCTTGAATGTCGATTTCAAAAAAGGCGACAACCATATTGCGCTGTTTGTCCGTCCGTCTGCAGTCGATCTGGAGTTCGCGTTTGACTTCATTCCCGACTTCTCCGCGCTGCCGGCGACCGCCAAAGAGCGCGGACGTCTGCTTGAACAGCTTTATCCGCCTGCCAAAGCCGGATTGCTCGCCAAGGAGTGTTTGTACTACGCTTCAAGCGACAAGGTCAGTTTCAACTTTGAAACCGGTCTGCCGACCATCGCCGGTATCCGCTACAAAAAAGCCGGTGACAAAAAAGGCGTCATCCGCTGGGACAGTCAGGATGCCATCCGCCGCAACGACACCATCCACCGCGTTGAGATCACCGGCTTGACTCCTGACACCGAGTATTCCTACGAAGTGGTGGTGCTGAATATGCGCACAGCCAAGATCGAACCGATCTCCAAAGGTACCTTCAAAACCTACCCCGCCAAAGCTGCCAACAGCAAATTTATGATCATCAGCGACACCCAGTGCGACCGCATCATCCGCAGAACTATGGTCAAAAAGATGCTGGATATGTACGGCGGCAGAGATGCGGACTTCTTCTTCTCTCTCGGCGACGTTTCCGAAGGATTTGCCAATTTCCGCAACGAATATTTCACCAGCTTGTATGATGAGTTCCCGGCGAATAAATACTTCAAACCGGTCTATTTCGTCCGTGGCAACCACGAGTTCCGCGGTCAGGAAGTCCGCAAATACAATCAGTATTTCGGCAAGAGCTACTATGCGTTCCGCCACGGCGACACCTTCGTCATCGTGCTGGAATCCGGCGAAGACAAGAGCACCATCTGGCGCCCCGGCCACTACACGCTCACCATCGATGCTGACTACTACTTCGACGAACAGCGCGAATGGCTCCGTCAGATTATCGAAACTCCGGAATGCAAGACTGCCAAACACCGCATCGTGCTGACCCACGGTACGCCGTTCTACAGCTTGAACGGATTCTTTGCCAAGAATATTGAACGTATGGCGGGAGAATTCTTCTACGGCAAAAATCCCAAGTGCCAGATCGATCTGTGGATCGCCGGACACACCCACGCCCCCTATCATTACGACCCGCCGGCAGGCAAATTCTACTGGGCGGACTATATGCTCTCCCACAATAAAGCCGCGAAAAAGAACGAACGCAAGCCGATCGAACGCAAAAAAGCGTTTGAATTCAAAAATCAGGATAAAGTCAATCTCAACTTCCCGATCATCGTCAATGACGGCCCCTCCGGCGCCGGTGTCCATCTCTCCGCGATAATGGTCGAAACCACCCCCGCCAATATCCGCGTAAGAATGTTCCCGGTTTCGGAAACCTACTCCACTTACAGCGACAAAGAGGTGAAAGCCCCTATGCTTGACGTGGTGCTGGAACGCGGCAAACCGGCGAAGATCAACTCAACGGTTTTTGTCGAAGCCAAATAAAATAAACCTCACGGTTTTCTTCCGGAGCAGAAAAAACTGCTCCGGATTTTTTTTGCACAGAATACACTCTGCCGACAAGAACAAAAAAATTCCGCCGTCAGGCGGAAAAACAAAAACTGCCTCACGCATGTTGCGCGATGAGCGCAACAATATGCGCCCCTCGCCAGCGGCATAGTTTCCGAACCACGCGGTTTTCTATCGGCACAAAAAATACCGCCGTCAGGCGGAACACACCGCCGCGACAGCGTCTACCTCACGCATGTTGCGCGATGAGCGCAACGATATGCGCCCCACTCCAGCGGCGTATTTCCGCCAAACCGGTGGCAGCAACCGGCGCGATGATCGTGCGATGATAACGCAGAAAAGAGCGGGGCGACGTGAACTTCCGTTCACGAGTTTCCCCGCTCTTTTCAAGTTGGCGCTCAGGGGGGCGCGCCACACACACTATCCTCAAAACAGCTTGTTTATAGCGTCCACGGTGATGTCGCAGAGCTTGTAGCCGCCGTCGGAACCGACCTGACCGTTGATGATCAAACCGCCGTAGCCGCCGAATTTTTCAGCATCGGGGCTGGGGAGGTAACCGGCGTGATAGTTGCCGTTGCCGGAAAGCTGAACCAGGAAGGTCTGGAAGGCTTTGGAACGCGCTTTGATATTCTGACCGTAGTAGAGGTAGAGTTCAAAGGGGTTGTTGGCAATGGCGATGTTGCCGAGACGGACAACGTTCATCGGGAAGATGTAGTTGGGGTTGGCATCCTGATCTTCATAGCGGCGGATGACCGCCTGCGCATTTTTGATGAGGACGAAGTGATGGAGCTTGCTGTCGTAGGGTCCGGGGCCGTCGATTTTTTCGTTGGCGTGGGTTTCGGCGCAGAAAGCTTCAAAGGCTTTGTCTTCGGGCATAATAGCGGTCAGACGGGCAATTTCCTCCTGAGCTTCTTTGTAGTCAACATAGGAAGCACGGCGGCGGGGGAGAGAGACTTCGACAACTTCGCTTTTCAGTACCGGAGTGTAATCGATTTCGCCGGGGGTGGCGGATTTGACTGCGGCAAGCAGACGGTTGGCAAGGACGACAACGCCGTCAGCGTGCCAGAAATCCGGCTCGGTGGTGTAGTGACGGACGAGGTCGCGCGGGGACTGGCAGCCGGCGGGGGAGATCTGATAGATGGTGTGGAAGTCTTCGCCGTATTCAGCTTTCAGGAGATCACGGGTGGCACCGGCGAAGTCGGAAGAGACAACGTAGGTGGATTCCATATTCTGGGACGGGCAGGCAACGTTGAGCAGCATACCGGTCTTTTTGCCGTTGGCATCGTAGGTGAAAAGCATTTCGACACCGGTATCTTCACCGGCTTCCATACCGATAAAGTCCTGACGGGTGGTGTCGCCGTACATTTCGGCTTTGCCGTTGGCGAAAACGGCGCGGCGGCAGTGGCCGATGCGTGCTTCACCGAAACCGGTGGCGATACCGCCTTCAGCGCGGTTCTGCCAGGCGTTGACGACGTTCTTCGCGATAACGGGAATGGCAAAATCGGCGAACTCTTCCGGGGTCAGCATCTGGTCGCGGAGTTTATCCCATGCGCTGGCGGCAACACCAGTCGCCGGAGTGCCGACTTTGAATGCCAGACTCGGAGCGCTGTGGGTGTGGATGGCGTTGACAAAGACTTTGGATGTGTCGATGGTGCTGTCCAGTTTGGCAATCTCTTCTTTGAGACGGTCGACGAACTGACGGGGGCAGCCGGCGGTGTCGATGGAGAGGTTGATGAAGGACTGGTCACCGGAGCTCATCGCGCAGGCGACAGTTTTGAGCCGGGAATGGATACCGGTGGCAAGGCGGGTGTAGTACTGACCGTACAGCGGAATTTTTTTGTCTGTGTAATCCGGAGTGATATCCGCTTCACTCCAACCGATCATAAGTTTTTCGTTCATAATATCACCTCGTAAAAATTAAAGAGTTTCAAGAGTACCGTTTTTCCAGCTCTTCAAGGCGGCGGTGAAGAGCTTGTGGCTCAGAGCCGCTTCATCGGGGGTCACGCAGGAGACAAATTTGCCTTTGGGCTTGCCTTCGGTGATCTCGGTGATAAAGGATGCCCACATCTGGAGGATGCTGTCGGTGAAGCCGAATTCAAAGATGCCGCCGGTGATGGTTTTGAAGGCACTTTCATAGCCCATATCGATCTGCTGAAGCGCCTGATCGCCGCCTTTGTATTCCAGAAGTTCCAGACGGCGGGGATTTTTGCTGGTCCATTTGGCGCAGCCGTGCATACCTTTGATTTCAAAATACCAGGTATCGGTTTCGCCCGGGGCGATGCGCTGGGTTTTGATAGTCAGCGGGAAGATGCTGCCGGTCTTGGGATCGGTGGATTCGCAAAGCAAAGTAGCGTTGTCCCAGGTGACACAGGGAACCATAGCACCGTCTTTGCCCGGACGTTCCTTGACCAGTTTGGAAAGGATGGCGCGGACGTTCCTGGGGATGAAACCGGCACGGAACGGGAAGTGGCAGGCGTGCATACCAAGGTCACCCATACAGCCGTATTCGCCGTTGAATTCGATCATACGTTTCCAGTTGATCGGTTTCATCGGGTTGAGGTCGGAGGAGTGGAGGAAACCGGAGTTGACTTCGATGATGGGACCGAAGAAATCGGTCTCAAGCAGCTGACCGATGCGCTGCATGGGCGGGTAGAAGGGGAATTCAGAGCTGCAGCGGACGGTGACTTCCGGATGAGCTTTGATGCATTCCATAATGGTATCGTTGGCTTTTTTGTCGATACCGAAGGGCTTTTCGCCAAGCAGATGGCGGCCGGATTTGATGATGTCGCAGTAAATTTGTTCATGGAGATTGTGCGGAACGGCGCAGTAGACAGCTTCGACTTCCGGATTGGCAAGCAGCTGATGGTAGTCATCGGTAACCTGCTTGATGGTGGGGAAGTTGTCCTGATACCAGGAATAGAGAGCCGGATTTTTGTCGCAGACAGCGACCAGTTCCGGTTTGGCATTGATTTCAGTCAAGTGGCACCAGCGGGCGCAGGCACTGGCGAATTCGCGGCCCATAAGACCGGCACCGATAATTCCGAATTTTACAGTTTTCATACGGGTTATACCTCTTAT
The DNA here is from genome assembly GCA_045653515.1 of Victivallaceae bacterium. GTDB lineage: Bacteria > Verrucomicrobiota > Lentisphaeria > Victivallales > Victivallaceae > UBA1784. The sequence goes on along the minus strand of JAZOMB010000054.1, from coordinate 12,476 downwards.
TAAATGGTTTTATTGCGGCAAATCGGTCCATTGCAGAACCGGGATTTCAAAACTTTTCAAATCAGGGATCTCCGCAGACAAGCGCTGCAGATCGTCCCGCAGATAGAATTTATCCAACGGCAGAGTGAATTCGTCGTGGTGCGTCGGAATAAAATAACGGTAAGTGATATTGGCGGTCAGAAGTTCCGGAAAACCGGCTTTGTAGCGGCTGATTCCGCAAAGCAGCCAGTCGCAGTTCAAACCGTGCATAGTATCCACGCACAAATTGGCGGTACCGCAGTTGAGGAGCTTTTTTCCGTCAATGTCGATCATAAAAGCAAAGGTTTCACCGCAGCGCCAGCCTTCGCGGACATTCAATGCTTCACGGGGGGGGATTTCAGAATATCCTTCCGGCTCGCCTTCGATGCCCATATGGCGCGATTCAAGTGCAGTAACCGTGATGTTGCCGGGGAAATTGAGCACTTCGCCGTAGTGAAGTTCGTGGAGCTGCGATTCCGGAACATCCAGCGCGCGCATAATCATACACGCAGTGCGCGATGCGTAAAGAACAGAACCGGTTTTCCGCAGGATGTGCGGCATATCCGGCAGATGATCCCAATGTGCGTGGGTCATCAGAATAAAATCCGGTTTGGAGGTGATGTATTTATCCACCTCCTCCGGAATATAAAGCTTCTCCCGGCTCCGGCTGACGTAGGGATCGATCATAAATGATCCGTTACGGTGCCGGATCTCCAATGCGTTGATACCGTACCATTTTACTGAAACAGGATTCATCTCACACCTTTTTCCGGGGAAGTTGATTCTGCTTCCGGAGAGGATGCGTTCCTCTCCGGAAGAGAAGTTTTCAATTTCAGCCGAGCAGTTCTTTTTCAGTTTCTGCGATGGCTTCTTCGATGATGTCCATACCCTTGAGAGCGACTTCGTTGGGCATAATGATCGGGGGGCTCATGCGCAGGATGTGACCGGCGGGAACCCAGGCCAGACCTTTGTTGAACGCCTTCTGGTAAACCATCTTACCGGCTTCGTCGAATGGGGTCTTGAGAGCTTTGTCTTTGACAAGTTCGATACCGAGCAGGCAGCCTTTGCAGCGGGTGTCGCCGACGATTTTGTACTTGGTGGTCCAGTCAGCCATACGGTTCTTGAAGAGCTGTTCGAGTTCCTGAGCGTGTTCGAGCAGGCCTTCTTCTTCGATGACTTCGAAGCAGGCAAGCGCGGCGGCGCAGGCCATCGGGTTGCCGCCGTAGCTGGTGGAAGCGGAAATTTTGTCGACCGCGTCAGCATACGGAGTACGGACCGCCATACAGGTGACAGGGAAGCCGTTACCGAAACCTTTACCCAGAGTGACGACGTCGGGGGTGACACCCCAATGTTCGCAGCAGAGGATCTTACCGGTACGGCCCATGCTGGTCAGAACTTCGTCCGCGAAGAGCAGGATGCCGCGTTCATCGAGGAACTTGCGGAGTTTCGGGAAGAAGTCATCGGGCGGCATAATGGATCCGCCCCAGCCCTGAATGGGTTCGAGGACGAAAGCAGCGACCTGTCCGGTGGTGGATTCGGTGATAAATTTGTCGTAGAATTCCAGATATTTTTCGGTATCAAGAGTGCCGTCTTCGCGGGTCCACCAGGGACGATAGGTGTCCGGGCGGGGAACCATATAGAAGCCGGAGGGACGGGTCGGTCCGCTGAACTTGGTCATACGGGCGCAGCCGATGGAGTGACCGCTCTTGCCGTGGAAGTCCATAAAGCAGCTGATGAATTCGTGTTTACCGGTGGCGGCGCGGCAGGTGCGCAGACCGGCTTCAACGGCGGCGGTACCGCAGTCGTAGAGCTGGAAGCACTTCAAGTCAGCCGGCAGAGTCGCCGCCATTTTTTCCAGCAGACGGACTTTGATTTCGGTGGTGAAGTCGTGACAGTTCATCAGCTGTTTGGCGTAGTAGGCGACCTGTTCAGAAATTTTCGGATGGCAATGTCCGAGGGTGGTAACGTAGATACCGCTGGAGAAGTCGATATATTCGTTGCCGTCGACGTCGCGCAGGATGCAGCCGTTACCGCTTTCAAAAGCGACCGGGAAGAGTCTGACCTGACCGGAAAGACCGCGGTAGTATTTGGTGGCGCGGTTGTGCAGCGCGGTGCTCTTCGGGCCCGGGAGGGTCGGAGAGACGATCTTGGGATAGACATTGAGATCGATCTGATAGGGAGCGGGATTGTACTTGCCCATTTTTTCGATTCCTTTTGTTGGTTGATGTTAAAAATTCGGGTTCAATAAATAAAATAGCTCCAATTTGCACTTTCGCAAGTCATTTTCCATAAAAAAACGAGATTTAAATGCAATAAAATGTTATTTTTTAACACCGGGTTTTCTCCAGAATTTCCGATCATCCCGACGCAATGGCGCAGAAAAGCGCTGATTTTCAGAAAAAATCCTTGCGTTTTGCCCGAATGAATGTTATTTTATAACACGGAGAAAAACAAAATGTATCAGCGACAGCGAAAAATCCTTGCAACAACATTCAGCCATTCCGGCACAGGAACCGGGTTTGAAATTGCAGGTAATGTACCGCCGCAGTAATAGAAACAGGAGATTTCCGACCGGTGGATGCAGTGTGAGGCAAGGTCGGGTTTTGTGACGAGTACGGAGCGGGATCCGTCTTCGCCAAGGCTACGCCGGGACAGGGTGTACGACTGTACTCGACCGCTCAGGCGCAGGAACAAGGCCCGAGATTGCCCGCAATGCGCCGCCGCACTTGTGTTTTTTACAAAACAGGATGATTATGTATCAACGACAACGAAAAATTCTTGATATGCTCCAGCGGGGCAAAGTGCTTATCCGGGACGCCGCAAAAGAACTCGGCGTGACCGAGATGACCTTGCGCCGCGACCTCAAAAGTCTGGAGGAACGGAAATTGATCCTGATGGTCAAAGGCGGCGCGGTGCTCCACCCTGCCCGCTATGAACCGGAAAATTCCGCGCCTGCGGAAAATATGGATCGCAAATTCGCCATCGCCAACGCGCTGTATGACCGCATTATGCCGACCACCTCGATTTTTATAAGTGCGGGCACGACCAGTCTGGCATTTGCCAAGGTGCTGGCCCGGCGCAACAATCTGCCGTTGACGGTGATAACCAATTCGCTCCCGGTGGCTTCTGCATTGTTCCGCACCTGCTGCAAAGTGATCCTGCTCGGCGGCGAACTGCGTACTCATTCGCTCGACCTTGTCGGATCGATCGCGGAAAAGAATCTGGAAGAGTATCAGGTCGACTGGCTTATTTCCGGATGCGATGCGGCGTTGAGCGATTACGGATTTTACACCTCCGATGTGAGTGTTTCCAATCTGGAAAAGAAATCACTGGAGATCGCGTCCAAAGCGGCGGTGATAACCACCGGGAACAAATTCGGCCGCCGCGCACTGACCCGTTTCGCCACACTTGAAGAGATCGATCTTCTGGTGACCGACAGCGAACTTCCTGCCGCCGATGCCGCAGTTTTGAAAGCATCGGATATGGAACTTATTCAAATTCCGTAATAACTCTGAATTATTTGCGGTTCCAGAAAGAACACTCCACGATCTGCGGATACGGATACGGCTTATCTGGGAACAATATCTGCAAATTATTCCGGCTCCGGCTCAAGTACCAGTTCGGAGATGCACTCATCGGGATCAGAAATTCATCACTTTGCGCCCGTAATTCATTATAAAAGCGTCCTTTTCCGCCGAACTCATCTTCCCAGACAACTCTGATGGAACCGGTCGGAACCGGCCGGTCAAACCGCAGATGCAGAAAATCTCCGCTCAATCCGGAAATCGGGAACCATATACTGTAATCCCGATATATTGCAAGTTTCAGATTCACCGCTCCGGCAGGTGTAAGTTTCGGCAGCAGTGTGTCGATCGACAGCCCCCAGCTCAAAGGATAACCGAACAGTGTATCATCGCACAATGCTTTGCACAATACTTCAATGTCATCCAGACTGCCTGCCTTTACCAATGGATTATTTTCAAGCCGCTTCTCTTCGCCTTTACGGATCATCCAGGTCTTACCGTTGACATCCTTAAACACCCGGTAGTTATCCAAAAGGAGCTTGTATAACGGATAGGTCCTGAACGGCAGCTTGCCTTCGCCGAATTCGATCGGGCGACCGTCGATCAATGCCAGAACCGGTAAATTTTCTGCGACCTCCCCGGCAATTTCACGGCAAAGATCCGGCGGAGCAATATAGAAATATGCAGGATAGCGCATTGCCAGCGGCAAATCATGATAGCCGTAAAGCATGGAATTATTGGTAAGATCCCAAATGGTTTCCCCCGGCTTCAAAACACTTTCACGAAAACTTTTGATTGCCAGATGATGCTTGAAATGTTCCGGAACCATAACCACTGAACTGCCGAGATTGCACAAGCCTGCCTGCTCGGGATCGACAACATTTTCCGGAGCATTGATCTCACACTTATATTTGTCTTCGAGATTGACCAGACACAGCAGCTGTTTGCCGTAAATTCCGACTCCAAACAGCCACAGTATCAGAAACAAACCATGCCAGATGCGCTTCTGCTTTATAAACTGCTTATACCATAACGGAATAACACAACACCAGATCAGTGATGACAGAGTGTATATCCGCGAATAGTTATCAGGATCGATCCGTCCACCTGCACGCTGGATCATCAGCACCATAAACACAGGCAATGCTGAAAATGCACAATACTTGCGGACATCTTTGCGGAACCGCTCCGGCCAGAATATCAATGTCGCGGCGAACAGTGCGCAGAAACCGATAAAACCATAACGGAATAAAGACCACAAAACTCCCTGCGTTGCCGGAGTGGGGTTCAATTCCGGCATATACGGCAGACAATGTCCGGCAGTATAAGCTTTACTCTGCTCAAACAATATTTTCAACAACTCCTCTGCGGTCAGCCGTACCACCGGGATGGCCGCCAGAACAGCTCCGACAGCGAGGACACTTCCCCCCGCGACCAGCAAAGATCTCCGTTCAGTATTCCATGCTTTTACGATCATATATATGACCAGCGGCAGCATCGAAACCGAAACCACCAGTGTATCCGTCAATGAATAAAATGCCCCGGCGATCGACAGGAGCCCGTACATAACAAGAAACCTGATCGGCTTATCTTCAAATTTTTCCGAAGAAAGACAGTACCATAAAAACAATCCGAACACGATCCCTGCTTGCATATTCGGAGAAAGCCCGGTAATTGCCACCGTTCCGATAAAGGCCGTGATCAATCCGCACTGCCGTCGCAGCATCATAAATAAAAGTGCATACACCGGCAGATCCGCCCATTTGAGCATATCGTTTATCAATGAAAAATCATGTCCTTTGAACAACCATATCAGAAATCCCGGCACATAATTTATCGCGCCGCGGCTTGGGATATAACCGAGATATGGCAACTTCCCCTGCTCCAACAGCAAATACCACGGTAAAAAAACTTCTCCGTTGTGGTAATCGTCTCCAGACACAGCAGGCCATACCGCCGCCGCCGCACAAAAACAGGATATAAATGCCAACAATGCAAAACCTGAAACATAATCAGCAAACGATTCCGGTTTGCGTTTGAGCTTCCGCAATATCGACACATAACTGCCCGCAATCAATACCGCGATCATAATTCCCGGAAGCATATTGTATCCCGGCTGAAACAGCGTGCCGTCAGCCAGACGGAAACGTACTCCTGCCAGATGCAAATACCCCAGCGGCAATCCGAGTTGCGCCGCGATCAGCAAACAATACCACTTCCCGCTTTTCAGCGACCAATAAAATGCCGCAGCAAAACATATCACCGCAACGATGGATAAAATATTGATATTGAAATAATTATCTGCCAATCCGGCACAGTAAAGCGATGCGGCCAGCAAATAAAAAGATCCTAAAACGACAAATGGGATATCCGCTTCAGTTTTATTGAGCAACGGACGGAAGAAAATCAATACGATACCACCGAAAGCAGCTGACACCGCCGCCGGAAAAACCGCCGGAAAAACATTTTTGCATATAAACATTTGTCCTGCCATCACGGCCGCCGGAATAAGAGAGTAAAAAATTATACGCTGCATATCACGCTCACGGCCTGCGCGTTTCCAATCACAACCGGTCATCCGCATAAAGATCAACAGCAGCAAAAAGATGCCGATCCCCGCATAAAAGGTCATATATTCCGGTGTTTTGGCACGGACATACATCGGAACAAAACCTCCGATGAAATCGTAATATGTTTCGGTGAATGCGACCAAAGTCTTTCGCATATACGCTCCGACGGCCAGAGCAATGATCCCGCAATGCAGGATCAGACCGGCTTCCGTACGATATGACAACCCTGACAATTCATATTTATTGAGAAAATACCAAATTGCAAATACCAGTAACAGCAGCAACAAAATCTGAATGACCATTTCAATTCTCCTCAATACCGTTCACACAACAGCTCAACACCTTTTCAGCGGCCGCCATAACTTCAGCCGCACTTATGTTTCCAACACAGCTCCGCCCTGCGGGGCAGCTCTTTTTCCGATGCACACACGGGGAGCACGGTTCACGGTGAAAAATCTGCACTTCATAGCAGTTTTCCATCGGCCGCAGCAACATTCCAGGATCGGTTGCCCCCCACAAACTGACCGACGGAACGCCAACCAAACGGGCGAAATGCAGTGGAGCACTGTCGATACTGACAAATAATCCGGCTTCACGGATAAGGGCAAAAGCATCTTTCAACTTCAATCTTCCGCAACTGCAAGATACTTTATGATGTAAATTTTCCGGCACAGCACCAATGATTTTCATCGCCTCATCCCGATCCGACGGCGTGCCGATGATATCGACCTGCCAACTGCCGTATTTTTCAAGAAATAGTGAAATAAATTCGCTCCACTTTTCCGGTTCCCATTTACGGCGCAAGCTCAATTTACTGCAAAACGGTGCTATCACCAGCCGTTTTGAATCCGTAATCCGGCAGCCAGGCTTTTCAGTTGAGAGTTCTATTTTCGCTCCCAGATGCTCTGCCACTTTATCGTAACAACTGTGCAAGGGGCTTTTTGTTTCACACCGACACACATAATTCCAGAAAACCCGCTCATACGGCATTGCCAGACCGGCAGAATAACTTCCTCCGAACCACGCGGACAACACATGGGAAAAACATGAATGCAATTCCAGATCGATCACCAGCGCAGGATTTGCTCTCACACACTTCCGCAATTTCAACAAAGTGAGCAATGCGGAAAACGGCTTCATCGGAGAAATAATTTCGATACGGTCAAAAACATCCAGGATCTCTGCCATCTGAACTACAGTGCCGGTCGTCAGTAAAACGATCTTTGCTTCCGGATAACGGCGGCGGAGTGCCGACAGCAACGGAACCGCAGCAATTACGGAACCGGCTCCGAGATATTTGCTCACCAATATCGTGCTGACCAGATCAGGTACACTTTCCTTTCGCGGCCCGGACAGAAAAAATCTGCCGAACCAGGCCGCGATCCGGTCAATTATGAAAAACCATACACTGTACATCGGGAAATATAATTATTCAGATTTCAACATTAAATATTTCGGGATAATATAGCTCTCAGTGCAATATTTTTCAAGCTGCATTTTTTTTAAAAAATTCTTTTTTACAAAGTTGCAAAACCCCGTTTGTGCCACACTTGAAGAGATCGATCTTCTGGTGACCGACAGCGAACTTCCTGCCGCGGATGCCGAAAATTTGAAAAATTCCAGTATTGAATTGATCACGGTCACATTTTGAAACAACCGAGTACAGCGGCGGAAAAATATTCTCCTGCCGGAACACTTATTTGCGGGAAACCCTCAAGTGACCACGCTCCATTGCCGGAACTTATTATGATGCCGCCGTTTTTGATAAACCGGTCAAGCTGTTTTCTGCGCAGTTCTCCGGAAAAAAACTTGCCGTTCACCTGTGGATTGCCGTCCGGGACGATCAGCACGTCAATATGATTCAGCGCGCCTTCATCCAAGCCGGCTCCATTGATCAAAGTCACCTCGATTTTGCGGTTTTGCTCCAGCTCCAGCATTTCACGCGCATACTGCGGAGTAATGGTGGAGTGGCTCATAAATCCGCACCGCACCGGCCGCGCATCGTGGACGGGGAAAACAGGTTCCACCTCAATACCCAGCGCGGCAGAGAGGCAACCCGCGGCGATTTCGTGCGTCGACTCACAGGATTCCGGATGGAAACTTACTGCAACGATAGTACCTTTCCCGTATTTGCCCCGGACAATGGAGGGGGTGTCCAGAAAATCATACGGCGCATGATCCTGCGGACTGACACTGCTTTTGTAGACAGCAAGGACTTCAAACTCTGCGGTGCCGGGCAGAGGATTCGGGATCATAACCGGGCCGGCGGCATAACGGACTTTATACCGGAGCTGCTCAAGATTCAACACCTTTTTACCGTCGGGAGTAAGTTCAGTTGTCAACATCGCGTTTTCACAATCTTTTTCCGGCAGCCAGTCGAAGGGGATCAACTGCAATCTCCCCGGGCGGTTCATCACATTGAATGCCCCCGCGCATACGCCGAGATAGGCGCCGCCGCCGCGCACAAAATCACACACAGCCTGTCGTCCTGCTTCTCCCATAACTTCCAACTGACGACGGCTCCACCCGCCGGGGCAGAGCAGCATATCCAAATTGGAAAGTTCCGGTTCGCGCAAATCGTTCCGGTCAAGCAGCACAAGTTCGATTTGCGGCGAATACTCCAATATCCGCACCCAGCTCAAAGTCCCGGTGTTCCAGCATCCCTCATCGAGGAATATACCGGCTTTTTTACGTTGATGAACCTTATTCATTTTATTTTCTCCTCCCGGTAATATACAGCCCGGTGATTTAAAATTCAAACTGCAACAATTGATTTTCATTTTTTTCAGTTGTAAAAATCCCCCGCCGGTGGTATCTTAAAGTGAAAACATCAAAGAATATCAAGGAATCTCTTTATGACATCATTATTCATCTTTTTATCGCTGCCTGCCGGAATGGCGGCGGGAGCGCTGGCGGTATATCTTATTTACGGCAAACGGCTGGAAAATCTGCGCCTGAAAAATATTGAATCTGAAACCGCGCTCGATGCGGAAATCAAACGCCACTCCGCAGAAAAAAGGCTTATAAGCGACAATTGTGAACAAAAGCTTGCTCTGCTTAAAGAGCATTACAACCGCACCTTTGCCGAAATGGAAAAAACTCATCAGGCGCGGAACGCCCAACTTAAAGAGGAGTTCAAAGTACTTTCGGACAAGATTCTTGAAGATAAATCCGGCAAGCTCCAGAGTGCCAACAAAATCCAGATGGAAGCCATCCTCAACCCCCTGCGCGAAAAATTGACCGAATTCAAAACCGCCGTAGAAGAGTCCAAAACCAAAAATATTGAACTTGCTTCAACCCTCACCGCCCAGCTCGGCAAAATGATGGAGGAGACCAACCGCATCGGCGGCGAAGCCCGCAGTCTGGTCAATGCTCTCAAAGGCGAACAGAAAACTCAAGGCGACTGGGGTGAATTCATCCTCGAAGACATCCTGCAGCGTTCCGGGCTGGTCAACGGCATCCACTACGAGTGTCAGGAGACCATCCGCGATGTGGACGGCAACACCGTTATCGGCAGCCACGATAAAAAAATGCGCCCTGATGTGATAATACACTACCCGGACGGCAAAGATCTTATTGTTGACAGCAAAGTGAGCCTTTCGGCGTATGTCGATTATATGAATGCCGAAGATGACACTTCGCGCAAAAACGCGCTCGACCGCCACTTGCGCAGCGTCCGCAATCACGTCAGCGAACTGGTCAGAAAAGATTACTCCGCCAGCAACAATCTCTCCGGCCGCGACACGGTCGATTTTGTCATTATGTTCATCCCCAACGAAGCGCCATTCCAGCTGGCGATGATCTCCGAACCCAATCTCTGGCACGAAGCATTCAAAAACAAAGTTATGATCATCAGCCCGCTCAACTTGATGGCTCTGCTCAAAATCATCCACATCGCGTGGACTAAAGAGGAGCAATCGCGAAACCAGCAGGAGATCGTCGATACCGCCGCCGTTTTAATGGATCGGCTCTACGGCTTCTACGAAGATTTCGATGCCATCGGAGCTGAACTCAATAAGCTCCAGACCGTCTACGATAAAGCGACCAACCGCCTCAAACAGGGTGAACGCAACCACAGCATCGTCAATTCCGGCGAAAAACTCCGCAAACTCGGCGTCCGGATGAATAAACAGCGCAAACTCCCCTCACGGTTGCAAATCGAACTTGAAGAGGAATGATTGCCGATCAGCTCAAAAGCTCTAATATCTCGGCTTTTTTCAGCACGCCGTGACGGCTGACTTCAACTCCGTCTTTGAAAAGTATCAAAGTAGGCAGCGTGGTGATACTGTATTTCGCGGCAAGTTCAGCATTGTCATCGACATTGATCTTGGCGATGACCGCCTCCGCCGGAGCTGAAACAGCACACTGTTCCAATACCGCTCCGATAACTTTGCAATAACTGCACCACGGCGCCCAGAAGTCCGCCAGCACGGTGCCGGAAGCGATGGTTTCAGAAAAATCTTTTTCTTCGATATCACGAATCATAGCCATAATATTTCCTCCTGCGTTGAAGTGTTTCCGTAGAAGCAATATAAGTTGTCGGGCTTCAAAATCAACCCCGCGTGCAATCCATTAGCTGCAAAAGCATAACAGGCAGCTGGAACAGTACGCCGTTGAATATAAAGCTGTCCAGCACGTCAAACGCGCCGCCCATACCGGGGACCCAGTGACCGGAATCTTTGATATTGCACATCCGCTTGACGGCAGACTCCGCCAGATCGCCGAAGAAACTGCCCAGACTCAGCACAAACGCCGTTCCCAGATACCACCACAACGGCGCATATCCGGCGAACTTGAAAAACAGCCAGCCGACGGTAAGCGAAAGCGCGATACCGCCGAAAAGGCCTTCCCAGGACTTTTTCGGGCTGAGTGACGGCGCGATCTTATGGTTGCCGTTGGGGAGCTTGGAAGTAAGCGTACCCACGATGTAGCCGCCGGAGTCGGTCGCCTTGGTCGCCAGACACAAAAACAGCAGCCACGCGCCCAAAGGAGCATTACCTGTCGTGATATAGAAACTGTCGATCAAGCCCCAGAGCGCCGGAGCGAGAAAGAGCAATATTCCGCAGGAATTCAAATATTTTTCGGTCAAACCTTCCCGCTTGCACAGCATAACAACACCTCCGGCAAAAGCGATCAGGCCGAAGAGCGGCATCCGGACGGGGCCTGATTGAACACAAAGCAACGCCGAGATGTAGAACACTATCGCAGTGATGGCGGGAAAATTCTTTCTTCCGGCATCGTTGAACATCTTCGCACATTCATAGACTGCCAGAGCCGCCATCAGCGGCGCGGCGATCAGAAACAGCACAGTTCCCCACGGCCGCCAGAAAAATATTCCGCCCAGCAATCCCATAAGCAAAGTAAAACCGATAACTCTGTATTTAAACATAAACAGTATCCTTACTCGTTAAAAAATTCTGCTTCCACCGCCAGACAGACTGTGTGGTAGATCGGCAGATGAAGTTCCTGGATCTTGAAGGTCTCCTTTTCCGGAACCGCAATGACCAGATCGGCGTACTTTTCACAAATGCCGTGGCGGTTGCCGGTCAGAAGAACAGTTTTGATATTTTTTGCGCGGGCGGCGATAAAGGCTTTGCGGATATTGGAAGCGTTGCCGCCGGTGGAGATGCCCAGCATCACATCGCCGGATTTTCCCAGCGCCCACACCTGCTGGGCGAATGCGAGGTCGGCATCCACATCGTTGCCGAAGGCGGTGGTCAACGCAGGGTGCGAGAGCAGAGAAACCGCCCGCAAACCGTTCTGCAGCTGACTGCCGAAATCCTCTTCATCGCCGGAAGCTTTGAGTTTTTCCAAGTCGGCTTTGTCCAGCGGCCGTTTCCTGCAGAAACCTTTAAGCAGTTCGCCGCAAATATGTTCGGCATCGGCGCCGCTCCCGCCGTTTCCGGCGACCAGAAGCGTTCCGTCAGCGCGGTAAAGCGATATGAGCATTTGGATAAACGCCCCGATTTCCCGGCGGTTTTCCTCCAACACCGGATAACGGGCGGTCAATTCATCAAGATATTTTTTCATAGCACTGTAAAATTCAATATGGTTATCTAGTGGTTAACTCTACTTAATTTAACTGTACTTTCACTCAAATACAAGCAAAAGATACAGATTTTCTGCGTTTTTTGTTAATGTCCCAAATTTTGTGAAACTTTTATGTTATAACCTGTAATATCCACAGTTGGTGTATGGAAGTATATCACAGAAGGGGGGATTTGTCAAATAATAAAGCGGTTTGATTGCAGTCGGTGGATGCAGTGTGATGCAAGGTCGACGGCAAATCAAGGCGATGGTGAGGGACCCGTCTCCGCTGAAGCTCCGCCGTGGCAAGGTGTATTTGTGCTTGCAGATGCTTGTC
>JAZOMB010000053.1:0-21697 GCA_045653515.1 Victivallaceae bacterium | reverse complement strand
CAAGTCTGCTATAATCCAAATAACCGTTGAGTGATATCATCACAATATTGCCCGGCTCCATCTGCGTTGCAGATTACGCCGCGGCAGTCTTCCCCGCTGGGTTCGCTCGTCTGCGCCTATGGCTTGCCGAGGCGAAATCTCGGCTTTGCCGAGATGAAGACTGGTGGGCGGTAGGGGACTCGAACCCATGACCTCTGCCGTGTGAAAGCAGCGCTCTAACCAGCTGAGCTAACCGCCCGAAGTGGCATCTCCAACCGGATTCGAACCCGTGTTGCCGGGATGAAAACCCGGTGTCCTAGGCCTCTAGACGATGGAGACACATCAAATAAACAGTTCCATAATATATACCCCTATCATAGAAAATGCAAGTGCATAAATAAAAAATTTCTTTTTTTTTATTGCCGGATATTGCAATATCTGTCGGTTTATGTTATATTTCTTCCGAAAAATTATTTTTTTACCATTTCGGAGTATCTGTTATGAGAAGTTTTGAAGAGTACCGTCAGCTGGCGGTCGATATTTTGAAGCCGTCGCAGCGCGATCTGGAACACGGTCTTGAACTGCACAAAAATTCTTTCGTTTTCGATGCCTACGGCTTTATGCCGCGGGCCGCGGCTCAACCGCCTATGGAGGAGCTGATCTCCTCCGGTGCCAGCCGGGATGAACTGACCTGGCGCAAAGAAGAATTTTCGATGAATGGCGCTTTTGATGATCCGGCGATAGTCCAGAAATTGAAAGAGGCCTGGGAATTTGCCGGAGTGGATGTGATTTTTCAAAATTCCGGCTTGGAGGGCAATGATATCGAAGTGCTCATCCGTCGCCTCGGCTGCTATACTCATGTCGTCGACAAGCTCCCTGATCTCTATGAACGCGCTGTGTTTCCTGCCCAGCTTCCGGAAATTGCCAAGCGCGGCAAAAAGGCGCTTTATATGACTACCAACGGCGTTCCCCTGTCAAGTAAATTCATTTCGGTTGCCGACCAGCTGATAAATATTGAAGTGTTTTTCAAACTCGGTGTCCGTATGATGCACTTGACCTACAACCGCCGCAACCTCATCGGTGACGGCTGTGCGGAAACTGCCAACGCCGGTTTGAGCGACTTCGGCAGACAGGTCATTGCTGAAATGAACCGCGTCGGAGTCATCCCCGATTGTGCCCACAGCGGACTTCAAACAAGTTATGATGCGGCAAAATGTTCCAAAAAGCCGATGGTTTGCAGTCACGCAGTCGCAGGCGGTTTGTCCACTCACTACCGTTCAAAAAGCGACGAGGTCATTCAGGCGATCAAAGAGACCGGCGGTTATGTCGGTATTTGCGCTCACGCGCCATTTTTGCAGCACGAGATGAATATCAAAACCTTTATCGACCACATCGATTATGTCGCCCGGAAATTCGGCGTCGATCATGTCGCTATCGGTACCGACCACGGCATAAGTCTCGGTTTTTCCACGGTGAATGCCAAACCCAACCCCAGCCGTCCGATCTGGGAAAGCTATTGGCGCCAGCCCGGCGCCGGTATTGCTCCGGAAATGAAAGAGGGACACGACTCGATGTCGTGGATCAACTGGCCGATGTTCACCGTGGCTCTGGTGCAGAGAGGATACACCGATGATGAGATCCGCAAAATCATCGGCGGCAATGTTTTGCGGGTGTGCGAGGAAACGTTGGCATGAAAAATTTTGAGATCAGACGCGCCGGAATCGCTGATGTCGCAACTTTGGTAACTCTCCGTCTGGAGATGCGGCGGGAACGGGAAACGGCAAAACTTGAAATTCCTGAAAGTGAATTTTCCGCCTTGCTTACCGAATATTTTACTGAAGCTGTCACTCACGGCACCTTTGTTTCATTTATTGCGTGGGACGGCGAAACGGCGGCGGCTTGTTCCGGATTGTCGGTGGTAGCCCTGCCGCCATCTTACGGCGATCTTACAGGTAAAAAAGGCTACATCACCAATATGTACACCAGAACCGCCTATCGGGGACAGGGGCTGGCGACCAGATTGCTTGATACTTTGAAAGATTTCGCCATTGAAGCCGGATGCACCGCCTTGGCGCTCAACGCTTCTGATGCCGGATATCAGGTTTATAAAAAATATGGTTTTTCCGATGTTTCAAATGAGATGAAATTAAAGATATAAGGACAAAAAATGAAAAAACTTTTATTGCCGTTTCTGCTTTTGCTGACTTTGGCGCTTGCCGCATCAGAGCCATTGCTCCGTTTCGGTGCGATCTCGGACAACCACCTCGACACCCGCCAGCCGGATTCTTGGGAGCGCACACGGATGGCGTTTGAATTTTTCAAAAAGCACAAGGTGGAATTCTTTGTCGATTCCGGCGATATCACCAACACTTTTCAGCCGGATATGTTCAAACTGTGGCGGAAAATGTATCTTGAAGTCTTTGCCGATGAAGCCACGCGGCCGGACTTTCTGATGATCCCTGCCGGACACGATAAATCCGGCGCAGAATCCACCGCTGCAGGTTATGCCGAATTTGCCAGACTTACCGGTTCCGGTTCGGTCAATCCGGTCAAAGTGGTCAAGGGTTATCACTTCGTTTCGCTTGCCCAATGGGAAAATTCCAGAATTTTGAAGAAAAATCTGGAAGCCGCAGTCGCCGCCTCCAAGCCCGGACAGCCGGTTTTCGTCATCACTCATGTTCCGCCCAAAGGCACCACGCTCGGCAGCACCTCCAAAGCGGGCGGTGATCCCTCCATCCGTCCGATGCTCAATAAATATCCGCAGGTGATCTCTCTTGCCGGACACACCCATAACCGTCTGATGGATGAACGCGCCATCTGGCAGGGCGAATTCACCGCCGTAAATCTGGGTACGCTTGCCTATTGCGGCAACGGCGGCATCGCCAATCCGACCGACCGCCCCAAGTCGCACGATGCTTCGATCTGGGAGGTTTATGCCGATAAGGTCGTCATCCGCCGTTTCAATGTCAAAACCGGACTTGAACTTTTCCCGGAACGGCGGTGGACGATCCAGCTGCCTTACAAGCAGGAGACGGCGCTTTATTCCGTTAAAAACCGCCGGAATGCTCCCATTGCAAAGTTTGACAAGGCGGCAAAACTTGACTTCAAGCCGGAGAAGTTTTCCTCTCAGCGCTGGGGGAAACTGATCATTCCGCCCTTGAAAGAGAACAGTTTTGCTCTGTTTCACTATTCGGTCAAGGTGGAAAAAAAGGGTAAAGACGGCAAGTTTGAACCCTACGGCATAACCGGATTTACCCGGACGGCGATGCCGCCGCAGGGTGTTTGCGAAGAGTTCGGCTTCCCCGCCGGATATTTTGAAGCGGACAGCACCTACCGTTTGACCGTTACGCCGTTGAGCTATTTTGACAAATCAAGTGATGCGATCTACGGAGAGTTTACCATCGGCAAAGTTCCGTGGACAGAGGTTCCCGTCAAGTATGAAGTGCAATGGCAGCCGTGGAAAAGCAGTAAAGTTCTGCCCATCGGTGCTGACGGTTTTGTGGAAGTTTCAGGCGATGTCCGATATCTTCTGCCCCGTCAGGGCGCGGAAACGGCGCTGAAGACCAAGCGCAAAAATGTGATCGTCACTATGGATATCGAATGTATCGGCAAGGGTGTTCCCGCTTCGCTGCGGATATCCAACAACCGCAATCAGATCATCACCCAGAATACCGCAAGCTACCGCGAAACTCCGCAGAAACAGCGTTATACTTTCATCTATCAGCCGCAGAAAAAGGATAAGGCACACTATCTGCTCATCCGGCGCGGCAGTGATGCAAAATTCCGCATCACCAACTTGAGAAGCTTTGTCTACTGACCGGAGTTTCGCACAAAAAAAGGCTCTTTCCAGTTCAGGAAAGAGCCTTTTGCTTTTCAAAAGTCAAAGATCTTTGAGACAGACCGTTTGGCCGGATGTGCTGGAGATGTCGGCAGCTTCGAGCAGCTTCATTATCTCCATAGAGTCTTCCAGCGGCACCCCGGCGCTGTCATCGCCGCGGAAGAAGCTGTCGATGCGCTTGAGCAAGCGGACATAAAACGGCACGCGGCCGCCGGACTTTATCATCACCGCGCCGGATTCATCATCGCGGAGCAAGGCGCCGTAGCGGGGGCATTTGCGGGTCAATTCCACGATGCCGCGGCGGCCGTCGGCATATTCAACGGTGCAGACGTGACCTTTGGCATCATTGACCACGGTGACGGAGACGGCTCCGATGCCCATAATGCGTTCAAGCATTTCAAAGGCGTGGACTCCGTACCAGACGATGGAACTTCCTGCCGGAGCAACACCGACAGGGCCCCAGACGATGGCGCTTTTGGCAGCGATATCGCCCGCTTCGAGAGTCTCTTCAAGGTCGATATCAAATCTCAATGAGGAGGCGCTGAAAAAACGGACATTGTTCTTTTCGGCGATCTCGTAAATTTTGCGGGTATCAGCGACATTTCCGGCAACCGGCTTGTCGATATAGATCGGTTTGCCGAGTTTCGCGCACTTTTCAAAATATTCCAAGTGCAGTGACGGATCGTTGATATTCATTATTATCGCATCGCAATCGGCAACCGCCCAATCGAAATCGGTGCCGACTTCGACTCCGAGAGTTTCCAGAAGCTCCTGCCGTTTATCCAAGCCTTCGGCATTCTGAAAGGGCGTTTCAAAACGCAGACAGCGGGTCGGCCGCATCGAATCGATTTTAAATTCCGGCTTGGTTTCCGGATCGAGCATAAAACTTGCAAACGCGGTGGAGTGGCTGGTATCCAAACCGATGATCGCGACTTTGAGTTGGTTATCCATTATTTATACCTTATTTGAATCAGGGTTCGTAATAATCATCATGTTTGGAGATGATCGCCGGGGCGAGCAGCAGCAGCAGATAGAAAAACACTACCATAAAAAAGTAGAACATAAACATAAAATTGTAACAGCTCATATTGATACCGAAAAATTTCCAGTCCGGAACCAGCACCCCCGCCGCCAGCACCAACGTCGTACCCAGACGGCCGATCGCCGCGCCGAGATTGGTGAAGGTTTGACAGAGGGAAGTCGCCATTACTTTGTTGCCGGGTTTGGCGGCGGCAAGCATTTCGGTCGAGTTGAGACAGGAGAACATTGAACAGGCAAAACCCAGCAGCCAGAGGATCGCCGCCATAATGATCGAGGTATGGCTTATTGCCGGAGTGATCATCGTCAACGCACCCAATGACACCGCAAACAGCGTGTGAGTCAAAATCTGGAACCAGCGGTGTCCGAGTTTGCGCATCATAAAACCGGTCATAGCATAGCCGCAGACCAGACCGATCATATACAGCGAAGTCGAGGTCATAACTGTTTCGGCAGAGAAGTTGAGGCGGGTCTTCATATAGATGACCGACAGCGGCAACGCGGAGGCGGTGGCAATGTTCAAAAAGCAGGAGTAGAAGGAAAAACCGATCAGCGGTGCATTGTGAATGGAGATATTCAGTGCTTTTCTGATATCAAGTTTGTTCTGTTTCGCCTCCGGATTGTTCGGCATTCTGTCCATACAGATCTTGCGGCCGAGCATAAACAATCCGGCGATGGCGATGATCAGCTGCATAGTGTGGATTGCCGGGGTTTCGCCCAGCAATTTGCCGATAAGATAGATGATACAGGCATTGATAAGAATGTAGCTGAAGCGCATCGTTCCGAAGAAACTTCCGCGTTCATTGGGGGCGAGGATCATATCCAGCATCGGATACCACGCCACCGAATAGGGGAAACGCATCAGACAGTAGATCATACATCCGGCGATGACCAGATATTTGGCATACGCCATCGGCACGATGCTCGGCGCCGCCGCCATCAGCCAGAATGAGGCGATCGATCCATAAACTGAAAGTGAATACGAGGGGCGCAAACCGATCTTGCTGACCAGTCCGGCGCAGGGAATGATCATTGCAAAACCGCAAATCGCGCTCAACGCAGTTGAAAACATAGAAAATGATTCATCGCCGCCGAGGGTTATCAAGTAGAGGATGATCAGCGAGTTGCTGTCAAGAAGCTGTTCGGAGATACAGCCGAACCACGCTGAAAGAATGGCGGTACGCTGATATTTTTTGCGCTGCGCCGGAGATAATTGTTCTGCCGGACTCATTATCGCTCTCCTCCTGCGGGATGGATCTGCGTCTCAACGATCGAAACCGCATAATTGCAGCTCAAGCGGAAGCACCACTTCAACGCTTCAAAGAGCAGCAGTACCGGATCGGCGGCATTGGCATTCTGACTGCTCCACGCCAGATAATTTTCCGCGCAGGCAGAGGGGAATGGGGAACTTTTGAAGTTTTCGGTGATTTTGTCTTCGGCGTAGACGGGGATCTGGCCGGAGAGCATTCCGGTCAATTCAAACTTGTCCGGCTGATTGTTGTACATATTGGTGACTGCTTCGGCGGCTTTGCCGAAAACGAAGGTGAACATAGAACACACTTCGTCCGGATGGAGTTCGCCGGAATTTTCGCCAAAGTGTTTGCGGATCTCGGCAAGCATTTTGACAATAAGCTCTTTTTCCGCTTCCGCCAGACGCGGAGAGATCGCCACCGGACCTGTGATCAAGTTGTGGGCAACGGCAGTTTCAACAACACATTTTGCGACGGCCTGCGCCGCTATGGAACGACTGAATTCAGCCATAGAGACAAAATCCTCTTCAAATTTTCAAAAGAACACGAAAAACATTCCGATAAGCATAAAAAAGCCCAGAAACAGTATGTACAATATTCTCCAGCAGAGAAAATAGCGGCTGGATTTCCAGCTGCCGGGCGCACTCGGGTGACCCGCCAGCCGGGAATATCCTCCGGTATTTACATAGTTTCCGAGCTTTGAATTTGCCATCAGCGCACCGGAATAAATGATTCGTTACCGGTAAATCCGGCAATGGTTTCGGTGAGCAGTTCGATCGCCGCTTCGGCATCGCGCAGATCGCACATTTCGACCTGGGAGTGCATATAGCGGTTGGGAACGCTCAACAGCGCGGTGGCAACACCGGCGCGGGTCATCTGGATCGCGGCGGTATCGGTGCCGCCGGTGGCGCGGTGAGCGGTGGTTTCCTGAATGGCGATCGCTTTATCTTTGGCGGTTTTGCGCAGGATCTCGCCGAGAACGATATTGTTGTCGCAGCTCTTGCTCAAGATGATACCTTTGCCCAGAGCGACGTCGCCGTACTGACGTTTGGGGATGTCGGGCAGATCGGTGGCGAACCCTACGTCAATGCCGAAACCTACCTGCGGATCAATGCCGAAGCAGCTGACTGTTGCGCCGCGCACACCGACCTCTTCCTGAACAGAACCGACACCGAAAACGGCGACATTGAGCTTGCGTTTGGCAAGACGGCGCATGGTTTCAGCGACGATGAAGGCACCGATTTTGTCATCACAGCCTTTGGAGATGAAGCGGTTGGCATTGAGCATACGGAAGTTTTCGCGCATCACCACAGGATCACCGACGGAGACCAGCTCTTCGGCTTCCGCTTTGGAAGCGGCGCCGATATCGATCCACATATCGTGAAGTTCGACCGCACAATCGCGTTCTTTGGGCTTGAGCAGATGGATGGGTTTTTTACCGATGACGCCGGGGACTTTGCCCTTGGCGGTGAGGATATCGACTTCGCTGGAGGGGACATTGAGCTTGTCAATGCCGCCGTTGGGGCGGAAGTAGAGCAGACCTTCGTCAGAAATGTAGACGATCTGGAAACCGATCTCGTCATAGTGACCGGACATCATCACCCGCATCGGAGCGGAATCATTAAGTGAAGCAATGGTGTTGCCCAGAACATCGCAGCGGACATTGCACACATCGGAGAGGTAATCGCGGAAAACTTTGGCGGCTTCCACTTCATAACCGGTCGGGCTGGAACTGCGGAGCAGCGTTTCCAGAAACTTCATACTTTCAGCTGAAAAAGACATTTTCTATTCTCCGTAAAAAATCGATTACTCTTCGATCACATCCAAGATGACGATGTTTTCCTGCGGCACGTCGCGGTGCATACCTTTGCTGGTGGTGGGAACGCCGACGATGGCATCGGCAACTTCCATACCTTCAACAACTTTGCCGAAAACGCAATAGCCGTAGTACTGCGGAATGGGAGCTTTGAAATCGAGGAAGTCGTTGTCGACGACGTTGATAAAGAACTGACTGGTGGCAGAATCCACGACCTGAGTACGCGCCATAGCGATGGTGCCGCGCTTGTTGGAGATCTGGTTGGTGGCTTCGTTTTTGATGGGAGCGGCAGTTTCTTTCTGCATAAAGTTTTCATCCATACCGCCGCCCTGGATCATAAAATTGGGGATGACGCGGTGGAAGATGGTTCCTTTGTAGAAGCCGCTTTTGACATAGGAAAGGAAGTTTTTAACGGTGATGGGAGCCTCTTTTTCAAAGAGTTCGAGTTTGATGTCGCCTTTGCTGGTTTTGATAGTGATCATGATATTTTCTCCAAAATTATAAAGATAGATTATGTTTTCCGTTTAATATAATGCTTCAAGCAGCTTTACGCAAGCCGACTTTTTTCAACATTCTCCAAATACCCGCTGGATTTCCGCAAGCGGAAGTTTCGCTCCGAGCGCGAACATCAGAAGTATGCGCGCTTTCTGTGCCGGAAGATTGCCGCCGGAAACAGTTCCGAGGGTGTCGTCGTCCTGTGAACCGTTGCGGTTGACGGGGCCGTTGGCGCGGGTACAGCGGACGATGGTGATTTTGCCTTTGAGTTCTTCGACTTTGCGTTTCCATGCGGAGCTCAAATTGCCGTTGCCGACTCCCGCAATGACGATGCCGGAAACTCCTTTGTCCACGCATTGATCGAACCAGTCCGCCGGAGCGTCGGCGTAAGCGTAAAGCACCCTGACTTCAGGCAGAGATTGAATCGTGCGGCAATCAAATTCGCTGTCAAATGTGTGCCGCTTGGCACTGCGGTAATTGAGTTCAACCACCGAATCGGTGATGCTGCCAATGGCGCCCATTTCAATCGGAGTGAAGGCATCGGGGCGGGTCGGATGGATCTTTCTGGCATCGCGGGCGGAAGCGAGTACGCCGTTCATCGCGATAAGCACGCCGCAGTTATGCAGTTTATCGGAAGCTGCGGCAACGACGGCGTTGTACAAATTCAATGCCGCATCGGAACTTATCGCTGAAGCCGGGCGCATCGAACCGGTAAGGATGACCGGTTTGGAACTTTTTACGCAGAGATTGAGAAAATATGCCGTCTCCTCCATAGTGTCGGTGCCGTGAGTGATGACCACACCGTCGCACTCTTCAAGAACTTCGCTGATCCGCCGCGCGAGAGTGAGCCAATGTTCTACTGTAAGCGAAGCGCTGTCCAGACGGATGATATCTTCCACGGTGACTTCGGCGACACCTGCAAGCTTTTCTCTGCCCAGAGTTGCCAGTACCGCTTCGCCGTTGAGAATGGTTTTGTAATTGGTGCAGGACAATGGATCGCTGCTGACGCTGGCAATGGTGCCGCCGACCGCGAGGAGGTGGATTTTTTTCATCGTTTACTTGTTCCGTTTCTTAAATCCGCGCTGGCGGGCGGCTTCGTAAAGCAGGATGGTTGCGGCGCTGGCGACATTGAGCGAATCGATTTCGCCCAGCATCGGAATATTTACCTTGAGATCAGCCTGTTCCATCCAGAAATCGGTAAGACCGGTCTGTTCGGCACCGACCACCACCGCCACCGGCTGGGTGAGGTCGACATCGGTATATTTGAAATCGGTGTGCGGAGTAGCTGCAAGGATCTTCACGCCGCGTTTGCGCAGATAATCCATCGCGGACTGGTTGTCGCAGACGGCGGTCGGAACGGAGAAGATCGCTCCGGTGCTGGCGCGGATGACATTGGGATTGTACAGATCGGTCATACGTTCACAGACGATAAGAGCATCGGTGCCGGAAGCATCGGCGCTGCGGAGCATTGAACCGAGATTGCCCGGTTTTTCGATGGTTTCGGCAACGAGATAGAGCATATTTTCATATTCGGGCAGATTTTCCAGTTCGTGTTTCCGCATTTTTGCCACGGCGAGCAAACCTTCGGGGCGTTCGCGGTAGGTGACCTTTTCCAGCAGATGCGGGGCGAGGCGGACGACCTTTATGCCGCGGGAAGCGATACTTTCCAAAAGGGGATATTCGTTGCTGCCGAGAAAGTGTTCCGGAGAAAAGTATACTTCGGTCAATTCCATACCGTATTCGATGGCGCGGGTGAGTTCGCGGTAACCTTCAAGAAGGGTCAACTGCTCTTTTTCGCGGGGGCGGCGGTCGCGGAGTTTGACCAGATGTTTGACGGATGGATTCTGGCTGCTGGTAATTTCTGAAAACTGCATAATGTTCTTCTTTCCTTCAAAAATTCGCAGTGTGCAATTTTTACACACCGGCGTGTCATAAATATACATTATATGTCACACTTTTTCAAGCATTTCACCTTGAAAAATCGTTTGGCACATTTTATGCTGTATCGTAAAGCGAAAACCAAAATCAACTATAAGGAGGTGCCGATATGAATCCGGACAAACTCACCAACAAAAGCCGCGAAGCTCTGCTCAATGCCCGTCAGCTTGCGGTTGAACTGCACAATAATGAACTGCGTGTCCTCCATGTGCTGGCGGCATTGCTTGCCGATGAAAACGGACTCATTCCGTCGATTTTTGAAAAATGCGGTGTCAGCCGCGCGATTTTTGCCGCTCCGCTGCAGAATGCCCTCAATGAACTGCCCCGCTTGGCGAACAGTTCAGGAAGCGATGTTTACAACTCCAGAGAGTTCAGTGAACTTCTGAATGATGCAGCCAAACACGCGGACAATATGAAAGATGAATTCATCAGCGTTGAACATCTGCTCCTGGCAATGTTCAACGGCCGCACCCGCGCCAAAGAACTGCTGGAAAATTCCGGCATCACCTCTGACCGGGTCCTGCAGGCGCTTCAGGGCATCCGCGGCAATCAGCGCGTCACCAGCGCCGATCCCGAGTCCACCTTTGAAGCTCTGGACAAATATTCCCGCGACCTTACCCAGATGGCAATGCAGGACAAACTCGACCCCGTTATCGGCAGAGATGATGAGATCCGCCGTATGATCCAGATCCTTTCCCGCCGCACCAAAAACAATCCGGTGCTTATCGGTGAACCAGGTGTCGGTAAAACCGCCATCGTCGAAGGTCTGGCACGCCGGGTGGTGCGCGGCGATGTTCCGGAAAATCTCAAAGGCCGCCGGGTGGTGGCACTTGATATGGGCGCACTTATCGCCGGAGCGAAGTATCGCGGCGAATTTGAAGAACGCCTTAAAGCAGTTCTGAAAGAGGTGACCTCTGCCGAAGGCAAAATCATCCTTTTTATCGACGAACTTCACACCGTCGTCGGAGCAGGGGCTTCTGAAGGCTCCATGGATGCCGGAAATCTGCTCAAACCGATGCTCGCCCGCGGTGAACTCCATTGCATCGGAGCCACCACGCTGGATGAGTACCGCAAATATATCGAAAAAGATGCTGCACTTGAACGCCGTTTCCAGTCGGTGCTGGTCAATCCCCCCTCGGTGGAAGATACGATAAGTATTCTGCGCGGTTTGAAAGAGCGTTACGAACTGCATCACGGAGTGAAACTGCGCGACAGCGCGCTGGTTGCCGCCGCTGTGCTTTCCGACAAGTATGTCGCCGACCGCTTCCTGCCGGACAAGGCGATCGACCTCGTCGATGAAGCCGCCGCCGCCTTGCGTACCGAGATCGACAGCAGTCCGGTGGAGTTGGACGAAAACAACCGCAAACTTATGCAGCTCGAGATCGAACTTACCAGTCTGCGCAACGAAAAGGATGCCGCAAGTATCCGCCGCCGCGAACTGCTCGCCGAAGAGGCCGCCAATCTGAAAGCCCGTCAGCAGGAGCTTCAGGCGCGTTACGACAACGAGAAAAAGGCGATCAGCGATCTGCAGAGTTACCGCGAAGCGCTCGACCTTGCCAAAGGTCAGCTCGAACGCGCCGAGCGTGAATACAATCTGGAAAAGGCCGCCGAACTGCGCCACGGCGTTATCCCCGATCTGCAGCAGAAGATCACCAATGCCGAAGAGGCGATCAAAAATCAGAGCGCTGACCGGCTGCTCAAAGAGGAGGTCGACGAAGAGGATATCGCCGCCATCATCAGTCGCTGGACGCACATCCCTGTGACGAAACTGGTGCAGAGCGAAAAGGAAAAACTGCTCCATCTGGACGAACATCTCCACCGCCGTCTGGTCGGTCAGGATGAAGCAGTAACAGCGGTGTCCGATGCGGTTCTGCGTGCCAGAGCCGGTTTAAAAGACCCGAAACGGCCGATCGCAAGTTTCATCTTCCTCGGCCCCACAGGTGTCGGAAAAACGGAACTTGCCCGGGCGTTGGCGCAGGAGCTGTTTGACGATGAACGGGCGATGGTGCGGATCGATATGTCTGAATATATGGAGAAATTCAGCGTGTCCAGACTTATCGGTGCGCCTCCGGGATATGTCGGTTATGAAGAGGGCGGACAGCTCTCTGAAGCGGTACGCCGCCGTCCCTATTCGGTGGTACTTTTTGACGAAATCGAAAAGGCGCATCCGGATGTGTTCAATATCCTGCTGCAGATCCTTGAAGATGGTATCGTTACCGATTCACAGGGGCGGACGGTCAGTTTCAAAAACACCATCATTATCATGACCAGCAACATCGGAAGTTCAATGATTCTGGGAAATAGTGAAAGCGATGAAAAGCTCCGCGAAAAGATGATGCTGGAACTGCGCCGCCACTTCCGGCCGGAGTTTCTGAACCGTATTGATGAAACACTGATCTTCCACAGCCTGAAGCGGGAGGATATCCGCAAGATCGTTTCTCTGCAAATGGATATCCTCGCCAAACGCCTGGCGGAACAGGAGATCACGATGACAGTCACCGAAGCGGCATTGGATCTGATCGCCGAATGCGGTTACGATCCGGATTTCGCCGCCCGTCCCTTGAAGCGGGCGATCATCAGTATGGTGGAAACGCCGCTCTCCCGCAAGATGATCGCGGGAACTCTTTCTTCCGGCTCCAATCTGACGATCGATGCCGAACACGAAACTCTGACATTCAACGTTTGAGACAACGGTTGCGCCAGTTACGCTATCCAGCGCAACTGGCACAATAAAAAAAACTGCCACCGGATTTGCCGGACTTGTGTCAGACAACCGGCTCCCACCCCGGGGCAGTATAAAAATAAAAAAATTCCTCCCGTTTGTTGCGCGACAGCGCAACGAAAGGCGCAACAGCCAGACAACTCCGTTCCCAAAACTGCCCCCGCTCCGACCGGTGCGATGATCGCGGGATGATGGCGCCGGGATGTGCGGGCCGAAGTGACCTTCCGTCCACGAGTTCCCCCGCACGGCCCAAGCCAGCGCCCGCGAGCGCGCGCCGCACTTCAGTCTACACCAAGCAAATTCAAATTCAACTTGAAATTCTTGTCGATGTGATGCCGGATCCATTCGTCGGTGAAAGGCGTTACGCGGCGGTTGGCATCTTTGGCGCTGATTTCGTAGATATCGACCAGTTCGAGCATCGCTTTTTCGGTGACGTCATTGGGTTCGTTGTCATTGTGAGACAATTCAAAATCGATGATAGCGCGGATCATGAAAAGTCTCCAACGCCAGCATGACTTCGCCCATTGCGGCAATCCGGCATCGAGCTTTCTGGCAAGCTCAAGCATCTCATCGGTCTTGCTCCAAAACTTTCCGGCTTTTGACCAGACGGGTTTGTTTTTGAGCTTGCAGAGAATTTTGCCGTCACCGTCTTCCGCCCAGACCAGACCGGGGTGGTTTTCTTCCATAAGCTCGATGAGCTGTTTGAAATCGTCAAGCATTTCCGGAGCGATACCGAGTTCGTAGTTGGCGTATTCTCTGATCGCTTCCTCCGTACTGTTGTTGCCGTTGTTGAAAAATCCGGCATAGATCGCTTTGGTGATATCTTCGTGGATACCTTCGGAATAGAGTACTCCGCCTTCAGAAAGATGGGCAACTTCACCGTAAAGTCCGGAAAAGCGTTCAGGCAGCGGAGTTGCTCCGTAGCCGCCCCACGGGTGGCGGCCCCACATGGTTATTTCGGGGAAGGTGATCATTTTTGTTCTGCCCGGAAGACCATGCTTGAGCGGGTATTCCGGGAAGCTTTTATGGGCATCGATCATCAGATAGTCGATGAAATCAGCTCTACCTGAATTGATGATTTCGTAAAGCATATCCCACTCTTCGGGGATGACTCTGCCGAATAACCAGCAGGTCCAGATGATTTTTGCTTCGGGCCAGTATTTGCGGACGATCGGCAAGATCCTTTCGGCGAGTTTGAACATTCCATTAACGCCGTATGGAGCGCATTTTTCGCATCCGCATCCGCCCTGATCGTAGGGCCAGAACTGGAAAAGTCCGACATCTATATCTTTGAATGCTTCGGCACTTGCGATGAAATTTTCAACGATATAATCCAACCCCTGCGGATGGGAAACGCAGATCTCCGTACCGAAAAAGGAGTTACCGGTAGGTTTGGCTCTCCACTCTTTCGGGGAATCGTCATAACCGATATTGATGACTCCGAAACGGGTTTTCAAACCGAGTGAATTGGCATACTTCATCAATTCGACACGGCGTTTCAAATCGGCATCAGCTTGAGGAGAGCCTTTGATTTTTGCGCACGAACCGGGGGCGAGGGTGATATAATTGTATCCGAGCAGAGCCATATCTTCAATATGTTTTTCCATGCGGCGTTGGTTCCAGACTTCAAAGACATTGTAGAAGTGGCTGGCAAAGTAGACACAGCGGATGGCTTTTTCGGGGCGGAAGATACCGCGCCATTTTCCGGGGGTAAAGGTGCTGTTCTCATAAACGCCGTCGCGCAGGAGCTTGCCGACTGCGTAGAGAAAGGCTTTACCGCTGCCGCAGTCCAGAGTCAGAGTCCGGGCGTCAACGCCTCCGGAAAGCCGGAACTCTTCATCAGTACAGCGGTCATTGCGGCGGACGATGATTTGATAGTCTGCGTTGATTTTTGTCTGCCGTTTGGCAAGACGGTCGGAAAAAATCTCCATTGCTTTGACCTCCAACGGTTCCGGACCGGTAGAGAAACGGAAAAAATCTTTTACATTCTGCATGATCAGTCTACTCCGAGCAGTTCAAGATTGAGTTTGAAATTTTTATCGATATGGTGGCGGATCCATTCATCGGTGAACGGGGTGATGCGGCGGTTGGCGGTCACCGGGCTGATGCCGTAAATTTTGACCAGTTCAAGCATTGCTTTTTCGGTTTCCGCATTGGGTTCATTGCCGTTGTGAGAAAGTTCATAATCGATGATGGCGCGCAGATAGAAGAGCCGCCATCTCCAGCATTTTTTCGCCCACTGCGGCATTCCTGCATCAAGTTTTTTGACCAGAGCAAGCATTTCATCGGTGTTGGTCCAGACTTTGCCGACCTTGGTCCAGACGGGTTTGTTTTTGAGCTGGCGGAGAACTTTGCCGTCACCTTTTTCCGCCCAGACGAGACCCTGATGATTGGCTTCCATCAGATCGAGCAGGCGGAGGAATTCGGGAAGCTGTTCAGCTTTGAGACCGAGTTCGTAGTTGGCGTATTCACGGATGGCTTCGGCGGTGTCGTTGTTGCCGTTGTTGAAAAATCCGGCATAGACCGCTTTAGTGAAGTCTTCGTGGATACCTTCGGAGTAGAGGACGCCGCCTTCAGAGAGATGGGCGACTTCGCCGTAAAGGCCGGAGAAGCGCTTGGGAAGCGGAGTGGCGCCGTAGCCGCCCCAGGGGTGCCGTCCCCACATGGTGATTTCGGGGAAGGTGATCATTTCGGTTTTACCGGGCAAGCCGTGTTTGAGCGGATATTCGGGGAAACTGCCATGTTCATCGATCATGAGATAGTCAATGAAGTCAGCTTTGCCGGAGTTGATGCGTTCATAAAGCATATCCCATTCTTTGGGGGCTTTACGGCCGAATTCCCAACAGGACCAGACGATTTTGGCATTGGGCCAGGTTTTGCGGACGATGGGGACGATCTTTTCGGCAAGTTTGAACATACCGTTAGCTCCGTAGGGGAAGCACTCTTTGCAGCCGCAACCGCCCTGATCGTAGGGCCAGAACTGGAAAATACCGACATCGATATCTTTGATCCGTTCGATATTGCGGGAGATCCGGTCGACAATGTATTTCAAACCTTCGGGGTTTGAGACACAGATTTCGGTACCGAAAAAGCTGTGACCGGTCGGAGTTGCGCGAATAGAAGCAGGAGCATTTTTGCCGCCGAAGTTGCAGGCACTTGAACGGTTTCTCATACCGAGAAAGTTGGAATATTTCAGCAGATGATAGTTGCGTTCCGTGGAACCTCCTGCAAAGCAGACATAATTGTAACCGAGCAAAGCCAGGTCTTCTATATGGCGTTCCATTTTTTGCACATCCCAGACTTCGAGGACATTTTTGAAGTGGCTGGCAAGATAGACACAGCGGATCGCTTTCTCCGGACGGAATACGCCGCGCCAATTGCCCGGAGTGAAAATTCCGTCTTTATAAACTCCATTGCGCAGAAGTTTGCCGGCGGCGTAGACAAAAGCTTTATCGCTGCCGTAGTCCAGAACCAGACGTTTGGCATCAACGCTTCCGGACAGCCGGAACTCTTCGGCGGTACAGCGGTTGTTTTTTCGCATTTCAATGACAAAACCGGGAGCGGGTTTGACATTGCGGGTGGTCAGACGGTCGCAGAAAATTTCCATAGTCCGTTTTTCCAACGGAGTGCAAGCGGTGGAGAATTTGAAGAAATTCTCAGTAAGTTTCATTTGTGCGGCATCCGGTTTCGGTTGTTTTGGCTTGATCACATTTCCGAAAACGGTTCCGGCGAGCAGAACTGCGAACAATGAACAAAAAGTTTTTTTAAGCATAAAAATTCCTTTCTTCAGATATATATTTATGGTTTGTGTACCTTTTTTCTTATTTTTGCCGGGCCATCGCATTTAGCGCGTTTCAAGGCGCGGTAGAGGCCGTTGGCAGAGGAAAAGCCGCATTTTACTGCAACTTCATTGACACTTAAATCTGTTGAACGCAATAGTTCAACACTGTATATCAGCCGCCGCGAAAGTTCGTATGCACCGATCGAACGCCCCATTTGAGCATAAAAGGTCTGGCGGATGGTGCTGCCGGAAACGTGCATAACGTGAGCCAGTTCTTTCAATGTAACGCGGTGGTCGCGGTTGGCGGCGAGGTATTCGACGATTTTGCCGACCAGCGAGTTCTGGGTGTTGTCTACCGAGATGCCGATGTTTTCCTGAATGTCCAGATGCTGTACGCGATGGAGGAAACAGGCAAAAAACATAGCAGCTTCACCGGCGGAAGCGGCGTTGCCATTGATCCAGTCGATAAATGCGCCGACTGCGGTAGAGAGCAGTTTCTGGTCGCGGGAAGTGAGCTGGAATACATATTTGCATACCCGGCGGAGTCGGAGTTCTTTGGGAGACAATTCAAATGCGGCGCCCAACGAGTGTTGTTCGGCATCGCAAGATATGATGCAGTGCCGGGCTCCGGGCGGGATGAGTATGCCGTCGCCCGGAGTCATATTGAAGTTGGTTCCGTCTACATTGAAGCAGGCTTCTCCGGAAAGCTGATATCTGAAAATATATTTGCCGTGTGCCCACGGCGTGCCGTAAGATTTGCCGGAACCTCTGGAATAAAATTTCAGCCCTTGCGGAATGAGCGGGTCACTGTTCACACCCACGCCGGAAGCGGAGAAGATGGGCAGTTCGTCGCTGTATTGCAAAAGTTTTTTCATATTGGACAAAATCTCCTTTGTGCATACTATATCACCGTTTGAGTGCAATGCAACCTTAAAAGGTGCTGTTTTGACAATTAGTTCGTTTATTTTGTCAAAAGTGGTACAAATTCGTCTGAACAAGGTAAATATTATGTTTTTACAAATTTTTAACAAATGTCAATTCGTCACTCTTTTATGGCAAAAAAGGTGTTGCCAAAATGTGAAAAATTGTTTATACTATATGTATGGTAAAATTCTGTTGCAGGAGGAACACAGTATGAAAAAGAAAAATTTTACTTTGATTGAGCTTCTGATCGTTATTGCCATCATCGCTATTTTGGCGGCCATTCTGCTTCCGGCATTGCAAAAGGCGCGGGCGCGCGGACTTACCGTCGATTGTATGAACCGCCAGAAAACCTGTATTACGACCGTACACATCTATGCCAATGACTACGATGGACTCTGGA
The DNA here is from genome assembly GCA_045653515.1 of Victivallaceae bacterium. GTDB lineage: Bacteria > Verrucomicrobiota > Lentisphaeria > Victivallales > Victivallaceae > UBA1784. The sequence goes on along the minus strand of JAZOMB010000053.1, from coordinate 3,516 downwards.
TGGCGAAACATCCTAAAAACGGTTCCAGCTGGGTCTGGTACGATCAGCTCGCCAATGCCGGATATTTCCCGTTGCGGGCTGCGACCAGCCATATGCGCCGGCTCTGGTGTGAGTGCCCGGATCCATTGGGGATCGGTTCCGGCATGAACAGCGCCTATGGCTTGATGTCCACCAATGTTATGTATTTCTCAGACGATTTTTTTCAATCCGGTCCCGGCAACGGCATCTTTTACCGGATGAAAAAACTCAATTCCAAACATATGATTTTTGCCGAAAGCGGTCTCTATTCTTCAAGCAGCGGAAAAATATCCAACTGGAGTTTCTTCAAATCTGCTGAAAGCTCTAATGATTCCAGAGGTAAATTCTGGATAAAGCACGTCAATCGCGGAAATATTGCCTTCGCTGATGGTCGTGTCGCCAATTTCGGTATGTTTGATTTTGCCCCGGCATTGAAAGAGCATCTTGTCGCTGCCAAAGCCAAAACCAAAGCAACCAGTTCCGGTGTCCTTATAACCCGCTCTACTCAAATAACGGCATATATTCTGCCGCGCACCGGAACCCAGAAGTCTGTTAAAGTAAAATGATCCATATTTAAAAAGGGTGTTTGTTAATGAAAAAAGTTTTATTGTGTCTGGGGCTTCTGCTCTCATTATCCGTCTGTGCCGGAAATTTGCCGCTGGTAAAAAACGGCAAGTCAAATGCGGCGATCGTTATCGCTGACGATGCGGTATTCTCTGCCCGTTATGCGGCAGATGAGCTTGCTTCATATATTGAAAAAGCCACCGGTGCCAAACTTCCGGTACTCAAAGAGTCCAAGTCAAAACAATTTAAAAGTGTCATCTATGTCGGCAACACCGCCGCTGCCAGGAAAATCGGTTTGACCCCGGATAAATTCCCGCAGGAAAGCTTCACCATTCAGGAAAAGAATGGTTCCGTTTACATCGTCGGCGGTGAAGATAATTCCAAACTTCTCTACACTCCGGATGATTGTGTCAATGTTAAAACTGCCCTCAATGCTCTTTACTCCGGCGGTATCGTCCGCAATGCCCGCCGCGGTACGCTTTATGCGGCATACCGTTTTGTCTCTGATTTTCTCGGTGTCCGCTGGCTCTGGCCGGGGGAACTCGGAACCTACATCCCCGGACAGAAAAATCTCGTTGTCAAAAGCAATTTCAAACTTGACGCCGCCCCCGGATTCAAAAACCGCAAATGGCGTTCTCAAACAGCCTTTATGACCTATTTCAAGGTCGATAAATACCACTCATGGGGAAAAAAGAAGGCCGCCAACCCCATCCCGCAGCTGACCTTTACCGAAGAAACTACTGCCAAATATGCCGCTGATCTTCAGAAATTCCTGCTCATCAATCAGGAAGGCGATTCACAGCCGCTTCCCGCTCCCGCCAGCCACGTCAAATGGTGGAATACTCACAAAAAGAAAAATCTCGATTTCTTCGCCATGAATGATGATGGTTCGCGCGGATTTGCTCTTTCCAGCACCCAGACCCGCGGTCCGCGTTTGTGCGTTTCCAACCCCAGACTCCACGAGCACATCGTCAGCAAATGGCAGGGCGGAGAGTACATCGGTCTGGGCGAAGCCGACTATCGCGGTTTCTGCCGCTGCAAAACCTGTATGGAGTGGGATAAACCCCAGCCGCCTGAACTCAAAGGCTACTCCACCACCAACCGCTACATCAAATATGCCAAAGCCATCCGCAAACTTATCAAAGAACGCAAAGGCGTTGATGTCAAAGTTTCCATCCTGATGTATATGGACTACCTCTATCCGCCGTACCCCGCTGAAAAACTGGATTGGCTCTACGGTAAATTTGTGCCGTGGGGTTCCGGATTCCCCAGCTATTTCCCCGTCACCGACAGTGAATTCGCTCTGCTCAAACGGGCGTGGAACGGCTGGGCGGATTCCGGTGTCGAGATGAACTACCGTCCCAACTATTTGCTCAACGGCTACGTCGTTCCCACGGTCGATATCAAGCAGAGTTTGGAATTTTTCCGCTTCGCCGCCGCCCGCAAGATGACCGGTTTTGATTACGATTCTCTGCGCGGCAACTGGGCGAGCAAAGGCCCTATGCTCTACGGCCATCTCCGTTTGGGGCAGCGTCCTGACCTGACCGTTGATGCGGTGCTTGATGAATACTACTCCGCATTCGGGCCTGCCGCTGATGATATCAGAAAATATTTTGAATACTTCAACGAGCACACCAAAACCGTTCCCGGCGGCGGCATCCATCACGGCAATATTTCTCAAGCCGCCGCATTTTACCCGGATAAAGTTTTTGCCGATGCGGTGAAATTCCTCGATTCCGCCGCTGCCAAAGTCAAAAATTCCCGCAAAGATTATATCGACCGCGTCAACTTCATCCGCCTCGGTTGCGACCACGCCCGCTTGTGTGTCAAGTTGAACAAACTCTATCTTACCAACAAATTCACCGAAGCCCGCAAGGTTCTGGACGAGATCATCGCTTTCCGTAAAAAATACAATCACACCTACTTCGTCAATTTGAACATCGCCGGCGGCGCGGAGCGCAAAGCCTACCGCGGACTTGCCAACTTCATCAAAGGCGAGTTCCAGTACTCCGAAGTCTCTGCCGTCAATAAAAAAGGCTTCAAACGCAATGAATGGGTGAAAGTTTCCGGACTCCGCCCCTCCAAGTGGGGTATCGCACTTGCCAAAGGTTCCAACTCCGGTATGCTGATCAAAGAGTATTCCGCTGGTGTCAATAACCACTTCATCACCGCCAAACTTGACCTCCGCGCCTATGCCCGCAAGGTCAACAACTCCATCAGCATTTCTTTTGACGGCAAAAACTACACCGTAGTCAAAACCGGCTTCGGCCAGGGAATCATCGATCTTTCCAAGTTTGTCAACGGCAAATCAAAATTTTTCGTTAAAGCTGAATTTGCCCGCAAACCGGAATTCAAAGAGCATATCGACGTCCTGCTCCGTTTCCGTCTCGACTATACCAAGGCCAATCCCGAAGCTGTCCCTGAACGCAAAAAACTTGACATCGGCACCGGATGGCTCGATTTTGCGCCGGTCTGGTACTTCAAAAAAGACCCGAAAAATCTCGGTCTGCCCAAAAAAGATATGAATGTCAAAACCTTTGATCCCTCCGGCATGACCGAAGTCGAAGTCCCCGCCCGATTGGAAGAAACTGCGGTCGGCCCCTATTTGAGCTACGGCTATTACAGCACCGTTTTCGATGTCCGCAACGATTGGCAGGGCCGCGATATCGACGTCCTTGTCGGCGCCGTCGATAAGGAAGCGTGGGTCTACTTCAACGGTCACTATGTTGGTGAACATACTGTGAAATCGGAAAATGTCGGCGTCGGTGTCCTTTACAAAGAGCCGTTCATCATTAAAGTTCCGTCCAAACTCATCAATGCCGGTGGTAAAAATCTCCTTCAGATCAAGGTTTATTCCGGCAAAGGTTCCAGCGGCATCTGGAAGCCTGTGAAGATACGCCCAGTAGAAACCAGTGCGTTGTATTGACGTTATCG
>JAZOMB010000052.1:0-21287 GCA_045653515.1 Victivallaceae bacterium | reverse complement strand
CAAAAACTTCACATTGCGAAGCAATTCTTCACGCCGGATGCAATCCGGCTCTTCACATCCACCGCTCCGTTTTGGCGAAGCGTTCCCGCAGTTCCATCCGGTAACGCAAACCGCAATAAGTTGCCCCCAGCGCAAGCGGCTGAATCACCAGCGGAAATATCAGCAGCCAGAGGAAAAACAATTTTTTCAACCGGAAAAGCAAGTAGAATCCGCCAATTCCCCACAACACGATCAGCGGCAAAAGCACCCAGCCCCGATTTTCATAAATAAAACTCAAAAGCTTCAAATCATCCGGAATATTCATCGCGCATCCTCCTTTTCTTTCAGTTATTCAGCTTGAATAATATCCTCAAATTTGATTTCAGAAACTTTGAATTTCCGAACATCTCCCCTGATTTGGAGGTTCTTATAAACTTTTTTGCCGTTGACCACCGCTGTGCAAACCGGAACGCGGCGAATCTCTTTATACACCGAAACCGCCGGAGTTTTGGTTCGGATTTCTTTGGTACTTCCGGTTTCAAACCATGTATTTGTCACAATGTCATACCGGACTGTAAATAAACATTTGAAATCTGAAATCCGCACGCGCCCGCTCCAGTAACCGACATTTATATCAGAATTTTTACATATTGCGGTCAATCTTTTGCCGGATAAATCACCGCATTTTATGGTAAAAGAACATTCCGAACCATCCCGGTTATCTTTCACCCCCAGAATGCAGCGTCCATCCCGGGTGACTTTCACGGTTTTCCACCAGTGATTACCGGCGATGTACGGTCTTAAAATACTCCGTAATTTTTTCTGTTCATCCGGCGGCAGAGCCAGTGCGATCTCATCCAGTCCGGCAAGCAATCTGTTCTCTGAAGCAATTTCCATAAGCAGCGGAAGTACTCCGGCATCGGCGTGCGCATAGAGTTTGAACACCCACGTCAGTTTTTCCGTTTCCGTCCAATCCGGCAAATATAATTTTGCGTGCTTTTCGACATGAAATTTAAATGGATAAGGACGTTTTTCCAATTCAGCAAGCGAATCATGGACCGTCATTGTCCGGAAAGGATCGATTCCGAACAGCTTGAATACGGGCAGGATTTTTTTCACTGCGCCGGGATTATGGGCATAAATATTGTTCGCTCCAAGCAGTAAAGCAGCCAGCAGTAAAATTTTTTTACTCATTTTTCCAATTCCTCTTTTATCAACAATGCCCGCAGGTCATCGGCTGCCGGTTCAGCGGGGTGCCGGTTTGGATCATAAACTCCGTTATCATCAAGTTTATTTTTTCCGACACTCCACACGGCGATGCCGGGAACGCTTCTGTTACGAAGTTCCAAACTTCCCGTGACTTCACCGTCATCATCTTTCTCATATCTGATAAATTTTTCCTGTATTTCAAGATTGCCGATTTTATAGCGCAATACTTTACCGCTGAAACGGTCGATGATGTTCAAAGGTAAAGTTTCCGGATATTTTCCGGTTTGGCGTTTGATTTTTATGGTTCGTCCCAAAAGAAAAATTTACGGAAAAATTTTTTCATGACCGATATGTCAAGCTCCTGACTTTCAAGATGTCAGGTCTAATATAGACCATTATGTTTCAATTTGCAAGTTACGGCAAGAAAAACAACTGCAAAAAAATATGACAGCTCTTTTATTTTTGCACTTTTGGTGCTATATTAATAATAAGTACATTTTTATTTAACCATTAAATAACGAAAGAGGTTGTTTTTATGTCCGAGACCAACGAAACTCCGGTCGTCCGTACCAACGAATTGTTTGAACAGCGTTGTGCAAAAATCGCCGAATACCGCGAAAACGGTATCAATCCTTTCGGCGGACCGTTCTACGATATTGAAAAGATCAGCGATATCCGCAATAAAGAGCTTCCCGCTGATGAAACCCAGCCCGGCCCCGAAGCGGTCGCCGCCGGCCGTATGGTCGCCAAACGCGGTATGGGCAAATCCATCTTCGCCGACTTGCGCGACAGCAGCGGCAAACTTCAGCTTTTCGCTTCCAAGAGCGAACTTTCTGAAGCCGGCTTCGCCCTCTTCAAAAAGCTCGATATCGGTGATATCATCGGTGTCAAGGGTACCGTTTTCGTCACCAAGATGGGCGAAAAGACCCTGCGTGTCAAAGAGGTCACTCTCCTCTCCAAATCTATGCGCGCCCTGCCGGAAAAATTCCACGGTCTGACCGATGTCGAACAGCGCTACCGTCAGCGTTACCTCGACCTGATCGCCAACCCCGAAGTTATGGAAGTCTTCAAAAAGCGTTCCGCCATCATCCGCGAAGTCCGCAACTTCCTCGCTGACCGCGGCTTTATGGAAGTGGAAACTCCGATGCTTCAGCCGCTTGCCGGCGGTGCTTCCGCCACTCCTTTCACCACCTTCTACGAAGCGCTCAACAGCAACGTTTATATGCGTATTGCTCCCGAGCTTTACCTCAAACGTCTGCTCGTCGGCGGCTTTGAAAAGGTCTTTGAACTCAACCGCTCCTTCCGTAACGAAGGTGTCGACCGCCGTCACAATCCCGAATTCACTATGCTGGAACTCTATCAGGCATACAGCGATTGCCGCGGTATGATGGAATTGATCGAAACTATGATCTCCACCATCGCCCTCAAGGTCTGCGGTACCACCAAGATCGACCACGGCAACGGCAAGATCATCGACCTGACCCCGCCGTTCCGCCGCGCCACCTACCACGAATTGTGCAAGGAAAAAGGCGGCGATGACTGGTTCGATATCACTCCGGCTGAACGCGTTGAACGCGGTCAGAAACTCGGTCTGGATGTCAACAGCTCTATGTCCGACCTCGATGTTACCAACGAACTCTATGAAAAGCTGGTCGAACCCAACAACATCCAGCCGACTTTCGTTACCCGCCTTCCCGCACAGCTGCTGCCGCTCGCAAATCCCTGCGCCGATGATCCCTCTCTCGTCGATGTCTTCGAACTCGGCATCAACGGTATGGAGATCGCCCCGGCTTACAGCGAACTCAACGACCCCATCATCCAGCGTCAGCGCTTCATGGAACAGTTTGAACAGAACAAAGAAGAGGGCGACAAAGTTTCCGACAAGGTCGACGAAGACTTCCTCACCGCGCTGGAATACGGTATGCCCCCCGCCGGCGGTATGGGTGTCGGTATCGACCGTCTGGTGATCATCCTCACCGGCGCTGAATCCATCCGCGACGTTATCCTGTTCCCGCAGATGCGCAATATCTCCCGCTGATCATTATGGAATACAAAGAACTCCTTGCCAAACGGCGTACCGTCCGGCTGTACAAGCAACAGCCGGTCGATGATAAAATTCTGGCTGACCTGGTCGATGCCGCCCGGGTCGCCAGCTGCGCCTCCAATAAACAGCGTTTGCGCTACACAGTTGTCCGCACCCCTGAATTGGTGCTGGAGGTGTTGAAGCACACCCGCTGGGCAGGATTGGTTCATCCGCAGCGCACCCCGCAGCCCGGAACGACTTCACCTGCGGCATTCATCGTCATCACGACGACGGAAGAGAGTTTGTCCGAACTCCTCTGCGCCGATGCCGGAGCCGCAGTTCAGAGCATTGAATTTGCGGCGACCGATGCGGGTCTCGGCTGCTGCTGGCTGGGTGCGATCGACCGCGAAGCGATCGAAGCTATGCTGCAATGCGGTAAAATCGTCTATCTGGCGGCAGTCGGCTACCCCGCTGAAGCCCCCCGCAGCATTGATATTCCGGCGACGGAAAACTGTGCATATTTTTTGGATGAAAATGGAGTTCTCACCGTTCCCAAACTCCGTTTGCAAGATATTTTAAAATGGAAGTGATTGAAAAATGACTGCAAAAATGAATGACCTTATCGCCAAGGCTTCAATTCTGGTCGAAGCCCTCCCCTTTATTCAGAAATTCCGTAAATCTCTCGTCGTCATCAAGTGCGGCGGCAGTATTATGGAAGATCCCGAACTGGTCAAAAGCGCAATGTGCGACGTTGTCCTGCTCGAAGCCATCGGCATCCGTCCGATCGTCGTTCACGGCGGCGGCAAAGCCATCTCCGCCGAACTCAAACGTCAGGAGATCCCCGTCAAGTTCGTCAACGGTCTGCGTTACACCGATGAACGCACCATCGGCATCGTCGATGATGTCTTGCACAACAACGTCAATGCCAATCTGGTCAAGCTCGGCGAAAATGCCGGCGGCAAAATGCGCGGAATTTCCGGCAAAAGCGTCCTGCGCGCCGAACGCACCTACTCCACCGATCCCGTGACCGGAAAATCTGAAGATATCGGTTTTGTCGGCAAAGTTTCCGGCGTCGATATCTCCCCCATCCTCGAAGCTCTTGAAGCCAACACCATTCCCGTAGTCACTCCGCTGGGCACCGGAGCCGACGGTCAAATCTACAACATCAATGCCGACACCGCCGCCAGCGAGATCGCCAAAGCTCTGCGCGCCCGCAAACTGGTTTTTGTGAGCGACGTCCCCGGCGTTCTGCGTGACCGCGAAGATGAAAGCTCGGTCATCCCCACCATCCGCACTGATGAGATCGCCAAATTGAGCGCGGACGGCATCCTTTCCGGCGGTATGCTCCCCAAAGTCCAGAGCTGCGCCGAAGCCCTCAATGCCGGTATCAACAAAGTTCACCTCATTGACGGACGTCTTCACCACTCATTGCTGTTGGAAATTTTCACCGAAGACGGCGTTGGAACCCAGATCATCCGTCCGGACTCCATTCTGTAATGCGGAGAATATAACAATATGAGCGGCAGCAGTTTCGGTAAATTTTTTCAAATCACCACCTTCGGAGAATCCCACGGTGCCGCCCTCGGCGTGGTCATTGACGGCGTTCCTGCGGGGTTGCCGATCAGTCTGGAGTTTATCCAGAGTGAACTTGACCGCCGCCGCCCCGGACAATCCAGTTTGACCACCGCCAGAAAAGAGGGTGATCAGGCGGAGATACTTTCCGGAGTATTGAACGGCATTGCCACCGGAACACCGCTTGCCATATTGATCCGCAACACCGATCAGCGCAGTAAGGATTATTCCAAACTCGAACACACGTTCCGCCCCGGACACGCCGACTACACCTACACAGCCAAATACGGTATCCGTGATGTGCGCGGCGGCGGACGCTCTTCCGGTCGTGAAACGGCGGCGCGCGTTGCCGCCGGAGCGGTGGCGAAGCTCTTTTTGCAAACGCTCGGAGTTGACATCACCGCCTTTGCCAAAGAGATCGCCGGAGTGAAAGCGGAAAAGTTTGATGTTGCTGAAATTGAAAAAAATCCCGCCCGCTGCCCCGATGCCGATGCGGCAAAGGCAATGATTGAAGCCGTAGCCGAAGCCGCTGCACAGAAAGACAGTGTCGGCGGTATCGTCGGCTGCCGGATATCCGGTGTTCCCGCCGGGTGGGGCGAGCCGGTTTTTGACAAACTTGATGCACTTCTCGCTCATGCGATGCTCTCTCTGGGCGCCGTCAAAGGAATTGAATTCGGTGCCGGTTTTGCTTCCGCCGCAATGCACGGAAGCGAAAACAACGATGCACTCAAACCGGGAAAAAATCCCTTTGTCACCAATAATTCAGGCGGCATCCTCGGCGGCATATCCAACGGCGATGAGATAACTTTCCAGCTCGCCGTAAAACCCACGCCGTCAATTTCGCAAGTGCAATCCACCATTGACGATTCCGGCAACGCCTGCACGATGGAGATCACCGGCCGTCACGACCCCTGCATCGTGCCGCGCATAATTCCGGTCGTCGAAGCGATGGCGGCACTGGTGCTTGCCGATTGCGCTCTGGCTCAACGTACAACCAGATTGGATTGACCGCTATGGAAACAGAAAAAATGTCTTTCCCCGCCAGATTATGGCTGCTCTTTTTCACCTTTGCCAAAATTGCGGCGCTGGTGGTCGGCGGCGGTCTGGCGATGTTGCCCGTCATTGAAGAAACATTTTCAGTAAAAAAGAAACTGCTCACCAAAGATGAAATATTGGATATGGTGACCCTCACCCAGACGGTGCCGGGCATCATCGCCGCCAACTCAGCCGTTTATATCGGTATGAAGATCGCCGGATTTGCCGGAGCGGTTTGTGCGCTTGCCGGAGCGATATTCCCCTCGTTCACGGTAATCGTCATCATCGCGTGGCTCTTCCCCGATCTATCTCCGAGCAATGTCTACTATCTCGGCGCCTTTGCCGGAGTCCGCGCCGGAGTTACCGGGCTTATCATCGTCACCGCCTGCAAAATGGTCAAAAAAGGAGCTTCCGGCATCGTTGAAACGGCTTTGATTACGATATTTTTCCTGCTTGCGCTCTTCAAACTTCATCCCGCGGCGATCATCGTCAGCGGTATGATTTTCGGCATAATTTACACCACCACCATCCGTAAACGGTTGATGAAAGAGGAGAAAAAATCATGAGCTGTTTTGTCCTTTTTTATCAGTTTGCCAAGTTCGGATTGCTCTGTTTCGGCGGCGGATATATGCTTATTCCGCTTTTCATTGCTGAATTTGTCGAAGACGGCAAACTGCTCACCCCGGAACGTTTCGGCAATCTGGTCTCGATCTCTCAAGTCACCCCCGGCCCGGTCGGCATCAATACGGCGACCTTTATCGGCTTTATCCAGAATAACTTTATCGGCGCTCTGGCCGCTACCTGCGGATTGGTCTTCCCCACGTTGTTTCTGGCTGGATTTGCGGTATCGCTTATCAAGCGCTATCAGGAAACACGCTTTTTAAAGGGTCTTCTTTACGGCGCACGTCTGGCGGCGGTGGCATTGATCTGCTACGCAGTAACGGTCTTTCTGGAGCTCTCGGTCTTCCCCGCCGGATTACCGTGGAAGTTCATCAATTCCGGCTTTGACGGTTTCCGCATCTCCATCACCGGAACCATCATCACCGCCCTCTCCTGCCTCGCCATCGCCCGATTCAAAGTCAGTACCACCGCCGTCATCTTCGGGTCAGCGATTCTCGGTGCGATCCTCTTCCCGCTTATTGGATAAGCCCCCTTTTCAAAAAAAGCGGGGTATTTTTGCTGTAAAATAAAGTCGCATCGTTTTTCGTTATAGTCTGTGTAAACAAAAATTTTTCACAGAGGTCTATAATGAAAATTTTCTGCTTTTTATTGACTTTGGGGTTGCTGATCGGAAATCTCTATGCTGCTGAAAATTGTGATGCTTCAGGAGTGTGCAAAATTCCGGGAACAACTTCCGGTAACGGATACACAGTCCTGTCTCCGATTGGAAAGCGCAGCATAAAATTCATCAAACAAGCTCCGCGCTTATCCACGTTAAAAGGCAAACGGATAGCCATCGTTGGCGGCAGCTTTATGGCTTCAGTAACTCATCCTGAATTGAAACGTCTGCTCCTCAAAGATTATCCGGATGCAAAAATTTATGTTTTGAAAGAGATCGGTTCCGCCGGTCCCTGGCCGGGGCCCGGCGTTATCCGGAGACAAAAAGATGAGTTTGTCCAAAATCTCAAGCAATTCAAAATCGATGCAGTCATCTCCGGCAACGGCGGCTGCGGATTATGCACTCCAAAAGAGATGGGCTCCTGTATCGCTGCCGAATACTGCAATATCCCAGCCGTGATGATCGCGGCTCCGGGCTTTGCCGCACAAGCCGCTAAAACCGCCCGCACCGCCGGAGTTATGGTTCCGCGACTTGCCGTTTATCCGGGTGCTTTTTCTTCTCACACGAGAGATGAATTGCTGAAAAACACCCGCGAGGTGCTTTATCCGCAGATCGTCAAAGCGTTGACACTCTCCTTTACTGAAAAAGAAAAAGCTGATGCACTCAAAGATATTTCATCCGGAGAAATCGCCTGCACAGGCAATCTTGACGAGATCGATCTCTACTTTTCCACTCAAGGCTGGAGCGACGGTCTGCCCATCATCCCCCCTACCCCGGAAAAAGTTGCCGAATTTCTGAAATACACCGACTATGCGCCGGACGATGTGATTGCAGAGATCCCCCCGTCATACCGCAAAGCCACCGCAAAACTGATTGCCGTAAACGGCGTGATGGCAGGTTGTCCGCCCGAATATATGCCGATACTTATCGCATTTGCCAAAGCAATGACCGACGGCGATTTCCGCCGCACGCTTGCCAGTACCCACGCGTGGACACCGTACTGTTTTCTGAACGGGCCTTTAGCGCGTCAATTGGAACTTGACTGCGCTCAAGGCGAAATTTCCAACATCCGCAACGCAAAGATCGGCCGCTTTATCAATCTTGCCATGCTCAACCTGGGCGGCTATCACATCAAAGAAAACCGTATGGGAACTTTCGGCTATCTGATGCCGTGGTGTCTGGTCGAAGATGATATTGCCGCAATTAAATTGAATTGGCGTCCCTACCATATGCAGCAGGGCTTTGCGCTCAATGACAATGTCCTTACCGCCGGATCATCCCTCTCTTGGGGGAACAACCTCGCCCCCGCGACCGCAAAACCGGAAAAAATAATGGAACTTATGGCGCAGGATGCGGTGGAAAAACAGCAGTTCGCGATCGGCAGCGGTACACCATTTGTCTATCGGGCGATGCTTATTACCGGCAATGTTGCCCGCGATCTGGCAAAGAAATATCTTTCCAAAGAAAGTCTGGAAAATGCGCTCATATCCACCGCCCGCCAGCCGCTGGATGCCCGCACTTATGCAAATTACTGGGCAAATCCCGGCAGCGCATTCAATGAACAAACTTACTCTCTGCGCCGCCACAGCTACCGAATTGCCCGACAGGAAAATGCACAGCAAACCGCCGTGCCGCCGTGGTTCAAGTGGACTGGAATAAGACAACTTGAAACGGTTCCGGTGATGCAGTCGGGAAAAACCGCCATCATCATCACAGGTGATACCAACCGCAATAAAACTATGTGTGTCCCCGGCGGCGGTTTCACTTCGGTAAAAATAGAACTTCCCCGCAACTGGGATAAACTTATGGCAGATGCCGGCTACAAACCTTTGAAAAGCTTTTTTCTCAAGTCAAAACTCCAGCCGTCATCCCATCCGCAGCAGTTTAAAAATTACCGCCAGAGAAGCAAGGGGAACAGTTTTATTCGCTCAGCTGTTCGGTAAAGAGTTTGCGGTAACGGATAAAGTATCCAAGACCGGAGAGCAACGTCACCAGCACGATGACGGTCAAATACCCCATCCAGACATACCAGATGCGGATGCCACCGATGCAGGTGTTGTAGAAATACGGCACAGTATCGTTGCCTTCAATGATCCAGGCGATACCCGCCAGACCGAGCATAGACATCTGCATAGCGGTCTTGAGTTTGCCCCAGCGGTCAGCGGAGATGACCACCTGTTTTTTGGCGGCGAGCGTCCGCAAGCCGGTGACCATAAATTCACGGAAGAGTACTGCGATCGCGATCCAGGCAGGGATCAAACGGTATTCGACGGCGATAAGCATAGTTCCGGTGACAAAAATTTTGTCCGCCAAGGGATCCATCAACGCGCCGAAGTCGCTTATCCAGTGATATTTGCGGGCAAGATAACCGTCAAGCAAATCGGTAAGACCTGCCAGCAATGCCAATGCTACGGCAACAATGCGCATCGTGCAGACATAGCTTTTATCACCCATCGCTTCAAGGTGTGCCACCGAAGCCATAGCAACGAAAATCAGCACCGCAAAAATGCGGCTGACGGTAAGAATATTGGGAAGATTGCGTAATTTGGACATTTTTGAAACTTTCTATATAAAAATTTATGGGATCAATACTCCGACAAGATCGGTGCCAGTAACACCGGTAACTTCAATATTGACAACATCCCCCGGCTCGACCGTTTCATCGACTTCAAAATAGAGTACATTATCAATATCCGGCGCATCGGCAAAAGTGCGCGCCACTCCGTAACCGCTCTCTTCGTCAACATAATCAAATATCGCCAAAAGTTCGGTTCCGATCAACTTTTTCTGCGCCCGTTTCATCCGTTCCTTCTGGGATTTGAGCAATTTTTCCGCCCGGGCATCGGCAATCTCCACCGGAACTTGATCCGGCAGGACAGCGGCGGGGGTTCCCGGTTCAGGAGCGAAAGCGAAAACGCCGAAGCGTTCAAACTTCCACTTTTTTACAAATTCGCACAACTCTTCAAATTCCTCTTCAGTTTCTCCGGGCAGTCCGGTGATAAAAGTTGTACGCAAAGTCAAATCCGGAATACGTTTCCGCAATTTGGTCAGCACCGCTTCAATTCCGGCGCGGTCAATGTGACGGTTCATCGCCTTGAGGATGCGGTCGCTGATGTGCTGAAGCGGCATATCCAGATAGGGCAATATGCGTTCGCTATCGGCAACCGCATCAATAAATTCGTCAGTATAATGTGCCGGATGGGTATAAAGCAGACGGATGACAAAATCACCTTCAATGGCATCCAGCGCCTTGAGCAATTTGGCGGCATTGGTGCCGTCGGCTTTATCCTGACCGTAAGCGGTCAGATCCTGCGCGATGACCACCAATTCCTTTACGCCGTTGGCGACCAGCTGTCCGGCTTCGGCAACGATGCCCTCAAGTTTCCGTGACCGCAACGCACCGCGGAGCTTGGGAATGGCACAGTAGGCACAATTATTGTTGCAGCCGTCAGAAATTTTCAAATAGGCAATATGCGGCAATGTGAACTGCATACGCAAATTATTTTCATCGGCAAGAAAAGTTATTCCTTTTTCATCGCCGATAAATTCTGCGCCTGCCAAAAGTTCAGGGATCCTTGCGGTATCGTTTACAGGAACCCAGAGATCCACTTCTGGAAAATGCTCCCGGAAACGGTCGATATCTTCGTGATTGAGCAAGCATCCGGCAACGGCGATCTTGCGGTCAACTCCGGCGGCTTTCCACTCGACAGCGGCGGCGATGGATTCAGCCGCCTCACTACGGGCTGAGGGCAGAAATCCGCAAGTTGTCACAATATAAATATCCGCTTCATCGGGATCGAAACTGATTCCGTAACCGGCTTTGTACATCGAACCGGAAATGACTTCAGCTTCGACCAGATTTTTCGGACAGCCCAGAGCGTTGATAAAAAAGAACTTCTGAACTTTTTTGCCGGATACTGCGCGTTTTTTCATCGTTTAAACAATTTCCTCAATAGCAACGCGGACTTTGGTGGAAACGCTTTCTCCGGGAGAAAGCAGTTTGAGCAAACCGCGTTTTTCAAAATTTTCCTGACCTTCGGGGAAACAGTTCGCAGGTTCAAGTCCCATAACATATTCCCCCCGGCCCATCATCTTCCACTGAACCAGATAGGGCAGTTCGGCGGTGCGGTAGGAGACGGTGAGTTTGAGTTTGGTTTCAGGGTTGATCATCGACATTGAAGCCATACCGTTTTCGTCGGCGGGGATCTCGTGGTAGAATACCTGTTCGGCAAAATCTTCGGTCGGCGGCTCAGCCTGATTCCATTCGCGGAAACCGGCGGCGGCGATGGCGTTCTGCGGAGTGACTTTGTGGTCAACGGCTTCCAAATAAGCGTGTTCGCTGACCAGCGGATAACCGAAGTTCATATGATAAAGCAGCATAAACGGCGTTTTACGGAAGCCTTCATTGGTCACAGTATCTTCAATTTCAATAGCATTGTCACCCATCGCGGTACGGATGGTGCGGGTCATAAGCAGATTTTTGCCGAACACGCGGCTGACGCGGATATCGCCTTCGATTTTAAGTTCGTAAACGCCGTCGGCGTTCCAGCGGGCGGAGGAGTTGACCTGACCGGCGGGAGTGTGTGAAAGACGGCCGTGCAAGCCGTGTTCTTCACCGCCGGACTTATTGGGGCCGCCGACATTCATAAGGCCGCATCCTGTGAGCAAGCCGCCACTCCAGGAGCGCAGCCAGTTGAGACCTTCGGCTTCATAAAATGCGGGGGCGACCGGGCCGTTGGGGGTCATCCACGCCAGCGGAATACCTTTGAAACTCGCTTCGCCGATATCCATCCCGCGGTCGGGGTAGACGGAAAAATTCAACCCGCTTCCGTTGGAGATTTCAACTACGCGCATATTTCTGCCTTTGCCGTCTTCAAGAACGGCGCGGCGGACGAAAGCCAGCTGCCGCATGGAACCGATACGTTCACGCAAATATTTTTGATCAAAGTTCATAATCGTTACTCCCACATTTAAACTTGGAAATATAGCATTGCAAAGCTGTTTTGTCAAGTATTATTACAGTTTTTGCCGCTGTTTGCGGACAAATTCCAGATTACTGCGGTATCCGGCGTGTTCCGGAACCAGTTTCAATGCCGCACTGAAGGCGATTTCAGCGACAGTCCAATCACCGAGGAGCACTGCATTAACGCCGATTTGATTCCACGCATCCGGGCGGGACGGATCAAGCCGCACCCCGGCATGGAGAAACATCAACGCCTCCTCCCGGCGCTTGGGGAAATTTTTGCTCAACATCATTCCGAGATTGAAATGTGCTTCGGGATCATAATCGCTCAACGCCTGCAGATAAAACTTTTCCGCCCGCGCAAAATCACCTTGCTGTTCAGCGATTATCCCCCGCAAATTGCCGAACAATGTCGGGTGGTCGATGTAACGCGATGCGTATTCCAATGCGGCATCGGCCTTTTCAAACTTGCCGCAACGATAATATACTTCGCCCATAAGCGAACGCTCTTCCGAATCGATGCGCGGGATCGCCGGAAGCATCCCCGCCAACACCACCGCTCCGGCACTTGCCGCAAAAAGATGTTTGCGTGTCATCGCCGCCACCGCCAATGCCGCAAGGAGCATCACCCCCGGCATCATCCCCATCCGGTATCTGCCGCTGGTGACGGTCAGCACTTGAGCCAACGCCAACGATGCGGCAAGCAGAATAAAGTGTATATACGGTTGAAACTTCTGCGGCGGCTTCAGTTTCAACAACGCCGCGCCCGCAACGGCAAAAAATCCGACGATAACAGCAATAAACCGCAGATAATACTGTAAATTGGTCTTGTAAATCATTGCCGGACTGTCCGCCCCGGCGATAAACTCCACCGGCAGAATCAGTTTCCACATTTTTTTCAACAGTAATTTTGCAACGGCTCCGGGATTTTCGCGGTAAAATTCCGCCATCCGCTCCAAATAGATACGTTCAACAGAAATTCCGCGTTCCGCCGCCTCTTTCGCGGTGTTGCGGTGCTCGCGTTCCCACGCTTCACCGGGGCGCAGCCAGCATCCGCCGTCCGCCTTGGGATTATGTCCGAGCCAAACATTGAACACCGAATTTTTCTGCAGCGGCGTCAACTTTTCATAGTACACACTTTTGGCAAAAATCATCGGCAATACTGCCAGCATCACGCCGCAGAAAAATATTCCCGCCTTTTTCCACTCTTTCCGGCTCAACGCATACACCGTTTCCGCCGCCGCGTACGCCCACATAAAGCCGTGAGTCAGCACGCCGAGCCCCGCCGCAAATCCGGCGCCGAACTGCCAGCGCAAAGATTTGTGCTTTTCCGCCATAGTAAAACATCCGAGCGCGATGGAAAATATCATCACCAGCAGCGTTTCAGAGATCAACTCCGCCTGATGGAACACCACCACCGGAGTAAACATTGCAAAAATCAGAAATATCAAACTCTCTTTGCGCGAAGCTCCGCGTTTGTACAGCAGAAAGGCAAGCCACAGCCACGCGCCCCAGTTCAGCACCAGCTGAACCGCCCGCGCCGCCGCCGGAACGATTCCGAAAATCTTGTATATCCCCGCCAGAAAAAACGCATACAACGGCGCATGAATATCAGGCACGTCGGAAAAAGTCTGTCCATTCAATATGCCGACCGCGCGATCGTGATAGTCCTGCACATCCGGCCCCACCGCGCAGTTGAAGTGTTCAAACGCGGCAAATTCCCGCAGATACTCCGCCCGGAACAGCAATCCGGCGATCGCGGTCAGAAAAAACCAAAATTCCGGACGGCGATACCACGCCGTTCCGGAATTTGAATCTATATTTTGTTGAGAAAAATTTTCCATATCACTTTCGGGGAGGGAAATCAAACTCATACTCCAAAAGATCTCCGATCTTCTGAAGCGCACGTTCTTCATCAATTCCCTCGACCCGCAGCAATGCCGTCGTTCCACAGGTAAGCTCCAGCGACAATAACGACAGCATACTGTTGATCTCCAACCGGGTGCCGGCGGGATTGACGACCTCGATAAAGTGATCGGGAAACTCGTTTTTTATCGTATTGAGAATAACACCGGAGGGCCGGCAATGGATCCCTGCTTTGTTGCGTACGGTAAAAGAACGTTCCAACATGATCGTCTCCAATCAAATTTTTCAGAGCGAGTCGATATACTTGATGTACTCTTCCTCGTTCATCATATCATCGACATCGGAGCTGTCGAAATCAGTCAGCTTGCAGATCCAGCCCTTGTCTTCGGGGGATTCAGAAAGCAGCTGCGGTTCATCGACCAACAGCTCATTCACCACGGAAACACTGCCGCTGATGGGCGCATAGATATCACTTGATGTATCGACCGATTCAATACCGCCCAGGCGGTCACCGACAATAAAGTCATCATTTTCTTCCGGGAGTTCGACAAACGTCACCTCTCCCATAATGTTAGCGGCATACTCTGACAGACCAATAGTCGCTTCTGAACCGACGATTTCTATCCACTCGTGGTCCTCGGTATAATACTTCATTCAATACTCCTTTTGCTGATTACCCGGCAATTTTCTGCTCCGGGATGCTTGCTAATGACATAATGAAACATCACTACGCGTAAAAATCAAGTGAAAGATACAAAAAAAATCAACTTTTTTATGTTTTTTTTATGTTTTACCTCCCGCAGCAGGAAAAAACGATTTTTTTTCATTTTCACACTTGAAAAAATATTTTTCTGCGCTACATTATGTAAACAGCAAATATGGTGGCTGTAGCTCAGTTGGTTAGAGCGTCTGGTTGTGGCCCAGAAGGCCGTCGGTTCGAGTCCGATCAGCCACCCCATCTTTTTTACGATACACGGAGGTGCGCTTTGGCGTATCTCCGTTTTTTTTGCTCTGAAAGTGAACTTTCAGCAAAAAAGACGGAGATACACCGCGCTCTTCGCTGTTTCAAGGCGGCTTCTCCGCCTTGAATCGCGCACCTCCTGAGCATTCTGGTGGTTGCCGTCGCTGCGCTCCGGCTCGCTTCGGGCTGCGCCCTCGCGTGTGGCCCAGAAGGCTTGATTTTTTTATAGAGTGCTTTATTTTGATAGTGAACTTTCAGCAAAAAAGACGGAGATACACCTTCGCTCGTCGCTGTTTCAAGGCGGCTTCTCCGCCTTGAATCGCGCACCTCCTGAGCTGTTTGGCTATGGGGGATCGCAATTTCCGACGACTGAAAAATTTTGTGCAACTTTTGTGCAACTCGCCCTTGAAGAACTATGTAATTTATGGCGAGTTTCAAAAGGAGCATTTTCCGCATTTCTGCCACAAAGGCGCAAAGAATCTTTTATCCACGCAACAAACTTTTATATATTTCAAAATATTTTTTTACAGTTTTTGCGTATGAGTATTCCTGCGATATGGCATAAGCCTGATCGGTACGTTTTTGGACATCGCTGCCGCCAGCTGAAAAAATGGAAAAATGTTCTGCGATTTCATCAATATTTTCCGGATCTGCGCTATAAGCAGCATCCCGACCGATTTCATCCATTGATGAACCTTTACCGTAACACGCAGGAACCTTGCATGACATAGCTTCCAGCAACGGTATTCCAAAACCTTCAAGTTTTGAGACAAGGAAAAATCCTTTACTGTTTTCATACAAAGTTCGCAAATCATTTTCCGGAATATTCTGCAGATGAATAACATTCGGAGTTGCATCCAATGTATGACCAATATCCGCAAAATTTTCGCTGCGCTTACCGACAACAACCAGTTTTTCTCCGGCATACTCAGGGCTCTGCTGGTATTTTTTAAATGCGGCGAACAAAGCGATATAGTTTTTATGCGGCAGTAATGTTGACACTGCCAAAAAATATGATTTAACGCCTAAAGCATTTCTATGCAATATATCTGACGGCATAGAAGCATTACAACTCCATTGAGCTGCGATGGGCACCGAATGGATTTTATCCAATGGAATGCCGATGTATTTATGGATCTCCCGTTTGGAAAATTCGCTGACCGTAAAAATGGCTCGTGCTTTTTCTGCCTGCTTCGGTAAACTTTTTTTGAAGTTTTCGATAAAAGATGCATCTCCGAGAAAATATTCCGAGTGCCATGCAGACATATCGTGTATTGTTAAAATCACATTGGAAAGATCTGAAGGCATACAATGCGCAGGAACTGCATGAGTTGAATAATGCATCAAATCATAACGCTTGGAATTAAACGACACTCCTGGTATTTTGCCGCCCCATCTGCCCGGCAGGATCAGGCGGTGATATTTTATCTTGTCATTTGTCAGTCGGTTCAGATCAGCGAAATATCTGCGATGCATTGCCAAATCAATAGAGATCAAACCGGAATGCAGCTCCAATTCAGGATTTTTTGCCAAATGATGCAATACATTACTGGCGAAGATCGGAATACCTTCAAAGCCGCGGATAATTGGTGATGCGTCAAAAAAAAGTTTCATTTTATTCTTCTGTGCTCTGAAAAGCGATGTTATTTTTCATATAAAAATCCGGACATCTCTGCACGCTTATTGCTTCAACTCTCTCTCCAACCGGATAATTTTTATCAGTTAATCCGAAAACACGGCTGCCGATTTGAGTAAAACATTTCCCGTTGCAGAAATAATTTAATACACAGTATATGTTTTTTCAATACATCATTGAAAAATTTGTTATATTTGCGGCATCGTTGCAAATGCCATCAGAAAACAAATCCGCTGTAATCACACCAGCCCCATACACCATTCCACGGCGATAGCGACGATGACTACGAGTGCGGAGATGATGAAGCCGTGCAGCATGGGGTTGGCTCCGGCTTTTTTCATATCTTTCAAACTGGTTCCGAGACCGATCGCCGCGAGAGCGGCAACCATAAGAAACTTGCTTGCATCCTTGGCGATTTTTGAAATTTCTGCCGGAATGATCCCGGTACTGTTGACCGCCGCCAATGCCAGAAATCCCAGAATGAACCACGGGAACAATCCCCGGAAATTGATTTTCGCTCCGGTAGTTTCCAGATGCTTCTTTCTGGCGAGCTGGATATTGACAAACGCAAACACCAGCACCGTCGGGATGATCGCCAGAGTTCTGGTCAACTTCACCATCGTAGCAAAATCTCCGCCTCCTTCGCTGAACGCATAACCGGCGGCGACCACGCTTGAGGTATCATTTACCGCCGTCCCCGCCCAGAGGCCGTATGCTTCATCTGACAGCCCCAGCGCGCGCCCCATAATGGGAAACAGCACGATCATCGCCATATCAAAGAGGAACGTTGCCGACATCGCGTATGCGATATCTTTGTCCTCCGCATCTATCACCGGCGCGATCGCGGCGATGGCGCTGCCGCCGCAAATTCCGGTTCCGGCAGAGATAAGATTGGAAAGTTTCCAATTCAAACCGAGCGCTCTGCCGATAAAATATCCACCGCCGAAGCAGGTCAAAAGGGTAAAAAACATTACCATCAGCGAAAGTTTCCCTACTGAAAGAATGACATTCACGCTGAGCGATGCACCGAGAAGGATGATGGCGAACTTCAATACTTTTTTGGATGTGAACTTCAACCCTTTCGCCGCCCACGCCGGACGCCAGAAGCTGTTGATTATCATACCGGCAAACAATGCGATCACCGAAGCGCCGATTATATGCATCGGCAGCAAACCTTCCACCACCTTCGCGACCGCAGCAATGCAGAGCGCCAACACGAACCCGGGAAGAACCATAGCAATATTCAAAATTTTTGCTTTCATAACACACCTCTTTATTTTATAATACAGCAAACTGTATCGCATATAATATATCACCGGAACGACTGTTTTTCCACCGGAACTGACCAAGTAAAAATTTTTGCATTTTTGCCGACAGCAGCATTTTTGCAAACGCTATATGGAAAAATTCGCAATTTTTCCGCTTTTCAACTGGAAAAATCCGGAAAAGATGATATATTGAGTAACATCGTTATAAAAATAACCAAGTCCAACGGAGGTATCCAATGTTCAAAAACAATATCGACATCACCCAAGTCACCGAATTCCGGTTGAAAACCCACATCTACTTCGGTTGCGGCGCGATTCACAAAATCAACGATATCGCCGATCAGCTCGTTGCCCGCGGCATCAACAACATTCTGGTTATCTCCGGCCGCGGCGCCTACAAAGCCACCGGCGCGTGGGATGTGATCGTTCCGGCTCTGGAATCCCGCAACATTGCCTACACCCTCTTCGACAAAGTCACCCCCAATCCGACCACCATCCAGATCGATGAAGCTGTTGCTATGGCGCCCAACGCTCAGGCTGTTCTGGCTATCGGCGGCGGCAGCCCCATCGACGCCGGAAAGAGTGCGGCGATCCTGCTTGCCAATCCCGGCA
This sequence comes from Victivallaceae bacterium, assembly GCA_045653515.1. GTDB lineage: Bacteria > Verrucomicrobiota > Lentisphaeria > Victivallales > Victivallaceae > UBA1784. The sequence goes on along the minus strand of JAZOMB010000052.1, from coordinate 2,884 downwards.
AAACTGCGGGCGAACTTTATGAATTCAAATTCACCCCTTCGACCGCCGTTCCCATCATCGCCGTCAACCTCACCCACGGCACCGGCACCGAAGCCGACCGCTTCGCCGTTGCCACCATTCTGGAAAAAGAGTACAAACCGGCGATCGCTTATGATTGCATCTATCCGACCTGGTCGATCGACGATCCTGCTCTGATGACCGGACTTTCACGCGAACAGACCCGCTTCGTCAGCATTGATGCGGTCAACCACTGCGTTGAAGCTGCGACCAGCAAGGCCGCCAGCGCCTTCTCCGTCTCCCTTGCCCGCGAAGCTATCGCTCTCGTTGTCCAGTATCTGCCGCTGGCTGAAAAGAACCCCGCCGATCTCGAAGCACGTTACTATCTGCTCTACGCCTCTATGCTCGCCGGTGTCTGCTTCGACAACGGTCTGCTCCACTACACCCACGCGCTGGAACACCCCTTGAGCGGCATCAAACCGGAACTCACCCACGGTCTGGGTCTTTCCATCCTGCTTCCGGCGGTAATCAAAGAAATTTATGCAGAAAAAGCCGGTGTCCTTGCCGACATCCTGTCCACGATGGTTCCCGGCCTGAAAGGTGAAGCTTCCGAAGCTCTCGCCGCCGCACAGGGCGTGGAAAAATGGCTCGCTGAAGCCGGTGTCCCCCAGAAGCTCGCCGATGAAGGCTTCTCCGAAGCCGACCTCGACCATCTGGTTGACCTCGCTTTCACCACGCCCTCTCTGGACGGTCTGCTCGGCCTTGCTCCCACCGCCGGCGACCGCGAAGCAGTGCGCCGCATCTACTCTGACTCGATTACGAAGTTGAACAAGTAAGATGGGGTGCGGCGCGCCCTCGTGCGCGCTGACTTGAAAAGAGCGGGGAAGCTCGTGAACACAAAGTTCACGTCGCCCCGCCCTTTTCTGCGTCATCATCGCACGATCATCGCGCCGACTGCTGCAACGTAATTGGCGGAATTATGCCGCTGGAGTTAGCGCCTGTCGTCGGGCTGTCCGCCCGACAGGCGGGAGGCAGCCGCTTCGCGGCGGGTGATTCCGCCTGGCGGCGGTTTTTGTTTGGCAAAACAATGCCGCTGGAGTTAGCGCCTGTCGTCGGGCTGTCCGCCCGACAGGCGGGAGGAAGTTTTTAATTGTAAATATTTGCAAATTTCAGGTGAAATATCTGCAAAACTGTGCTATATTATATATTAAGACCAATTTAAACCTAAAAAAGGATTTATCAATGAAAGCTGTTGTTTCAGTCATCGGACGGGATTCCGTCGGTATCATCGCCAAAGTCAGCGCCGGATGTGCCAAATACAGTGCGAATATTGTCGACATCTCCCAAACGGTTCTCAACGAATACTTCACTATGATGATGATCGTTGATATTGACAATCTCTCCATCCCGTTCAACGAATTTGTCGATAAAATGTCCGCCGAAGGCTCCAGCAACGGTTTGGATATTCACGTCATGCACGAAGATATTTTCAACTCCATGCACAGGATTTAAGCTGCTATGTTCGATACCAGAGAGATCATTGAAACTATCAGCATGATCCGCGAGGAGTGCCTTGATATCCGTACTATAACTATGGGCATTTCCCTCTACGACTGCCAGAGCGAAAACCCCGACCGCCTCTGCACCCGCGTTTATGACCGCATTATGTCCAAAGCCGCAAATCTGGTCAAAACCGGCGAAGATATTGAAAAAAAATATGGTATCCCCATTATCAATAAACGTGTTTCCGTCACCCCGGCGGCCCTGATCGCCGGCGGATTCACCACGGATGATGCGGTGAAACTTGCCAAAACTCTGGACAAAGCGGCCAAAGAACTGGGCATCAACTTTATCGGCGGCTTCAGCGCACTCGTGCAGAAAGGTTTCACCAACGGCAGCCGGGCTGTCATCTCCGCCATCCCGCAGGCGCTCGCCGAAACGGAACGGGTCTGCTCCTCGGTCAATGTCGCTTCCACCAAGGCCGGTATCAATATGGATGCCGTTGCCGAAATGGGAAAGATCATCCGCCAGACCGCCGACCTGACCGCCGACCGCCAGTCCATCGGCTGTGCCAAACTTGTGGTGTTTGCCAACGTTCCGGAAGACAACCCCTTTATGGCGGGCGCTTTCCACGGTGTCGGCGAACCTGAAACTGTTATCAATGTCGGCGTTTCCGGTCCCGGCGTGGTCGCTTCCGCATTGCGCCGCCGCGGCAAATGCAATCTCACCGAAGCCGCTGAAACCATCAAACGAACCGCATTCAAAATCACCCGCGTCGGTCAGCTGGTGGCAAGAGAAGCTTCTGAACGGCTCAATGTTCCTTTCGGTATCGTTGACCTCTCTCTGGCTCCGACCCCGGCGGTCGGCGATTCTGTTGCCTACATCCTTGAATCCCTCGGATTGGAAAAGTGCGGCTGCCACGGCACCACCGCCGCTTTGGCAATGCTCAACGATGCTGTAAAAAAGGGCGGCGTGATGGCATCATCCCACGTTGGCGGATTGTCCGGCGCCTTCATCCCTGTTTCCGAAGATGCCGGTATGATCGAAGCCGCCCGCTGCGGCGCGCTGACTCTGGAAAAACTTGAAGCTATGACAGCCGTCTGTTCGGTCGGTCTGGATATGATCGCCATCCCCGGCGACACTCCCGCAGAGATCATCTCCGGTATCATCGCCGATGAGATCGCTATCGGCGTGGTCAATACCAAAACCACCGCCGTCCGTCTGATCCCCGCAGCAGGATGCAAAGTCGGCGATATGGTATCCTTCGGCGGCCTGCTCGGCGAAGCCCCGGTCATCCCGGTCAACAACTGGTCACCCGCTGAATTCATCCAGCGCGGCGGCCGCATCCCGGCTCCCTTGCAGAGCTTGAAAAACTGATATATTTAAT
>JAZOMB010000051.1:0-13558 GCA_045653515.1 Victivallaceae bacterium | reverse complement strand
AAAAAGTTTCCTCTTTCCCCCGCGCCCCCTTTCTCTTTCAAAAAAAGCGGAGTATTTGGCAGCTCCAGTTTGTCGCTGCGCTTGAAAAAACGCGAAGATGAGATAGAAATATTTACCAGAAGTTCGATAAGAGTGAAGTTGTCACGAGTCTGTTTCATAATGTTTCGATCTCCTTTATTCCAGAATCAGAAGTTTAAAATCATAGGGTGCCAAACTTATTTTATCCGCCGTTTCGACCGCTTTGGTTTCAGCGTTGACGATCCGGTATCCTTTGGCAAGCGCCAGTTTTTCCGCATTGATTTGCAGATTCAAAACCTTTTCTTTATCAGAGAGGTTGCCCAGCACCAGAAGCGCCCTGCCCTTGAAGCGCCAGGAACTTGCCAGAACATCGCGGTCATTGACCGCAAGATCAGCGGCATCCGCTTCCCAGAAGGGGACGAAACGGCAATCGGGCTTCCAGAAGCCGAAATCTCCGGCAAGAGAGATGATGGAGAAATAAAATTTCGCATCGCCCGCCGGAGTAACGGGAGCTTTGAATTTGGCACCGAAAGGCAGCGAAAGCGAGATCAAGGTGCGGGTCAGCCAGCGGTATTTACCGCTTTTCCACTCTTTGGGAGTATACTTCCGGCGCTTGATGCCGCCGAGGACACAGTTTTCGGTACCGAGCTGCAAACCGGTTCCGGTGGCAAGGATGTCATCCACTTTAAAGCGGGTGGGAAGCGGAGTGTCGCCGTAATGATTTTCCCATCCCAGAGTGCTGGTGGCAAAACTGAAACCGGGAATGAGCAGGGCATTGGTCATATGTATCTGGAGCAAACGCGGATAGCGTTTATGCTTGTGCTGAAGCACCGCCACGCGCTTGACCAGCTCCCGCATAGCAAGGATGCCGTTTGCCGGATGGACAACGCCATCCTGATCGGTGACAGCGACCGTTTCCGGATTGGGGTCGGGCATCAGATACATATCGTCAAGATAGATGCCGTGCGCGCCGTTTTCCAACTCTTTATTGAGCGCATCGACCATATAATCTATCGCCGAAGGAGTGAGAGTGATGCGGCGGGCACCGAAGTAGCTTTGCGGGGCGGGGTTGAACCATTCGGTACGGAAATATTCCGGGACATCTTCAAAAATCCAGGTAAGTTTCGGATCGGTGTATTTGTAGGGCAGCGCCGGACGGCGCGCCGGATCATCGAGCTGGAAACGGCGGAAATTCTTCCGCACGCGCGAATAGTGCATGGGGTAATCTCCTGCATTGGGAACCTGTTTCATCTCTTTGATAAGTGCCGGTTCATATTTTTTCAGCCACGCATCAAGTTCGGCTGCCATATTATCCTTGCCGCCGTTGCGGACGGCGCGGCAGGCGGCGCGGAAAAGTTCCCAGTCCCCTGCAAATGTATCGTGCTTCCACGGCGAAAATCCCATAAGCTGACCGCCGATAAAGGTGAAGTTTTTCATATTCCGCGAACCGAGACCGCTGGAATCGTGAGTATATTGCCGCATAGCGGGGTCGACCGTCTTCACCGGAGTCGGCATCAGACCGAAAGAAAATTTGCGATTGCGCTTCAGCGTTACCGGACGGTTGATGATATCCCATTCCAGAGTCAATACGCCATTGGATCGCACCAGTCTCACCGCAGGAGTTTTGCGGTCAAGCGAAAATCCGGCGGTGTGTTCAACAAAGCACGCCAAGCCGCGCGAAACTCCGCCGAGCCAGATATAAGGAACCACTTGCGGATGAAGTGTTTCCTGTCCAAGTGCGGTGCGGCGCGGCAGTTTGGAGCCATCCCAGACAAGACCGTTTCCGGCAGGAATTTTTCCGGAGGGATTTTCGCGGATGAAGTTGGAAACGGCATGAAAAAACGGTACTTCACTATCTTTGAGCGGAATGCGCAAAGTGAGTTTATCGACCTTGCACGCGGCAGAGCAGGATAAATTGAAATCAAGATACTGGAAGCCGTCATATTCAATGCGCGATGCGCCGGAAAGTTCAACTCCCGAAGCGCTCCGCGCCGAAAAGCGATGCTTGAGAGCGTAACCGTCAGCCTCATTGACGGGGGCATTTATCGTGCCTGAAAAATGCTCTTTTTTACCGTTTATCACCGCTTCAAAACTCATAGGAGAAGCGAGCATGGAGACATTTTCAGCGATGAATTCATCCCAGATGCCGAAGCTGTTGAGTTTGATCCGACTCAAATTGAGCTTCACATTGCAGCCGTCGGGAACGAGCGGAGCAAAGGGCGGCAGAACGATTTTGTCACAACCAAGTCCGCTGTTCAGCCACGGGAAATGGCGTTTTTCCAGTTTAAAGGCATTTTTATAAACTTTGCCGTCCAGTTCCAGAGAGTAGGAGTATTTTCCGGCAGTTTCGGGAACGGGGAAGCGGAAAATAAAGTCGCCCCGATCGACGTTGCCTTTTACCGAACTGCCGTCAGGCAATATCAGAACCGCCTTGACCGCCTTTTTGCCAGAGGGATGAAATTTCAAGACCGCTTTATTGTAACCGGGATAATAGCGGCAATCGCCGGAACCGGCACCTTTGAGCGTAAAACTGCAGCTCACCGGGTGGCGGTCGGAGTTGCCGCGCATACCTGAGAAGTAGCGGGCAGAAAGTATCCTGCCGCTTTCAACTTCAAACAGAACTGCGCTGAAATGGTAACGGGCATTGTCGGAAACTGTAAATTCCGCAGTCAGCTTTCCCCGCTGTCCGGGGGCGATTTTCACCTCGCGGAGGATATCCTGATGACGGGTGGTAACGGATTTGCCTTTGACTTTTGCGTAGGTGTTGTGGCGGAGGATAAAGGCAAGGCATTGCTCTTTTTTTGAAGTGTTGTCGGCTTCGAGAGCAAACTTCCATTCGCCGCGGCCGACATCGCCGGGGTCGAACTGCCGGAAAATGCCCCAATGCTTATTCCAGCGCACAGTAAGCATACGTTTAACATCAAAATATTTGCCTGCCGGATTGAGCAGAGATGATCCTGCGCTGCTCCAGTTGCGGCCGACATTGAGCTTCAAACTGTTTCCCGGATCGCCGATCTCTGACAGCGGGATGGCAAGTTCCAGATCCCAGAACCCTTTGTCCACGTGGGAAACGCTCCGGAAGTTTCTGACATTCCACGAAACATCGGATTTTCCGCCGTTGGCGAGGTCGCAGACAGCATCATAAAGAGTGTCGCGGGAGTTGAGGATAAAGTGATAGATCTTATTCAGATTCTTATCGGAAACCAGCATAAAATCGACGGAGTCATCCTGAAACACTTTGCCGTCGCGGGTCTTGATATTTACGGACAGACTGCCGCCGGGGTCATTGTTGGGGGTGGTGGTGCGCAAGGCGAGATAGAGAAAATCTTTGTCGCGCATCAGAGAGAGCGTACCGGTTCCGCTGGTGACATAATCGCCGCCGAGCCTGGAGAAACCGGAAATTTTTGCCGCATTATCCCATTCGCCGGGCTGGAAAACGCCGTCGATTACCGGAACATTTTTCACAAAGGGGATATTGAGCGATGAATTGCCTGATCCAATGCGGAAAAGATGTTCGACTGCCGAACGCGGAGTTGCCGTTACAGAGAACGCTGCAAGTGCAAAAACCGACCAAAAACAAAGTTTAAAAATTTTCATACATCCCTCAAACCGCTTTTTTTTGCAAAATTACTCTATAATATATCTGCACAGCTGCAAATTTGCAATAGTTATACAGTTAAAAAGAAAATTTTTAAGGAATGATAGCATACCTGCAGTCTGCCGGAAAAAACCGCCGTCGGGCGAACAGCCCGACGACAGGCGCTGAAAACAATACGGAGAGGAGCGATATCGCACAGCCGGGCGGGTTTTGTCAAGGCGCGCTGCGGCAAAGCAAGACCGCTCCGTGTCACTTACCAGCGTTCGGGTCCCAGGCGATGTCTGTCTGGGTGGCGGAGACGAACCCGCCCTTGACCTTGACAGCTTCGGCAAGAGTTTCCGGAGAAACTTCCGGAGCCGCGGCGAAATTGCCGGATGCAAGATAGTTCAGCAATTTTGCCTTGAGGAACTTGGCGGCGGGATCGTTGATATCGAGATTGAGCGAGCAAAGTATCAAACGGCCGTTGCCGACGGCAAATTCGGAGACGAGCGACTTGTCCTGATGACGTTTATAAGGCGGAATGAGTCCGACCACCGGAGCGTAGGGAAGAAGCGAACCGGATTTGAAGAGCAGAGCTCTTCCGGGCTGGATCATATTGTAAACCTGGAACTCAAGGAAGTTTTCGTGCGGGAACTCGTCCATCACCGGGTGACTGGCGGCAACGAATGGTCCGTAGTGTCCGTTGCTCCGTCCGGTGGAACAGGGGCGGTAGAACTCTTCGGAAACATCGCAGGGGAAATCGTCCAGAAGCAGCATTCTGCCGCCGTTGGCAACGAAGTCAAGCTCTTTTTCACCGAAAGTACAGGAAGCGGCGACATTGTCTGCGGCAACGGCTTCAACTTCCGGATAGCACCAGAAGTTCCATTCGTTTCCGACCTTGAGATCATCATAAGTCAAAGTGCAGCTCAAAACGCCTTTGACAGCGGCGGAAGCTTCCGGAAGTTCAAAACGGACTTTACCAAGTTCAACCACCTTGCCCGGCACCAGTTCAACTGCCGCAATTTCGCCTGAAACGGCCAAGCTTCCGGCAGTAAAGTTCCACTTCAGCATCGCATTTTCCCGCCGTTTGTCACCGAAGTAGGAAACGGAGACCGCCTGTTCAAAGGTGGTTCCAAAGGCGTAGTTGCGCTGGAACGAAGCATCGCAGAGGAGAACCGTTTCGCCGTTGCAGCGAATGAAAGTTTCAGCAGTTTCACCGGGTTTGTTTTCGTAAAATTCGTTGAAAACACCGCAGGGATAGCCGCAGCGGTGCCAATGGGCATCCACACCGCCGAGGAAGTCATAACCGCGCAAGGTGGGACAGCGGCGGAGGTTTTCCAGCTGCACTTTGCGCAGAGAAGCGATGAAGCGGGAGTTGAGATCATAGTAATACTGTGACCGTTCAAAAGATACGCCGTGAGCTTGCTGATATTCGCGGATTTTAGTGTAGAGTTCCGGAGAGATGTAGGTATCTTTATAACGGCTTTCCAGCGAAAGGTCGATGTAGCCGCCAAGGATGCCCGCTTCGTGGGAAAGGCAGGGTTTTTCGTAGACGGCGAGCCGTTTTTCCATCTCTTCAACACCGGGGAACTCTTCCGGGAAATAGCTGGCATATCCCCAGTTGAAACCGCCGTACAAATCGGAAAATTCAGCGATCCGGGCAAGTTTGCGTTTATTGTGGGGATAGGGAGTTTCCACGATATCGCCGGGGGACAATTCATCTTCGGGAGTGGCTTCCAGACGGTATTCGACCAGCGGGAGCGCCTCCTGCGGATTGAAGAGCATCCACGGCGCAAGATCTTTCATATTCTGCTGGAGCTTCTCCAATACGGCAATGCGTGATGCGGTGAGATTTTCCTCATTGCCGCCGCAGAGGATGCGGGCGGAAACGTGCTTTCTCGTCATACGGAGGATGGCGCGCCAATCGTTTTCCGGACTGTTGGGCGGCACTTCGGTCTGGACGATCAATCCGAGACGGTCGCAGGCGATAAAGAACTCTTCCGGAGGACACCAGGTGTGACAGCGCATAAAGTTGAATCCGGCGGCTTTAAGCACAGCAAGGTCGCGGAGATATTTATCGGTATCGCAATGGGGGGTGCAACTTTCCGGATAGTAGCAATGCTCCGTTGAACCGCGCAGGAACGAAGGAACATCGTTGAGCAGGATATCGAATCCGTCAACTTTCATCTCGGCAAAGCCGCACTCCGCAACAACGGTATCGACCACCGCGCCGTTATTGGAAAGTTCAACTTCCAGCCGGCACAATTCCGCCTTGCGGTCGCTCCAGCGCGGCAAATTTGAAGCATCAGCAGCAAATGAAATGATGCCGTCTGCCGGAACTTCTCTGGCAATATCCAGAAGAGTTTCACCCTTGAAAGAAACTTTGAAGCGGCAGCTCGGCTTGCCGGAAACGGCGGAAATTTCCGCATTGAACACCGCCTTACCATTATGAAGAGCGGCAAAACAGTCGGCGATTCTGGCACAGCTGGACAATTTGAGCGACACGCCTCGGCTGATTCCGGCGCGGGTGGATTTGAAACCGCGCACCGCACAGCCGCGGTGCTGACCGTTGTCGGTATCGCGGGCGCCGCCTCTGCCTGCATTGGAAACGGCAATGACGATCTCATTTTCGCCGTCGCGGAGCAAACCTGTCAGGTCATAATCGTATCCGGTGGAGTATCCGCTGTTTGCTCCGGCGCTTTTGCCGTTGCAGAATACTTCGCTGCCCCACACCGCAGGGCCGACGGTCAAAACGGCACAGCTGCCCTCAACTCCGGAAAGTTTCAATACCTTGCGGTAATAACCTGTACCGACGATGAACGGCTTGGAACCATCCGGAGTCACCTGTCCCATCGGGAAGTGCAGCGGGCGGTACTCCGGGTTGAAACGGGCGTTGCGGTCGAAGTCATCGGTATAGTCAAAAAGTTCATAATGTTCATCCCAGAAACCGGGGATCATCATAAAACCGGGAAAGATTTCCGGAAAAGCTTCACCGGGCTGTCTGCCCGTCGGACGGCAAGTGAATTCCCATTTGCCGGAAAGGTCGATTATCTTGCTCATAATTCTCCTGAAAAATGTGACTGAAATGACCCTTTAATATACCCCTGATACGGTGAAAAAACAAGCTTGCATCCAAAAAAATCTGAAATGTGTAATATTCTCTGGAATTTTCACTTTCCACGCTGTATATTATATTAAATAAATATTGTTGATAACCCATTTCGGAGAAAAGAAAAATGACCCCTGAAGAACTCAAGCAGAAAGCACTTGAATACCACGCTTCCGGCCGCCCCGGAAAAGTCACCGTCCTGCCCACCAAACCCTGCGACAGCGCCGATGATTTGAGCCTTGCCTACACCCCGGGTGTTGCCCAGCCCTGTCTGGCGATCAAGGAAAACCCCGAAGATGTCTGGAAATACACCGCCCGCGGCAATATGGTCGCAGTAGTGAGCGACGGCACCGCCGTGCTGGGTCTGGGCAATATCGGTGCCGAAGCCGGTTTGCCGGTGATGGAAGGTAAAGCGGTGCTGTTCAAGCACTTTGCCGACATCGATGCCGTTCCCATCTGTTTGAACCGCGTTTCCAATGCCGAAGGCCGCACCGATGCCGACAAGCTCATCGCCGCCGCCGCCGCGCTTGAACCCTCATTCGGCGGCTTCAACCTGGAAGACATCGCCTCCCCCGCCTGCTTCAAGGTCGAACGCGAACTCAAAAAAATGCTCTCCATTCCGGTCTTCCACGATGACCAGCACGGTACGGCGATCATTTCGCTCGCCGCGATTTTGAACGGCTTGAAAGTGGTCGGTAAGAAAATCGAAGAATGCCGCTTCGTGGTCAACGGCGCCGGTGCCGCAGGTCTTGCCTGCAGCCGCTTCTACCTTACGGCGGGCGCCAAACTGGAAAATATGATCCTCTGCGATATCAACGGCGTACTTCACACCGGACGGACCGATTTGAGCGAAGAACAGAAACTCTTCGCCCGCGACACCCCCTTCCGCACCCTCGCTGAAGCGATCAAAGGCGCCGATATTTTCCTCGGATTTTCCGCTCCCAACTGCGTTTCCGCCGATATGGTCAAGTCGATGAACCGCGATGCCATCGTCTTTGCCATGGCGAACCCGACCCCGGAGATCTTCCCCGATGTGGCGATCGCCGCCGGCGCGAAACTTGCCGGTACCGGCCGCAGCGACTATCCCAACCAGATCAACAACGTTCTCGGCTTCCCCGGCATCTTCCGCGGTGCGCTCGACGTCCGCGCCAAAGATATCAATGAAGAGATGAAGCTCGCCGCTTCCGCCGCGCTGGCTGAACTTGCCACCTCCGCCATCCCCGAAGATGTCAAAGCCGCGCTGAAGCTCGCCTATCCCGCCGATGCCGCCAAAGGTATGTTTGACCGCGAACCTGGTTTGTACGCCGATATGGTCATTCCCAAGCCCTTCGACCCGCGCGTGGTTCCGCACGTTGCCCGTATGGTCGCCGAAGCGGCGATGAAGAGCGGCGTTGCCCAGATCACGATCGACGATCTCGACGCATACGAAGCTGAAGTCACCCGCCGCATCCAGCGCAACCGCTGAAGGCAGATTTTATGAATTTTGACCTGAATGCCGCCAACATCATCCGCATACTGATTTACGTTGCGTTATCAGTGGCGGCATTCGTCATATTGACCCGGATTTTGAAATTTTTTGCAGGAATCATCCTCGGCTTTGTTGTGACGATGGTTCTGGCATATTTGTATTTCAAGACGCGATTGTAATTCAAGGAGATTTTTATGAAACCGAAAGCTATCATCGCTTGCGAAAGCACCCGCAACATCGACTACGTTTATACCAAAGCCCAGCTGGCTGAACTCGCCGAACTCACCGATCTTCATCCTGAAATCGTCAGCGATCTGTCGCATGGTGACTTCTCTCAGGTCGAATATCTCTTCTCCACCTGGGGTATGCTCCGCCCCTCCGAAGAGGATATCGCCAAATACCTGCCCAATTTGAAAGCACTTTTTTACAGCGCCGGTGCCACCGACCACTTCGTCCGCCCCTTCTTCGCCCGCAATGTCCGCGTTTTCAGCGGCTGGCAGGCCAACGCCGTTCCGGTTGCCGAATTCAGTCTGGCGCAGATCCTTCTCGCCCTTAAAGGCTACTTCCTCAACAACCGCGAAGTCCACACCAAAGCGTGGAAAGGCGCCTTCCGCGGCCCCGGTATCTACGGCGAAACTGTCGCCCTTATCGGTGACGGTGCGGTTGCCACCAAACTGGCGGAGCTGCTGAAAAACTTCAATATCAATGTCGTTATGATCCCCTCCCGTCCGGATTGGCGTACCGTCTCTCTGGAAGAGGCGTTCAAAACCGCCTTTGTCGTCAGCAACCACCTTCCCAACCGCGACGACAATATCGGTGTCATCAACCGCACCCATTTTGAATCTATGCGTTACGGCGCCACCTTCATCAACACCGGCCGCGGCGCGCAGATCAATGAAGCCGATATGATCGACGTCCTCAAAGCGCGTCCCGATTTGACGGCATTGCTGGATGTGACCTTCCCCGAACCGCCCGTTCCGGGCTCGGAACTCTACACGCTTCCCAATGTGAAACTCTCCAGCCACATCGCCGGTTCTCTCAACGATGAAGTCGTCCGTATGAGCGACTTTATGCTCGATGAGTTCAAGCGCTTCATTTCCGGCGGAGAGCTGCGTTATGAAGTCAAAGAGGAAATGCTCATCACCAGCAAATAAAATGTGGAGGTTGAAAAATGGAGTATCCCGGAGGAACAAACGGAAGGCTGAAAAATCTTTTCCGGAAATTGTATTTGCTTGATACTCCCGCTGCCGGAACATTCTGGAGCTTGTGCCTGATGCTCTGCGGCGGTGGTATTTGCGCCACACTCTTCTGGTTCACCGATGGTATAGTTGCTTACAAACTGTATGATTTACGCAGTTGCATTATCCACAACCATTATACACCGGTTTATATTCCGTGGCAGCTGATTTTTCCGGCACTGGGAATTTGCTTCATCCTCCATTTTCTCTTTCAATACTGCCGTTTGTTCATCAAACTCTCCATCGGCAAATTTGCAATTATTGCGAGCTTGCTGTGCGCTGTTGCAGCGGTTCCCGGCTTTTACAACTTATGGTGGTGCGGAGTTATCGTCTTTATTCTGCTGTGCTTTGGCGCGCTGATTTTTGACCGGAGTGCGTGGAAAAGTATCGTGCTTCACGGCATATTATTCAGTGCGCTTGTCTATTGCGTATACTGCATACGGTATTGTCTTGACCGCGCCGATTGGGATTGCAACGGAATAATGTTGATGCAGCAGTATGCGGCGGTATGGTTTCAGGTTTTATCGTGGGCATTTATTCTGCTGCTCATTGGTACAGTCATTGCCGCAGGAAAGATGTACAGCGCATTATGCAAAAGCCGTTTCAAGGCAATTTTCACTTTGCGGGTGAAAATTCTTTTTGCCCTGACGGTGCTTTTCCATATTGCCCTGATCGCTGCCGGAATGATTGCCGGAAACGTTGCCGATAAAGAGTATGAAAATCTCTCTGCCCGCCTCAAAACGCCGTTGACCGTTGAAGCGTTGAAGGAAAAATATCTCCGCACCAATGTCGATACCGGATTCTGGCAAAAGATCAATAAACTCTCTGAACAGAAAAAAGGCGAACCTATCGAACCATATTACCACAATGCCGGATTTCCCGAAGATAAAGTGACTGCGTGGCAGAAATTTTTCTCCGCATCTGAAAATCACGCCGAAATCGACCGGATGATCTCGCGCCCGCTGCCCGGGCATGAGCGGAATATCAAAAAAGGCAGTCTCGCCGCCGTTCTCCTGCCGGATTATCAAAGACTGCGTGCTATGGCGCACTGGCAATTCTGGCGCATCCGTGCCGCTCTGAAAAAGAGTGATAAAGCCGCCATCCTTGCCGCGCTCCAACGGTTGGATAATTTAAGCGCTTATTTTGCCCATGAACCATACTATATCGGGATGATAGTAAAACTTGATATAGATGAGATAAAAATCCAGGCTCTGGAACTTATTCTCGGAGCAAAGCTCCTTAACGAAGCTGAACTCATTGAGCTTAAAAATTCCTGCCGCCGTGTCCGCGACACCCTGCCGGAAATCGAATATGAAGCATTGTGGGGTGAAATGATGCTGACCGCAGATACATTTCACGCTTTTATCAACGGCAGGGAATTTGACGGCAAGCAAATTGCCGGTTTTAAAATGTTCCGCTTTATCCTGCCGCAACTGCCGCTGACTATGGAAATAAACCGCTTCAATGCGTTGAAAATGTACCGCAATGTCAATAAATTTTCGGATATACCCCAAAGACCGCACTTGGCTTCCGGAAGTGTTTATCGTTACTATGCAGATACTTATACAAGAGTATCACACAGCATCGTCCATCATCTCAAACGTGCCGTTCTGCAGCAGCAGTGTATGGAATTTTTCCTCGATCAGGAGATATATTTTCTGAAATACGGCAAATATCAGGAAAATCCGGTTCTGCCTTTTGACCCCTTTGCCCAAAAGCCGATGACGCTGGTCACTGGCGAACTTACCGTCACAGTACCCCATTTCGACGGTTACGGCAAAGTAAAACAGGTCAAGCGGCGCGGGCGGCGGCTGGTTTCCGCCCAAATCCCCATAATAAAAAAGCCGTTGGAAGTCACGATTTTTGAACCGGTAAAATAGTTTGACCGCAGATGCGCGTTCAGCGCAACGATATGCGTTACTCCAGCGACGTGATTTGCGAACTACGCCGATTCCGGTCGGCGGTTTTTATTTGGTTTGACAATACCGGGAAGTGTGCTATATTAACAGCAGTAAACTGTTTAAACAGGGGAGCCTCGTGAAATTATGAGCCGTTTTATTTCAGCTGTCAAAAAGTTTTTTACCGATTACTCGCCGGGGAAACGCTGTTTCAGTTCCTTGTGTTTGCTGATTACCGGAACTTATCTGATTGCCACGCTCTACTGGTTCTGCGGCGGCGACCGATTCACGCAGATCATCGGCCATGCGTTTTCCTTTAACCGTAAAGATGCTTTTCCCTGGCAAGTTTTTTTATTGCTATTGCTTCCACTTTTACTGCTCAACTACCTCTGGTATCTTGCCAAACTCTTTGTCCGCGCCTCATGGTTTAAATTTATCCTTCTGCTGGCAATCTGGGGCGTTGCATCCACCATCTGCGTTATCTTCCAATGGTGGCAAATGTGGCTTCTCGTTACCCTTTTGATGTGGGCGTGGACTCCTCTGCTCTACGGGCGGCAGGTTCGCCGGGCCGCCATTTTGCACGGTGCGATCTTCACGGCGTGCGCCGGATGCGGCTGCGGGATCGCAGTTTTACTGCAGAAACACGCCATCGGCGATTGCTGTTCCGGATATTTTGCCATTCACACCCCCGGCTGGCATCTCGTTTATCTCGTCTGGATCCAACTCATTTTGCTGGCGGCAACGGTCATTGCGGCAGGATTTTTGTACAGCAAACTTGACAACTGCCCATTCAAAACGATTTTTTCCCTGCCGGTAAAAATTCTTGCTTTTCTCGTTCTTTTTACTCACCTTGCAATGATTCCCTGCGCCTTGTACTGCAACGCACAGAGCCGCAAAGTCAAATCTGAACTTGAAGCCCACTTCAACTCCCCTCTGACTGCGGAAGCCGCTATGCAAAAATTCATCAGCGGCCGCAAAGTCGATGGTGATTTCTGGAAACGCGTTAACGTGTTGTATGAAAAAACTTGGTGTGACCGCGCAGGAGAGTATCCGCTGGCGGAGTTCAAGCCCGAAGTAGTTGCGGCTTGGAAAAAGAAATTTTCCAGCTCCACCGACTACGCCGAACTTGACCGGATGTTCTCTGCGCCGATCCCGTGTCCTCCTTTGGAGCACGCTTGGGAATGCGGCTCGCTGATAGGGGCTGTAACTTCAAAATTTTCTTTACTGCGCCAAGTTGCCCGTTTGCAAATGTGGCGCATCCGTTTCGCCCTTGAAACGCGCGATAAAGCTGCCGTTTTGAACGCTCTGAAACGCATTGATTACATTGATGAATATCTGGAAAATGAACCGTTCCTGATTGGTCAATTGGTAAAAATTCATATAAACCGTGAAAAAATTGAAATTTTATCCCAAGTCCTTGCCGCAAAAATTCTTGATGGATCCGACCTGCGCGAACTTAAAGCCGCCAGCCGCCGTACCCGTGCCAAACTTCCTGAACTGGAACGTATTGCCGTTTTCGGCGAAGCATTGTTCGGCATAGACTACTACTACGCCATTTTGCAGTCCACCAAAGCTTTTAACGGCACTCCGGTCATCCCCGTATCAACTTTCCGCTTTCTCGTGCCGCAGCTGTGGTTCACTGCGGAAGCGAACTACCTTGCCTACCTGAAATCGTTCCGCAACGCCAATCGTTTTCACGACATAAAAGCTCTCGGAGATGATTCCGTATTCACCCGTCTGGCAGCCTCTCTCCATCCCTCATTTGATGCTGCCGGCAACCGCTTCGCTCTCAATGAGCTGCAACTGCGTTGTCTGGAATTTTTCCTCGATCAGGAACTCTATTATCTCGAACACAAAAAATATCCGACCGATCTGCCCATCCCCGTGTGTTCCATTTACAAACAGCCTATGCTCTACCAGACCGGCTCTTTCCAAGTCGATCAGGAAGTTTATGAAGGCGAAACCCGACAAATCACCGTCCACGGCCGCCAGCTCATCGCTCCCCAAAAATCTTTCGGCAAACAACTCCGCGTGCTGATCCCGCAGAAATAGTTTGCGGTATTGTGGGGGAAGGGAAAAAACCTCTTTTCAGGGGAAAAGAGTTTTTTCCCTTTCCCCACACCCCCAACCCTTTTCGAGAAAAGCGGATAGTATTTTGCTCCCGTTGGTCGCAAAACCGCCGCCAGGCGGAAAAAACAAAACTAGCTCATGCATGTTGCGCGTTCAGCGCAACGATATGCGCTACTGCAG
>JAZOMB010000050.1:0-32632 GCA_045653515.1 Victivallaceae bacterium | reverse complement strand
GGGAAGCTCGTGAACGGGAGTTCACGTCGCCCCGCACACCCCGGCGTCATCATCGCACGATCATCCCGCCGATTGGAAATGGCGTGAGTGGCAGAATAACGTCGTTGGCTGTTGCGCATATTGTCGGGCTGTTCGCCCGACATGCGAGTGGTAGTGATTTATTCCGCCTGACGGCGGTTGTTACGGAGCGCGCCGATCAAGCCCGACCAACGGGAAGGGCGCGACACTTCGCAGCGGCACGTTTGCCGCGACAATCCGCCGTCGCTCTGCGAGCTGTGGCGGGACAAGCAGAGCGGCAAAATACCCCGCTTTTTTTGAAAAGGGATGGGGGTATGGGGGAAGGGGAAAAGTTTTTTTCTCGTGAAAAAAAGTTTTCCCCTTCCCCCATATAACGCCAGCAGCGCCAGCTTACTTTTCGGCGGCGACTTTTTTAAGCATTGCGGGGATGTCGATTTTCTGCGGGCATTTCTTTACACAAAGGCCGCAGGAGACGCAGGCGGAAGCTTTCTGTTTATCTTTGAGGCGATCGTAACTGCGCTGGAAGCGGTTTTTATTGCCGCTGAGTTTGTAGCTGTTGTGGATTTTGAAATTTTCGGGGATATTCACGCCGACCGGACAGGGCAGGCAGTAGCGGCAGGCGGTGCAAAGGGTGAGACCGCTCTTCTGATAGGCGGCGAGGGCTTTTTTGATGACCTGCTGTTCATTGGCGGCGAGCGGTTTGAAGTCGGTGAAGGTTTTGATGTTGTCTTCGAGGTGTTCGGTCATCGTCATGCCGGAGAGAATACACAGCACATTGGGAAGTGAGCCGACATAGCGGAACGCCCAGGAGGCAACGCTGGCTTCGGGAGCGCTCTTTTTAAATACTTCGCGCGCTTCGGGATTGAGGGTTGCCAAAGCGCCGCCGCGGAGCGGTTCCATCACGATGACGGGGATGCCGAGTTTGGTCAGAATACCATATTGCTGGCGGGAACGGTAGATCGTCCAATCGAGATAGTTGAGCTGGATCTGGGCAAAATCCCACGGATGGGCGGAAGCGATTTTCTGAAGCACTTTCGGAGTATCGTGGAAGGAAAAGCCCAGATATTTGATTTTTCCGGCATCTTTCTGTTTCTTCAAAAATTCGTAAACTTTGAGCTTCTGCGCCTTTTGCCAGCTTCCTGCATTGAGCGCGTGGAGAAGATAAAAGTCAAAATATTCGACCTGGCATTTTTTCAACTGCTCATTGAAGATGCGTTCGACATCCGCTTCGGTGCGCAGACGGCTGACCGGCATTTTGTCGGCGAGCATATAACTGTCGCGGGGGTAGGCGGAAAGCACTTTGCCTGCGCAGACTTCACTTTCACCGCCGTGGTAAAAGTAGGCGGTGTCAAAGTAGTTTACACCGTGTTTCATCGCAAGTGCGACCTGCTTTTTTACGGTGTCGTAATCAATTTCACCGTTGAGCCGGGGCAAACGCATCATGCCGTAGCCGAGCATCGGGACGGTGACATCGGTATTTTTGAGACGGCGGCGGGAAACTTTTCCGGAAAGGTGTTTATCTGCGGGGGCGGCAAGAACGTTATTGATTTTGGAAACCGGGGCAAGGGCGGCAACTGCCAGAAGATTTTTCAAAAAGTCGCGGCGATCCATGGTGTACTCCTGTTGATTTTTTTTGTCATCTGTATAATATATAACACGTTGGACGAAAAATTGCAAACCTTCTTTGAAAAAAACAGAAATTTTTTCATTGCCTGCTGTGTTGACAGATGTTGTTTGCGGTGTTATATTCTGTCGGTGTCAGAAAAGACGATCGTTATAAGGAGTAGTGACTATGATTGCAAACAACAACCCGGATAAAAACGCTTTGCTGTTGGGCATGGGATTTGATAATGCCGACGGTCAGCGCCGCATTACCAAAGGTGACAACTTCTGTCTGGTCGGCGGCAGCGAGGAAACCCACGAACGCATGACCGAAACGACTATAAAGTTCAATGAAAAACTTGCCAGAAAAGGCAAACACCTTTCCGAGCTTTCCCGCGAAGAATTCCGTGATATGATGCGCGAAGCCTCTGAGTAACACGGAGCGTTCTCGCTTTGCCGGAGCGCGCCGATCAAGCCCGACCAACGGGAAGGGCGCGACACTTCGCAGCGGCACGTTTGCCGCCGCCCGGCTGTGCGATAACGCTCCTGATTTCGGGTCGCTGGCGGGGGAGCCTTTTGTCGCGCCTCCGGCACGACAGGCAAGGTAGTGATTTATTCCGCCTGACGGCGGTTGTTACGGAGCGCGCCGATCAAGCCCGACCAACGGGAAGGGCGCGACACTTCGCAGCGGCAAAATACTCCGCTTTTTTTGAAAAGGGATGGGGGCATGGGGGAATGGGGGAATGGGAAAACTTTTTTCCCCTTCCCCCAAAGATTTTTACAGTTTGAATGCGGTGATGAAGTTCATCACGCTGCTGACGATAAGTACGATCGCGATCAGCCATGTCGCCGCCAGCAATCCGCCGAAAGGCAGGAACATAAAGAACAATCCCGCAAGTATTGAAAGTACGCCGTTGGTCAGGGAGAACAAGGTCGGGCGCGCCCGTCTTCTGAGGAAGAGGTACTGCAGTCCGGCAAGAAATTGCCAGATACCCAGCAGCATCACCCAGATCATATCCATCAGCAGCGGCGCAGAGAGCGAAAATATACCAAGTATGATCATCAGTATCGCATTGATGATAGTCACGCTGCGCAGTTCATCGTCGCTCTGAATGGCATTGCTCAACAATATGATGCCGTCAGCCATAACGATACCGCCGATGACGATGGTCATCCACCACAATGTCGGCAGCGGCGCGAAAAACATCGCAACTCCGATGGCGAGCATGACGATCGCACGGAAGATTATCATGCCTTTGGTCATCCGTAAAATTTTGTTGATCTGATCCTGGATGGTGTTCATAAGATTTTCTCCTTCAAGTTGGTTGAACACTTGCTCTGAAAATCAATATAAACGTTTTATTTCAAAAAACAGCTCTCCGATGCAAAAAAAATCCGGCAGATGCCGGATTTTTTACAATGTGTTATGCCGCAATATCGGAATTGGCGGCAGATTCTTTTTTGATCGCCAGAACCATCGGGATCAGCAGCGGGATCATTACGACCAGAATCAATGCCGCCGCCATATAGACGCCGCGCACTCCAGTGAGGTAGATCACCGAACCGCCGAGGAAGGAGCAGACGATACCGCCGGCAGTATTCAAACTGCCCGACCAGCCGAAGTAGGTTCCGCGCAGTTCGGGGCGGGTGATCTTGGTCAAGATCAGCTGAAGCACCGGTTTGACACCGCCGCCTGCGAATGCCGCAAAGAATTTGGTGACGATCAGCATAGTCATATTGGTAGACAATGCCATCGCCGCCGTAAATGCCGCACCGATGACCAGCAGCGGCAGCAATATCTTGCGCGGCGCGATGCGGTCGCAGAGCCAGCCGATGGCAACACCGGAAAAGAATCCGCCGACAGAAGAAGCGGAACTTACGATACCTGTCCAGTATGCGGCGTTTTTGAAGCCGTTGACTTTCGCCACCAATTCAGCCATATACGGCTGGATCAAACGGGTGGAAACTCCGACGAGCAGGAACATCACCAGCAGCCACAAGACCGCCGGAGTTGCGACATCTTTGAATTTGTACGGAGATTTGGCACGCTGCTTCTTGGCGAGTTTCACGTTGAAGTCATCTTTGGCGAAAATATGCACCAGAAGTCCGCTCAGCATATAGATCGCACTGCAGGAAAGGAAGCCGGTCGTGTAGCCGTAACGGTTGACAATGATGCCGCCAAGGAGATAGCCCAGCATATTTCCGCTGGATACGCCCGTACTTAAAACGCCGAGGACAAAGCCGTGTTTTTCGCTGGGAGTAGTCGCAATGAGCAGGGTTTGCGCCGGGTTGACGGTTCCGGAGAAAAAGGAACAGATAAAGCGGATCGCCGCCAGCACCCAGAAGTTGGGGGCGAACGCCAGCAGCGGATAGAGGATCGCCGCACCGTAGCTGGCGCGCAGCAGCATAATCTTGCGGCCGAAGCGGTCGGCGAGAATGCCCCAGACGCTGGTGGCGATGCACAAACTGAGCATAGATGCCAGATAGTAGATCGAAACATACACGCCGCGGATGTTGTCATCGGCGATGTTCAGGTTTTCCTTGAGCAAAAGCGGGATGAACGGCATACAGCAGCCGAATCCGACCATAGCAAGAAACTGCGAGAGCCAGACGATAAACAAATTGAGTTTCCAATTTACCTTTACCGTCGGCGGTATGATAACGTCGTTATTCATAATTTTCCCCGAATTTTCAGTTGTTAAAGCAGGAAGGTCGAAGTACGCGATTCAAGTTCGTCGCCGATCTCCTGAAGTGTACGGCCGATGTAGAGCTGACGCGGACGGACGATCTTGGTGGAGTCGCCGATCATTTCACGCCAATGCGCCACCCATCCGGGCAGACGTGCCAGCGCGAACATCACCGTAAACATATTTTCCGGAATGCCCATAGCGCGGTACAATATGCCGGTGTAGAAGTCGACGTTGGGATAGAGCGAGCGTTCGACGAAGTAGGGATCTTTGAGCGCGACCTCTTCCAGTTTTCTGGCGGTATCAAGCAGCGGGTCGGTGGAACCGATGCGGTTGAGATAGTTTTCGCACTCCTTGCGGATGATGGCGGCGCGGGGATCGTAGGATTTGTAGACCCGGTGGCCGAAGCCCATCAGACGGAAAGGCGAATTTTTGTCCTTTGCCATATTGATGAACTTGTTGATATCACCGTCTTTATGGATGAGTTTCAACTGTTCGATGACCGCCTGGTTCGCTCCGCCGTGCAGGGGGCCTGACAGCGCGGAGATACCGGCGGAAATGGTCGCGTACAGGTTTACCTGCGCGCTGCCGATGACGCGGACAGCGGAGGTGGAGCAGTTCTGTTCGTGGTCGGCGTGCAGAATGAACAGCACATTGAGCAAGCGGACGGTTTCCGGACTGATGTGGTAGGGGCGCACCGGAGAATCAAACATCATATTGAGGAAGTTCGCGCAATATGAAAGATCGTGGCGCGGGTAGACCAGCGGTTCGCCGATGGATTTTTTATAAGCAAAGGCGGCGATGGTACGGACAATGGATATCACACGCGCGCAGGACTGTTCGATATTGGCGGTGGTGGTGTTGATGTCCACGTTGGGATAGAACGCCGCCATCGCATTGATCATAGTCGAAAGGATGTGCATCGGATGCGCACCCTGCGGGAAGTGGTCGAAGAAGCGGCGCATATCTTCGTGGATAAGGCTGTTCAAGTTGAGCATACTGGAGAAGTCCAGCCGCTCCTGGGCGGTGGGGAGGGTGCCATGTACCAGCAGATAGGCGACATCGACGAAGGAGGATTTTTTCACCAGCTCTTCGATGGGGATGCCGCGGTAGCGCAGGATGCCGCGTTCGCCGTCGATATAGGTTATCTGACTGCGGCAGCTGGCGGTATTGACAAAGCCGGGGTCGATGGTGACCAGACCGGTTTCATTGCGCAAAGTCCGGATGTCCAGCGCCTTGTCTCCCTCGGTGCCGGTAACGACTGGCAATTCGATCTCCTTGCCGTCAAACTTGAGTACGGCACACTCGTTATTTTTCAATTCAGATGCCATTACAGTTGCTCCTAAATAAGAATGTACTTATAAAATTCCAAATATATAATATAGCACATATTGTATAAAAAATCAATTTTTAACAGCATTCCAGAGCGAAATTCCGTGCCGCACAGGAAAATCGCCGCATCCTTGTATATACTCATATAAATTGTGATCATTTGATGCGGCGGAAAAATTTCAGCAAATTTTAAACCGGAAAGTCCGGCGGAAAAACGGCAGAAAAGGGCAAAAAACGAAAAAAAATGAAAAATTTTTCAAAAAGCACTTGCAATTATGTCAATCGTGTGGTATTTTAAGTGCTTGTCAACCGATAACACGGTTGCTCTGGTGGGTTGGTAGCTCAGTCGGTAGAGCATCGCCCTTTTAAGGCGGTGGTCCCGGGTTCGAGCCCCGGCCAACTCACCATTTTTTTTGTTTAAAATAACATTAACTTATATGAGGAACTAACAATGAGCAAGGTCTGCGCACTCTGCGGCAAAACCCGCGGCAACGGCGGTTGCATCACCCGTAAGGGTCTTGCCAAGAAAGCCGGCGGTATCGGTATGCACGTCGTCAAAAACGTGAAGCGTACTTTTGAAGTCAATCTTCAGAATGTTAAAATCAATGAAGGCGGCGCTGTCAAGACTGTCAAGATGTGCACCGCTTGCATCCGTACCGGCAACTACACCAAAGCGTAATGCCGCAACGGTAAAAACTGTCTGGTTGTAACGGACGGAGTTCAAAAACTTCGTCCGTTTTTTTATTTTCTGCAGCACATAGCCAATAAGAGCTTGTATTTCTTTGGAGGATCGATGTTAGGTTTGGGTGATTGGTGGATAACAGCGGCGGTGATCGGCTGTTTTGCAGTTTCTGCAGTCGGCGTGATTTACGGAGCATTGAATTGGAATAATTCCGGGGAGAATGACAAATGATGCTCCCGATTTTCAATTTTCTCCCCCTCTGTGCGGTTTACAATCTCAATGCCACCGTTCTCGGTGGGCTTATCGCGCTTTATGCGATCGTCATCGGTTATCTGGGTATCCGCGGTTTCCGTAAAACCAAAAACAGCCAGGATTATCTCCTCGCCGGACGCGCCGTCAATCCATTTGTTATGGCAATGAGCTACGGTGCCGCGTTTATCAGCACTTCGGCATTGGTCGGTTTCGGCGGCGTCGCCGGACAATTCGGTATGGGGCTGATGTGGCTGGTCTTTATGAATATCGCTTTCGGTATCGTGATCGCCTTTATCTTTTTCGGACATCGTACCCGCAGTATCGGCGCGGAACTTGATGCCAAGACCTTCCCCGAATTTATCGGCCGCCGTTTTCAGAGCGATGGTATGAAATACTTTATTGCCGCAGTGATATTTATCTTTATTCCGCTTTATTCCAGCGTGGTATTGATCAGCGGCGCGCGCTTTTTGCAGGAGGTTATGGGAGTTCCGTATGCGTGGGCGCTGGGAGTTTTCGGCGCGGTGGTCGCGGTTTATGTGATCTTCGGCGGCTTGAAAGGCGTTATGTATGTCGATGCGCTGATGGGTTCGGTGATGATCGGCGGTATGCTGCTTTTGATCATTATGTGTTATGTGAAGCTCGGCGGTGTGGTTCCCGCGCACGAAAAACTTACCGCTATGTCTGCTTTGGTCGCCGAACGGCTGCCGCAGGAGTATGCTCTCGGACACCGCGGCTGGACGGTTATGCCCGAATTCAACTCGGTCTGGTGGTGGACATTGGTCTCAAGTCTGATGCTCGGCGTCGGTATCGGAGCTTTGGCACAGCCGCAGCTGGCGGTGCGTTTTATGACCGTCAGAAGCGGCCGCGAACTCAACCGCGCGGTGCTGGTCGGTTCCATCTTTATTCTGTGTACTGCCGGAGCCGCCTATATGACCGGTGCCTTGTCCAATGTCTTTTTTATGCACCCTGAAATGGGTATCGGCAGCCGCACTCCGCAGTTGGCGATCGAAGCCGCCGGCGGCAATCCCGACGTGATCATTCCGATGTTTATCAAAGAGGCGCTGCCCCCCATCGTGCTGTACATCTTTTCTCTGACTATGCTTTCGGCGGCGATGTCCACATTGTCCAGTCTGTTCCACGTTGCCGGAAGTTCGCTCGGTCACGATTTGTGCGGAAAGTTGAAGTTCAAATCTTTGAGCAGTATGAATATCTCCCGCATCGGGGTCGGATTCGGTATCATTTTGAGCGTGATTTTTGCGATGATCCTGCCGCCGGGGGTGGTGGCCCGCGGAACGGCGATCTTCTTCGGTATTTGCGCAGCGGCATTTCTGCCTGCGTACGCCGCCGCACTCTATTGGAAACGTGCCACCCGCGCCGGGATCTGGGCGGGAGTGGTTACCGGAAGCGTGGTCACGGTTTTCGGCTTGCTCTTCCTGCATAAAAAAGAGGCGGCGTGGCTGGGGATCTGCCGTTTGCTCACCGGACGGGATGTATTGATCGAAGTTCATCCGTGGCCGGTGGTCGATCCGTTTGTTTATGCATTGCCGCTGTCGGTGATCGTTCTGGTGGTGGTTTCTCAGCTTACCCGCGCACCTGAGCAGAAGCATATCGACAGATTGTTTAAATAACGGCGGTGCAAACAGTTAATTTTTGAAAAAAAAACTTGTTTTGTTCTTGCATAATCACAAAAAAGTGTTTATATTATATCGGAACGTTTTAGACGCGGGCAATCGCGGTATGGAAAATTTTTTTCCGTATTGAGGAAAGTCCGGACTGCACAGAGCGGGGAGCCCCTTTGAAAAGAGGGGTGCCGCAGACGATATTCTGCGGAAAGACCAGTGCAACAGAGAGCAGACCGCCGGTTGTTTTCAACCGGTAAGGGTGAAAGGGTGGGGTAAGAGCCCACCGGGCGGTAATGAGAGTTCCGCCGCATGGTAAACTCCTCCCGCAGCAAGACCAAATAGGGGACGAGCCGTTGCTCGCGGCGTTACGAGTCCCGGGTTCTGGTCGCATGAGACAGATGATTGCCGCCGTTGCGAAACGGTACGGAATCCGGCTTACAGCGTCTGGAATGTTCCGCTGCGCAGCAAGTGTGTGTAAAAACACGCTTACTGCGGATAATTTTTTTTAGAGTTTGCAGTAAAAAAATTTTTGGAGTAAGTTGCAATGCCGAAGTATGCGGTGCTGAGTGACATTCATGGTAATCTTGAAGCACTTCAAGCTGTGTTGAGATTGTGTTCTGCTGTGGGGGTGGATAAGTATATTTTGCTCGGTGATGTCGTTGGTTACAACGCTGATCCGGTGCGCTGTATCGAGATCGTCCGCAATTTGAACCCTGTTGCCGCCGTTCGCGGAAACCACGATGATTATGCCATCCGTAACAATATGGAAAATTCCGGTTTCAATGTCAATGCGAAAATCGCTATCCAGTGGACCCATGAACAGTTGAGCGAAGAGGATCTGGAGTGGCTTGACAGCCTTCCTTATAAATCGGTCATTGCTGAATGCAATGCCACGGCGGTGCACGCCACGCTTGACACCCCCGAAAACTGGGGCTACATTTTCGATGCCCAGCACGCAACTGCTCACTTGTCATATCAGATCAAGCCGGTCTCTTTCTGCGGTCACTCCCACGTGCCGGTGGCATTTGACAAGATACCTTTTGCCAACAGCACCCGCCGCGCGGTTGAAGAAATTCCCGAATGGGGAGAGAAAATCGACGAAGATGAAGATAATGAAGCGATGTTTCAGGCCGCCGATATGATCACGGTCAAGCTTGAAAGAGGTCATAAATATCTCTTCAATATCGGCAGTATCGGTCAGCCGCGAAACGGTGATCCCCGGGCAAGTTTTGCTATTTACGATACCGATGCCCAGACGGTCAGCCGGTGCCGGGTTCCCTACGATATCGCAACGGCGCAGCGGAAAATTCTGGAAGCGGGTCTGCCTGAACGTCTCGCGTTGCGCCTCTCTCTCGGACGCTGATGGAAATGGTACGGCGGATCCTGGTCATCAAACCCAGCAGTTTCGGCGATATCGTCCATTTGTTTCCTGCTTTGGGGTTGCTGAAACGGCAATATCCGGATGCACTTCTGGATTTTGTCGTCAACCCGGAATTTGTTTCTCTGCTGGAGTTTTCCCCGTTTCCGGTCAATAGAACCATCATTTTTGAACGCCGCAAACTGGGTAAACTTTCCACCTTTTTTCCCGCCTTTTCCAAGCTGCTTTCCGAACTGCGCCGGGAAAAATATGATTTGATCGTTGATTTTCAAGGTCTGTTCCGGAGCGGATTGTGTACGTTTTTCAGCCGCGGAAAGGTGCGGGCTGGATTTGCCGCGCCCCGCGAAAAGACGGCGGCACTCTTTTATAATCGTAAGATCGCCGTTCCCTTGAGCCACGCTGTCAAACGAAACGTGCTGCTCGCTGAAGCATTGTGTGATCTGCCGTCATCCGGCAAGGTTGAAATGTTTCCCCTGCCGGTATCAGCTTCCGGTCGTGCAGGTTTGCCTGAACTGCCAAAAAAATATATGGTTCTGCTCCCGGGAACGCGTTGGGAGAGCAAACGTTTCCCCACCGGATTTTTTGCTTCACTTGTGCGCAAGTTGAAAGAAAAAATGCCGGAGCTTGAATTCATTGCCGCCGGAGCGTCATCCGAAGCGCTGCTCGCTGATGCCATCGGTGAGGGGGTAATAAATCTTGCCGGAAAAACCACGCTGGCTTCACTCTTTGAGCTTTTGCGCTCATCATGTGGTGCCATCGGCAACGATTCCGGTCCGCTCCACGCCGCCGCCGCATTGAATATTCCGGTTTTCGGCTTCTATGGACCAACTGAACCCGGGTTGACCGGACCGTGGGGCGATAAGACGAAAGTTTTTCAGCGGGACGATCTTCCCTGTATCGGATGCCTCAAACGGCAATGTCCGCTTGATCACGTCCTCTGTCACGATATTGATATTGATGCTGTTGCAGAATATATTCACAATGAATTGAACAGGAATAATTAACTTAACTGGAAAGGATGCTGTATGAAAAATCATATCAAACGTTTTGCGGTATTGTTATTGCTTGTCTGCGGGACTGTCCTCAGCGCCCGGGTCGGTATTGATGTCACCTTGAACCGCCGTGTGTATATGCAGTATGAGCGGATCCTTGCCTGTGTCACTATGCGTAACAACTCCGGCCGTCCGCTGCTTTTCGGCACCGACCCTGAATTGCAGGGATTTCTTATGTTTGACATTCGCGATTCCAAAAACCGCCTCGCTGTCAAGCGTAAAAATGCTGAAATCTCGGTCACCGGTCTCCTTCTTCAACCCGGTGAAGTCCGCCGGTTGATCTTCCGCTTGGACACCTATTATGACATTTCCGCCTGCGGTTCTTACCGTGTCCACGCTTATGTGTCGCACAATCAGTTGCGCAATGAGTTCCGCAGTCAGGATGCCTTCTTTGAGATCGAGCGCGGCCACGTGGTGTGGAAACATACGGTCGGCTTGCCTGATTTGAGCGAAAAAAAGAACGGCAAATATGAAGAACGCACCTATTCCGTGCGCGAACTTAAAACCAAAGGCGATCTGTCCTATTACCTCTTTGTCGAAGACAATAAGCACGTCTTCTGCGTTTCCCGTATCGGACAGGTTTTCGGATTTGAAAAGTTCCAGGCGGAAGTTGACCACTTGAGCCGTCTGCATATTCTGCTGCCCATCTCCGCCCGCGTCTTCCACTATCTGGCATTCAACGCCGCCGGTGAACGCCTTGAAAGCACCTACTGGCGGATATCCGATTCCATTCCGGGCCTGTTCCGCGATGCGAAAACCGGTCGTGTCCGCCGCGTCGGCGGTGAACCCGCCCGTCTGGGAGTAGATTTCTCTCTGCCCTCATCTGCCGGTTACAAAACCGCCACCCAGCTGCTTAACGAAAATAAAAAACCTGCTCAGCAGCAGCCGAAAGCCCCCGCTTACAGCGGCGTGGTCGATCTCGGTCAGGATGTTATGGCGGACGCCCCCGGGAGCCGCGACAAGTGAGTGTTTTCCCGCTCCGCACAGACTCCATAGCCTACGGGGGCGAAGCGGTCGGACGTTTGGCGTCCGGCAAGGTTTGCTTTGTCCCCGGCGGCTTGCCCGGCGAAGAGCTTGAAGTTGAGATCGTTCAGGAGAAGAACAGCTTCGCCCGCGCCAGAATCGTCAAAGTTGTTACCGCTTCTTTGGCGCGTATCGAACCTCTCTGCCGTTTTTACCGCGATTCTGACTGCCCCGGCTGTGCCTATATGCACTGCACATACGAAGCTGAACTCGAAGCCAAACAGCGCCAGTTGAGCGATTTTCTCACCCGTGACGATCTTCTCGGCGACGGCGTGCTTCTGCCGCCCTTTGCTTCACCTGCGCAGAATTTTTACCGCAACAAACTGAAATTGCGCAGCGACGGCAGCAGTTTTGCTATGGTTGCGCGTGACAATGTTTCCCTGATAAAGATCGACTCCTGCATCCTTGCCGACACCGATATTGCGCAGGCGGTGAAAGAGACCCCCGTTCCGGCGGCATCTGAAACGGTCTGCTGGCGCCATACTCAACTTGACGGGGTCAAATCTTTTTACGGCAAAACTTGCGGCCGCGCCACTCCGTGGCTGACCGAAACTCTCCCCGATGCAGGCGAATTCAAAGTTCCGCTGGACGGATTTTTCCAAACCAATATCGATGTCGCCTCTGAACTTGTGCGCCGCGTGGTTGACTTCATTGCCAAATCCGGCTTGAACAGACTTGTTGAACTTTACTGCGGTGTCGGTGTCTTTTCTCTTGCCGCCGCCGCGGCGATCCCGGATCTGACCTCTGTCGGTATCGAACTCAATCCCGCCGCCATCAAAGCCGCCCGCTGGAACGCGAAAAAACACAACCTTGACAAGCGCTGTAAATTCTTCGCCGGTGATGCCGGAAAAGAGTTGAAAAAATCCGGCGATATCTCCGATTGCTGTCTCTTGGTTGACCCGCCCCGCACCGGTTTGTCCGGCGTGACCTTGAACAATATCCTTGCGGCAAACCCCGCAAAGATCATCTACATCTCCTGCGCCGCTGATACTCTGCGTCGCGATTTGCTCCAATTCAAAAAAGCCCGATGGCGTCTCGAAGCTGCCGGACTTCTGGATATGTTCCCGCGAACAGCGCATTTTGAAACTGTTGCGGTATTAACAAAATGAGGTGCGGCGGCGTCCGCCGGAAGATAACGGTATAATCGCGGATGAGGTGCGGCGGCGTCTCGCGGGCAATCTCTAGTCAAATCGGCGGTCGTCGGCTTCCGGCTTCATTACATTACGCCGTGACAAGCAGTCGAGTAAGTACACCTTGTCCCGGCGTAGCTTTAGCGAAGACGGATCCCTTGGTGTCGCCTTGATTTGACTTCGACCTTGCCGCGCGATACATCCGCCGACTGGAAACGGCGTGGTTTGGAAATGGTGTCGCTGGAGTTTTGCGCCTGTCGC
The DNA here is from genome assembly GCA_045653515.1 of Victivallaceae bacterium. Classification (GTDB taxonomy): domain Bacteria; phylum Verrucomicrobiota; class Lentisphaeria; order Victivallales; family Victivallaceae; genus UBA1784. The sequence continues at coordinate 19,593 of JAZOMB010000050.1, read as the reverse complement.
CGGGCAGGCGTGAGGCAGCCGCTTCGCGGCGGATGTTCACCCCCAAACTTACTGCGTTTATTGCAAGTGGCGAAAGCTGAAAAAAACAAGATAACTTTTTGGTTATTTTTCTTTTTTGCTTGTAAAATGTGCTGTTTTGTGCTATATTAGATGTATAAATATTGTAATTTACTATAATTTGACAGGAGTTGATATTTATGGCACACGGTACACTTGCACAAAAGATTATTTCCGCGCATATGGTCAGCGGCAATCCGGTTCCCGGCGAACAGGTTGCGATCCGCATCGATCAGACCTTGACGCAGGATGCCACCGGAACGATGGCGTATCTGGAACTTGAAGCGATGAATACCCCCGGCGTGGCGACCGAGCTTTCGGTCTCCTATGTCGACCACAATATGATGCAGAACGGTCCGGAAAACCGCAACGACCACCTCTATCTGCAGACCGTCGCCGCTGAAAAAGGTGTGGTTTTCTCCCCTCCGGGCAATGGTATCTGCCACCAGCTGCATTTGGAACGCTTCGGCAAACCCGGCAAAACTCTGATCGGTTCTGATTCCCACACTCCGACCGGCGGCGGTATCGGTATGATCGCCATCGGCGCGGGCGGTTTGGACGTGGCTCTGGCGATGTCCGGTCAGCCGTTCAATATTCCTTATCCCAAGGTCGTCGGCGTTAAGCTCTCCGGCAAACTCCGTCCGTGGGTGGCGGCAAAAGATGTTATTCTGAAACTTCTGTCCATTATGACCACCAAAGGCAATGTCGGTTCCATCGTGGAATATTTCGGTCCCGGCGTGGCTGACTTGAGTGTTCCCCAGCGTGCCACCATCACCAATATGGGTGCTGAACTCGGTGTGACCACCAGTTTGTTCCCCTCCGATGAACGTACCCGCGAATTTCTGCGCCGCCAGTGCCGCGAAGCGGATTATGCTCCGTTTGAAGCGGACAGCGATGCCGAATATGATGAAGTCATCGAAATCGATCTCGACACCCTCGAACCGCTTGCCGCCTGCCCCTCCAGCCCCGATCAGATCAAAACTGTCCGCGAACTTGCCGGTAAAAAGGTCGGTCAGGTGTTGGTCGGCAGCTGTACCAACGGCGGTTACCGCGACCTTGCGCTGGTCGCCAAGGCTCTTAAAGGCCGCACCATCCATCCGGATGTGACCCTCGGCATCGCTCCCGGCAGCCGTCCGGTGCTTGAAATGCTCTGCAACGAAGGTCTTCTCGGAGATCTGGTCGCCGCCGGAGCGCGTATTCTGGAAGTCGGCTGCGGACCGTGCATCGGTCAGGGCCAGAGCCCGGCGGATGATACGATCACCGTCCGTACCTTCAACCGCAACTTTGCCGGACGTTCCGGAACCAAGGGCGATCAATCCTATCTCGTCAGCCCGGAAACCGCTGTTGCGGCGGCATTGACCGGTGTTTTTACCGATCCGCGCGATCTCGATGTGGAATTCCCGGTCATTGAAGAACCTGAATTCTATGTCGCTGACGATAAACACTTTCAGCTCCCGGTCGCCGGAAAGGGTATCATCCGCAAGCCGACCATCGGCGAATTCCCGGTCAATCAGGCGCTGCCGGAAAATATCGACGGGGAAGTGGTCATCAAAGTCGGTGACAAGATCACCACCGACCACATTATGCCCGCCGGTGTCCATTTGAAACTGCGCAGCAATATCCCCGCGTACAGCAAGGTGGTGTTTGAGTGCTTCACCGAAGCCGGCAAGCCCAGTTTTGCCGAACGCGCCGCCGCCGTGCGCGATGCCGGAAAAGCCGGTGTCATCATCGGCCGCGACAGCTACGGTCAGGGTTCCAGCCGGGAACACGCCGCCATCTGTCCGATGTATCTGGGCGTGAAAGTTGTCGCCGCGCTGGCGATCGAACGTATCCACCGCGCCAACCTGGTCAACTTCGGTATTCTGCCGCTGATTTTCGCCGATGCCGCCGATTATGAAAAGATCGAAGAAAAAGATGCTTTGATCATTCCCGGCATCCGCGGACAGCTTGCGGTCGGCAAGAGTGTTGAAGGTATCATCCGCAAAGCTGACGGAAGCGAGATCAAAGTCAAGTTCAACCATCCGCTTTCAGCGCGTGATATCGAACTGGTGCTCGCCGGCGGCCGCTTGAATTGCAAATAATTTACCCTTTGGAGAATAAAATGGAATTGTTGAAAAATATCGGACTCGGCATTGCCGGGGTGGCGTTGCTCTATTTCGGAGCGGAATATCTGATCAGAGGCGGTGTTTCCATCGCTAAAAAATTGGGGGTTTCCCCGCTGTTAATCGGACTTACATTGGTCGCATTCGGAACCAGCGCACCGGAGTTGGTGGTGAGTATCCAGGCGGCATTGAGCAATACCGGTGATATCGCTGTCGGCAACGTGGTCGGTTCAAATATCTGTAACGTGGCATTGATCCTCGGTTTGTGTGCATTGCTCAAGCCGATCGCCACCAATGAGAAACTCTTCAAACTTGATATGCCGCTGCTGCTTGGAGCATCGTTGCTTTTTATCTTGTTTTACTTCCTTGACGGTCCGTTCACCCTTGCGGACAAGGCAAATCGCGGATTGAATTTCTGGCAGGGCGCGGTGATGGTGTGTATATTGCTCGCCTACTGCTTCTGGAGCTTCTATCAGGACAAGAAGTCCGGAGGCGGTGAACTTGCCGCTGCCGCAGATGAAGAGGGCGGAGACAAGCCCTGTCCGGTGTGGCTGGCATTGATCATGGTTGTCGGCGGTCTTGCCGGATTGGTCATCGGTGCGAAGTGCTTTGTCGCCAGTGCGATTTATTTTGCTTTGGCAATGGGGGTTTCGCAGGCGGTGATCGGTTTGACGATCGTTGCGCTCGGAACCAGCTTGCCGGAATTGGCGACCAGCGTGGTCGCAGTCATCAAAGGCGAACGCGATATCGCGGTCGGCAACGTGGTCGGTTCCAATATCTTCAATATTCTGGTCATTATGGGTATTGCGCCGATGGTGAGCGATCTGCACGCGCCCAATATCAAAATGGTTGACCTCGGCATAATGCTGGCGCTGGTTCCGGTATTGTGGCTTATGATGAAGACCGGCAAAAAGGTTTCCCGCGTCGAAGGCGGAATATTGCTGCTGGTTTATGTCGGCTATACCGTATGGCTGTTTATGCAGGGCGGTTGCTGAACACAAAAAAATCCCCGGTTTGATCCGGGGATTTTTTTTTGTCCTGTTTTTTCCGGCGGAGTGGACAAACCGCCGCTCACAGTTCACGAATTACGTTCACTTTAAAAGCGCGACCGCTCCTGCGATCATAGTGTCGCCGACTGTGCGGTCGGCAAGGCCGCGGGAGGGACTGGTTTCGTAGCCGCCGTTGCCGTAGTGCTGTGCAAGTCCGACATAACCGATTTCACCCATGCCGAGCGCGGCGATAACGGTATAGGGATATTTGGAAGCCTGACGGATGGCGTAACCGATCTCGACAAATGGTTCGGCGGGGAGGGAAACGAACGCAAGTTCGGTGCCGAAGGTGATGGCGATCTGGTGTTCAATGCGCTTGCCGGGGATGGGATTTTCGCGGCATTGGATAGCTTTTTCGGCGAAGAGCTTTTTGACGGCGGGAACGCCGCGGGCGATATCTTCGCTGGTGAGGTCGCGGCCTGCTTCCATAACGGCATCTTTGTTTTCTTCGTAGACGCGCTTGGCTTCGGCGTATTCTTCGTCGGTGAGCTGCAAGTAGGGCGCTTCAAAGGTGGAACGTTTGACGGTGATGGCGGTATCGTCAACTTTGTGCAGACGGTAGAGCGCAGAAAGAATGGCGTTGGCATAGCCTTTTCCGATGCGTTTGGCTTCATCGTAGCTGGTCTGGTTGGCGGGGGTGGAGATGTCGAAGTGGTTGATATTGCCCTGCGGAGCGATGATGGTCATAACAGGGATGTCATAACCGAAATCGTGCTGGATCTCCGCTTCCATACGACCGGGCCAGTCGGCGGAAACGATGTCGCCGCCGATGGTGTCGGTGTGGTTGGAGATGTTGGCAAGGAGCAGTGCGGGGCGTCCGTACTGATTGATCTGGATCATAATGATTTTGGGATCGGTACCGCCTTCAGGACGGGCGATATCGGCATTGAGTTTACCGGGGTTGGTGAGAGTTTTGCCGTTTTTCATAATGTAGCGGCGGTTGAAAGAGAGCGTGGTGCATTCGGTGTCGGCGATGTAAAGCTCTGCCGGAGCGAGAGAAGCATAGGCGTTTTTGAGCGCGGCAACCGCTTTGGCTTTCACTGAAGCAACGTAGTCGAGGTCGGGATCCTGACCGAAGAAGCTGGTGATGTATGGGCCGGTGTGGGTGTGGGTGGCGCAGTAGAGAACTTTTCCTGCGAGAGGTGAGTTTTCGGCGGCGAGCATAGCGTCGAGTTCGTTGACGAAAGAGGCACCGAAGAGGCAGAGGTCAAAGGAGACGATGGCGGTGCATTCGTCGCCGTTGCGGAAGGCGGCGGCTTTGACGGAAAGGCGGTCGTAAGCGCCGCGGTTGGGGCGGAGATTGAAGTAGCCCGCCAGGAGCAGTCCTGCATTGGGGGTGATGTCTTCTCTTGCAAAACCGAATTCAAAGTTATTCATAGTAATATGTCCTTATGTTATATATAACACGAGTGTATGATAAGATAACACGGCAACGGCGAAAATCAAGCAAAGAAGCGGAAAAAATTCAGTAATCACTGCTGAAAGGAGAAAAAGCAGAAAAAAATTCCGGTTTTTTGCGGATGTAATTTGACTTTTTATGAAAATGGTGATATTTTATAGAACTTTCATTTTGAAAGAGGTTGCTTTGTGTTTGTGCGCCCCCGATCATCGCGCCGGATGCAGAAAAGCCGCTTGAGAGGTGAAATACAGTTCGCAGCAGTCCTGAAAGAGACTTTCGATGCCCGGTGCGAAGTAAGGGCGCGAAAAGATGTTCAGGATGAAGCGGGAAGTTTTGAATTGGAAGTAACATTTATTCAATTGGAAAAAGAAAAAATGAAAACTTATCTGGCAAAAGTCGGCGAAATCCAGCGGGAATATCTGCTGTTCGACGCCTCCGAAATGCCGGTCGGCCGTCTCGCTGTCCGCATCGCCAACGCTCTGCGCGGCAAAGATAAACCGACCTATACTCCGCACATCGACACCGGTGCTTTCGTTATCGTCATCAACGCTGAAAAGGCTGTCTTCACCGGTCACAAAGAAGAACGCAAGATCTATTCCGATTACTCCGGCTACAGCAGCGGTCTCAAGAACTACACCGCCGCTCAGATCCGCGCTTCCCATCCGGAACGCCTGATCAAGGATGCCGTTTGGGGTATGATGCCGCACGGCCGTCTGGGCCGCGCGCAGTTCGCTAAACTGAAAGTCTATGCCGGTGCCGAACATCCGCACACCGCGCAGCAGCCGGTCAAAGTCAATTTGGAGAAGTAAGCTATGTCTAAGAAGAATGATTTTGTGTTGGCTACTGGCCGTCGTAAATGTGCTGTCGCCCGCGTCCGTCTGATCCCGGGTGCCGGAAACGTCGTTGTCAACGGCAAGCCGATGGCTGAATATTTCACCGGTGACGCCCTCTGCGGTTATGTCAATCAGGTTTTCGCTGCTTGCGATACTGTCGGTAAGTTTGATATCTTCGCCAATCTGGACGGCGGCGGTATTGCCGGTCAGGCCGGTGCTCTGCGTCATGGTATCGCCCGCGCTCTGATGGCTTATGATGAAACTCTCCGTCCGGCGCTGAAAGCTGCCGGTATGGTTACCCGCGATGCGCGCGTCAAAGAACGTAAGAAATCCGGTCAGCCGGGTGCTCGTCGTCGGTTCCAGTTCAGCAAGCGATAATTTTTCGAAAAATTTTCGAATTGCTGCTTGACAAAAGACTATATCTGGTGTATATTATACACATAGTCACAAGATAAGAGCAAGCACCCATAGCTCAATTGGATAGAGCGTCTGGCTACGTACCAGAAGGTTAGGGGTTCAAGTCCCTTTGGGTGTACCAATATTAGCCCTCTTGAGAGAAATCTCAAGAGGGTTTCTTTTTGGCAAATTTGCGTGGATAGTTCTCTTGGCGGTTGGTAGTGCGGGACTTGAATTTTGCCTTTGACGGTGTTACATTATTTGCATATCAGTAAAACGATTGTGTTACCGGAATTTGTACGATAAAAACAGAAAGCTTGAGGCAATAGAAGATTTATGATCCGCGATTTTTTACTTGGTGTGACGTATATCTTAAAAGGCGGGCGGGCATTTTACAGCGATAATAAACTGTGGAAATTTGCCGTCATCCCGCTGGGGTTGATGCTAATCTTTTATGCGTTGGCGATTTTCGGGGTTTATTCTCTTTCCGGTTTCGTTTCCGGAAAATTGACCGCGCTTACCGGACAACTGCCGGATTGGCTGGCGTGGGTGGGAGCTGTACTCAATAGCGGGGTGGTGATATTTTCCGTCCTCTTTTTTGTTTTTTTCCTCTCCACATCGATCGGCACATTTTATGAATTTTTCGGCGGATTGTTTTTTGATGCATTGACACAACACTATGAAAACCGGCGTTTCGGTATCGTTCCCTGCAAGATGACCTTTGCCGGAAATTTCAAATATGCTTTGAACTCTTTGTTCTGGGGCATCCGGGTGGTAATTATTTTTTGTCTGCTTTTTATTGTAAGCTTGTTTTTCCCAATCGCCGGACAAATCGTACTGATCGCGGCAATGGGGTACTGTTTCGGGGTATCCTATATGATTTGCAGCGCCCAGAATAATGGCGTTTCTCTTGCGGAACTTCAACAGCTCTGTTCGCAACGGCGTGCGCTGGTGATGGGATTCGGAACGGCCGCATATTTGTTGCTTTCGATTCCCGCCGCGGCAATTTTTCTCCTTCCGGCACTGGTCATCGGCGGTTCCGAACTTTTCAACGAACAGCTGAAAAACCGGATATCATAGCCTGCCGGCTTGATGTTTCCGGCGGATAAAGCCGATGGAGTCGGGGTAGCAGTAGTCCGGGACGGGAGTCGACTCCAGCCAGAGAACGGGAACTATGGCAAAACCTATTTCGCTGGCGGCAAGGTTTTGAAAATCCGGCGTTATGGCGGTATCTTTTCGGGTCGTCCCTTTGAGGAAAAATTCACCGTATTCAACGCTCCCCTGCGCCAGCTGAAAACTTTTCAACTTCCGGTAGTTGACGGCTTTGATTTCACAGAGATTGTTCAAATCAAGAATGAAACCATCGGGATTGAGTTTGACGTGGCAGACGATATCTCCGGACAAGCGGGAACTCTTGATGTCAGCTGATGCACAGCGATTGACATTGCCGGTGCTGTCCACCGCGACGAGAGCAAGATGGTTGTATTGGCATTCCCGGGGAATGGTGACGGTTATTTTTTTGAAGCCTTCCGCCGCAAAAAATCTTGGTACGGCGTTGAGCTTTTTGACTTCCTGTTTGCAGCCGGAAAACATCAATACACCAGCCAAAACTGACAGCATAAAAATCAAATTTTTCATATAAAAATCTATTTACGGAAATTTTTTAAAAACGATTTTACTGCGGCTCCTATCATCCACAGCCCCGCCATCCACGGGGCGTGGAAAAAGAATGAATATTCACTTACTTGTTGCCGCTTGCTCCAGTAGCGAGCTTTTTGGGGATCCAACCCCCAGAAGCTGTCGAGGTCAAACACGCCGATTTTATAAGCGAAGTAAAAACCGCCGGCGAAAAGGATTACGCCGAGGATCAGCAGGACGATCATACCTTCGCGTTCTTTTTGGGCTGCCGATTTTTCGTTGGGATCAGGTTCGGCAAATTTCCATTTATCATTGTTCATCAAAAATACTCCGTTCAGTGTCTGTGCCGGGTAGTTTGGGAATACTGTTCATTCCCTGTAATGTATCACCGGTTGCAAAGATTTACAAGTTTTGATTTTTCTTTTTTTTCATAAACGTGCATTTTATCATTTCTGATAATTTTGCCGCATCTTCCGGTTTCTCGAGCAGTAAAAATATGATACCGGTTTCGTTCGGAGCCAAATTCTTATTATCGGCAGAAAGGATGTTCTGTCCAAGAACTGATGATTTAAATACGAACTCACCCGGTTTTACGGTGTCGCTGATAAGATAATAGTTTCTGTTGGGGAGGTGGGTGCCGGATGTGCCGAATATCTCGCTTCTGATATGATAACCGCCGGGGATGATTTTTACATATAAGTCGATATTGCCGGGAAATTCCCGGGCTTGCGGCGGGCAGTTTACACCCAAGTTTGCAAGCGGTGTTGCGGAATGTTTTTGTCTGGGTTCTCCTTTTTTCCGGATTTCCACTTTAAATTTCTGTCTTCCGGGCAGATAACTTACGCCCCAGTTCATTAATTTTCCGGAGTGATTGTGCTCGGCGATGACCAGACTGCAAAATTTTTTATCTGGCGGCACGAGCAATTTAACATGAGTAAAACCTTCGGCAAGCTGTTGGTCATGGTATGAAGAAGCTGTTTTTCTGCTCAGCTTTGGCTTGCTTCTGCTTAACGCTCCAAAAATTAAAAAAGCGACAAGCAGTACCGATAAAATCACCATTGCTTTTTTCATATTATTCTCCGGTCAGGAATTATTACCGATTTTCTCTCAACGCCTTTTTCTTCCGATGGGAAAATCACTTCACGGGCGTGGATGGTAAACTCTTTCTTATCCAACTGGTTTTTACCAGACTGGAAAATCTCCTTTTCGATTACCACATCACCGTGAAAATATTCCATCGGTTTGCCGCTTACCGGATCGACGGGGCTCGGTAAATCATCCGCAAGTTTGCCGGGGGCATCCCGGAACAACAGCTTGGAAAGAAACTTTTTCATTTAAACAACTCCTCCGGGGTGGTGAACTTTTTGCCGTCAGAAGGTGAAACATATTCTTTTGGCAGGTATTCCGGCACGAGTTCAGACAGTTTCTGCGGAAGCCTGCCGTGTTCGACCTTGTAGAGTTTCAAGGCAAGTGCGATGCGCCCTTTGATGATGCCCATTTTCTGGCGTTTGGCGGCATTGGCGTACATGGAATTTCCTGCAATAACTTCCTGTTGTTCCAACTTTTCCAATTCCGGGATCATATTCACGGCATCGGAAAAACGGCGGTATTGCAGCGCATTGGCATACGGCGAAAAGAAAAACTTTGCGATTTTGCCCAGTTTTGGCGCGGGTGGATTCAAGTGGAAACCCGCTTCGCAAGGCAAATGCACCCGCCACGACTCGCTCCACTTGAGAAGTTTGCGGTAATGCGGCAGATAAATTTTCTCTTCCGGGCCGCAGTAGTAGAGGGCTTCTGACCAGATATGGCGGGCGGCAGTGCGCACAAGTTCACAAATCAAATGGGGAGTGTCGGCGGGAACCAGAGTTTCCAGTTCCGGATATTTCAAAAATTCCGCCATCGCTTTGTCCTTTTGTCCGGTACGCATATAGAGTTCGGCTATATCTGCTCTGTGGCGCACCAGCGAACGGAAGTCCTGCAGCGCAGAGAGGTACAGAATATCTTTGCGGGCGATCAAGCTGCAGCTCTTTTTCAAATTTTCCAGGTGCGCTTCCAATTCCGGCGAGGTGAAAAATTTCATGGTGTACTCTTTTTCATCTGCCGGAATTGTCTCTTTGCTCCAATCATATCTGCCGGAGCGCGGCGGATTGTATTTCGCGTGTCTGGTGTAAAAATTCATATCGGAAAGTGGCTGCCGTTCCGGTGGATCGTTTTCAACCGTAAACGGCGTAATATTGTAAGCTTCAGCTTTCTCTGTCATCGCATTTTTCGCCCATGTACCGCAACCCCACGCCGAAAGCCAGAGAATTGAAGAGAGTACCGTGAAGCTTCCGGCAAAAATCAGAATATTTTTCCATGAGTGTCTGGCAGTTTTCAAGGTGTGCCAACTCCAGATAAGCGCGGTCAAAAGGGTAACGCCTTGCCAGGAGAACCAGATCAAAACTACTTCTTTGTCGGACTCTGTATCCAAGCCCGCCAGCACCAGAACTGTGCTGATGCCGTAAGTTGCCGGCATAAAGAGGATGTGACCAGTAAAACACGCAAGCCCCGCGCTCCACAACGCGGCGAAGTACCATTTGGAACTGTTTTTGCGGCAGTTGAAGATCCACAGAAACAATATGACCCCGGAGAGGAAAGCCATCAAGCCGACCGCTGCCATAAGCGTGTTCGGGATATTGATATTCAAATTCAGCGCCGCAGGCAACTCCTGCGGTAGATCAAGGCGTTTGAATGCGAGTTCTTTGAGCGCGTTTTTCTGAAAAAATGCAAATCCCCCTGCCAGCAGTGACAACGCCGCTCCGGAAATGCTCCAGAGCAGGGCGGCTTTTCTTTTTTCCGCTCCGCCTGCCATAAATGCCGACAGCGCAATTCCGGCAAATACCAACAAAATTGCTGTAACGAAAATCTGCATGATGCCTCCCGTATTATGTAAAAATCCTGCGGACAATCCTAATATATCATCAAAGAAACGTGTTTGCAAGTCTCCTGCGAAAAAAAAAGCAAATCAAGGACTTATGACGGAAAAAAGGCAAAATTATTCAGCGTTTTTTACCGAAAAATTGAAGAACGGCATCCACTTTATCCACGCATCCGGATTGTAGTTCAATAAGCCGAACTGGATTTTGCCGAACCCATTGACTATTCCAAATTGAACCAGTGAGCCGGTGTTGACGGCGCCGATCTGGACGGTGGAATATTCTGTCGCAAGATTGCCGAAGCCCAGTTGAAGTCCGTAGTTGTTTTCCGCCAGATTGATCAACCCGAACGAGAGGACATAATTGTTTTCGGTGATGGATGAGAGGGCGCCGCATTGCAAAAAATAGTTCTCTTTTACGCCGTTGACGGGCGCAAAGGAGATCGCCGCCGATTTTTGCATAACTCCCAGCAGCGCAAAGGAGATAAAGGTGTTTACTCTGCCGTCGTAGAGTTGAAATTTATCAAACACGCCGACTCCGAGCTGCAGCGGGGCGAAGTCAACATTGGAGATCAAACCTTTGCTGATATCTGTATCGACTTTGACCGGAAAGTGGGCAAAGAGATTCAAGCTCAGACACAATGCCGAAAACACCATAAGCTTTTTCATAACCAATTTCTTCTTAAAAAAATTATTATCAATCATTTGCGACCAACGGGAGCAAAAAATACTCCGCTTTTCAGCGCATTTTTTTAAGCTCGGCGATGATGGTTTCCGGATCGTTGGTGGTGACACTGTCGATATCGTTGGCGAGTTGTTTTTGGAACTCTTCGGCGGTATCGACCGGCCACGCATCGACCAGGGTATCGACCGAGTGGAATCCGGCGACGATTTCAGCGGTGAGGTTGTCGAAACGAACCCCGACTGAATCGAAAATGCGGTACTCTTCGTAATCAAACTCCTTGATCGTGGTGCGCGGATTGCCGTGGATCAAAATTTCCGGATGGCGCGATTTAAGTTCGCGGAGCATATCAAGATGGAAGCTGACAAGGGTGAATTTGCCCGCCATATTGAAACGGGCAAGCTCGGCGAGTGCCGCTTCGGCGTAGTCGATGGAGTTGACTTTCAATTCAACCAGGTGAAAGAGTTCCGGCGCGCGGGCGGTGGTCAATTCAAGCAGTTCGCAATATTCCGGGATTTGCGTGTTGGCAAACTCCGCACTTTTCCAGCTGCCGAAATCAAGTTTGCGCAGTTCGGCAAAGGTCATCCCGTCGATTCTGCCGCTGCCGTTGGAAGTGTCATCCACGGTGGCGTTATGGCAGACCACCAGATGTTTGTCGGCGGTCCAGTGCAGGTCATATTCGATGCGGTCGCATCCGGCGGCGATGGCTCCGGCGAAAGAGGGCAGCGTATTCTGCGGATATTTTGCCGGAAATCCGCGATGTCCGCAAACCATGATTTTTTTCATATTATTATTCCCCTTGGAATTGATGGTATGGGAAATAATATAGCATTGATAAAAGAAAAATCAAGGCGGCTTGCCGCCGTGTAAGCGAAGCGCAGTAAAAAGAAACACATCCACCCGCCGACAGGCGGCAACTTCACGGGCGGCGTAAGCCGACCTCTTCACAAGCGACCAAAGGGAGCGACTTCATCCACCTTCGCACAAGGCTACGGTGGACAAGCAAGTAAGTCTTCTCTGGAGTTGGTGAAGATGTCCCGGCTTCATCGCATTACGCCGTGGCAAGGAAGAAAACCTTCGGTTTTGAGTTGACAGTAGCGGGCAAATTATTGCGTCCGGGAAGACAAAAAATGGAATAATTTAACTGTAAGTATATAGTGAATAGTTGTTTGTATGGAATGGCACCAATTATTGCAAACTGAAACGCTCATTTTTCATTTTTACATCATATGAGCGAAGCGAATGCTTCATATTTGGAGTGAAACGGAAAATGCTTCATAGCGGAATGAAATGGCTTGCCGCGGCGTAATGAAATGAAGACGGGAGCTGCTTCATCTGAAAAGGCTGGTCTGGATTGGGTGAAGCACGCCTGTCGGCGTATGAAGCATTTTGCGGCATTGCCGCAAAATATGAAGCACCGCAGATGCGGTATGAAGCGAAGCCTTTTCAGGCTTCATGTTTTTTTGCCTTGAAATCAAGGCAAAAAAATGGCGGAGAGGGCGGGATTCGAACCCGCGGTACGGTTTCCCGTACGACAGTTTAGCAAACTGTTGCTTTCGGCCACTCAGCCACCTCTCCGCGTTGCAGCAGTTTTAAAGTTGCTGCTGCACAACCTGATATCTTTTTTTACTTACTTGGAAGCACGGCGGATGCCGAGTTCGGTAGTAAGGGAAAGATAACGTTCCACGTTTTCGCGTTCCAGATAAGCCAGAAGGCGTTTACGCAGGGCAACCATCGCGAGCAGACCGCGGCGGGTGCTGTTATCTTTTTTGTTGCTGCGCAGGTGCTCGGTCAGTTCGCTGATGCGAGCGCTCAGAACAGCAATCTGAACTTCGGGGGATCCGGTATCGCCCTCTTTGCGGGCATACTTCTTGATGATCTCAGATTTTTTAGCTTTGTCCATTTTTCCAGTTCTCCATAAAATTTTATTTGTCGCATTCCGCAGCCATCGTCCGGACTTGGTGACGACACCCGCGTGAACCGCTTTTACCTAATATATCTCCACTTTTTGAAAATGCAAGCTGCGTTTTTGCTTTTTTTATACAAATTTTTTCAAAAAGTTGGCTTTTTATCGTTTTTCCAGCTCAATCTTCCTTCTTTGCAGAGTTTACAAAGTATGTCGGGATCGGGGGAAAACCGTTGAATTCCACCGAAGCATAGCTCGAAGTGTACGCACCGCAGCTCAACCAGTAGACCCGGTCGCCCGGTTTGATGTAGGAGGGCAGCGGATTGCGGTAATATTCATACATTATATCCTGACTGTCGCAAGTGGGCCCTGCAATGATGTAATCTTCACAATCCTCTCCGCGCGCTTCGCAGTAGAGCGGATACTTGATGCTCTCGTCCCACGTTTCGATCAAGCCGTTGAATTTTCCGGCATCCAGATAGAGCCAGCGGTCAAGGCCGGTGGAAGACTTCTTGCTGACCAGAATGACTTCGCTGGCGATCACTCCTGATTCTCCGACCAGCGAACGGCCCGGTTCGAGGATGATCTCCGGCAGATTTTCGCCGAAGTCTTCCTGCAAGTAGCGGGTGATTTCGCTGCTGTAAACATCCATGCTGTTGGTTTTGCTGATGTAGTTGGCGGGGAAACCGCCGCCCATATTGATGAGTGACAGATGGATGTTTTCACTTTCCAGATAGTCATAAATGTAGCGGACTTTGGCGATCGCCGAGTCCCAAGCTCCGATTTCGCGCTGCTGGGAGCCGACGTGGAAAGATATTCCCGCCGGAGTCAGACCGAGGTCGCGGGCGAGTACCAGAAGGTCGATCGCCATATCAGGGTGACAGCCGAACTTCCGTGAAAGCGGCCAGTCGGCGGTCGAACTGCCTTCGGTGAGGATGCGGCAGAATACCCGGGATTCCGGAGCTTCTTTGGCGATATTGCGCAGATCAGGTTCGCTGTCAGTAGCAAACAGCCGCACACCTTTTTCGTAGAAATACTTTATATCGCTGCGTTTTTTTATGGTGTTGCCGTAGCTGATGCGGTCGGGGGAGACTCCGAGTGCAAGCACCCGGTCAAGTTCGTAGCGGGAGGCGATGTCGAAGTTTGCCCCCAGATCGCGCAGCAGTTCAAGCACCTCAACGGCGGGATTGGCTTTGACGGCATAGTAGATCCTGGCAAACGGAAAATATTCGCCAAGCTCTGTATATTTGCGTTTGACGATATTGAGATCAACGATAACGCAGGGAGTCGGATGTTTGTCCGCTTCAGCTTTTATCGCCTGCCATTCATCTTTGGAATAATATTCCAGAACATTGACCTTCATCAGCCGTCCCTTTCGTATAGTTGTCAGTAATGCATATTTTTCATTGCTGATATAAAAAATAATCCGTTTCGGCGTGATTGCAAGAACCGGATCATAAAAAATTGAAAAATAATCCGGCCCCTGCGGCAAATCACCTCCGGCGCAAAGATACCAGAAGTTTGCCAGGTGAATGGCGGAAGCTCAGCGGCAGCTGGATGTCAGGGCGGTTTTCCAGCAGATCCATAGAATTCTGAAGCATCGCCTGGATGGCTTTGGTATTTGCCGAACATGAAAGCCACACATCCTTGCTGTAACGGAAACTTTCCAGCGGAGAAGCGATTTTTTCGCATTGAAACTTGCTCTGTTCGCTCTGGATGAGGTTGCAGAACTGTTTTTCCGGCGATTTGCGCAAGCCTCTTCCCAGCATCTGGATCGTCGGCAGCCGGTTGGCATCCCGCATAAATACACTTTTCAGTTCCGGCAGGTCGAAGCCTTCGCTCAAAACCGACACATTGGCGATCACCTGCACATCTCCGGCGCAGAACATCGACAGCTGGCGGTCTTTGTTGCTGCTGCCGGTAACAACTTCGCAATGGATGCCGTTTTCCGCCAGAGCTGCGGCAAACTCCCGGCATTCGGCAAGGGTGTGGAAAAAGATCAGCGACTTGCCCCATTTTTCAGGATCCTGACAGTAGATTTTTGCGCACAGATCCACGTTCCAATGAGGGATCTTGTAGGAGTGGTACTGCGAAAGCACCCCCTGATTGATCAAACTCTGAATGGTGCAGGTGCGGACATTTTTCCGGAATGACAGGCGCATTTTGTCGGTACGCAAGGGCGTTGCCGACAAGCCGAGAGTGATTTTGTTCTGCGTGCGCTCATACATAGTAAGACAGCTCTGCGTTGCCTCGTGGTGCGCTTCGTCCAGCACGATCATATCCGCTTTGGGCGGATTGGAGTTGAATACCGATACCGGGACGACTTTGCAGTGGAAAAAGGCGTTGTTGACCGCCTCCATCTGTTGCAGGATATGTCTGCGCGATGCGACCCAGTTCACCTTCAGATCCGGATTTTCCTGCTGAAGCGCCTGAATTACCAGCAAGCCCATAATGGTTTTGCCGGAACCGACCGGGGATTCGATGATGACCGACTCTTCGCCGCTGCGGAAATGGGTCAATGCGGCATTGACCGCCGTCTGCTGGTACGGACGCTGTTCAAACTTGAATTCAGCCATTGACCACCTCCGTGCTGTCGAGGATCTCGCGGCTTTCGCGGGTGTACATTTTGGGCAGATCGAGGTCATTGAGGAAGAACGCAGGAGAGCTGCGGTTGTAGTGATACATCCCTTCCAGATCAAGTTCGCCGGCAAGCGTTTTGCCTGTCATAACATCGAACGCATCCGGGTTGCTGAGCAGCGTGCCGTGGTGGGTGGTGAGTTCGGAACAGAAGTTCAGCAGGTCATTGACCGAACATCCCACGGGCAGAAGTGAGCGCTTTTTGGGAGAGATATTGTTCAAACTGGTGATGCCGTAGGTGATGCAGGGGTCTCCGGCGATCTCTTCCAGACGGTTGTGGAGCTTCCGATAGATGTTGCGGTCGGCGACATGGCTCTGGAGCATACTGTCGATACTCAAAAGCTCATTGACCGAAGCGGTGGTCGCGGCGGCAACTTCCAGACGCTCTTCGATCGCGGAAAAGCCGCTCTGATTGTTGAATGAACGCAGCAGCCGTGAAAGATGCAGACCCGATTCGTCGTTGATTTCGATATCGGTACGGAATTCGCTGATCTTCGCCACGGCGCCGTTCCGGCACACCTGGCGCATCATAGACAGATAGATGCAGGGCATACCGACACCGTCGACCGGATAGCAGATGTGGAACTTGCGGAAATATTCTCCGGCACGCGGGGTGTTGAAAAGTTCATCCAGCGCAAGGTCGGCCTCCCACACACCGTTATGATAGGAGATCTTGCGGATGCGCGGATCATCGGCAAAAATCTGGCAGGCAATGCTCACCGGAAGCATTTTTTTGTTTTCATCGACCACGCCGAGCAGGGTGTTGTTGCAGTGGTCGAAGGTCAGCGCAAACGAGGTGTCCGGCGACTTTTCGGCGATCCGGCTCATCACCTCCTGCGGAGAAAAGAAGTTGAAGATATTGGTGGAGAACTTCATTTTCTTGGCAAGACTCGTGTAGAATCTCCGTGAGGCGGCAAAATCGTTGCCCAGATAGTTGAAGCGCAGATCATCGAGATTTGCGGCATCCTCCTGCGGCACAAGGTCGTGGATGGAAACGATCTGCGTGGAGAAACGTTTTTCCCAGTCGGTGGGGGCAACACGGGGCTGAAGCTCAGGCAGCGAAAGCATCGGATGGCTCTCATCATACGCCGCTTTCAATGCCGTTTTGATCCAGGGATCGTCGGCGGTTTCCCACGGCAGTTTGCCATCCATATTTCGCTTGCCGGTATCGGCGCCGCGCATAATCAGCATTTTCGCGAGCTTGAGGGATTTGACCAGATGCAGCGGAGTGTCGCCATTGAGGCGGCGGGGCTGATTGATATCGCTTTGAGTGAGCAGAAGCTCCACGATTTCGGCGTCGGGATTGGTGTCGGCAACGGCGAGGTGGAGCAGTTCTTCCTCCGGTTCAGGAGCAAAACCATTGTTGAGCATAAAACGGATGACTTCGGTGTTGTGTGAGAGGACGGCTTTTTTCAACGGCATAGTGATATTCCTTTCATTGATTGTTTTTGATAAATTGTTCAGCAAATTCCGGCGTGCGCAAAGAGCTTTGACCGGCGATCGTTCTCAAGGCATCATACAAATTGACCGGAGAGATCTCATTAAGCGTGAATATGTAATCTCCAGCTGTTCCGGGAATGACGACTCCATATTTTTCATCAACTCCGATGCGGAGCATCTCATTCCTGAAATCCGCCCCGTGCCCGCCCCGCCGGCCTTTGGTGAACTGCCAGATATGGGTCATTTCGTGCGCCAGTACTCCCCAGAGAAAAGATTCCGGCAAACGCAGACAATTGCTGATGTTGAACGATATCTTTTCCGGAAATACGTTGGAGGCATATGCCAGCGTCCGGGTGTTTTTACGGCGGTAGAAGCTCAATACGCACGGCGGCAGAGTATTGCCCCAGGCGATCCGGTTGAACATATTGAACGCCCGGTAAAAGCTCCGGAAGCTTTCATCAAGCGTCCGGGGATTTCCGGAGTTTCGCACATTCTGCATAATTTTTTATCTCCTCTTTTTACAGCGGTAATATACATCTGCCGGGTGGACAAATTGTGTCATCCCGGCGCACGAAGGAAGAATTTCTTTTCCGCTGAAGATAACAGCAAAAAGTGTGCCAAATGGAATGCCGCATAAAAAGCGGCTGGATTTGGGATGAGATGGTGCAAAAATTGAATGTTTGCGGTCAAAATCTGCCGGATGAGAGAAGATTTAAAAGCCGGGATATTTTTCCCACCAGCTCCGGCTCACATAGCCGTCTTCACCGGTTTCGTAACCAATGTGAAGGTCATCGGCGATTTGGCTGACGATCCGGTATTCGCGCAAATTTTTGCGCCATTTTTCCGGGATGCCGTTTTCGCCGTTGAGTACGCCGAGGATGTTTCCGGCGATACTGCCTGTGGAGTCGCTGTCGCCGGTGATGTTGATGGCTTCGAGGACTCCCGCTTTGAAGTTCCATTGATGGTGCAAGGCGCAGTAAATTCCGATCGCCAGCGCCTCTTCCGCGACCCAGCCTTCGCCGAGTTCGGAGATGTTTTTTGCGGTCTGAGCTTTGCGGATCGCCGCCAGAGTTTCAGCGGCTTCGGGGAACTGTTCCAGATGCTCTTCGACGATCTTGATACTGGCGGTCAGAGATTTGCCGCGGAGGAGACAGTTGATAAGCATCGCAAAAGCTCCGCCGGAAGTGATGCCGGTCGGATGTCCGTGGGTGATGGCGGAGAATTTGCACCCGAACTCATAGGCAAGTTCGGGGGCGAGATGCAAGCCCACAGGGGCCATACGCATCACTGTTCCGCAACCTTTGCTGTTGTTGTCGGCAGTATTGGTGGAATCGTTGCTCTCAAGCGCGTTGAGACAGGTCATTCCGGGAGCGCGGCAGACAAAAAGTTCTTTTTCTTTGATAAGCCAGCCGCTATTGAGCTCTTCGGGCGCGCAATCAACCACGATTCCCTGCGTTTTAAGCCAGCGCAAATATGCGTAATGCATCACTCCTTCGGCACAGCAGATGCCTTTTGAATTGTTGCGCACGGTGGCGCGCAGAAGCCCTTCGGCGGTGAAAAGCGCCATCTGGGTATCATCGGTTATACTTCCGGTGCCGTCGGAAAATTCCACATAATCGCTTACCGCATCGCCGTAACGCCGTTCGATGCTTTCCAGTCCGAGAAACTCCACCGGGGCGCCCAGCGCATCGCCGACGGCGCCGCCGAGCATACAGCCGCGGATGGCATCGTGCTGTGCATCGCTGCGGAGGGCTTCATCAAGCGCGTTCCATGCTGTAAGCGCATTTTTCACCACCGGGTCTTGAGAAAATTTTTCCAGCGCAGGGATGAGGATATCCGCTTCGTGGAGATATTGATAGGCGTACAGAGGGCCGTTCAGTTTGAGGAAGTCTTTTGAATTGCAGATGCGGTCGGAAATTTTCACCAGCAGAACATCGCGGATGCCGCAACGGGCGATATCTTCGAGATAGCGGGATTTTTCAACGTTTTTTCCGCGGGTGAGATGTTTGATGCCGTTCAGGACTTCCGTATCGGAAACGGCGAGGATCTCGCTTTCTGAAACGGCGGTATCTTCGAGCAGGTCGTGGCCCCAGGCGATTTGAATGGCTTTGGAGTTTTCGTTTTCGCCCCAGCTGAGCAAAGTTTCAGCGACCGCCTGCGGGTGGACGATGTACGGAAGTTTTTCTTCACCCTTGCGGAACTGTCCAAAGTGGTATTTTTCAGCCAAATGTCTCATATTTGCACCTCCTGTTTTGTTTACAGTGCATAATATAATCCGGGGTGGCAGACATCTAATGTCCTGTATAGTAAAATAGTGTCTTTTTACAAAAAAATGTTGCGGCGGCGCATCGCGCGCAATCTCTTGGTAAATCTTCGGTCGTCAATTCGGTCGAGTACAGTCGTACACTCCCTCTTTGCCGCCTCGATTTACCTGCGACCTTGCATCACGCTGCATCCGCCGATTGGAAACAGGCAGAAATAGATAGTGTCTTTTTACAAAAAAATGTTGCGGCGGCGCATCGCGCGCAATCTCTTGGTAA
>JAZOMB010000049.1:0-6013 GCA_045653515.1 Victivallaceae bacterium | reverse complement strand
CTTATGGCACGTCCGCGTTCACGGGCGCTCTGCAGTGCCGGGAGCAGGATCGCAGCCAGAATGGCGATAATGGCGATGACCACCAGCAATTCGATCAAAGTAAAAATATGTCTTGACCGTCGGGCAGAACCACCGGGAAATAATTGTAACTTATTCATTTTGATAAATCTTTTGGTTCGGTATTGGTATGATCAAATCTCAAGATTGCCCAGCGGGAAATGCTGCTGACTTCCGTAGACATCAGCATCCAGCGGCGAACCGCTGGAACACAGACGCGGCAGCACGACTTTGACCGTCAAAATCCGGTCAAAAGGCTTTACCGCGATCTGTGATACCGGAACATTGTAAAGCTTGGCAATATTTTCCACATTGAAATTGGCTGACTCCAGCACCTTGCGATACTTTTCCTCTGTGTCAAACATCAAATCTATCGTAACTTGAAAAGGCCCCGCATTTTTACTGCGGCAGACCAGTGCAATATCATAAAGTTTCATTTTATCACCATGGTTTTGACTTCAAACTCCAGCGGCAGATCGGTCAGATGGTAGAGCGCAAACTCATAAACCTCTCCGCCGGAAAAGTCCGACGGCGAAAACGGAAATGCCAGATTTCCCGCAGTAGCTTTGCGTTCCGGGAATCCCTGATGCAGCGCTTTGGAACGCGCCAGAGCCACCAGCGCATCCGCCTGATCCTGACTCGGAGCGATAGCTTCAATGACCAAGCCGACTTCCCGTGGAAGCGTGGTAACAGCTTCATTGCTTCCCGTGACCGCATCCATACCGTAACGCAAAAAGCGCAGAGAGTATTCGTTTTCTTTGACAAACGAAGCGGATTCCGCCACCGCGCGGCGCACGCCCTGCTCTATTTCATCCAGATGGGCGATACCGGAGGGGTCGCGCATTCCGGCAATGGAGATGGCGCGACAGCCGATTTTGACAGTACCTTCGAGCTTGGTAGTGTGTTTTTCCGACGGAACAAGCTTACTGCCGCGCACCAATACCTTACGCGGGGCAATCTGTTCAAAACTGCTCTGCGACAGATCGATTTTGCCTTCCGGTTCATAGAAGCAGTTGGGGTCGGGCTGTTCATAAAGCGAATGCGCCGCCACCGAATCCGGAGTACAGGTACGTGCCGGGTTGGGCGGTTCGACGGTGAAGTGGTCTTCGTGCATTTCTACAAGCAGTGAATCATTAGCTCCGACCGGACGGGCGCAGAGCGCACCGCATTCGGCGATCTTGGCGGCGTGAAGCGCCAATCCCGGATCAAAACCTTTCCATATCGGATAAGAGGCGAAGACCGCAGTATCACAGCAGCGGCCTGAAACGATGATTTCTGCATCCGACTGCAGCGCTTCAATGATGGGGTCGGTACCGAACTGCGCAACAGGATTGACCAGCTTGTCCACCAGTTCAGACTTGAATTCGGGAGAACCTCCGCAGCTGAACAGATGTCCGTCGGCGGCTTTGTGCATAAATTCCTTGTCCAAATCAGCGTAAATCACAGCGACTTTAAAGGAACACTCCAATTCTCCGGCTATTTCTCTGATGATCTCCAGAACGCTTTCAACGTGCGGACGCGCTCCTGAACCGCCGGCACTGCCGATGATAAGCGGGATTTTGCGCTCTTTGATATGAGGCAGGATCAATGCAAGATCGCGCTTGACCTGAAGCTTTTTAACAAACCCCTTCCCGCTTCCCAGATAATAGGGCCCCGGATCGGTGGAACCGGCATCAACGCCGATAAAATCCAGCTTTTCTTTAAGTGCATTTTCCAGACTGACAGTAGAATATCCGTAGCCCAGAAGTCCGCACAGCGAAAGATAACGGATCGGTTCTTTCATCCGTTCACCTCCGTGTAGGTGTAGCCTTCCGGAATGCCGAGCGCTTTTTCGATTTCCGGCATTTTGGCATCAGCTTCGCGGGCGAGCTCTTCAAAATAGTTGTTGCCCTCAGAGTCGATCGCCACGAAGAAGGGACCGAAATTTTCCACCTCGTAGATCCAGGTACATTCGGTTTTTCCCAACTCTTCAAGGAAGTAGACATCGTGGACTTTTTTCACCTGACCGCGCAAAGCGTTGCCGCTCAAGCCGATCTTGGTCAGATAAACGCCGCCGGTCTCTTTGAGCGCCTGTGCGGTACGCGGGCCCATAGTGGTTTTGCCGATGAGGGTACGGAGATTGAATTTTTTAACCACATCAGCGCCGTAACGTTCAAAACGGATGGAGCTGGTCGGTTCGCAGCTGACCACTTCCCATTCATCTCCATTCTGTTTCATCACGGGACCGACGTGAAAGAAGCAGTTGATCTTTTCATAATCGATCGGCGGACAGATATTATTTTCAACGGCACGGATATGCAGACGGCTGCGGCCGGTGAAAAGCAGACCGCTGACGGTGATCATTTCGCCGAGTTTGAGCGATTTTGCGTCCTCTTTGGACATGGGCAGTTTGATATCTCTCATTTTCAAAGTTCTCCAGTGTAATCAATATTTCCGTTGCCGTCGATTTTAGCGATCCAGCGGCGGCCGACCAGACATTGAGCGTTGACCGCGACCGGAAGCGCAGCGGTGTGGGTCACCGCCACATCGAGATTGATCGCCAGAACAGCATTGATGCCGCGGGACCCCATAGGACCGATGCCGAGTGCGCGGGCGGCATCATAAAGTTCCGCTTCCAAACGGGCAACTTCCGGATCGCTGTGGCGGGAACCGATGGGGCGGAGCAAGGCGGCTTTTTTGGCAAGACTCATACACAAATCGGCAGTTCCGCCGATACCGACACCGATGATGGCGGGCGGACAGACCTTGCCTGCATAGCAGGCATCTTTGATACATTCGATGACGAACTTCTTTATACCGGCTTCACCGTCAGCTGGGAACATCATCCGGTAGAAGGTTCCGAAAATTTCCGAACCGCCGCCCTTGGGCGCGGCAAGGATCTCCAGACCGTCGTCTTCGCGGTCAAAAATGATTTCGACTTTGGGCATACCGGGTCCGATATTGTCGCCGGGATTTTTGCGGGTCAGCGGATGAACCATCGTGGGGCGCAGGAAGCACTCGGCGGTGGCGCGGGCGGTAGCCTCTTCAGCACAGCTTTTGAGAACATTGAAGCCGCCTTCGACTTCAGTTTTGCTTCCGGCATGGATAAAGAACATCGGGAAACCGGTGTCGGCACAGACCAAGCCATTACCTTTTTCAGAAAGGTCGGCATTCTGGAGACTTACTTCCAAATGTTTTTTTGCCATAGGGTCGCTCTCTTCTTCCATTGCGCGGTAAAGAGCTTTACGGATATCCGGCGGCATCTTGGTCGCGCCGAGCCGGATGGCATTGTACATTGCTTCAACGATCGTTTCACGCTTTATCATAGCTGTATTCCTCGCTTGATGTGAAAATTTCTTTGTATTTTAAATAAGTTTCTTTATCCATTATTTTCGGCAGAGCCGCGATCTCCTTGCCGCGTTCAGCACCGTCAGCGAGCAAAGTAACGGCATCCATCGCCAGAAGTTTAGCTCCGTCGATGTAGGCTTTTTCCGGGTCAACGACCACAAAATCTTTGGCGTGCGGTGAACCGGCAAATCCGGCACAGTAAGCGTGCAGCGCGGGGATGAGCATACTGACGTCCCCCATATCGGTAGACGAACCGCGATGTCCGAAGTTGGTCAAAATGCCGCCGTTGAGAGTTTTCAAATTTTCGGCGTGAACGGCATTGAGTTCCGGGCAGCTCCGGTACGGCATATAGCCGCCGAGATTGGTGACGGTGACTTTGCCGCCGAATGCCATAGCGGCACCTCTGATACAGCGGTCGACCACAGCGCAGGCATTTTTTACCGCTTCGGGAGTCTTGGCGCGCACCTGCAGTTCCAGTTCGGCTCTGGCGGGAACCACGTTGACCGCATTGCCGCCGTCGGAGATGATGCCGTGAATGCGGACGCTGTCTTTATCATCAAAGGTATCGCGCTGGGCATCGATCATATTCAACGCCTGCCGCGCCATAGATGCGGCATTGATACCATCCCACGGACGCAAACCGCCGTGAGCGGCTTTGCCTTCAAAGACGATCTGCTTCATACAGAAACCGTTAAAGCTCTCCGGCGTAAAGGTATCGTGTCCGGCGTGAATGAGCAGAACGGCATCGATATCGTCCAGATATCCCTGCTTGATAAACTCCGGCTTGCCGCCGCAGAAAGAGATCTTTCCGGAGGAGATAAGTCCGCGGCAGTACTCCAGACTCTGGAACTCCTCTGCCGGAACCGCGATAAAGGCGATCGAACCGGACAACTCTTTAACGATCGGAACGAGCGCTTGAGCGGCACCGAGCATCATTGCCAGCTGCGCGTGGTGGCCGCAGGCGTGGGCTGCACCGGTTTCGGCATCGGCAAAAGTGTGGCTGGGAACGGGCAAGGCATCAAGTTCACCCATAATGGCAATTTTCGGCCCCGGTTTACCGCTGTCGATATCGGCGCGGACACCTGTGATGGCAAGGCCGGTTCTGACTTCAAGTCCGAGTTTTTTCAACTCTTCGGCGACCAGAGCGGCAGTCTTGACCTCGCGGTAGCCAAGCTCCGGTGAGTGCAATATTTTTTCTGCAAGTCCGATGATCTCATCCCGCCGCGCTTCGACGGCAGAAACGACTTGCTGCTTCAATTTTTCTTTCATTTCCGGATCTCTCCTGTAAATACAATTGGTCAAAATAAAATATACCCCGCAAATTTGATTTTTTCAATATCGTGATGTATATTATCCAATAATATTTCACTTTATGGAGATCAGATACTATGCATACGATGATCCTGAATGAAAACCTCGACTTCCAATGGAGCGAAGTTCTGATCAAAGTTTCGGCGGCGGATATCTGTGCAATTTCGGACATTGAAAAATGAAAAAACTTTTACAGACTTGTATTTTATCAGCGGCGCTGGCAGCATCTGCCGCGCCGCACGGTAAACTGTGCCTTACTTTTGATGACCGCTTTTTTGACAACTGGCTGAAAGCAGATGAACTTTTCAAAAAATATGATGCCCGCGTAACATTTTTTGTATATGGAAAAATAGACTGCGCGGTGGTCGATGCTTTGAAAAAACTTCAGAGTTCCGGACACACCATCGGATTGCACGCCCTGACTCACGCCAAGATGACTGACGGCGAAAAGCAATACAGTGAAATGGAATATACTCAAAAAGAGATCATTCCGCAGCTGGAGATCTGCAAACAGAACAATATTAAAATCCGGGCATTTGCTTATCCATTCAGCAGACGTAATGCCGACACGGATAATGAGCTGTTCAAGACTTTCGACTTTCTGCGCTCCAACTGCAATGACGTAAAAGCGCCGGAACAGCCGCTTGAAAAAGCTGACGGATGTTTTGTAAAAGATGTACAGAAAAAACAGCTCTTTTACGGTTTTCCCGCCAGCGGTGAATTTGATATCGAAGAAGTCAAAGCGGCAATGCGCCGTGCCGCAAAAGAAAATTCCGTACTGGTGTTCTATGCTCACAATATTACGGAAAATATGAATAAAAGCCATCATATTTCCTGTGATCAGCTCACAAAGATACTTGAATATGCAAAAGAATTGAAAATGTCTGTTTGCGGGATGAATGAATTATGAAAAATAAAATTCTTATGATGGGGGTTGTAATGCCATTACTTTCTGCCTTTGCCGCTCCGGAAATAACGTTGCAGCAGATAAAAACCGGTTTCAAAGGCGAATTCTGTTATGTTCATGCCCGGGCGGGCATGACTCCGGATGGTAGTGCCATCATCACCACCCAGCCGCTTATTCTTAAAGGTACCGATGTTTTCTACGGTCTGGAGATGATCAAAAGCGATGACGGCGGTAAAAGTTGGAGCAGTATTCAAAAATCCAAAACCATGGTTCGCAAGCAATATGATGCCGAACATGAGATCACCGCTTCAGACTGTACGCCGTTTTATCATAAAAAAAGCGGTAAACTTATCATTACCGGACACAGCGTGGTATACCGGGGCCCCCCCAGCCCACCCGACCTACCACTCG
>JAZOMB010000048.1:0-10584 GCA_045653515.1 Victivallaceae bacterium | reverse complement strand
CGGAAGGGGTGGGGTGTGGGGAGGGGAAACCCTCTTTTCCCGTGGAAAGGGGGTTTCCCCTCCCCACAAGCCATCTCCCCTTATCGGGAACAGAGCCTTGAGAAAAATAAAACCGCTTAAACTACAGGAAAATTTTTATGCCGGACTCCATTCCTTTTGACAAAACCGAAATGCTCAAAATCAAAGGCGATACCCCCATTCCGGGATTCCGCGAATTCTGGATGAAACAATATGCCGCCGCCCGCGCCTGGAAATGCGCTTATACTGTCGAAGATGAACTCTGGTCACCCGAACCGGGCACCAGAATTTACAAAGTCCGCTTCACCTCCGTCGACGGATGTTCGATCGGTATGTGGATATCCCGCCCGGAAAACTCCTGCGGCGGCAGACTCCGCGCTCACGGCTACGGCAATCCCGCCACCCCGCCTGTCGCCGAAAAGGGCGGCAGAACCATCGCTTCACCCTGCGTCCGCGGTTTGGGACTATCTCAATGCAAAGATATTCCGTGGCAGACGGGGGAGCACGCCAAGCATAACTTTGAAGACCCGGAAAATTATGTCATCACCGGCGGTGTCCGCGATCTCTGGATAGCGTTGACCATTATGATCGATATGTTCCCCGATACCGCAGGCAATATCGTTTGCGGCGGCAGCAGTCTCGGCGGCGGTATGGGGGCAATGGCCATTCCTTGGGATGAACGCATCCATTACGGCGATTTGAGTGTTCCGACGCTCGGCGGCAGGATTTTGCTCGATTACCCCGTGAAAGAGGGTTCCCCCGGAGAGTCCAGACGGCAGAAAGCTTTTGAGAGCGAAGCCAATATGCGCACCATCGATCTGTGCAACGCTTCTGCAGCCGCAAGCTTTATCAAAGTTCCGACTCTGATCACCCCGGCATTGTGCGATAATGTCGTACCGCCGCCCGGACAGTTTGCGGTAGCAAATTCCATCCCCGAAGAGTACAAGTTTATGCGCATCAGAGAGATCGGCCACGGCCAAGCCACTGAAGCCGATAAGGCTCTGGAAACTGAACTCTCTGAACTGCGCCGCCGGATTTTTGTATAAAAAAATAAAGCTCTGTTCCCGAAAAGGGGAGATGACTTGTGGGGAGGGGAAACCCTCTTTTCACGAGAAAAGAGGGTTTCCCCTTCCCACACCCCACCCCTTCCGAGAAAAGCGGAGTATTTTTTGCTCCCGTTGGTCGCAAAAAGCTTATTAAATTATCTCCCCTCAATGGGAATATAGCGAAAAATAAAAATATATCTGCCACCGGCGGCTTCGCCGGACGCGGTCCAGCGGCGGAACCGCTGGCTTGTTCCGCCATAGCCTTGGGCGACGGCGAATCGCCGTAAATCGGCGAAATATCAGCGAAGCGTTTCAGTCACCGTAAGGTGACATCTCCTGCCGGGAGCGATGTTGCGCAAATATTTGCGCAACGATATCGCGGGAGGCAGTATCAGCCGTTTTTCACCGGGAAAATCGCCATATAAAACGGTTCGTAACTTGACAAGGCTTTTTTAACGTGCTAATTTAAATAACCGTTTCATCTTCAATGATAACTTGAAAACAACCATTTAAGGAGAAAAAAATGAAACAGATGTCAATTTTCGCCCTGATGCTCGCCGCATTGATCGGCGTGTCACCCCTCTTCGCTGAAGAAGCGCCCAAGGCCGAAGCCGAAAAGACCGCCGAAGCCAAACCCGCCAGGAAAAAGGCTGCCAAAAAGAAAAAAGCCGCCAAAAAGCCCGCTAAAAAACTGACCCTTGAACAGGAAATCAAAATTGCGACCACTCCCGTTCAGTACAAACGTCACGCCAAACGCCACGCGGAAAAGAAAGCTTACGCCGAAGCCAACAAAGATAAAATCAAAATTCTGATGCTCGGCGACTCCATCACCCACCAGTGGGAATACAAACCCGCCGCCAAAGCGCAGGCCAAATACATCACTCCGTACAACGTCCTCAACCTCGGATGCGGCGGCGACCGTACTCAGCACACCCTCTGGATCGTCGAAAAGAGCGGTATTCTGGATCTGATCAACCCCAAACTGGTCACCATTATGATCGGTACCAACAACCGCGACAGCTATCAGGCTACCGCCACCGGTGTCAAAACGATCGTTGAAAAAGTTCGCGCCCGCTATCCGGAAGCCACGATCCTGCTTTACGCCATCTTCCCGCGCGGCGACAACGCGGACCGTCATGCCAAGAATATCAAAGCCAACGAAGAGATCGCCAAGCTTTGCGACGGCGAAAAGACCATCTGGGTCGACATCTGCAAGAACTTCCTGAACAAAGACGGCGTCCTCGAAAAGAGCGTTATGCCCGACTTGCTCCATCCCCGTCTTGCCAAGAGCTACGCCATCTGGGGTGAATCCTTGCTGCCCTACTTTGAAAAGTACGGCAAATAAGCTTTATCAAGCTGTAATTACTTCAAAACAACTGCCAACAGGCAGTTGTTTTTTTTGTGTGCGGATGGGAAAGGCGGAAGGAACGGTGTAAAAAAAACCGCTGTCAGACGGTCATAAACCGTGACAGCGGATACCTTACATATCTCCAGTCTGATTCAGAAGCGATATCGCTCCGTGTACCGCTGAAGAGAGATCATTTTTATTTGACCATCAGGGCTGACGGTCAAATTCCTGTGCGGCGTTATCCAGCGCGGAACCGCGGGTGCGGACACCCGTACCGGAAGCCTGGATGGCGCGGCGGTAAAAACCGATGAAGAAAAAGTTATCGGTAGCGTTGACATGGACATTGATCGCTCTGGCGGCGCGGCGGTCTTTGATCTCTTTGGTCAGGAGATAGATAGCGTTTTCGGTGGTGACATTGTCACGGAACATCGTCCAACTGCCGTCACCTTTGATACTGCCGACAACGATGGGAATACCGAAGAAGTAGTAACCGGGGATTTCAACAAAGGTCTGACAAACCGCTTTTTCATTACCGCTGCCGAGGCTGACACGGTTGAATTTCTGGGTGGATTCGACGGTGGTGCATCCGGCAAAAATTGCCGCAGTGACAGCCGCAACGGTCAGGAGTAAAAGAGTTTTTTTCATAGAATTTTGTCCTTATTTTCAGGGGTGGATTGACATTGATATAATATATTTCAGCGGGGCGATTATTTCAAGCTTTTGGCGGCGGCTTTTATCGCTTTGTTTATGCCGCGGCTGGAACGGTCTTTCCAGTGGATATTGACACCTTGAATTACATTGAATTCAGCATCGGTAAAGAGGAAGCCGGGCACACCGCCGCCTTTCCAGAAGGGATATTTCCGTCTGACCTCACCCCATCCGCCACGCGGAACGTGAACGTAAAGGGCGACACACTTTTCGACAACCAGACGGCTGACATCGTTTTTGTCGAGGACTTTTGAACGGAGACTTTTGCAGGGGCCGCACCAGTCGGTTCCGGAAAAGAGTATCATGATCGGAAGTTTGCGTGCGGCGGCAAATTCTCTGGCTTTGGCGGGGTCGGTGAACCATCCTTTCGGCGGATCGCCGGCGGGGTCGCTGTTGGCACGGCGCTGGCGGTCAGCTTCGGCGGCTTGCATAGCGGTGGTGTATTGCTTCAAAGGAGTCCGGGCGACAGTTTTTTCAGGAGTTTTGACAATTTTCTTTTCCCGGAGCTTGCGCGGAGCTGGAGCGTCCGGAACTTCCGGGGCGGCGGGGGGAACTTCCGGCTCTGCCGATTTGGCAGCGGCAAATTTGTTTTTCGCATCGGCAAGCATTTTCTGGAAATCGGCGGCGGTATAGCGCGGTTCAGCGATGTTGAGATCTTTGAAATCACTGTCGGTAACGTAGAGCGCCGGAAGCGGGATGCCGCTGTCAAGAGTCAGAAACGGATAGGTGATCTGCAATTCATTTTTAAATGCTCGGCTCCACGAGCCTGCCGGAGGGAGTTCCACAAAAAGCGGTATCGCGTGTCCTGAAATGACAAAGTTCAGCTTTTCAAGTTTATCTTTCAAAGCGGCGGTATTTTTATCCATTTTTCCGGCAAAAACGATCAGTAGTGGCAGATCGCGGCTCCGGGACAAGCTTCGCGCCCGATGCGGGTCACTCTGCCAAGATGCAGGAATTGCCGCACAGCAGATCAATACCGACAATAATGCAGTAACGGTAAAAATTTTTTTCATCGTTTTTCTTCTTTCCTGAATTGTGGTAACAACACCTTATAACATAACACAATTGATTTACAAATACAATACGGGGCAAGGAAAAGTTGAAGTTTTTCCTTGCCCCGCGGGAAATGTTTTTGGAAGCTGAATTTATTTTTTCAGTTCAAGTTCAGCATGATCGGCATAGGCGAGCTTGCTGATGAAGATGACATTGGCGAGAACGAACAGGAAGAAGAGTCCAACCGCCAGACGGGCGATGGAGATGCAGAACTGCGAGTATCTCAACACTTCACCGGAGACGGCGAAGAACTGGCTGCTGGTGTGGAAGTCGCCCATAAGCATAGTTTTGAATTCATTGAGTTTACCGCAAAGCAAAGCCAGTTCATTGAACATGCTCAATTCGATCTTCTGAAGCTGGAGTTTGCTGATATTGTTGGAAACTTTGCTGCTGGTAAGCTGGGCAAGCATCATGGAATAATAATTTTTTTCCTCTTCCAGAGCAGCGAGATTGGTTCTGCATTCCAAAGCCTGATTTGCATACTTTTCACGCAGGGCGATGCTGGAAGAATTGAGGATAAGGCTGGAAACAGAAGAGAAGAAGTTGCCGTCAAAATTCATCGTGTACGAACTGTTTTTATCCATTGCCGCAACGCCTTTGACGCCGGTACGGTCAATGGAGACGGGGTGGATGATATTGATGGCATCGACGGTGGCATCGTATTTGGCCTTTTCGGCGTTGACTTTTCCGGTGATAGTCATAATGTTGGAGTTGAGATAGAGTCTGTCGAACTGGGTCTGGTAGGATGAGGTGGTCAGCACCATTTGGGTAACAGTACCGATGCGGTGGCGGTTGAAATTATCCAGACGTGACTGGAGTTCCATAAGAGATTCGCCGCCCGGCAGAGTGATCTGGCGGCCGCGGAGCATCTCATTGATGGCATTGCAGCTCAACTGCAGGTCATTGCAGATCTTGCGGACTTTGTCCAGAGTGATGAGCCAGCCGTCGACCGGGAGGAGGGAGCGCAGTTCCTGAACCTGAGTTGCGGAACTGATCTGCGGTATAACTTTTCCTTCCTGCACGGAATAGATTTCAAACCATGCTTTGGGGATGTCATTCAGGATCTTGGCCGCGAGCAGAGCATCGAACTTCAAAGTCGGGCTCATAGCGATTTCGACCCGGCGGGTATCAAGTCCCTGCAATGCCTGATTGTACTCATTTTCGAGCTTTTTGATGTCAACGACAGTCAGTTTTTTATCAGAGAGTTTGTTTTTGAAAGATGCGGTGATAACGGCTTTTTCGATATTGTTTCCGGAGATGTAGAAGAGCTGGCAGAATTCATCAAATTTGATTTTGCTGCTCAAATTGTTATCGTTATACACCTTGCGCAGAACGGGGACGGAAATGATATCATTGGCGCTGAATTCTTTCATACTGGGGTAAAGGATACGTTCCTTTTCCTTCGGCAGCTGAATACCGATTTCGATACTGTAAACGCTGTTTTTGGGAATCAAAAAGTACAATGCCGCAAAGATGATCACCGTAAGCAGCAGAGAAAATCCTGCGAAAACAGAGATCTTTTTCCAATTCTTTTTGGCAAACTGTATGATACCGGCAAAAGAAAAACCGGTTTGTTCGGCGGCAGAAAAATTGTCAGCAGACATAAAATAAACTCCTCGATGATTATAATTAACTTTAAGATACTCTACACTTTAAACATAATATACCCCGCAGTGCGTAAAAATACAAGTTGATAAGAGGATTTTATAAGCTTTTGCCGAGCGCAGAGAGCCGGCTCACGTATGTTTGCAACGATATGCGTAATACCGCCGCCAGGCGGAAAAAAGAAAAACTGCCACTCGCCTGCCGGGCGGACAGCCCGGCGACAGGCGCAACAGCCAGCGACGTCATTTCCGAACCACGCTGCAGCAGTCGGCGGATGTATCGCGCGGCAAGGTCGACGTCAAATCAAGGCGACACCGAGGAAGTGGACTTGTGTCCTCGACCGAGGGGGAGTCCGACGATTTGACAAGAGATTGCCCGCGAGACGCCGCCGCACACATTACCACCGGTTAAACGAACATACCTCCTCCAAAGGTTTGCGGATCTTATTCACCGGAGCATCAGGGTTGGCGGCGTAGCCGACTGCCAGTACGAGACGGACGTCCTGACCTTTGGGGATGTTGAAATATGCTTCCATTTTGGCTTGATCGTTCATACCGATCATGCAGGTATCCAAGCCGAGAGAGTAGGCTTCGTGGCACATATTCATACAGGACATTCCGATATCACCGGGGGCGAAACGCTGGGTATCGTGATAGTGGGCGGTGACCGCGGGCATAACTTTGGCTTCCTGTTCGACGAAGATGATGAATGCGGAGACCTGATCCCGCCACGGGGCGCCGGTCAAACCGTTTTCGACGACGATGGCGTCGCAGAGTTTGGCTTTGGCATCAGCTTCATCGACGACGATGAATTTCCACGGCTGTGAATTGCAGCCGCTGGGTGAAAGGCGTCCGGCTTCAACGATTTTGAGCAGGTCGTCGCGGGAAACTTTTTTCCCGGGGTCAAACGCGCGGCAGCTGCGGCGGTTCCGCATAATATCAAGAAAGTCCATAATTTTTCTCCTGTGTATTTTTTGGTAATGTACATAGTATATATCCGGCTCGCACTGAAGTCAAACTGCACCGGCCGATAATTCAAAAACTTTTTGTCTGCTTGAAATAAACATAATAGCGTGTATATTAAGCTGAACCATTAAAGAATAAGGGAATATGATATGAAAAAAATATTGTTGTTGAGTTTGCTTGCGCTGATGCTGCCGCTGGCGGCGGCGAAACCGCTGTTTGCGGATAAAAAAACCGCGTGGCAGATCATTATTGCGCCTGAAGCGACTTCGACTGAAGTGCGCGCCGCGGAAGAACTTCAACATTTTCTCAAAAGAGTTTCCGGTGCTGACTTTGCCATCAAACGCAGTACCGCCATCCCCGATGAAAACGCCATCGTTATCGGTACCGCTGAAAGTATTCCTGCGCTTCCCGCTGCGGTGAAAGATTTCCCCGAAGGCGCTTCGGGCAACGATTCATTGCGGGTGAAAAGCCTGTCCGGCAATCTTTATCTTACCGGAAACGTTCCCCGCGGTGCGCTGTATGCGGTCTACACATTTTTGAAAAATTATCTTGGTGTCCGCTGGGTATTCGCCGGAAAAGACGGTGAATTCGTTCCGCCCAGAATCCGTTTTGAACTGCCCGAAGTGGATGTTTACGAAGTTGCCAAGTTCAAATACCGCGGCTTCCACGTCTGCGGAAGTCATTATAACAAAGATATGGAAACGTGGATGTCCAGAAACAAGATCAATATTATGCGCAGTGACCCGATCGGCAAACACAAATGGCGCCGGGCCTGGAATGACGGCCGTATCGCCAAAGGTCTGCATATGATGTTCTCCACCCACAATATCACCATCCGCGACAAAAAAATGTTTGCCGAACACCCCGAATATTTCGCGCTTGCCGGCGGCAAACGGATGATGGATCAGCTCTGCTGGAGCAATCCCGATGTGGAAAAAATTATGATCGAACGGCTGATAAGCTACTGCAAAGATTATCCCAAAGTGGAGATCATCAACCTCGCCGCCGCCGACAATATGAACTATTGCCGCTGTGAAATATGCGGACTCAAACCGGTTCACGAAGTGTGGTTCAACTTCTACAACCGTCTGGTTGCCGGTGTGCAGAAGGCCTTCCCGAAAATGAAATTTGCCGCCATCGCCTACCAGTCATACAAGAGTGTTCCCGAATGCGATTTGAACACTACCAGCTTCGTCGAATACTGTATGTATGACCGCTGCTATGTCCACCGCTACGGACAGTGCAAGATGAATGACAAGGCGCTGGTGAATGTTGCCAAATGGCAGACAAAAAATATTCCGATGCTGGTTTACGGGTATGAGTTTGATATTTTCAAACCGACCGCGCAGGCGCCGTTCTACTATATGGTCTCCGACCAGATGAAAAAGTTCCACGCCGCCAAAATCGCCGGTGTCATCACCGAGTGCTCTCCCGTTAATGAACGCTCCAAAAAACTGCCCAAAGATGCCATCCCCGGCGGAAACTATCACAAACTGGCACTGTATCTCTACGCCGCGACCCTCTGGGATCCCAATGTCGACGCCGATGCCGTGATAAAAGAGTATTCCGAAGCTGCCTACGGTTCAGGTGCGCCCTTTATGGCAAAGTATGCGATGCTTATGGGAAAAAGCTGGGATAATATGAAAAATCACTATTCCTACTTTTACAATTCGCCTTTCGGCTGTTCGGAAAGTCTGCTCAATGGCAAACTGATTTCAGAGATCGACGCCCTCTTCCGCAGCGCCGCCGCAGAAATAAAGAAGAGTTCCGATGCCGCTGAACGTACCAGAACCAGTGCAAACTTCACCGAAGAACAGAAAGTTTTCAATGTGTGGAAGAGCCATTACCGGAACTTTATCGCGTCCAAATCCAGCATAAAACTCCCGGTGGTCAGAAGCAGAAAGCCGCTGGATTTCAGTAATTGCAATGTCGTTGACAAGTTCATCACCCTTCGCGGCGCCAAAGCTCCCAAACCGTGGCAGCTCAGAATGAACCACGACAACACAGCGCTTTATCTGGATGTGGTCTGTATGGACGATGATATGAAAAATATCACCGCCCGCCATACCAAACACGATAATACCGTTTACACCGATGACTGCATCGAAATTTTCATCGCTGTACCCAACGATACCCGCGGCATCTACCGCCACCTCATCGCCAATGCCAACGGCACAAAATATGACTCTGTCGCTCTCGGCGGCTTCACCTTTGACAAAGCGTGGAATCCCGATTGGCAGGTCAAAGCGGAGAAGAAAGCCGACCGCTGGCAGCTGCAGATCGTCATACCGTTTGCTTCGCTGGAAGCCGCCCCGCCCAAACCCGGCGATGTGTGGCAGTTTGCGATCAAGCGTTCCAACGGCGGACGGCAGTTCAGCAACTCCGGTTTCCCGGATGCGGTCTACCACGATCAGAACGCTTTCGGTATGATCCAGTTCACCGACCAGCTGGAGACGGTTCCCGCCGTTTTCGCCGCGCCCAAATCAAACGAAAAAGCTCTGGGCGAGATCCGCACGCTGATGGAAAAAGACGGCTTCGATACGGCGATGCTCAATGATATGAAAGATATTCAGAAGATCGGAACTGACCGGAAAATCTATATCTTCCGCCACACCTACGCCACCAAATACAAAGCTGAATTTTTCCAGAACAAGGTGCTTCCGGCGCTTGAAAACGGCGCCTTGGTCATCATCAGCGGCTGGGGCAATATGCCGCTGGAAAAATATTTCAAAAATCCCAAACTCAAAATCAAATGGATGGGATGGAAAAATCACCGCGGCCGTAAATCGTTCAATGTCAAAGATGGCGATTGGCTGAAAGTTCCGTGCGATATCGAATCTCTGGTCAAGCGCGGTATGACCCCCGCCAGCGCATTCCAGCCGCTCTTTCCTGAAGTGTGGAACGAACTTGCCCAGCTCAAGACCGCCGATGAACAGTTTGCCACCTTCCTGATGACAACAAAAGTCGGCAAAGGTATGCTGGTTCTGACCAGCGCTGATTTCGGACTCTCCGGCGGCTTGGCAATGTTCGGCAACAACAAGGCGCAAACCGTCAAACTGCTGCGCAATTTGTATCAGTTGAGCAAAACTGGAAAGTGATTGTTTTACTCAACCGAATATGATGCAGGCTCCAACGATAAGCATTATTATCACCGCCAGACAGCCACAGCCGAGATTTTCCTCTTTTCCACCGAAACCGTCATCATCTGATGAGTCAGGGCGGCTGGCGAGCCTGATCAGAGTCATGGTCCAGAAAATATCAGAGAATTTCATTTGTCAACAGTCAAAAGGCAGTTTTAATTGATAACAATATACCGGTTTTGCCGGTTCCTGAACAGGTTTTTCAATCTTCCGGGAAAACAGAGTTACAAGTTTTTTCCACATAGTATCACCTTTCTTTTATGCCGTGTTCCGCATCTGCGGGGCACGGCTTTTTGTTTCTGTGTACAATATAACACAGTAGAGTGGACATTTTGCGTCCACTTGTTTTACGGATGATAAAAAAATTGAAAAAAATGCTCCGGAGAAGTGGAGGAGTACCCGCAGTCGGACGTGTCGGACAAGTCGGACGGGCGGGTTGGTATGCAGAGTGCCACTCGACAACAATAAAACCAGCCGGATTGCTCGCGCAGAAAACACCGCAGACTGATAAAAAAAACCGCCGTCAGGCGGAAAAAAGAAAAACTGCCACTCGCCTGTCGGGCGAACAGCCCGACGATTGGCGCCACACTCCAGCGGCGCAGTTTCCGAACCACGCCGATTTCAGTCGGCGGGATGATCGTGCGCAAGGTCGACGTCAAATCAAGGCGGCGGCGAGGGCGTGGACTTATGTCCTCAACCGA
>JAZOMB010000047.1:0-7139 GCA_045653515.1 Victivallaceae bacterium | reverse complement strand
TGCTCCCGTTGGTCGCACCTGCAGGGGCAGATTTTACCGTTTGAACCGTTTTTTTATCCGCTAAAAGTTTAAAAAACAGACTTTTTTGATACTTTTTACTTGAAAAATTTTTACTGTGGTGCTATTTTATATAAAATGTCTAACAGTGAAAGATATTATTGTTGAAAAATACTTTTAGTAAAAAGGAGAGCAATATGTTCAAGAAAGCAGTTATGATGTCTTTGTTCAGCGTGCTGGCAGGTTTGGTGCTGACCGGCTGCGTCACGGTCAAAGAGTACGCCCCGCAGGCGGAAAAACTCACCGTCAGCAAAGAGGAATATGAATTGGCACGCAAACTGCTTCAGGCATTTGTCAAAAATGATGCCGACACCTTCGTTTCTCTCCTCCCCGAAGAGACCCGCGCCAAGTTCACCGCCGATGAGTTTGCCAAAACCCGCAAAGCTCTGGTCGAATCTGTCGGCGAACCGATCGAATACGGCTACCTCACCACCCTCGAACTTCAGGCTCTACATCCGCAGATCTGGAAAGTCCGCTTCAAACGCTGGAATGTCAACCGTACCAAAGAATTCACCAGCGAGATCCTCTTCAAGGTCGTCACCGGCACGATCAAAAAACAGGCAGTAATCACCGGATTTAATTTTCAGTGATTTTTAATATATAAAAATAAAAAAAGTCTTCTTGTAAATAAATAAAAAAAGAAAGGAAGAAGAAATGGTGAAAACCAACCTCAAGGCAGCTTTGCTGATTATGTTCGGCTGCTGCACCCTCTGGGCGGCGGATAACGGCGACAGCCGTACCATCCGTTTGCGTATGGACGATGCGCAGACGCGCTTCGCCAGCAAGGTCTATGAACTCAAAAATGCCAGCGCGGAAGATATCGCTCCGTTCATCACCTCGGCAGTTTTGCGTTATGACCGTAACTCCACTGTCCGCAACGTCAGCTCCTCCAAGAGCAGCAAACAGGCCATTTTGATCTCCACCGGCCGGGAATTCATCCCCTACGTGGACAAAATCGTTGCCGCTCTCGACCGCAAGGTTGCCAAAAAGAGCGCCGACGGCTCCACCATCAGCGGTACCGGTCTCACCCGCATCGCCTACACTCCGAAGTATCGCGCCGCCTCTGATCTGGCCAACGTGATCAACTCCACCATCAGCTCCAACGCCGGTGAACTCTTCATCAACGAAGAAACCAACCCCATCTACTGGAGAGATCAGGATGCCGCCGCCAAACGTACTTTGAGCTGGTTGGAAAAACTCGACCGCCCGCTTCCGCAGGTTCGCGTCCGTGTCAACTACTACGAAGTCCGCGACAGCGATCTGCGCGACTGGGGTTTTGACTACCTCGCCTGGAAGAACGGCCCCGGTATCAACCTCTTCAACGTCGGCTACAATGCCGGTGAAATCATCGTCAACGAACTGCTCGAAAACGTCCCCTACGTTCTCTCCAACACCTGGGGCCTCGGCGGCTTCTTCACCGCTCCCCAGTTCGATATGAGCTTCATCCGCTGCTTGCAGCAGGAAGGCAATTCCAATGCCGTTGCCACCAGCAGCCTGATGATGGTCAACACCCCCGTCGGCAGCAAAGCTGACCTCGCTTCTCTGCGCAGCGTTCAGGCCGCCAACCCGACCACCGCTCCCTTCATCTACCGCACTTCTATGACTCCGGAATACCAGACCATCGGCAAAAACGTTCTCGGCCGTACCTACATCGGCAAGAGCACCTACGAAGATGCCGACGGCGTTGTCCACACCGATCCCCCGCAGCTCGAACTGCAGGTCGTCAACCCCTTCATCTGTCTGGAAAAGGCCAACAAGAACGGCAAAGACGGCGGCGTGATCTTCGATTACTCCCTCTACTTCAAGGCGGTTGTCGAACGCGGCAACACCGGTGCTGAACTGAGCAACACCGCTCTCTTCTCCGGTTCCACCACCCTCGCTTTCGGCAAGGAAAAGATCCTCGCCATCTACGAAAAAGAAAACGATGTCGAACAGACCATCGGTCTGCCCATCCTGTGCCGTATCCCGGTTCTGAAATATCTCTTCAGCACCACTACCAACATCAAAGAACGCACCTACATCGTGGTTTCTGCTGAAGCTGCCATGGTTGACATCGCTTCCGACAAAGAAGCTTTCAACACCGACAGCACCGCCACCGGCATCGACCGCCGTATCGAAAATCCTTTCCGTGTCGAAAAAGCGGAAAAGAAAGAAACCACCAAAAAAGCCAAGTAATTGCGGGAAAGGTATATTACAATGAATAAAATGAATTTTTCCCTCCTGCTCGCCGGCAGCATCATCGTTCCGTTCCTTTGCGGCGGCAATGCTGTTGATGCCCACGCCGAACAGGTCGTCGTCACCCCGCAGGCCATCCCCGGCGGTGTCAAGTCCAACGGCCACAGCGCTACCGGCGGCTATGCCCCCAGCAACGTTCAGGCCCAGCTCAAGATCAACGTCGCTGATTCCACCAAGGTCGTCAATGTCATCCGCGACAACACCGACCCTATGGTCATCACCAAACCCTACACCCTGAAAAACGCTGATCCCTACGCTGTCCGCAGCTACCTCGAAGCCGCTGTCGGTGCCAAGAGCATCAACTCCAGCCCCGCTCAGGTCACCGCGGTCAAATTCAGCGACGGCACCGGTACCGTTCTCGTTTCCGCTGAAGCCTACCGCTTCGCCGATTCCGAAGACGGCAAAGGTATAGACGGCATCATCGCCGCGCTCGACCGTCCCGGCTTGAACTACCTGCCCAACGCCGATGCGTACCTCTACTTCCCCCGCATCAGCCGCGCTTCCAATCTGCGCGATATGCTGTTGAAGGTCGGTTCCTCCGCCCTCGATCCGCAGTTCGAAATCGCTCCCGGAACCATCACCGTCGATGCCGAACTCAACGCTCTTGTGATCAAGGCTTCCAAATGGAACTGGGCCGATATGCGCGCTATGCTCAAGCAGTATGACCGTGCCATCCCCGAATTCAAAGTCACCTACCGCGTGCTTGAAATCTACGCTGAAAACGATGACCGCATCGGTGTCGACTTCCAGTCCTGGAAGAACAACGAAGGTGTCGATCTCTTCTCCGCCGGTATGGTCAACCGCCGCAACTGGGGAACCTTCTTCTCCAGCGCCATCGAAGACAGCGGCTCCAGCCGTACCTCCTACTGGAACTTCAACCCCAAATGGAACACCCGTTATCTGGACTTTATGACCAGCATCGGCAAAGCCAAGTGCCTCGCCCAGGGTGAGATCGTCGTCCAGAACCGTCAGAGCTCTGCCATTCAGGTTGCCAGCGGCTTCTTCTACGACCGCACCTACTACACTGCCGGCGCCAAGACCATCGCCGAAGGTACCGGCGAATACGCCTTCCTCGACATCAACCCGGATACCATTCTCCGTGAGTCCACCAGCAAGATCGTTCCGCTCAACAAGCTCAACGAATCCCTCGCTGATGCCGGTGTCGACAGCTACCTCACCAAGGCCGGTTACACTATGCGTGTTATGGGTACCCAGGTCGGTACTGCCACCTACTACGATGCCATCGCCCGCAAGAACTATCAGACTCTGCTTGCCGGCGGAAGCCCCGTCTCCTCTCTCGGAGCAGGCTATGTCGTGACCCTCGCTGACGGAACCACCAGCACCGTCGGAGCTCTCCAGACCAAGATCGCTGAAGCTACCGCCGCTGCCCAGACTGCCGCCGCCGCCGCCCAGCAGGCTGCCGCCGCAGGAGATATGGCTTCTGCCGCCCAGTACGCTGCGCAGGCCCAGACCTATAAGACCACTGCCGAAACCTACGGTGCCGCTCTGGCAACCGCCACCGTCAATATGAACCCTGTTTCCGCTGATCAGGCCGCCATTATGGCCAACACCACCACCAGTCCGTTGACCAAGTATCTCACCGGTTATGTCGATGCCGCCGGTAACCGTTACCAGGGCAACTACTATCGTGACGACTACGGCTACGTTGATGCCGCTCCCGGTATCATCCACGGCTGGCTGCAGTACCCGATGGTCACCAACGGCTTCCAGTTCAATCTGAAGGTCTCCCCGGTCATCACCGGTAAAGCCGCCACCATGAAGTTCGAAATGAACGGCAACTCCCTGCTCGGCTGGAACTCCGACGGTTCTGCCCGCCGCAGCAACTCCGAGATTTCCACCACCGTTCAGCTGCCTTACAGCGGCCACGAATTCGTCCTCGGCGGTGTCCGGAAGTCTGAATCCGTGCGTTCCAACAGCGGTCTGCCCTTCTTCAAGGATCTCCCGGTCATCGGTCGCCTCTTCTCCACCGAATCCGAATCCATCAAGCAGTCCCAGCTGGTCGTCCTCGCCAAGGTCGAATATGTCAATCCCGACAGCTTCGCCGGTGCCGAGATCCGCGAAAATCTCGGTAAGATCGTCAAAGGCGTCAACAAAGGCATGAACAGCCGCGTCGGCAATATGTTCTTCGGCCAGTACGGTCTGGATTCCGATCTCCCCGAACGCACCAAACGTCTCAATGACATTGGCAACAAAATCAATGACAACTACAAGACCAACAAGTAATTGTCAATGAAAAAACGCGTTACAAAAAACATCGAACAGGTGCCTCTGAGCGGAAAGCCGGAGCACCTGCTCGACCGTGTCGAAGTTTTCAAAAAAATGTGCCGGATGCTGGAGATCAAGCGCAAACGGTTCATTGAAAACGATTGGCAGCACTACGCCAAATTGATCCCCCGTCAGCAGTTTCTGCACTTGATGATGGTACGGCACTCGCTGCCGTGCAATTTGGCAAAAATCATGCAGGTCACCGGAATGACCTCCGCCGGAGCCTCGATATTTGTTGACAAGATGGTCAAAAGCGGTGCGCTTGAACGTCACGAAGACGAACACGACCGCCGCAATATCCTCATCAGTTTCACGCCGCGTGCCGAACAGATCACCAACCGTATTGATGATCGTTTGAACCGCTATATTTTTCAGTATT
Organism: Victivallaceae bacterium; assembly: GCA_045653515.1. Taxonomy (GTDB): domain Bacteria; phylum Verrucomicrobiota; class Lentisphaeria; order Victivallales; family Victivallaceae; genus UBA1784. The sequence goes on along the minus strand of JAZOMB010000047.1, from coordinate 2,182 downwards.
TCGCTGATTGCAGTGCTGAAGAGTTGATCATGCTCGAAGCCGCCAGCCGTCTGGTCTGCCGCGTCCTCGATGCCAGAGGTGAAGAAGAGGATTTGTAATTTTATTTTTGCCCCTTCCAATCCCGTCGCCGGTGAAAAATTTTCCCGGCGGCGGGATTTTTATTTTTCTCCGCCGAGAATAATGTCGGCACGCTCTTTGACCTTGGTCAGGTTGATATATTTTTCTTCAAATGGTATCCAGCGGGCAGCGAAGATCTTTGCTTTTTCCTCTCCGTTGCGGCGGCGGATGCGTTTCATCTGTTCAGCGGGCGTGATATCAAAGAAGATCTTCAAGTCGGCGTAATTGCCGAATGCGGGGTGCAAACTGTATGCACCTTCAACGATGCGCCATTTACCGGCGGGAACGGTACAATCATCTCCGAGCGCCATTTTTGAGCAGTCGAATTTCCGATAGTTGAAAGCGGACATCATATGCAGTTGGGGCAGGACTTCGCTTTTGAAGCGTTCATAGTGGACGTTGCCGCCGGCTTCGGCAAAGCGGGCGGATGTGCGCAGATTTTGCGGCAGAAAGAAGTCGTCCATATGAATAACTTGAGCGTTCAATACGGCGGATAATTGCCGCGCAAGCGTGGTTTTGCCGGAGGCGGCTCTGCCGTCAATGGCGATAACGTTTACCGTGTTGTGCCGCAGTTTTGCCGCCGCTTTCAACACCGGGAGCATAGTGATAAAACGCGTGCTGACGATGCGGTAGGACGGGCGGTAACGTTTGACAAATTCGCGGGAGTGGTGGACAGCTTCGCCGCGGTGATGTTTGACAAATTCCGCCATCTCTGAAGCACTTTCGGGAAAGAGTCTGGTGATATCTTTCAGATAGCTTTTGAAGAGCGCGGCGCTGTCGGGAAAAATTTCCGTCGACGACAGAAACATATTAAAGAGCCACTCTTCGGGCAATGCGGCATTTTTCCACGCACCGAGATTTATGCGGCAATAGTCGGGTGAAATGACTTCAAAGAGCGCGATATCCTCCGCCGGAACCCCGGCGAATTCCCGTGAAAAATACTCCCACGCTTTCTGACGGTTTATCACCGCGTGTCCGGCACCGTATGCCCCCTGATACGCCTGTTTCACAAGATCGCGCAGTTTGAATTCTTTACGCAAGGCGGTCTGCTCTTTCAAACAGGTGGCAAAGCTCACCTCCCTGCCGTCGGCAAAGAGTTTCGTGCGGCTGCCGCAAAATTCCATAGAATAGTTTTCAACTCCAGCTGCGATGCTGCAAACTGCGGTTGCGAGAATGAGTATGGTTTGTTTAAACATCAGAATCCCTCCTGTGTTGCTTTGGAACGGTCAACTTTACCGGAGTTGAAGATCGTATTCTGCAAGGCGGCCGCATCGGCATCGGGGAAGCTTTCTTTGCACGGGATCTTCAGCTTTTCCAACGCTTCAACATGACCGTCAGCAAAGACCGTCGATGCTCTCCCGTTGTGGCGGAAATATGCGGCGCGATTGGGTCCGATGTTGCCTGTGACGTGGGTTTTGGCGGTATTGACCGCATCAACGCCGTAGCAGAGGTGTCCGTAATTTTCCACCAGCATAGCGGTTTGGCTCGGACTTTTCAAACTGCTGATTTTCAAACCTCTGCCGTTGTCGGTGGCAATGAGATAGTTCAAGCCGTAGTTGGTGGTGATGTCAATTTCAGCATATTCAACCGGACAGCGCAGCAGAGAAACGTTTTCCGTCGAAGCATTTTGACGATTGAGATAGTAAAGCACCACGCCGTCCAGCCAGTTTTTGGCGCTGATGCTCTCGCCGGAGGGAGTGAAGCCGCCGATAAGATTGTCGCGGCAGGGCAGATAACTGTTGTAGTCGTCCGCATAAAAGAGATAGATCCCGCCCAGCTGTTTCGCATTGGATAAACAGTTCACTCCCTGCGCCCGCCCTCTTGCACTCTGCAAAGCCGGCAATAACACCGCCGCCAGTATCGCAATAATGGCAATGACCACCAGCAGTTCTATTAAAGTGAAAGGTGTGTGTGCGGGGGACAAAGGAAACTTTTTTTCACGGGAAAAAAAGTTTCCTCTTTCCCCCGCGCCCCCTTTCTCTTTCAAAAAAAGCGGAGTATTTGGCAGCTCCAGTTTGTCGCTGCGCTTGAAAAAACGCGAAGATGAGATAGAAATATTTACCAG
>JAZOMB010000046.1:0-81574 GCA_045653515.1 Victivallaceae bacterium | reverse complement strand
GGCGACGAGATCGTGGTAAGCGACATCCTTGCCGCCGTCAGCGGTACGCTTTTCAGCGACAAACTTGACCGCTTCGAGCTGTTTGGTGTGGAGAGCTTTGAGCTTGTCGCGCAAAGCAGCCAGTTCGGCGGGCAGTTCGATGGCGAAGAGTTCAGCCATACGCTGATCGGCATCACGCTGCATCACACCGCCGATAGCGGCGACGACCTGAAGCTGGGTAGTACCTTCATAGATGTTGGTAATACGGGCATCGCGGTAGTAGCGTTCAGCGTTGAAGTCGCGCATATAACCGGTACCGCCGTGGATCTGGATGGTATCGTAAGCGATGCTGTTGGCACCTTCGGTACACAGTGCTTTACACATCGGAGTCATCTGAGCGGCGAGCTTGGTGTAATACTTCTGCAGATTGCGTTCTTCAGCAGTCGGGTTGCCTTTTTCGACCAATTCGGTGTAGGCGTTGCGCAGGTCAACGACACGGGTGGTTTCATACAGCATAGCGCGCATAGAGGTGAGTTTGACCTTCATGCTGCTGAGCATGGAGTAGATAGCCGGGAATTTGTCGATGCTCTTTTTGAACTGTTCACGTTCAGCAGCATATTTGCGGGCTTCGCGGTAGGCGGCTTCAGCGATACCGAGGGCCTGGGCACTGATGGCGACGCGGGCGCCGTTCATCAAGCTCATAACGTAACGGATCAGACCGAGGCGGCGTTTACCGCAGAGCTGGGCGGGAACGTCGTTGAACTGCAGTTCGCAGGTGGCGACGCCGTGAATACCCATTTTGTCTTCGATACGGCGGACAACGAGCTGCGGGCAGGCTTCACAGATGAACATAGAAAGACCGCGGCCGTCGGTGGTGCCTTCTTCAGAACGCGCGAGAACCAGATGCACTTTGGCACAGCCGTTGGTGATGAAGCGCTTCATACCGTTGAGGTACCACTGACCGTTTTCGTCCTGATAGGCGCGGAGACGGACGGACTGCAAGTCGGAACCGTATTCGGGTTCAGTCAAGTCCATCGCGCCGTCATATTCGCCGCTGGCAAAACCGGGCAGATACTGAGCTTTCTGCTCATCGTTGCCGAAGAAGTTGATGGTTTCGGCAATGTCCTGCAGACCGAAGATGTTCTGCAGAGAAGCATCGGCGCGGGAAACGATTTCGGTCATCATAGTGTAAACGGAAGAGGGGAAGTTCAAACCGTTGTACTCATGTCCGAGCATCACACCCATAAGACCGGCTTTGGCAAGTTCGTCGAGGTTTTTGACGGTAAGCGGGTCATAGATGACCTTGCCGTCAACGAACTGAGCGCCGTTCTGGTCGACTTCGCGGGCACGCGGAGCGATGCGTTCGGCGGCGATCTCACCGATGACCTTCAACGCGCGGAAGTAGTTATCGAGGGCATCCTCGAAGTTTTCCGGAGCGTTTTCAAACTTTTCGGCATTTTTGTAATTGTCTTCGCGCATACGGGCAACATCGGCGAGGTCGAGGTTGCGCAGCGTGAATTCAAGATCTTTATTATCGAGAAAGAAGTTCATAATAGCTTTTCTCCTTGATTACTGCTGTTTGGCCTTGAACGCCTTGATCATCTGGGGGATGACCTGATTGAGGTCGCCGACGATCTTGTAATCAGCACAGCTGAAAATCGGGGCATCCGGGTCGGTATTGATAGCGATGATCTTCTTGGATTCGCTCATACCGGCGCAGTGCTGGATGGAACCGGAAATACCGCAGGCGATGTAGAGACGCGGACGGACGGTGACACCGGTCTGACCGACCTGATAGTCGTGATCGATCCAGCCGGCGTCGACCGCGGCACGGGAAGCGGCAACTTCACCGCCGATGGCTTCAGCCAGATCGCGGATAAGCTTGAAGTTTTCCTTGGAACCGACACCGTAACCGCCGGCGACGATGACCTGAGCGCCCTGAAGGTCGACCTTCTTTTCGGCGCGGACACGTTCAATGACCTTGACGACAGTATCAGTTTCATCGAGTTCGACCGGAACTTTGACCAGTTCGCCCTTGCGGGAAAGATCGGCATCGCCGAGCTTCATAACGCCTTCACGGACGGTGACCATCTGCGGATCGTCCCAGGTGTTGACGATGGTGGCGATGATGTTGCCGCCGAAAGCGGGGCGGATCTGCATAAGTTTGTCGGTATAGCTCTTTTTGTTCTTGAGATCTTCAAAGTCATCGATCTGCAGATCGGTGCAGTCGGCGGTAAGACCGGCAAGTTTTTCGGAAGCGACGCGCGGGGCGAGTTCGCGGCCCTTGAGCGTGGCACCGAAGAGAAGGATATTCGGACGATGTTCCAGAATAAGCTTCATAATAACCTTGGCATACGGCATAACGGTAAAGGGTTCGAGGCGGGAATCTTCCGCCAGCAGCACCCGGTCGCAGCCGTAGTGATAAAGCGTGTCAATGCAGCCGGAGAGGTTGTCACCCAGCAGCACACCTTCGAGCTTGACGCCGAGACGGTCGGCGAGCTCACGTCCTTTGGAGACCAGCTGCAAGCTGACTCCGGCGATCTTCCCCTGCTCCTGCTCGATGAAGACCCAAACATTTCCAATATTAGCCATTCGTCTCACCCTAAAGTATGATCGCTGATAAGTTCATGCATAAGTTCGCTGATACCGTCGGCGGTAGCGGGAACTTCCTTGGCATCGCCGGCGGTAAGCACGACGCTCTGCACCTGTTTGACCTTGGTCGGAGAACCGGGGAAACCGATACGGGCCGGATCGGCATCGATGGCAGCGGCGTTGTACTCTTCAATGAGCAAGCCTTTGGCTTCGAGAGCTTTTTTGACCTCTTCGGCCTTGGCGGGATCATCTTTGAAAGCCATAGAAATTTCGCCGGCGCTGCGGGCGCGTTTGAATTTCATAATGCGCTTGATGTTTTCCGGACGCGGTTCGTTGCAGTCGATGACAGTCAAGAGGGCCGGGAGCGGAGAAGAAAGAACTTCGTAGCCGCCTTCGATGGCGCGGCGGGCAGTGATCTTACCGGCTTCGAGGCTGATGACCTCTTCAACGTAGCAAAGCTGCGGGATATTGAGTTTTTCGGCGATCTGGGGACCGACCTGGGCAGTATCACCGTCGATAGCCTGACGTCCGCAGAGGACGAGGTCGACATTGCCGAGCATCTTGGCAACGCAGCTCAAAGTGTAGCTGGTGGCAAGGGTGTCGGCACCGGCGAGGGCGCGGTCAGTGACCAGAAGCGCACGGTCGGCACCGCGGTAGAGAGCCTGACGCAGAACTTCAGCGGCGGCGGGCATACCCATAGTAGCGACGGTGACGTTGGCGTTGTAGCGGTCCTTGAGCTGAAGAGCGAGCTCCAGAGCATTCAAGTCCTCGGGGTTGAAGATGGCGGGCAGAGCGGCACGGTTGACGGTACCCTCCGGCGTCATCGCATCGCCGGAAATATTCTGGGTATCCGGCACCTGTTTGATGAAAACAAGCAGATTAAAACTCACGGTTTTACCTCCTTCTTACTGTTTTCCGTTTATTAAAAAATGATTAAAGAATATCAAACAGTCTAATATAGCACCATTTCTGCGTAATTTCAAGCACTTTCAGCAAAAAAAAACGCCCTGCCCGCACACATCCGCGCGGACAGGGCAAAACTCACGTCCCGGCTCACACCGGACTTTTCGTCAACTCTTGATAATTACCATTATCACAACTGCCCCCAAAGCTCCAATGAGATGAACTGACACCGGAAAAATCATTACGATACCGAAACAAATTGCAAAAACCCCCAAGATCGCCAAAAATTTCATAACGATCGCCCTTTTTACATTATTGATTTTTATGTTTTTGTCGTTGCCAAGAATAAAAAATACTACTTACGCTTGTTTGCGAAAAGCGGGACTGCTCCCGCAAGCAGCAGGATCAAACCGATCAAGCCGGACACGGCAGAAAAGCCATTTACCAGACCTTTGGGAATTTTCTGCCAGAACGTTTTTTCGATCACAGCGTGGTGTTTGTGATAAACCTTCATAAACCGTACTGCCAGACGGCCTTTGCGGGCAACCAATTTCAAAAAATCCGGAGTGGCGCCTTTAACGACATCCACCGTTTGATTTCCGGCATGTTTGGCAACCAGATGGGTCAATGACGGATTAGCCGCACTTTTCTTGGCAAGGACTGCCAAATCGCCGGCATTGTCCGCATATTTAAACATATTTTTTGTGCGGATGAGACCGGCAGAATCCTTCATTTTTTTCATATTTCCGAAAAATGCTTTTGTCCCTTTGTCGAGTTTTTTGGTCTTCACGACATTTTTAAACATTGCAACCAGAGAATCCGCCATTTTGGCGCTGACTGCTCCGATTTTCCGAAATGCTTTAAATACCGCCGGAAGCCAATCGCCGATATCAACAAGTTCGGTCACAATTCCCACCCCGGCAAGCGTCGCCAGCAGCGGGTCAGTCTCCTTGCCGGTAATTTTGAACCACCCCTGTTTGACCAGATCGCGGACATCTCCATAGAGGAACATATCAGAGGCGATATTGGCCAGAATTTCTTCGGCAGAACCATCCGAATTTCCGGTAATAAAGGCATCAGCGGCTTTCTTTAAACGGTTCCAGACACTTTTGGACTCTTTTTCCGCTTCGGTTTTCAATGCAGCAACTTCCGGAGCGCAGGGTAATTCCAATTTCTGAACATCTTCGCAGAGAACGATGGCTTCGCCGTAGCGTTTTTCATCAATAAGCGATTTTATTTCCGAAACATAATCATAATCCGGCAGAGCATTTAATTCCTGTTCGATTTTCCGGGCTTCTTCCACATTACGGTACTGGGCATAGTGCTTGTTCCAAACAATGATTGCCAGAACGATCAGCAATATGCCAACAAAAGCGCGCATAACTCTTTTAACATTTTTCATTATCAACACACTCCTTTAATTTTTCAGACAGACGTTTCAGATAATCTGTTGCCTGAATAATATACTCACAGCTCTCACCTTTTTCAATGCGCTCGCATCTTTGCTTATCCAAATCATTAACGATCCCCGAACCATCAAATATATGCTTGTAAAAGTCAAACATTTTTTGACCGCGTTCGTCTTTTTGAGCATCCTCGATGTGCGATTTTACATCGTCCGAATACCCATCAATAAAATTTTGAAAATAGTCCAAATTATATGTTTTATAACGAAAGGATATCTTCGATTTAAGCAAATCATACCCCCGTCCCAATTTCCCTGGCAATTTTTCACAATATTCTGAAATTTCCGGAGCACTTTTAGTAATAGCTGCGACAAACTCCTTTATTTTTCCATTCAAAGCGTCATCAAACAGATCTCTGGCTAAATATTTTTCATCGATCTTACCATTCAACTCCTCGGTGAACCGTTTTTTTAAAACCTCCTTAACACAATCAACCAACTTTTCTGCCACATGCGGGCTTGACACAGATAAAGTATTTTTACTGTTGATCAATTGAGTGCGAGTCATTTCACAAAGCTTTGCCGTATCGTCTTTGCAGCGGGACAACGACTGCTTGATTTTGTCCAAAATATCATATTCGGCTTTCCATATATTGACCCATGTTCTTTCAAGCTCTTCTGTCAAATCAATACTCAAATGACAGGTAAGATCTTTTTCTTTTGCTTGCTTCAACTTATCTATTTGCCCAACAAATCCCTCTTTTTCCTTATTAAATTTTCCTTTTTGTTCTTCCAATTCATTTTTCAATTTATCAAAATGCTTGTCAAAATTGGTATACAAACGTTCAATGGAATCTTGAGCACGATCGATTCGCATATCATTAGAATCAAGTGTTTTCACATGTTCGATTAATTCATTTATATTAGAAGCTCTCCGCAAACTATCTGCGTCATTTCCGGACTCCCACTTGAATTCATTATCTCCTAACGAATCTTTAGCCTTATACAAATTAATTTCTGAAAACTGATCTATATGTATACCATTCTTTTTCAATTCATCTTTTACTTTGACCGAAACACTATCAAAATACTCCTTTTGTACGTTTTTGGTATGCCATTCCATAGCTTCGACTTTGTTGAAAATCACAGAAACATGAACACTGGAATGTTTACTCCTTAATGTATTAAATGCTTTAAGGCAAGTTTCATTAGTAGCAGACATTGAACTTTGCACTAAGAATAAGCGCGGACATCTGCTGGCAATCAATTCAATTGCCGGGTTACGTTTCATTCCGGCTTCGATACCATCAAGTCCCGGCATATCAATGATAGCTACCGGCGTGCCATCTTTGCAAGTCAAAAAGAAGTCTTCTGACGGGCAGAAATTAATTTCAGCCAAAAAAGGATTCGGACAATCACTGACAACACCGGAATCGGTAGTCAAATGCTTCAAATTATCTTCGATCAAAGTATATTTTTTAGATCGTATGATACCATTGATTTTACTGCAGTCAGAATCTCGAATCATTGCTGACATTAATTCAGACAAACTCTTCTTCTGTTCATCAGATAAACTATTCGTCTGTTCATCATTTTCTGAATTATTGACTATTTCAGCGCGGGCAAACTGATAAAAATATATGCCCTCTTCACTCTTATTCTGCACCGATTTGATAATAGACGGAAGTTTTGTTGTCTCTTTTGCCGGAGCATCAATACAAACATCACGCTGACACAGAGCATTGATCAATGTCGATTTTCCTGCTTTTACGGATCCCAGTGTACAAATAAAATATCGCTTGGCCTCAAGATCATTCTTGGCCTCATCCAAAACGACACCATATTCCTTGAACTTCTCTTTTGCCTCAGCGGAAATATTAAAATCGCCGACACGAGCACTGATATTATCAAATTCTTTTTTGATTTCGGCAATCTTGTCCAAATACTTTTTCATTTCCACACCTCCAATTTCAACTTTTGTTATTTTTTCTTCTTTTAACCGCTCTAAACAATTTTTCTAAAAGAAAACTGCATGCAGTAAAATAAATGACAAATGCGAGCATAAAAACAAAATCACTCCATAGAGTAATCGGTTCTAATTTGCACCAGTCAAACATTACAACTCTTTCTCCTTATGTTTTATCCGTACTAATATACCAACTGCCGCATTTTTTCAATTTCTTACACCGACTGCGCAAAAAAAAAGCGCGTCCGGAAATTTGCTGAACAATAGGCACTTGCAAGCCTGAAACTCTGCAAAAACGAACGCGCCAAGATACAGTGCCCCCATGATTTCGACATAAGGGCACAATGCACCTGTGCTTGGTTCGCATCTGCTATCAAAGTTTCAATAAAGATTGCAAGTTTTATTGTTCAGATACCAAATACGATACTTGCCGTTAAAACGGCACGAATAAAAAACAGCCCTGCGCTGCCTGCGCATGACCTCTAGTATACACTACATTCTATGGAAATGCAAATGTTGCAATCGAAAAAAAATTCAAACTTCATCCCATCCGGATAATCCTGCTTTTTCGCGGTGAGTTGAAGCGGCTTTATTGACAATTCAAAAAAGTAGTGCTATTTTAATAGGTAATACTGTATTATCTGACAAAAAAACACAGGAAAAAGTATTTTATGAAACAATTTCTTGCCATCGCCGTACTCGGAAGTTCCCTCCTCTCCGCGTTTGCCGCCCCAGCCCCCAAATCCGCCCCGGCAGTTGAACAGAAAATCAGCGAAACTATCGCCGTAACCGCGGACAGGATCGAAGCCAAATGCGGCGAAAAAATCACATTCAACATCAAACTTTCCGGAAAAAATATCGCCGACCGCAAGGTCATCGCTGAAGTTTCAGGCAACCGCAAGATCCGTGCCAAAAAACTTCTCACTACCGATGCTTCAGGTTCCGCAAAAATTGAAGTAACTTCGCAAGTTCCCGGTATCGTCTACTGCCGCGCCTTCATCAAAGGTCAATCACTCAAACTCGCCAAAGCCGCCGGTGTCGCTGTCGATAAGGAAAAAGTCACCCCAGCTCTCCCCTGCCCCGCCGATTTCAATGATTTCTGGAATAAAATCAAAAGCGAACTCGATGCCCGTCCGATGGATGCGGTCGTAACCCCCGAACCGGTCAAAAATAAAGCGCTCAAAGGCTTCAAGGTCATCTTCCCTATGGGCGGCGACGGCAAAGATGGTTACGCCAAACTCTCCTATCCCGCCAATGCCAAACCCAAATCTCTCCCCGCTTTCCTCCTCGTCCACGGTGCCGGAACCGGCTTCGTTGCCCTGAAAGAAGAGTGGACCACTCTCGGCGGCGGTATGCTTCTGCTCTCCTTGAGCCCTATGCCCGCTGACAGCAAAGGCGGTGTTTACCACGCCAGACAGGGCCGTTTCGCAGGTTACCGCCACTGGAACCCCGACAACCGCGACAAAATTTTCTTCAAAGATATGTTCTCCCGCGTCTACCGCGCTCTCCAGTATCTCAAATCCCGCCCCGAATGGGATGGCAAAACTCTGATCGTTTACGGTGTCAGTCAGGGCGGAGGTCAGGCTCTCGCCGCGGGTGGTCTTGATCCGCAGATCACTATGGTTGTCGCCCACGTTCCCGCGATCTGCCACCACGGCGGCGCCGCCCGCGGTACCGAATCCGGCTGGCCGCACTATCAGCTTACCCCCGCATACAAAAAGAACCGTCAGGCGGTTCTCAATGCCACCGCCTACTTTGACGGCGTGAACTTCGCCCGCAATATCAAAACTCCGCGCGTTCTGATCACCACCGGCTTCATCGACCGCACCTGCCCGTCTGAAAGCGTTTTCGCCGCGTTCAACACAATTCCATCAACCAATAAAAAACTCATCTGCACGCCGGAAGCCACCCACCGCGTCCCCGATCCCGTCCGCGCCATCGCGCTCAAAGAGGTCGCCGACCACATCAAAACCGGAAAATGATTTGAAACAACATTAAAAAATATTTTACCTTAACGAAAGGACTTTGTATGAGACCGGATACCCCGTTGGAAATCCAATGGCTCGCCTACGCTCTGGCGGTAAACAATGCGCTGGATGCCGCTTCTGCACAGCAGCTCCACGAAAACCTCGGTTACACCACCGACCTCGGAGAATTTGCCGAAGCCATTCTCGCTCAACTGTGCGAAAATATGACCGATGAAGAAGCCGAAGCCATGGTCGACCAGATCCAGCAGCTCGTTGATTACGCCTTTGAACAGGCGGCAACCGGCGCGGCTCCGGATTGGGATGCCATCACTCAAACCGGCGAAGATGCCGAAGAGGAATTTTCTGAAGAGTCGGAGGAACAATACGAAGAAGTTCCGGCTGAAGAGATCCAACCCGAGATCGAAGAGGAGTTTGAAAAGGAAAAAGCTCCCGCTGCCACTGGTGCTGCAGTTTCTACCGCAGCCGGAATCACCGCCGAAACTCCGCTCTATTTTGAAGTTCCCGATTACGACCTCTCCGATATCAACGGCTATGAAGACCTCCCCAGTTTGAGCGACACTCCATACCTTACCGAAGAACAGGCCGCCGAACGAATGATCTATCTGCTCAGCTGTCTGCGCCGTCTGGGCTGCAGTGACTTGCACATCTCCGCAGGTGCCCCGCCGTTTGTCCGCCGCCAGCGGCAGATCGAACGTCTTGACTCCTACGTTCTTACTTATGATGATGCCAGGAAACTCACTATGTCTCTGCTCGCCCCGGAACGCCGCGCCTACTTCCAGCAGCGGCAGGATATGAGTATGGCTCTGATCCTGGGCAACGACCGTTTCCGTCTCTGTATGATGGAACAGAAAGACGGTTTCGCCGGAAGCTACCGTCTGGTTCCCAGCCAGCTCCACACCCTTGAAGAGCTGGGCTTCCTGCCGGAAGATGCCATCTACATCCGCCGTCTTCTGGACTACACCAACGGTCTGGTGCTGGTCACCGGCCCCATCGGCTCCGGTAAAACCACCACGCTTGCCGCTATGACCAACATCGTCAACGAAAAGCGCCAGGACCACATCATCTCGGTCGAAGATCCCATCGAAATCCTTCAGCCGTCCAAGAACTGCTCCGTTTCCCAGCGCGAAGTCGGCCGCCACACCGTCAGCTACCGCACCGCGCTCAAAGCCGCCTTGCGTGAAGACCCCGACGTTATCGTTATCGGTGAAATGCACGACCTCGAAACCATCGAAAACGCCATCACCGCTTCCGAAACCGGACACCTTGTCATCGGAACCTTGCACACCAGCGACGCCCCCAATACTATGAACCGTATTCTGGACGTCTTCCCGCCCGCCCAGCAGCCGCAGATCCGCGCTATGACCGCCGGTTCTCTGCGCGGCGTAGTCTGTCAGAAACTCATTCCCGACGGCTTCGGCGGAATCGTTATGGTCTATGAAATTATGATCAACACCATGCCGGTTGCCAACATCATCAACGAAGGAAAGACCTTCCGTTTGAAATCCACTATGGTAACCTCCAACAAGCAGGGTATGTGTACCTTTGACCAGTGTATTCTGGAAAAATATTCCCGGAACCTTATGACCCGCGAAGCGGCTCTTGCCGAAATGACCGACCCGGTCATCATCTCCCAGCTCAATTCTGTCTGGGCACAGCGCGAAGCCGCCGCCGAATCCGCCAACCGGAAGAGAAAGTAATTTTATCCAACAGGAGTAAACATATATGTCACAGGAACCGATTATCAACGGCTATCTCCGCCAGATGCTCAGCATGGGCGGATCGGACTTGCATTTGTCCATTGATTATCCTGCCAAAGCGCGTATCCACGGCAATATCGTGCCGCTGGACGACAATATCATCACACCGGAATTTATGGAAGAGCTGATGAAAGAGATCTGTCTTCCCGCCAAACGCTGGACTCAGTTTATGGAACGGCGCGACCTCGACTTCGCCCACGAAATCCCCGGTGTGGCGCGTTTCCGCTGCAACTTCTTCTACAAAAATGAAGGTATGGCGTGCATCCTCCGTCAGATCCCGAGCAAGATCCTCACCCTCGAAGAGCTGAAGCTCCCGGAAGTTTTGAAAGAGATCTGCTCCTACCGCTCAGGTCTGGTGCTGGTCACCGGCCCCACCGGTTCGGGTAAATCGACCACCCTTGCCGCAATGCTCGACTACATCAACGAAAATTACAGCAAGCACATCATCACCATCGAAGACCCGATCGAATTCGTGCATCCCAATAAATACTGTACCATCGTCCACCGTGAAGTCGGTATCCACGCCCAGTCGTTCCCGCTGGCGCTGCGCGGTGCGATGCGTTCCGACCCTGATATCGTGCTTATCGGCGAAATGCGCGATAACGAAACTATCCGTCTGGGTCTTACTTGTGCCGCTATGGGTATGCTCGTTTTCGCCACCTTGCACACCAACAATGCTCCTAAAACCATCGACCGTATCATCGACGCCTTCCCCTCGGATGAACAGGCGCAGATCCGCACTATGCTTGCCGAATCTCTGCGCGGCATCGTTTCCCAGCTGCTCTGCCGCAAACTGGGCGGCGGCCGTGTTGCTGTTCACGAGATACTGCTCTGGTCGGAAGCGCTGCCCAACACCATCCGAGAAGGACAGATCGCCAACATCCGTACCATCATCGATGCCGGAACCGGCCGCGGTATGCGTTCCATGGACAACTCCATTCAAACGGAATACGAAGCCGGTCACATCTCTGCGCAGGAAGCCTATTCCAAAGCCAGCGACAAGGGCCGCTTCCTGCCCATGGTCGAAGCCGAAGAAAAAGCGCTGCTTGAGTCGATGCGGGCCAAACGTTAAGATCCCGAAAATCGCATAACACAGGACAGCGGTAAAGATGTTCAACTGGTGGAAAAAAATATCATCGGCACACCGTTCCGATGACACGACGGCACAGGGGGAACTCAGGGAGTTCCTCTTTCCCAAACTCAAACTGCCGTTTTTTATCCGGATGGGCATCGTTGCCGTTGTTACTGCGATCGTGTTCGGAGTGTTTCTGATGCCGTGTGTTATCGACGGCGAGAGTATGCTTCCGACCTATGACAGCAGCGGATTGACCTTCTGTAAAAAGTGGAGCTACTGGTTCTCCAAACCGCAGAGAGGCGATGTGGTCATTATAAAATATGCCTCAAATATCTATCTTTTAAAGCGCATCGTCGCTCTGGAAGGCGACACCGTGGAATTCCGCCGCGGAACGTTGTTTGTCAACGGAATTGAACAGGATGAACCCTATGTGCGCTATCTGTCCAACTGGAATTTGAAACCGCGCACTGTTGCCCCCGGCACTTGCTATGTTGTCGGCGACAACCGCAGTCAGCGGATACATGAACACGTTTTCGGTCAGATATCGCTTGAACGAATCGCAGGAGAACCGTTATTTTGAAAAATATCAGAAAAAAAATCCTGTCCGCCCTGACTGCGGCGGTACTTATTACAGCCGCCGTGTGGGGATATTTTTATTTCCGCAACCGTGACGAGAGAATGCTGCGGGCAATGGTTGCCGAATTTGAAGTTATGGTCTCCAAGCGCCCCGGCAAATCCAATGCGCTTTCCCTGCTCGATGCCGCAACTCCGGAACGGGTATTTGCTCCGAAAGTGAAAGTCGTTTCCGATTTTCCGAAAATGGAACGTGATTTCACGTTGAAAGAGTTGAGCCAGATGATGGTCACGATGAAAAAGAGCTGCCGCTCGGCGGAACTGGAAATCGAGATCGATTCAATAAATATTCAAAATGATACGGCTCTTATCAGCGGCAACGGAATGTTTTCGGGTGAAAGCTCGCGGAATATGACCTTCCGCGAAGTGCGCGACACCACTCTGGAGTGCAATAAAATTGACGGGAAGTGGAAAATCAACACAATAAGAGCAAATGCCGTGATAAAACGGTAAAAAAACTCCGTTGCGGATTGTTATATCTGACGGAAGATGATATATTATATGATTGCTTGATAATAAAACGTAAACGGGGATCGAAAATGGCGGTATTTTACGCATTTTGCTGTATATTCTGTTCAGCGATGAACGATTTTGTTTTTAAACTTTTTGCCCGCAAACCGCGTTCGCGGGGGATGTTCGTACTGGTCATCGGGCTGGCGTGGTCATTGGCTTCGCTGTTTCTTCCCGGCCTGCGCGGGGCAAGCTGGCAGACTACCATCATCTGGGGATTGATCTCCGGCTTTTTCTCGGTGGTCGGCAATCTGCTTCTCATTGAAGCTATGGGCAAACAAAGTGCCGGATTGTGTTCGACCATCTACCGCCTCAATCTGGCGCTGGTGGTTCCCGGCGCGTGGATATTGTTCAAAGAAAACAACACTCTGCTCCAGTTTTTGGGCATAGCGGCGGCATTTGCGGCGGTGCTGTTCTTTCTTCCCGGCTCGAAAAACAGTACCGGGACTTCGCCGCGCGAAGCCAAACTCGGTTTGATTCTGGTCATCATCGCCGCCATATTGCGTGCCGGAATGGGATTATCTTATAAATACGGCTTCAACCTCGGCGCTTCGGCAAACGGCGTGAATCTCGTCAACGGCATCTGCTGGATCATCGGCGGCGGCATCTACTTTCTGCTGCGGGAATGTAAAAACGCCCAGCTTGACAAATGGAACAGAAAAGTTGCCGGATACGGAGTGCTTTCCGGACTGTTTGTTTTCGGCATCGTCTTTTTTATGGCGCACTCGGTGCGTCTGGGCAATGCCAGTATCGTGCTGCCCATTATGCAGATGAGTTTTGTTGTAACCTTTGTTTTAAGTGCGGTGTTTCTCAAAGAAAAACTTACACTTTACAAATTATCCGCCTTAATTTGCGGTGCTGCGGCACTGCTTTTACTGAGTATCAAACCCTAATTTCAGGAGAAAAATATTATGCTTGCAGAGATCAAATGTGGTAAAATCACCGTCGGTTTTCCGGCGGAATGCGGCGGCTTGCCCGGCAAAGTAACAGCTCTTGAAGGTGACGGCCGCGAAACGGTCATCTTCGGCAAAAACAGCTGGATTTTGGAAGCGGAACTGGAAAACGGTTCCATCCTCCGCCCCTTTGCCAAAGCGGAAAACGTCCGCATTTATGATGACGAAGATGACGGCGCCACCCACGTTGACTTCATCAATGTCACTTTCAAAGACCAGACCGGCAAAGAATACCCCGAATATCTGCTCACCTTGCGCCACGAATTTTATTCTGACGGCGCGGCATTCACCAATATGGTCTTCTTTGTCCGCGACATCCACTCGATCGGGATCGCCCGTTTTGAACTCAAATCCAAGCCGGATTTCTCCACCTTTGACGATCTGCGCTGGTGCTTCCGTGAACGTCCGGCGGTCATTGACGGTACACTCATCACCGCCCAGACCGAACGCTTCATTGAACCGGGCAAAGACCGCGACTTCAAAGCGATGGTGCCGATGGTCAACTTCAATCTGACCAGAGAGTTCGCGCCCCAGCTCTATATGGAAATCTTTATGGAAGGTCACAACACCCTCTCCAAACGCCGCGAAGATGCCGACAGCTCGATCAAGTGGGACGGACTTTCTCCGGAAATCTCCTGGCGGATGCAGAAGTGCGCCTTCCCCCGCCCCATCATCAATCAGGTCCGCAACCAGTGGGGCTGGGCGATCAAACCGGCGGCGACCGAACGCACCCAGCCGCCCTTCCGTATGTACCACTACTTTGACAACTATCTGCGCTACCCGACCGATGAGACCATCGCCGCAGTCATCGCCGCCAAGTGCGATGTCTTTGTGATGCACGAAAACTGGCGTATGGACACCCAGAATGACGGTGTTCCGTTCGATCCCGAAGCCTTTGAAAAGCTCCGCGATGCCCTGCACGCCAACAACATCCGCCTTGCGGTCTACATCCGCGGCAATGAAGAATCGGTCGTTATGCGGCAGGCGTCGTGGTTCAAACACCTGCTCAAATACAACTTTGACGGCTTGTATATGGACTACGGCAGCCCCTACGGACACAGTATGCCCGCCAACGAACTTTACTGCGGCGGCCGCATCCCCTTCCGCAGATACTATCACGTTATGCGCACCTTGCGTAAACAGATCGGTCCGGACGGAGTCTTTTACAGCCATACCGGTCCATCTTTCAGCGCGCTTACGATGGGCTTTATGAGCGGTTACGTTTCCGGTGAAGGTGAACGCGGTCTGCTCATCCGCGGCCGCAAAGAATATGATTATTACAGTATGTCCACTATGGGAGAAGGAACCTTGTGGAGTGCGGCATTCCCGGAATATTCCTCTCCGGAGATCATCCCCTACATCGCCTCCAGCGGTCAGTACCCCCACAGCAATCTCGGTGAACAGTTCTACACCAGCAGCCTCGCGCATCCCCGCGTGCCGGGCATCAACGACCAGAGCTTCGTGCCGATCTGGAAGCTGTGGAGCATCGTCAAAAACGAACGCAATATCCGCATCGTCAATGACTACAACAGCCGTGATGTTTTTGCTAAAAACTATTCCGACGGTCACTATATGTTCATCAGCAACCGTGGCAATATGGCGCTGGCGCTCTTTGCCAACTTCAAAAATGAGCCCCGCGAACTTGATACGACTGTCGACTTCAGCAAGCTCGGATTCAATGTTGACTCCTTCAATAAGTGCGTGCTGCTCAATGGCGGTGCGGAAAAAGTTGCTTCAGCTCCGGAAAAGATGGTGATCGGTCCCTACGGTGTTGCCGGTATTCTCTTTACCGCGCCGAGTCTTTCCGCCGATGCGCTTCTGACAAATTACCTTGCGCCGGAAGCTCCTCTTGCCGACTTGGGCAAAGCCTATCTGGAACGCGTTGAAGCCCAGCGCAAACTGCGCAACGATCCTCCTGCGTGGAAAGAAACCTATCTTCGTGTCGAACTGCCGGAAATGTCTCCGACTCCCTACGAAGACAGTATGACCGTTGACCTCTTCAACAACTCCTTTGAATTCGGCTTCATCGACGAAGCGGGCAAATTCAACCATCTCTGCTGGATCGACCGCACCGGCCGCACGGATGAGCACATTGAGAAAAACAATCTCTTTGTCGGTGAAAGCTCCCCTGCCATCCGGCTCAATGACTTCAATTTCAAAGGCAAAGTCCAGCTGGCGCTCTACACCACCCACGCCGGCGGCGATATGCCCTTCTACATCTTCTGCTACGCTTATCTGTCCTCCGATGCCGAAGGCAAAGACGCCTACCGCATCGAATTCCTCAACGATCTGGAACCCGACCGCGCCTATCTGAAGTTCTACTGCAATTTCCCGGAGTGATCAATGCGTACCATAGCTTTTGAAAAAATCGTTTCCGAAGTCCGCGCTATGTGCGGCAAAGCCGCCTGTCTGCTGCCGCCGGATGTGCTTGAAGCGCTGAAAAACGGCAGCAAGACCGAAACCAGCGAACTTGGCAAGGCGTTTTTCCAGCAGTATCTGGAAAACGCCGACATCGCCGCGAAAGAAAATATGCCGCTCTGTCAGGACACCGGTTTTGCGGTCTACTTTGTGGAAATGGGTACCGGTGTCGCCCTCGATCACGGCACTGTGGAAGAGGCGCTCACAGAAGGCACCAAACAGGGTTACAAAGATTTCTATCTGCGTAAATCCATCGTTGCCGACCCGCTTTTTGACCGCAAAAACACCACCAGCAATACGCCGTGCATCGTCCACTTGAAAAGCGTTCCCGGCGACAAGCTGAAAATCACCCTCGCCCCCAAAGGCGGCGGTTCAGAGAATATGAGCGCGCTCAAAATGCTCAAACCCTCCGAAGGCAGAGAGGGCGTGGTCAAATTCGTCGTGGACAGCGTGGTAAACGCCGGAGGCAACCCCTGCCCGCCGACCGTCGTCGGTGTCGGTATCGGCGGCACGATGGAGTATGCGGCATATCTTGCCAAAAAAGCGCTCCTCCGCAAAGTCGGCACCCCCTCGACCGACCCGCGCTACGCTGAATTGGAAGCGGAGATACTTGAAAAAATCAACGCTTCCGGTGTCGGCCCGCAAGGTCTGGGCGGCAGTGTCACCAGCTTGAGCTGTCATATTGAATTTTTCCCCTGCCATCTGGCAAGCTTGCCGGTTGCGGTAAACATCAACTGTCATGCGGCACGCCACGCGGAGATCGAATTATGAGCAATGTTTTGAATCTTTCCACTCCGCTTACCGAAGCGGATACCCGCGCCCTCAACGCCGGGGATATTGTCAAACTTACCGGAGTCATATACACCGGCCGCGATGCCGCCCACAAACGTTTGTGCAAAATGCTTGCTGACGGCGAAACGCTCCCGGTGGATCTTGCCGGACAACTGATCTATTTCGTCGGCCCCTGCCCCGCCCCTCCGGGACGGGTCATCGGTTCTGCCGGCCCCACCACCAGCGGACGTATGGATGCCTATTCGCCCATTCTGATCGAAAAGTGCCAGCTCCGCGGTATGATCGGTAAAGGCGACCGCAACACTCAGGTCAAAGATGCCATGCAGAAGTTCGGTGCCGTCTACTTCGCCGCGACCGGCGGCGCAGGCGCCCTGATCGCCCGCAGCATCGTCAAAGCCGATGTCGTTGCGTTCGACGATCTCGGCCCCGAAGCGATCTACCGCCTCGAAGTCAAAGAGCTCCCGCTGGTCGTCGCCATCGACGCCAACGGCAACTCGCTTTATTAAAGCGATTATTTTGGGAGAGGGGGAAAACTTTTTTTCACGGGAAAAAAAGTTTTCCCCCTCTCCCAAACCCTCTCCCCTTTTCAAAAAAAGCGAAGTAAGTTGCTCCCGCTGGTCGCAACACAGCCGTCGCATATGAGCAAGAAACTTCTTTTTCCCGGCTTGAATATTCTCTTATATTATATTATATTAACCGATAGGAGGATGTTACGATGAAAAAACTTCTGTTTCCCGTTGTTACCGCAGTTCTTCTTTGCGGTTGTGCCTCAAGTGAACGTGCTTTCCGGATGTCCGGCGGCGTCTTTGACAGCTATTCTGCACCGAAAAATTACCGTACCCGTTCGGAAAAGTTCCAGAAAATGGACAAAATGTCCATCCCGCACCGCGCTAACAAAAATCAGGTCTCCGGCATCAATGATACTCTGATCAATATCTGGCCCTTTTATTTCCGCAACCAGAACTACTTTTCCGTTTTGTGGCCGATGATCGACTGGGATCCCTACGGTATGGCGATCCGTCCCTTCTACAATCAGGAGGGCGATGATTACTCGATTCTCTTTCCCCTTTCCAGCTGGAACATTGCCGACAAAAGCGGCTGGGTGGCGAACTTCCGCTGGACAAAGACCGGCTTCGGATTTATTCCGCTTACCTATCAGAACCGTCTGAAAGATGAATTCTGGTGCTACTACACCCCGTTTTTTATTGCCAAACGGGATTATAAAAAACTCGGCTATGCTGAAAAGCAAGATCCGGCACTGATTTCGAACAGCTACGACTTCACCGAATTTATGCTTGGTTACTATGGAAAAAACCGCCATCTGGATACAAAAGGATGGGACAGCCTGTTTTACAGCAACGCTCTTGAAAACTATTATGTAAAATATGACATCTGGAAATCCGGTCGCAAACCGGTAAAAACTCCGCAGGAACTCAATGCATTGCGCAAGGACGTTGCCAAAGATTTCCAGCAGTATGAACACACTTTCGGCGGCTTCTTCCCCTTGTTCCATATTTCCGATACTCCATACATGAACCGTTTCAGCTGGAACATCCTCGGTCTGCTTGCCGATTATGAAAGATCCGGCAACGATGTTGATTTCTCGCTTTTCACAAAAAAGTTTTTCAAATATGAATATGATGAACGCACCCTTTTTGATGCCGTTATCAACGGCAAAAAATCAGAAACCGACCTCTTTATACTGCCGTTTTTATCCGGAAAAGATGAAGAGACCTGGATCAAAGTTGACTCGCAAGTCACCAAACTCCGCCATTTGAAGTCTGCTGTCAGCGGCAAATTCGCTCAGCAGCTCCCCAAAGTCAACGCCGCCTTGAAAGCTCTTGATCCCAAAGCTCAAGTCCCGGAATTCATCAACAACGCCACCTTGCTCCGGCTCTACATCGACGATTATATCAAAGATTATATCAAAGATAAAAAGTTTGAATTTTACACCGATGGAAAAATTTTCACGCCGCTTTATTTTTACAATTGGAGCTTGCACAAAAAAGTGTGGATCTGTTTCCCGCTGCTCGCCGGCGGTAAGCACTATGAACACGGCAAATGGAAATGGTTGAGCCTGTTGCTGCTCTCAGGAGCCGGGCACGATGAGTATGAAGATTATATATACATCATTCCGCCGATCGCCTACATAAATAAAACCCGCCGCAGTCAGGACCGCTTCCAAATCATCCACAGTTCCGATGCCAAATGGTCCAACGGCAAATCTGCCAACATCGAAAGCACCGACATCTATGCCGCCTGCGGACTCTTTTATCGCAGCAAAGTCAAGTTCTATGTTGCCAAACAGGGTCTTGACTATAAAACGCTCAACGCGCTGGTTGCCAGTTTCAACTCCTTCAACTGGCGGAAAGAATCTCTTGACAGAGATGAAAAAGAGTACGCCAGAGAGCTGAAGCTTGCCAATGCCATCAAGGAGCGCAACAAAATCGAATACTATGAAAAAATGATCGCCCTTGAGAAACTCAAACTCCGCCGTCAGAAACTGGATAAATCGTGGAGGAACTTCAAAAAAGATATCGCCCTGGCAGAAAAAGAGGCGGCAAAAGTCAACTTCAAAATCAACGTGTCCAACTGGGCAAACAAGAAACAAGTTGACAAGGTTATTGCTGATCTTTACGCACAAACCACCGAAGTCCGCGCCAAATCCGACCTCGGCAATGGCCTCTTTTTCCGCAAAGAAAATTACTACAACGGCGACTGGAAATGGCGGATTTTCCTCAATATGGCAGGCGGCGAAAAGGACGGCAGCAAAGAATCTCTCCACATTCTGCACTTCCTCTACCGCAACCGCACCGACGGGGACCGTACCGAAAAGCTGATCTTCCCCTTTATCTCCATTCAAAAGGATGGTAAAAACAGCAAAGTGAGCTTCTTCGGCCGCATCTACCAGAAGTCGATCATCAACGGCAAAACTTCCGGCTATATCTTCTTTATTCCATTCGGCAAATAAAATTACTGCGGCGGCGCATTGCGGGCAATCTCTTGTCAAATCAGCGGTCGTCGGCTCAGTCGAGGACTTAAGTCCACTCCTTCGCCGCCGCCTTGATTTGACGGCGACCTTGCCGCACTCTGCATCCGCCGACTGGAATGGACGTGGTTCAAAAACAGTGTCTCTGGCTGTTGCGCATATCGTTGCGCTGACCGCGCAACATACGTAAGGCAGGATTTTTGACTCCGTATTGACAAAACACGCAACTCATAACAACTTTTTTATGCGGCAACAAAAGTTATTTTAAGACATTAACAAGATTTTCAACGAGCTGTGGAAAGATTTTTCCACAGCTCTCACTTTTCCGGCAACACCAGAACTGCGCAGCCGTCAGGAGATTTAAAGAGCTTCTGCAATGCAGAGGCAAACTTCTCTTTGGAATAGTTGCGGAACATCGCCGATTTATCCAGAATTGCTTTGGCATCAAATCCATAATAATGTTCCAAAAGCGCACTCCGGAGCAACGCTTCCGGTTTGGCAAAATTCACGTCACACTCAAACGCCGCCCCCTGACGGGCATTTTCAAACTCTTCATCGCTGAATTTTCCTTCAGCCAGCCGCTTGATCTCCGCTTCAAAGAGTTCCAGCACCTGCTCTCCGGCTCCAGCGGCGGTCATCGCATAAAAGCTCACCGTTCCGGCATGGAATCCGCTGGAAAAGGTCATCCCGACCGAGTAGCTCAACGCATTATCTTCGCGCACCTCCTTGAAGAGATTGGAGGCCAGACCGTTTTCCATTATGGACAAAAGTTCGATCGCATTCACCAGCTCCGGATCATCGAGCGACACGCCTGGCAAAGTCCGCAGCGCCACCGTCTGTTCTCTGGGCAAGGTCAGATTTTCCCGCTTTATTCCACGGAAAAATTCCGGTTCGGCGGGGCGTTCCGCCGCCCAATCGGTAAAGGTCATATTGCCAAGGAACTTTTCTGCAAGTTTCTCTGCCTCACTCAAACTGCAATCTCCGGCAAAACCGACGATGATTTTTTCCGGATTCCACAGCTTATTGTAAAAATCTTTCACTTCGTCGAGGGTGATATTGAGCAGATCCTCCGCCGTTCCGTAAGTGCCTTTGGCGTAGGGGTGATTGCCGTACATAATGCGCTGCATAGTGTCAAATGCGGCGCGTACCGGCTGTTCCTGACGGACTTTGAGCCGTTCGAGCAAATAACGCCGTTCACGTTCAAAAATTTCTGCGGTAAACTCGGCTTCTCCGAGCAATCTGCCGACAAACTCCACCGCTTTGGCAAACTTTTTCTTCGGCACCGAAAATTCCATCATCAATGAATTTGCTCCCGAAGATATATCCATATCCACGCACAATTCATCCAGTTTCTTCGCCACCGCCTCTTCGCTCATTCCAACCATTTTGCCGCTCATCATTGCGGCGCACAGCTGGGAAATGCCCGATTTGCCCGGAACTTCGCTGATCGTTCCGCCGGGGAGCAATAATGAAAAACAGCACAGCGGCAGGGAATCATCTTTAGTCCAGATCATCGAAACGCCGGAGTCAAGTTTGCACACATCAAGCGCAGAATTGACTTTGCTCCGGACATTTTTCTTTTTTGCCGCCGTGGGAAGCTGATGGATCTTCACCCAGCGGTTGCCGCCGATAAATTCAGCGGCACACGATCTGATATCATCAATGGTGACTTTCTGCAGTTCGTCGATATAACTGTCCCCTGCCCCCGGATTGCCGTTGCGCAGCACACCTTCGGCGATCTCGCCTGCGACACCGACGATATTGCGCAAACTGCGGAGTCTGTCGGCGTACTGCTGACCTTTTTCGCGCTCCATGCGGGCGGCGGAGATTTTTCCGGCGGCGCAATCGGACAATATTGCCGACAATTCGCGTTCCGCTTTGCCGAGTTTTCCCGGTTCGCACTCCAAACTTATGCCCGCCAGCGCTTTGTTGCCCAGCGGGAAACAGAAACTGCGCACATTGAGTACCGTTTGACTTTTCAACACCATTTCGGTATTCAAAATCGAACCGTCTCCCGTTCCGAGCATTCCGAAAAGAACATCCAATGCCGGAAGTTTCGGATCTCCGAGTTCCGGCACCTGAATACCCCACATCGCCCGCGCCAGCGGGTCGGGATAAATAAGTTCGCCGCTTCTGCCGCCGAAAGGAACCTCCTCCTGCGGCAGAATTATCTCGCTCAAATCGTGCCGCGCCCAGGAGCCGAACTTATTTTCCAGCTCTTCAAAGAGCGCCTCCGGCTCCACATTGCCGACCACGACCGCAAATGAACGGTCAGGAGTGTAGCGCAGACGATGGTACTCCAGCGCCATTTCACGGTCAACTTTGCTGATCAATTCCTTATATCCGATGACCGGGTGGCGCAGCGGATGACGGAGAAACATCGTGCGGAGAAACTTTTCAAACATCCGGTTGCCGACATTATCCATACTGCGCTCACATTCGCGCAAAATAACCTCTTTTTCCCGGATGAAACGCTCCGCAGGAAGCTCCGGAAACTGCACCATTGAGGAAAGCATATCAACTCCGCGCTGCCAGCTTGCCGCCGGGATCGTCATCCGGTAACAGGTGCGGTCGCATCCGGTGTAGGCATTGAGATCGCCGCCGAGCGCGGCAACGGTATCGGCTATCGCGTGGCCGGGATAATTGCGGCATCCCTGAAAGAGCATATGTTCAAGGAAGTGGGACAATCCGTGTCCCAGAAATTTATCTTCGTGAACGCTGCCTGTGGCAACGTGTATTTGCATCTCCACTGCAGGGCCCGGACGGTGCAAAAAATAACATTCAAACCCGTTATCAAGGGTATGACTCAAACATTTTTTCAAAAAATCCATTGCCAGCTTCCTCTGTCAATCAATAGTTATTCCGGCAGAAAATCCAACCAGTTCCGCTTCATCCACCGCCGGAACCGGTTCAAAATCGATCTCAAAATCTTCCGGAGAATCATCTTCCGAAGAGGAAAGCAAATTGACCGAAATAAGCAGATATACGATTTTACCCACATCGGAAGCGGTCTTTATCCCGAACTCCCGCAACACTTCGCGCGCCACCGCGCCATACTCATTCATCGCCATTTCACGCGCACCTTTGAGCAGTTCCAAGGCGGTGACATGACGGTGGGCGGGAAGTTTGCCGACCGTAAAATTGACCGCTTCCGCGACAAAACGGTAGGCATCGGCGCTGTATGCGGTTTCTCTTTCAGTAAGCAAAGCTATCTTATTTTCAAAATCCATATCCATTGGGTACGATCCTCATTCTGCACGTTTTCCATTTCCCAGAATAAATCCGGGCTCATTGCTGATAAGATCACACAGCTGCCGCAGCGCATCCAATGCTTCATTGAGTTTCCCGATGGTGGTAACAAACTCCTGACGGGTATTGAGCGCGGCATCGGAAACATCTCTGATCCCGGCGGCGGTTTCAGGGAGCTTCATCTGCTCTGAGACTTGGGTAAGCTGTTTTACCAGCACATTTACAGCGGCAACGCTGTTATTGACATTGCCGACCAGTTCATCCATACGTTTTTCGCTCAAGACTTTTGAGAGCGCATCCGTGGTCTCTGCCAGATGGGAAGTCATCTGTTTGACGTGCTGCAAAGTAGCTTTGAGCTCAGGTGCGGCGAGGGTGGAGTTAAGCTCTTTGAGGACATCTTCGACATCGCTGGAGAGCTTTTCAAACTTCACTTGAGAGATCTTCTCCAGCGCACGGGTCAATGCGACCATAATATCTTTGAATGACGAACTCACCGCCGGAACATATATGCGTTCCGCGCGGCGCGCCGCAGCCGGTGTTTCCTGCAGTTTGCTCTCCGGAGTTCCGTAATAATCCAGACTCACATATTTCATACCGGTAATGCCGACAAATTCCAGTCGGCAACGCAATCCCTGTGCCATTTCGCGGCGCAGGAATTTGTAAAATTTTCTTTCCGGATCGTCGGCATTGTCCGGCTCAAACTTATCCAGTTCGATATCCATATTGACCAGAATAAGTTTATCATCCGGCAAAATGCGGATGCTCTTGACTGAACCTACTTTCACGCCGCGGTACATCACTTCCGAACCGACACTCAAACCCTGCACCGATTCTGCAAAACAGGTCACGACACCGGCTTTGCGGACGAATACCTGCGACAATCCGAAATAAAACATCATCACCAGAAGCAGCAGCAAGGTCAATGCCACAAAAATTCCGGCTCTCAAACGATTTCTGTTTTCATTCATACTGTTTAAAACTCCCGTTTACAAGCTAATCCGCCCCGGTTCATAAAATTTTTCACCCAGGGGTCAGAAGAATTTTTCAATAAATTTTCCGGCGTATCATCCGCCACCACCGTACGGCGTTCCTTATCCAGCATCAGCGCCCGGTCGCCGATGGCGAAAATGCTGTCCAATTCGTGAGTTACGACCACGATGGTAGCTCCGGTCTCTTCACGGAGTTTGAGGATCATCCGGTCCAGATCAGCAGAACTCACCGGATCAAGTCCGGCAGATGGTTCATCAAAAAACAAAAGATCCGGCTCCAATGCCAACGCCCGCGCCAAACCGGCACGTTTGCGCATACCTCCGGAAAGTTCCGCAGGCATAAAGCTGCCGAAACCACCTAAACCGACCAGTTCCAGTTTTTCTTCAACGATCTTCATCCGCGCTTCACTGTCAAGACCGGTGTATTCGCGCAGGGGAAATTCAACATTGTCCGCCACGCTCATCGAACCGAAGAGTGCGCCCCCCTGATAGGTGACGCCGAAGCTGCGCATAATCGCCTTTTTATCCGCTTCATCGGCGGTGACGATGCTTTTGCCACGGATGAAAATATCGCCTTTCATCGGTTCATAAAGGCCGATGATATGTTTGAGCAAGGTGCTTTTTCCACAGCCGGAATTTCCCATTATGCAGACGATTTCGCCGTGATTTATGGAAAAATTCAGCTTCTCAAGCACGATGCGGTCGCCGTAACCGATCGTCAAATCACGAACTTCAACCATTTTTTCACTCATCGTGTCACCACCCGATAAAAGAGAAGAGCAATGTCATCACCGCATCAGCAACAACAACGAGAAAAATCGAAACGACCACCGCCTGCGTCGCCGCACGTCCAACTCCCTGCGCATCGCCGCTGGAAGTAAAGCCGCAGTAACATCCGGCAAGGGTGATCAAAACTCCGTACACGCCGCTTTTGACCAGACCGCTCAAAACCGATGCGATATCCAGCACATCGACCGTTCGCGTCCAGTATGCCGCCGCCGGGATACCGGAAACGGTCACACCGACACACATACCGCCCACGATACCGGCGGCATCGCCGCACACGGTGAGCAAGGGCATTGCCAACAGCATTGCGGCAAGTTTAGGAATCACGAGATAGCCTTCGGGATTGATTCCGAGGGTCTGCAGAGCGCTCAACTCTTCATTGACCTTCATCGTGCCGATCTCGGCGGCAAAGGCGGAACCTGCTCTGCCTGTGGCAATGATCGCCACCATCAGCGGCCCCAACTCTTTAAGCACCGAAAAGCCGATCAGATCGACCATAAATATCTCGGTACCGACCTTGCTCATCTGCAATGCTCCCTGAATACCGAGTACAGCCCCCATAAGGAAACAGATCAGAAGCACGATCAATAAAGACTGACTGCCGCAGAGGTCAAAATAGTAAAAAAATTCCCGCCAACGCCGATTGCGGCGGCGGAAAATTTCCGGCAGAGCCAATACAACCCCGCCGGAAAAAATCAATATTCCGGCAAGTGGCGCAAAAAACTTTTTCAAGCCTTTCAAAACCGCCTCCCGATGAGAAATATCTTCAGAACATCCGGCCGCGCTGGCGCTGGGGTTTCATTTTGGGTTCTTCAAGCATCAGAGCGTACCACATTTCGTTGAAACCTGAGTTGCTGAAGTGCTTGACTTTACCATTGGTCAATGCTTCGATATTGCTGAGCAAAGCGGGGTGATCGCTGAGCTTTTTCGCGGTGAGCATCGCATCGAGAGCGGCTTTGGAATCATCCTTTTTCAGCTTGATCCAAGCGTAAACGCACGCGACAAAGGCGCGGGTATCGCCGCGGAAACGGTTGATGACGCGCTTGAAAAATTTGTCGATCTTCGCATCGTCATTGCGGTACATCCGCACCAGTTTGATGGCGACGGTCTGCGGGTCCATAAGCATCGCCTGCGGGAGCAGAGCATCGACCATTTTATTGTCCTTGAGCTGGAAATAGAGTTGGACTTTCATAGAGTTGATCTGCTTTTTAAGCATCGGGGTCCACTTGTAAAGCGGCTTGAAATCGTCGGTGGCTTCCAGAGCGCGCAAGGTGGCATCGCGCTGGAGTTTTTCAATCACGGGACGGATTCCATTCATACTGGACTGCGGACGGCGGCTGAACATTTCGACCTGACGATTGACCTTGTTCTGACCATCTTCCATGATCTGCTGGATCTTAAGCTGTTTTGCCATCGTGGCGCGGCGCAGCAGCACTCCGAGGATGACCCAGCCGACGATCATAACCATAATGCCGGTGGCGATTCCCCAGCCGGTACCCCATTGAGTATAACCGCCCCAGGCACTTGCCGTGGCGATTGCAGAGATCAAAATAATTCCCAACATAATATATTCTCCTGAAAAAATCTTCAGCGTTTACGTTTGCGCTGTTTGGCACGTTCTTTCTTCGCAAGTTTTGCCAGTTTCTTGCGTTTTTCCTGCTCTTTTTTGCTCATCGCAGCCGGAGCGCACTGCAGGCCGCCGCCGGGAACGAATTCCGGCATCGCGCCGCCCGCCATCATCTTGCCGATCATACCGCCGGGGCGCATCATTTTGCGCATCATTTCAAACTGCTTGATAAAAGAGCTGACTGCTTCGGTGGGCATACCGCAGCCGCGGGCAATACGTTTGCGGCGGGAGAAATCCATAATATCAGGATTTTCGCGTTCAGCGGGAGTCATAGACAGAACCATCGCTTCCATACGCTTGAGCGCACCGGTATCAACACCGGACATCGCGTTGGTAAGCTGTTTGCCGCCGGGCAGGAACTTCAAAATACCTTCCATACCGCCGAGCTTGGAGATCTGCTTGAGCTGGGAGAGGAAGTCATTGTAATCAAACTGGTTCTTTTTCAGTTTGGCATAAAGTTTTTTGGACTCTTCTTCATCGATCTCCGCCGCAGCCTTTTCGACCAGTGAAACGACGTCGCCCATACCGAGGATACGGCTGGCCATACGGTCGGGATAGAAGATTTCAAGGGCATCTAGTTTTTCACCCATACCGGCGAACTTGATGGGAACACCGGTCACCTGACGGATGCTCAAGGCGGCACCGCCGCGGGCATCACCGTCCAGCTTGGTAAGGATAAAACCGGTGAGATTCAACGCTTCATGAAAGTGCTGACCGACCGAAACCGCTTCCTGACCGAGAGCGGCATCAGCAACCAGAAGAATATCGTCCGGCATAACCGCCTGACGGATGCGGATAAGCTCCTGCACCATCATATCATCGATCTGCAAGCGGCCGGCGGTGTCGATAATGACACAATCCATACCCTGATTTCTGGCTTCGGCGACCGCATCGGAAGCGATGGCGGCGACATTGACGCTGGTGCGTTCAACATGAACGGGCACACCGATCTCGCGGCCGAGAGTTTCCAACTGGTCGATAGCGGCGGGACGGTAAACGTCACCGGCTACGAGCAGAACGCGTTTGCCTTCGTTTTTAAGTTTCAGCGCAAGCTTACCGGCGGTGGTGGTTTTACCGCTGCCGTGGAGACCTACGAGCATAATGACAGAAGGTTTGCTCTTGAACTCAAGTTCGCGGACACCGCCGCCGAGCAGTTCAATAATGGCATCGTTTACGATGCGAACCACCTGCTGACCGGGGGTGACGCTTTTAAGCACCTCCTGACCGAGGCAATCGTTTTTGACCTTTTCAATAAACGCCGTCGCCACTTCGATATTGACGTCAGCTTCCAACAGAGCCAGACGGATCTCCCGCATCGCTTCTGCGATGTTGGACTCCGAAAGGCGGCTCTCTCCGCGCAGTTTTTTAAATACTGCGTGGAGCTTGTCGCTCAATGAATCAAACATTTAAATTGTTCTTTCCTATATTTATTTTAACATAAAAACATATTCATCTTTTAATATAACGTGCATACAGCACTTCGTCAAGCAATAATAAAATTTTTGTCTCTTTTTTTGCAAAAAAAATCCGGACAGAAATACATCCGCATTCCACCGCCTCCCGCTCGCCCGTCAGGTAATTTTGCGTAACATCGCTTCGGCAGATGCTTGAAAACAGGTCATAAAAACTGATTTTATGGCAAAACAGAATTTTTTACGGGCAAAAATTCACTTTTTTTCAAAAAACCATTTGACAAAACTGTAAAAGGTGTTATATTATGTAACGTTGACAGCGATATGGAGTTTTTCTCCAAGCGTCAACGCCGCTAAATAAAAGCGGGGGAGTAGCTCAACTGGTTAGAGTGCCACCCTGTCACGGTGGATGTTGCGGGTTCGAGTCCCGTCTCTCTCGCCATTTTTTTTGCCTTTTTTCCAGGCTTGTGTAAAAAAGTCACTGTAAAAATAACAAATCTCAAGTTCGCGAGTAAACTCGCACTTGAGATTTTTTATTTTTACTTTGAGCTTTCTGCTATGGCAGAAAGCGTGACTTTTTTCGGGGGTTGCCTTGCGCTTCTCGCCCTGCGGGCTCCGATGCTCAGGCTCGTCGGCGCGATGCGCCGCCGTCGAGTCCCGTCTTGGCAAATCAATCTTTTCTGGAGTTTCGGGTTGTCGTCGCTGCGCTCCGGCTCACTTCGCTTCGCCCATGCCGAGTCCCGCTTTCCAATCAGGGGCTTTCCGGAGTTCTGGTTGCCGTCGCTGCGCTCCGGCTCGTCGGCGCGTTGCGTTGCCGCTTGTCCGCCCCCAAATCACATATTTTTCGCTTTTCTATTTGAAAAGCACTCCAGCGGTGATATATTACTCTGCAAACAGTTTTCAATAAATTTCAGGACACTTTTATCTTATGAAACTTGCTTCGATTTTTCAGGACGGCGCCGTTTTACAGCGCAACATCGCCATTCCCGTCTGGGGCAATGCCGCTTGCAACACTCTGGTCTGCGGAACACTCAACGGCTCCACCACTTACAGCCGCAGTTCTGCAACGGGTGATTTTATGCTCTACTTCCCTCCGCAAACTGCCGGCGGTCCCTACACTCTGGAAGTTGAATGCAATGACGAAAAAATCGTCCTGAAAGATATTCTCATCGGCGAAGTCTGGCTGGCTTCCGGTCAATCCAATATGCAGTACAGACTCAACGATGATCGGCGCCCGGATAAAATCGATGCCGAAAATCAGCTCTCCCGCCAGCAGGAAAAGGAATTTTTTGAAACTCTCGGTCAAAATTCCATCTTCCGCTACTTCAATGTGGAACACAATGCCCGAAGCTGTCGCGAAAACACTTGTCAGGGTGCGTGGAAAAGCATCGATCCCGATTGCTCCGCCGTCGCCGCCTGGTTCGGACTTTATCTGCAGAAACAGCTGGATATCCCCATCGGTCTGATCGTTTCCAGCTGGGGCGGCACCATCGCCGAAGCCTGGAGCAGCGCCTCTGCGCTCCGCGCCAACCCCAAAAACCGCCATCTGACGGAGATCCTCCGCGCCAGCCATTTGAAAGAAAAAACTTACTCCACCACCGAAAATTCAGCTTTCAGCGAAGCCGCCCGGGCCCTGCTCCGTCCGGACACCACCAACGAAGGTTTTGAAAAAGGTTTTCACTCCATCGACTTTGACGATTCCGCCTGGAAGACCATGAAGATCCCCGGCAGCTGGATCAAACAATACATTTCCGGCAACGGCGCAGTCTGGATACGTCGGCGCATCGAAATCCCGCAAGCTTGGCTCGGCAAGGAAATTTTCCTCTGCACCGGAGGCATCGACAAACAGGATATCAGCTACTTCAACGGTCAGGAGATCGGCCGCACCGGAAGCGGTGCATCTATGAATACTTACGGCATCCACCGCGAATACCGCATCCCGGCGGAGCTGAACAACACAACAACCGCTCTTGTTGCCGTGCGCGGCTACTCCTGCTGTTACGACGGCAGTTTCTGCGGTTCCTGGCGGCTTGAAAACCGCGAACTGGGTGAAACACTCGATATCAGCGGCATCTGGCAGGCGGGCGTGGAACTTGATCTCGGCCCGATCTCTCTGCGCAGAGACACTTCGACCTTCGGCCCGGGCAATCCCAACACCGCCTCGATCCTCTTTGACGGTATGATCCGCCCGCTCATTCCCGCTGCGCTCGCCGGGGTGATCTGGTATCAGGGCGAAAGCAACGCCACCACCATTCCCAATGCCATCGACTATCAGGACACTTTAAAATATATGATAAACGACTGGCGTTATCACTTTGAAAGTCCGGAACTGCCCTTTATTCAGGTTCAGCTTGCCAACTACGGCATGCCTGGCTGTTACAATAACAAAGCGGCCTGGGCGTATCTGCGTGAAAGCCAGCGCAATTTGTGTTCGATCCTGCCCAACTGCGCGATGGCGACCGCCGTCGATGTCGGTGATGAAGTTGACATCCATCCGCAGGATAAACAGACGGTCGGTTTCCGTCTGGCAGCATGCGCATTGAACAAGGTTTACGGTTTCAGCGACATCGTTCCCAACGGCCCTGAACTTCTGCGTGCCGCCAACGAATCTGGCGGTACGGTGCGTTTGGATTTCGCCTGGGCGGATGGTTTGCGCATCGACGATGAAGCTGAACAGAGCTTTTACATTTCAGTTGACGGAGAAAACTTCATACCCGCCCAAAAAGCCGAAGTTCAAGGCGCTTCAGTACTCCTCTGCTCCGGCGAAAGTGCAAAAATCAAGTGCGTCCGCTACGCATGGTCGGAAAACCCGACCTGCACCCTCTACAACGGCGACGGCTTCCCCGCTTCGCCGTTCAGCGCTGAAATCAGGTAAAAAAAGAACAAATCTGCCAGCGGCAACTTCGCAGGTCACCGTCTGGAAACACGCCTGCCGTGACGATATCGCCGAAGGCAGCTTCTGCTGACGATTTGCAACTAGCTCTCGTTTTTTGTCCTGTAATTTCGGGGTGAGATACCGTAGCGTTTTTTAAATTCAGCTGAAAAATATGCTGCTGAAGAGAAATTCAAACGCCGCGCGACCTCTTTCACGCGATGATTGGAAAGCAGCATACTTTTTGCTTCATTCATCTTCAACTCGAGATAGTAGTTCATCGGAGAGGTTTTCAGATATTTAACAAAGAAGCGGTGCAAAGTTGCCTGACTTACTCCGGAATAGGCAACCAGTTCATCCAGAAAGAGTTCACTTCTGATATGACTGCGGATGTATTCGATCCCGCGCTGCAGCGGCGGCGGCAGAGCGGCACGTTCCGCCTGTTTGGCAAGTTCGATTATAAGCGTGTAGCTCAACAGGGACAATGTGTGATGCAAGCCGGGAGTTTCAGTGCCGATCAAAGCGAGGATTTCATCGAAACATCGATCTATTTCAGAACGGTCTACCGCACGGATGACGGGTACATCTTCAAGTCCGCAGGAACTGATAAGAGTTTTCAGCAGCGGGCCGTAAAGCCGGATCATTTTTTTGGAAGCAAACTCGGTTTCACAGCACATTGAACAGTCGGCATCCAGATGGACGATAAAAATATCCCCCTTTTCACAACGGTGAGATATGCCGTTATGAGTAAAAATAAAAACTCCGTCAACAACATATTCAATGGCAAAAATCCGACTTTTGTGGCGGTGACGGATACAATTTCTGTGCCACTTGTCATCCCCTCCGGCATCAACCGCCAGAGGAATATAATCATCAGGAGCAACATTATGCTTAAAAGAATGAATCGGATAACGGCCGTAATCATATCCCCAGAGAGGGGTTCCCGGGACAGCCCCCGCCCGGCATGGTTTTCTGATTTCCACGGTCACACCTCAAATTGATAAAATATAATGCTCTTTTGATAAAATATCACAACTTTTTCAAAAGTAAAGCGGTTGTATTGAAAAATGATTGAAGATATATTATGTCTGGGTGGAAAAAATTTACTATAGTGAGGGAAATATTTTGAAACTTGGCAACACACTTGCGGCATTGACCGCTGTAATGGTACTCTCCGGCTGCAACTCTATCAAATCTTCAGGAGTCAAAAGTAATATGCTCTCCAAAGCGATCGTCCCCATGGCGCAATACCACAATGCCGATGTCAACGGAAACGACCTCCGGGAAATATATCAGAAATACGGCATTGAAAATTTCTTTATCTGCGGCCCCGGTGTCAGTGTGCGCGTGGTGGGTTACCCGGAAGCCGATGCCTATGAAATCATCGCAAACCGGATCAACCGCCTGAAAAAAGAGCTTGCCGACACCCCGATCAAGCTGCATTGGTGGAGCGCCCCGTTTTTCAAACTCGGCTTCAACTCCAAACATCAGCATATCGTCGGCATTGACGGCAGGGTGAGCCCCATCGGTATTTGTGCATTGGACAAAGATTTCCGCAAAGAATCGTGCCGCAACTTCGCTTTGATCGCAGGGAAAGCGCGCGTTCCGCTGATACTGATCGAAGATGACTACTCTCTGCAGAATCACACCAATGCGTCTTTCGGCTGTTTCTGCCCGCTCCATCTGGAAGCGTTTGCCAAAAAAGCGGGGCGCTTCTATTCCAGAGAGGAGCTGCAGAAAATCTACAAAGAGGACAAAACCGAAACACTTGAACTGCGCCGTCTTTTTGCCGCGTGCGCCAAAGATTCTCTCGTTTCGCTCGCATCCGAACTCCGCGCCGCGGTGGACGAAGTTTCTCCCGAAACCCGCATCGGCCTGTGCGAAACACTCAATACCGATGCCGACGGTTTCGCCGCCATCGACATCGCCCGCGCGCTCGCCGGCCCCAACACCCGCCCGATGATGCGGCTGCGTTGTGCGTGGTACACCTCGTACGATGCGCCGCAGATGATGCCGGACTATCTGGCGCACACGCTTTACACGGCAGAACGGCTTTCAAAAGATATTGAATTTATCATTGAAGCCGACACCTATCCGCACACCACCTACTTCGGTTCTCCGGAGCTGCTCAAAGCCAATATCGGTAACGCCCTTGCTATGGGAGCGGACAATGTTCTGCTTTATGCCGCCCAATATCTGGATGATCCGACCGAAGACCCGGCATATTTTGAAATGTTCAAGCGCAACGACAAATTTTTTGATGCCGTAAGTCTGCTCGGCAATTCCGGAAAAATGGAAGGAGTGAAAATCATCTACGATCCCCTTTCACATTCGGCGAAAAAGCTGACCCGCGACGGCAGAATCACCATCGTCCACACCAGCGCGGCGTTTGCCCGTATGGGAATACCGTTTTCCACCGTCAACGGCAAACCGGACATTCTTATCGGGCAGAATGCGGCGGTGCTTTCTGATACGGAGATCAGGAGGATTTTGAGCGGCGGCGTTCTGCTCGATGCCGAAGCCGCTGAAATTCTGGAAAAGCGCGGTTACGGCGAATTGATCGGCGTTTCCGTAAAGCCGGTGGCCAAATATCTCTTTGTCGGCGAAAAAATCTGCCGTCTGCCGATTTTTGACGGTATCAAAGGCAATTTCGTCTACAATCTGGCGTTCGCCCCTGCCGGGAGTGAAAATGCGGTGCAGTACAAAAATCCCGTTCCGCAGAAAGGGGCGGAAATTTTAAGTTACTTCGTCGATCCGGAAGAAAACTTTATGCAGCCGGGGATGGTGCGCTTCACCAATAAACTCGGCGGCAGAGTATGCGTTCTTGCTTCGACGATGACCTTCAACCGGACGGCGAACCTCTTCAATTTGCGCAAAGCTGAAATGATCCGGCGAGTGCTGGAGTGGTTGAAGAAAGGCGAACTTCCCGCGGCGGTGGCGCGTATTCCCAACTGCTGGCTCAAGGTGCGCAAAACCGATGATGCGACCATCATTTTCATCACCAACTTGAGTACCGCGCCGCGCAAAGATATTCCCATTTATCTGGCAAAAGAGCTGCAGGGCAAGCCGGTCAAAGAGCTGTGCGGCAACGGCAGATGGAAAAAAGTTGAAGTTGAAAAAACTGCCGATGGTGCATATATTTTCAAAGGTATCACCAAACCAGTGCAAATGCGGGTTTTCAAGATAGCAAAATAACCAAAATTCAAGGAGAATATTTTATGAAACAAAAAAAATTCACATTGATAGAGCTTCTGGTCGTGATCGCGATCATCGCCATTCTGGCGGCGATTTTGCTCCCGGCATTGCAGAGAGCCAGAGCGCGCGGCATGGGAAGCAACTGCGGCAACAACTTCAAACAGATCGGTCTGATGCTGGCAAATTATCTTGCCAACAGTGACGATTGGTTCGTCAAGCCGGGCGGAGAAAACTACGGCACTACCAATGCAGAATTAAACGGCAATTTGCGTATGCCGCAGGGTAAACTGCTCCAGGCCATGCCCGGACTGAGTTACAAATTTTTTGACGATCCGGCATTCGGCAACCGCAGTATGCTCGCCGCCAAAGTCAACACCACCGCTAACGATCTCTTTTTCGGTCTTTCCGGCGGCGGCTCCAACCGGCGCGGCTTGTGGAACACCACCTACGCTTACAACTGGTTGATGCTCGTCCACGGTTTGAGCTCCAACACCCATAGCGGCGTCAACGGCGGCCCTCACCGCGGCGTCCCCCGTATGAGTCAGATCCGCCGCCCCTCCACGCTGCTGGTTTCCGCCGACGGCGACGAACCAACGCTCGCCGCCAATACCGTCACCCGCGCCCATTTGAGCTACCGCTGGGGTTCGGGAAACACCAACTATTCCAAAATCAACGCCATCCACGGCAACAGCGCCAATATCCTGTGGGCTGACGGTCACTGCAGCAGCATCGGCGGCACCAGCGCCGCCGTCTGGGCATCCATCCCGCACGGCGAAAATGACTGGTACGATCCCAAAGACAACTACTGGAACTGGTGATAAACGATGAAAAAATTACTTTTTACCGCACTTGCCGCAGCATCTCTGCCGATTTTTGCAGCCGTTGATGCCGCAAAAAGTTACTTTACAGTATCCACCCACCAGCCGGGGGTTAACGTACCGGTCGAAATCAAAATATTCTTGCGCGATGCCGACAATCAGCCTTGCGACGGAAAACTCCGCGTCAAACCTGCCGCCAAAATCAAAAAAGAAAAAACCGGCGTTTACACATGTACGATGACCTTCAGCCAAGTCGGAGAAAAGATCACTCCGCAGATCATTGCCGGAAAAGTCCGCGTCCGGGAAAATCTCCTCCCCGATAAACCGCTGACCTCTTTTGCAAACGCGTACACCAACAATAAATTCATGGCCGAACTTGCCCACGAAGACGGCAAGCTGCGCATCCTGAACTTCGGCGGCAAAAAATGCAGTGCGATATGGACTTTCGGTTCGATCGACAAAGGCTTCTTCCTCCGCGACCGTCACTATCTTTTGTCTGCCGATATCGAAAGTTCCGATGTTGTTTCCGGCAAAGGTACCGCGCTCTATATGAGCGGCCGCGATGCCAAAAATAAAGCCCTTTCCGGCCGTTACGGCAAAGCGGTTCGCGATGAAAAGATCCGGAACAGCTCTCTGCTCGTCC
Source organism: Victivallaceae bacterium (assembly GCA_045653515.1). Taxonomy (GTDB): domain Bacteria; phylum Verrucomicrobiota; class Lentisphaeria; order Victivallales; family Victivallaceae; genus UBA1784. The sequence continues at coordinate 46,023 of JAZOMB010000046.1, read as the reverse complement.
CGCGCGGCGAAGTTGTCAGCGCCGGCTTCGGTGTTCACTCATCTCACACCGAAAGCAAAGCTCTCATCTCCAATGTTCAATTGGAAATCATCCCTACCTTCATCGTTCAAAACACTCCCGGCATTCAGGTGAAATTCACCCCCGCCGCCCCGAAGTCACGCATCTACAAAAATTACAATCAGGCCCTGATCCCGGTCAGAAAACAGCTCGATGCCGCAGTTGAAAAACTCCGCCGTCAGAGCGTTAAAGTTTCAGGACTGGAAAAATTCACCATCCCCAAAGTCATCACCGCTCCGGCGGCATTTGAACTCAAAAAAGCGATGCTTGCCAAAATCAAAGAGTTGGAATCAAGTGAACTTGAAGCGCAGAAACAGCTGCTTGCTTCCGGCTTCATTGCCACTCCTCCGCAGCTGCTGGCACCTGAAGTCCGCGCCGCGATCGCCAACAACGGCAAACCCGGAAAGTTTCACACCAACTTCCGCTTGATGAGCAATCCCGGAAAGTTCGAAGAGCTTAAACCGGGCATCGCATTCGGCTATGACAAAAACAATCTCTACGTCACCGTAAACGTTCCCGGCAAACCGGAGATCGTCAAGAGCAAAGGCGTCCACGACGACAAAACCATGTGGGAACGCACCGGCGACAAGGTCGAACTTTTTATCAACATCCCCGGCACCCGCGGCTACTGTCAGCTGGCAACCGCCCCCGGCGGTCAGAAGTATGATGAAGCCGAAGGCGATGCCTTTGTCAACTTCAAATGGGATGTCAAAATCACTTTGAAGAAAAACAGCTTCCTTGCGGCATACACCATTCCGTGGAGTGAGATCGGCATCGATCCAAATAAAGAAAAAGAGTTCCGTATGAACTGCGTGGTCACCAAGAGCAGCGCCAAGGGCAAAATGATTCACTGCTGGAGCTTTGCCAACACCGGCTACCGCGAATATGAGAGCATGGGCTTTATCGTGCTGGATAAATTCCCTGCCGGAGTCAAAGATTATATCGCCTATCAGAATGATATAATCACAAGAAATCACGCCGCCGCCACCGCCGCCGCAAGAAAAAATGTGGACAATATGCGTAAAAATGCCGTCGATGCGGTGAGCTTCAACTGGGATAATGACAACAGCTTTGAAAAAGATCCCGTCTTCCAGATCCGGCTGATTTCCCAATATCTCTCCTCCCCTGCCCCCGCAAAAGCGGACTTCAAAATCGCCGTCAACGAATTTGCCTACCGCACCTTTGCCATCGGCGCGATCAAATCTGATCTCGATGCAAAAATCGTTTTCAGCGACCTGAAAAGCACTGACGGCAAACGCATCCCGAAAGAAAATCTTTCTCTGACCCGCACCGTCTTCCTCGAACCGCGCGAAGACATCTGGCCCAAGTGGAGACAGAAATGGAGCGGCAGACCGCTTCCGGAACTGTTTGAAAAAGTGGAAAATTCCACCCTTATCAAACAATTTTCGCTCGCCCAGTTCCGTTTGTATATCGACAGCCGCAACTGCGTACCCGGCAAATATTCCGGCAAGGTAAAAGTCGGCTCTCTCAACATCCCCGTCAACTGCGAAATTATGCCGATCACCCTGCCCCGCTGTGAAGAAAAAGTCGTCAACTGCTACATATTCACCCAGCTGCCCTGGGGCGGAAAATCCGGCGAAGACTGGGCAAAACTTTTGCAGGAACACTATGTCGGCGATGTCAGTTTTGAAACTCCCCGCGTCATGGTTGACGGCGTTCACGTCAACTGCGTGAAATCCTGCCGCTGTACCAACGGCGGCTCCCCCTCCCTGCCCGGATTTAAAGACGGCAAATACAAGGGTATTCCCTGGGGATGGGACGGCTACATCAAAGCAATGCAGGAATACAAAACTCCTGCCGGTGCCAAAGTAGTCATTGACGGCAAACGTTATGATTTTGATGAACGTGTCCGCATCTGTGCCAAGTACAACTTGCGTATGGTACTCTCCAACCGCGCCGGAAACATCATGGCTGACCACATAAAATATCTGGTCGAACACCTTAAAAAACTGGGACTTCCCCCGGCTAACTTCACCTATAAACTCGGTGACGAAGACCCGGAACCGATCTTTTTGCCGGTCGCCAAACATCTGCGTTCCATGGATCTCGGCATCAATATCAATATGATCCCCAGCGGCGCCAAGTACTGGGATCTCAAACCGATTATGGACGGCTTCACCTGTCTGGACTACTCCGCCGCTGCAATGACCATCGATGAACAGGGCAAAAAAGATATCCAGTATATGCGCAGCAAAGGCTTCCCCATCCGCCGCTACACCAACCGCACCAGCTGGGCGGAACGCAATCGTGTGATGTCCGGCCGCCGCGATCTTTGGGAAGTGGTCATCGGCGACAATCTGGACGGCATGGTCGTCTGGACCGCCAGCCCATCCTGCTGGCTCAACTACTCGCTGGGTTACGGTTCAAAACGCAACCTGGACTGGAGAGCGCTCCCTCCGGAAAACCAGCACACCTGTCAGCTGGTCTACTGGAGAAAGCAGGGCGATTACATCAAACCGATCGCCAGTTTGCGCTTGGAAGATCTGCGCGACGGCGTTACCGATTCGCTCTACTACCGCGAAGCCGTGAAACGCCTCACCGCCCGCAAAAACGATGCCGGATTGAAAAAACTTCAGGCGATCGTCCGCCGCTCGAAGCTCAACTTCTCTGACTACGAAAAAGCGCGCGCTGAAATCGTGGAACTTATTCTGCAAAACCAGTAAGCTTCCCCAGCTTATGCGGCAATTCTCTGGAATTGCCGCTTTTTTTTCAGCTTTATCTTGCATAAAAAAATTTGCGGAGTATATTAACTTCCTGATATAAAAACAGAGGATTTTTTTAATAATGAAGAAGTTTAAAGCAGTAATTTTTGATATGGACGGCACCATTCTTGATTCTATGTATATCTGGCATCATCTGGCCGAAAGCTATCTGATAAAAAACAACATCCCCATTCCGGAAGATCTGGCAGATAAACTGGTCATTATGAGCATTCACAATGCCGTTAAAATGCTTATTGCAGACTTCAAACTTGACCTCACGCCCGAAGCAATGCTCAATGAGCTTCAAAATGTCCTTGCCGACTTTTACCGCACTCAAGCCGGATTCAAACCCGGTGCGAAAGAGTTTCTGCAGAAACTGCACGACAACAATATTGCAACGATGGTCTTCAGCGCCACACCGGAACATCTGCTCCACCTTGCGTTGGAACGGCTCGATGCCAAACAATATTTCTCTCACGGACTGCTCTCCTGCGACACCGTCGGATGCGGAAAAAATAAAGAGGAAGCCTTTTTCAAAGCAGCTGAACACTTCGGCTTTGCGCCGGACGAGATAATGATTTTTGAAGATGCCCACTACGCGGCGACCACCGCCAAAAAAGCCGGTTTCTCCCTCGCTATTATGGCGGATAAATGGGAACGGCGCTCGCACGAACTGCGCGACATCGCTGACTTCTATATGGAAGCAAGCTACGAAGAATTTCCGTTTGAAAAGTTCTTCTGATAGAAAATTGTGTACAGCTGTTACGCCTGCGACGGCATAAAAAAAGGCTGCGGCAAATTTTGCCGCAGCCTTTTTGCTTGCTGCTTACAGCGTTGCAGAGAGAACTCCTTTGACGATGGAGATCTTCACAGTACGGCCGTCTTTCAACTCGACGACGGCGCCGTTAACGCCCTGCTGTCTGATGGATTTCAGCGGGCTGTCATCCTTATTGCCGAGCGGGATGAACATCGTCAGGAAACGCTGTTCGCCTTTCGCCGCCGCACGGCTGTGGGTGATGGTAGTTGTCACACGGTAGGGGTGCATAGTATAAACACCGGCAAGTTCGTTCCATTTGCCGTCCAGTTTTCCGGTAAAGTGTTCCACCTTTACCCCATCAGTAAAGAGCGGGGCAACCACGATCTTATTGCGTTTGCCGGAGGGATTGCCGCGTTCTTTTTCCAGCGTGGTGGATTCCGGTGAGGAGATCAACGCCGGATGTCCATCAAGCGCGGGGAACATCTTCAGCGTATCAACGTGCCAACGCGCCTGATAGGTGTGAGCCTTTTTCGCACCGCGTTTGGTCGGGATCATCCGGTCGAGGACGATATAGATATCCGGGCGGATATAGACGATCTGGCGTTCGTGTTTAACGATCTTATTGCCGCTGCTGTGGCCCCAGCCTTTATCAAAGACTCCGCGGGCGTACTCGATCTTTCCATCGCTCTTGAAGTCGCCGGTAACGGGAGCAGTGAGCTTGCGGTCGGGAGATTTCGGCGCGGAATTGGTCGCCTGTCCGGTGCCGTCGACCGAAACGAGGTTGTGCGACAAACTGGAAACCGCATACTGACGGTATTTGCTTCTGGCATAGCTGCCGCCGCCGTCATCGTAAAGCAGCTGATCTTTGCCCTTCCAGATGGCAATGTTCAACTTATCCTGATGGCAATGGCGGACACCGAGGGCGCCGATATCAAATATGAGATAGTTTGCATTCGGGTTCCACGATTCGCGCATAACGACAAAACCGGACCACGGCATAACCACGGAAAGATAATCCGGTGCGGAACCTTTTTTACGCAGAGTGTGCATCCAGAGGAAATCTTTGCGGTTCGGGAACAGCTTGACCGCCCCGGCAAAGAAATCTGCCATTCCGGCGTGGCGGGAGTCGTTGGAAAGCGGCATATCCGGCCCCGGAGTACTCAATCTCATAAACGCATCGTAAGATTTTTCCAGCATACTGATAAAATCTTTGGGCAGCTCGTGCGCGAAACCGCAATCATTTGCCATACGGAACATCTGCACCATCAATCCGGAAACCGTCCGGTGATAGCTGTTGGTCAGCTCATTGAGGAAGCCGTCGGGCAGGAACATTTCACGGGTGTTTTTGTACACCTCGGAAATGGCACGCTTGCGGTTGGCGGCAGAAACTTTGAATTCGGGGAACATCGCGGCAAAGGTAAAAAGTCCATTCATCTCCATAATGAAGATGTTGCCGTAGCTGTTGAATTTGTGCAGACGCTTGCTGTGAACCAGACTGATATAGCAGTAAAGCATAATATCATCGTCGGTGAATTCCGGAGCTTTGACAAATCCGGCATACGCAGGAGCCCAGTAACTGCCCAGACGCAAGCCCATATCGATATTGCGCCACGCGGAATTTTCATAGTTGCCGCTCTTGTCTTCGGGCGGCGGGGGGCAATCGACCACCCAGTTGCGCAGCTGACGGGCAAAAGTGGCGGCATACTCCTTTTTTCCGGTACGTTTGTACATACCTGCCATATCGACAAACCAGTTCATACGGTTGAGCTGGCTCTGCCATTCGCGGTCATACATACCGGGAATATCTTTGGTTTTGTTGTAGAACCAGTCGATGCGGCGGTTGGGGAACTTATGGCTGTTGGCACCGTATTTCCAGATATAATTCAACCCCTGTCTGGCATTGCCGCTTGCTGGTTTGGCAATACGGTTAAGCAGTACGTCAGGCTGTTTTTTAGCGCGGAGATACTTGACAAATTCGGCGGAAGCACCGAGTTTATCTTTGGCAAGATAGCGTTCTTTCGCCTTTTCCAGACCGGGATAATCCCAGTTCACAGCTTCAAGAACTATATCGCGCCACTCATCTTTAAGCACGGATTTGTCCAACTCGTCGGCGTGAACGGTGCTGCAAACAAGCATCGCCAGCAACGCAAGGAAACTGAATTTTTTGATCATAATGCACCTTTATTTGATTTTTGCGGACAATTTGCCCGCTTTATCGATGGCAACTTCCAATTTTCTGCCATCGGTAAATTCAACGACCGCACCATTTTTGCCATGCTGAACGATGGACTTCAAGGGGTTGGCTTCCTTGTTGCCCAGAGTGACAAACATAGTCAGGAAACGCTGTTCGCCTTTGACCTTGCCCGTTGTGTGGGTGATGGTGGTGGTAATGCGGTAGGGGTGGACAGCATAAACGCCGCCGAGGGTCGGCCAATCGCCGTCAACTTTGCCGGAAACAGTCGCGGTTTTGATGCCGTCGGTAAAGAGCGGGGCGACGATCAGGCGGTTGCGATCCTTGCGGGCGCGTTCACGATCCTTGTTGCTGATGCTGGATTTGGGGGTGGTGATAAGCGCCTGATGTCCTGCCAATGCGGGCAGCAATTCCAGAGTATCGACCTGCCATCTGGCCTGATAGGTGTGCGGCTTTTTAACGCCCTGACGGACGGGGATCATACGGTCGAGAACGACGAAGATATTGGGGCGCAGATAGACGACCTGACGTTCCTGAACCACATATTTATTGTTGCCGTTTTTGTCGCGGCCCCAGCCCTGATCGAAGACGCCTTTGGAATATTCAGTCTTGCCGTCGGAGAAAAGCACATCTTTCAAAGGTTCACGCAGGATGCGGAACTTATCACCGCCCGTGGGGGTGGACTGCCACTTGCCGTCAACTGAAACGAGGTTGTGAGCCAAGCTGGAAAGGGTGTATTTACGCACCATACTGCGGGCGTAGCTGCCGCCGCCGTCATCGTACAGGAGCATATCCTGACCTTTCCAGATGGCGATGTTCAGTTTGTCCTGATGCTGGTGACGCATTCCGAGGGGGCCGATGTCAAAGCACATATAGGTGGCTTCTTTATCCCAGCTTTCGCGGAAGATGACGAAACCCGCCCACGGCATGAAAGTGGAGAGATACGCCGGCTGAGTACCTTTTTTGCGGTTGGAGTAGATCCAGAGGAAATCTTTGCGGTGGGGGAAATATTTCACCGCGCCGCCGAAACGTTCCGAAAGATCGGTGTGACGGGAGTCATTGGTCAGCGGCATATCAAACGCCGGAGTCATCATATGAACCTGGGCATCATAAGCGCGTTCCAGAAGAGCAAGGAAGTCTTTGGGCAATTCGTCACCAAGACCGCAGTCATTGGCGATCATAAAGGCGTGGATCATATCGCCGATAACGCCGCCGTGGTAGCTGTTGGTAAGCTCATTGAGGAAGCCGTCGGGGAGCAGCATTTTATTGACATTGGTGTAAAGACCGTCGATCGCCAGACGGCGCGCCGCCTTGGACTCCTTGAATTCGGGGAACATAGCGTTGAAGGTCAGCACGCCGTTCATCTCCATAACGTAGATGTTGCCGGTGTTGGTAAATTTCTGCAAGTGGCGGCTCTGGATAAGACCGAGATAGCAGTAGAGAATGATATCATCGTTGGTAAATTCAGGAGCTTCGAGGAAGCCGTAGAAGGCAGGCGCCCAGAAGTTCGCCAGACGCAAACCCTGTTCGATACCGCGCCAGATGGAGTCTCTGCCGTTGGCGTGAGCGGCGGGAGCCGGACCGCAGACGGCTGCCCAGGAGCGCAGCTGACGGACGAAAGCGATCGCCCAGCGGTTGTCTTTGCTCTGCTTGTATGCAGCCGCCATCTCCTTGAACCAGCGCATACGGTTGAGCTGCCAATGCCATTCCCAGTCGGTCATACCGGGGATCTCTTTGGTCTTGTTGTAGAACCAGTCAAACTTCTGATTGGGGAACTGGTGGCTGTTGGCGCCGTAAGTCCAGATGTAGTTGACACCTTCGTAGGCGCGTTTTTTATCGACAGATTTCAAACTTTGAGAAATGTAGTCGGGGATCTTGCGTCCGCGCAGATAGTTGGCAAACTCATTGGCGGCACCGGCTTTATCGTTGGCAAAATAAAGTTTTTTCGCCTTTTCCAGACCGGGATAATCCCAGTTCACTGATTTGAGGACTTCGTCGCGCCACTCATCTTTGAGTACGGATTTGGAAAACTCGTCTTTTACCTCGGTCGTCCAGAGGATCGTCCGCGGAGAAACGAACTTTTCTTTTGCCGCCGTTTTGGCGGAAACGCCCAGCGCAGAAATCGCAACTGCAGCTGCCAGCAGGAGTTTAAATTTTTTCATTTTGACACCTTTCTATTTCTGAATATTGCTTTGATTGTTTTGTTTTCTGTTGAAACGGTAAGAATTCTGCCGTCATAAAAGCTGATTTCAACCTGTTTGCCATCAAGCTGACGGATAGATCTTACCGGAGAATTTTCTTTATTGCCGAGCGTGATGAACATAGTAAGGAACTCCACTTCGCCTTTGCCTTTAAGCTCGTGGGTCACGGTCGTAGTCGTGCGGTAGGGGTGGAAAGCAAAAATTCCGGCAAGTTCATTGAACCTACCCTTATCCTGTCCGGAAAGCTGCGCCGTTTTCATCCCTACGGTAAAGAGCGGAGCGACAATAAGTTTGCCGCGTTTACCGGAGGGATTACCGCGCATTTTCGGCAATTCGATGGTCGATTCAGGCGTGGATATCATCGCCGGGTGACCGGGATAAAGCGGAAGCATTTTCACCGTGTCGACGTGCCACCGCGCCTGATAGGTATGCTCTTTGTTTGCACCGCGTTTGGTCGGGATCATCCGGTCGTAGACCAGAAAGATATTGGGGCGGATGAAAAGCACCTGCCGCTCCTGACGGACAATGCGGTTGCCGGATGAACCCCAGCCCTGATCGTAGATACCGCGGGCAAAATCGGTTTTGCCGTCACTTTTCAAGTCTCCCGAAACAGGAGCGCTCAAGCGACGGTTTTTCATGGTGGCGGAGGTCACCTGCGGCAAGCCGTCAACGGTGATCAGATTGTGCGCGTAACTGGAAACAGTATATTTGCGCGATTCAGTTTTGGCATAGTTGCCGCCGCCGTCATCGTAAAGCAGCTGATCTTCGCCCTGCCAAATGGCTATATTGAGCTTATCCTGATGGGCATGCTTTACGCCCAATGGTCCGATATCAAATACAAGATAACTGGCATCGCGCTCCCACGAGCCGCGCATAATGACCAGACCTGACCACGGCAGAACGGTGGAAAGATAGTCGGGGACACTACCTTTGCGGCGGTTGGAAGCCACCCAGAGAAAATCTTTGCGATGGGGGAAAAGTTTCGCCGCCGGAGCAAAAAATGAGACCAGCCGGGAGTGGCCTGAATCGTTGGTCAAAGGCGCGTCAAAAGCCGGAGTTGACATCTTGACAAGCACCTCAAAGCTCTTTTCCAGCAAAGAAACAAAATCTGCCGGAAGTTCATCTTTTACGCCGCATTCATCGGCAAGCACCGCAACTTCATAAACGTTTGCCACGACCAGACGGTGGTATCCTGTGGTAAGTTCATTGAGGAAGCCATCTTCCAGAAGCATCCCTTTGGCGCTGTTGTAGAGGGTTTTCACAGCGTAACGGCGGGCATCGGCGGCCTCTTTGAATTCGGGGAACATCGCGCCGAAAGTAAAAAGTCCGCGCATTTCCATAGTCAGAATATTGCCGATATTGTTGTATTTTTTGAGGTGACGGCTCTGGATCAAAGTCAGATAGCAGTAGGTCAGCACATCGTCATCGGTAAACTCTTTTGTTTTGATAAATGCCACATAAGCAGGGGGCCAGAAGCGGTAAAGCCGCAAGCCGCAGGTAATTCCGCGCCAAACAGAATCGGGACCGTTGCCGCTGTTATTAGGCGGCTGCTTGCATGCGACCGCCCACGAACGCAGCTGCCGGACAAACGCGGTGATATACGCGGCATTGCCGGTTTCGGCATAGGCGCCCGCCATAGCGGGGAACCACGGCATCCGATTCAGCTGCCATTGCCATTCGTAGTCGAGCCGCCCTGTTTCGCGGGTCTTGTTGAAAAACCAGTTGATCTTTTTATCGGGGAATTTGTGGGAGATTTTTCCGTAAGTGTAGGTGTAATCCAAACCTTGAGCGGCGCGCGATTTATCGTAATTTTTCAGTGAATTGACATAGAATGCGGGCTGTTTTTTACCGCGCAGATATTTGACAAACTCCCTTGAAGCAGCCTTTTTATCTCCGGCAAGGTAAAGTTTTTTTGCCTTTTCCAAGCCGGGATAATTCAAATCCAATGAATTCAACACCTCTTCCCGCCACTCATCTTTGAGTACAGGCGCATCGAATTCATCAGCAAAAACCGCAATGGAAATCATTGCGGTCAAAAATAAAACTGCTTTTTTCAAGAACATAATATGCAATATGATTTATTACGATTCATCGGTTCCGCGGAAATTTCTGCCGCGCAGATAAACTTCAACAGCTTTGATTTTACCGATATTCGGGATTTCGATCCGCACACCGCCGTCGATCCAATTGAATCTTTCTGCATGGCCGTCGATTCCGACATATTGGACCGCACGGTTGTGGGCTCGCCAGAGAAGACCGTTATAACTTTGAGTTTCGGAGTTAACAGCATCGCCCCAGTAGTTCATACTGTCACCCATAACAGCACGGGTTGCATCGGCAAAGGCAAACTTCTTTGCCGGCCAACGGATCTGGTTGACCTTCTGCCCCATCCACTGTCTGCCGCCTGCGCGGATAAAAGCTCCGAGATAGTCGGATTTGCCATAGTTTCCGTGCTGGTTATGATCTCCGACCTCGCCTTTATCATTCCAGTATCTCATCATTGTACCGCTGGAAATTTTGATCTTTCCCTCCAAGTGCATCGACGAGGGGCAAAGCGGAGTAGCCGCGACTTCACCTTCGGTACCGACACGGCTGCAGATGGATGAAGCATATTTGAAGTCATAAAGCAAGTTATACCACTTTTTACCTATTGGATTGCCTTTGACATCGAAGCCGGGCACTTCGACAGGGATCACATGGCCGTCGTAGTCATTGCTGTAATTCATCCCGGCGACACCGAGCTGTTTCAAATTGGACATACAGTTGGAAGCTTTGCCGCGCTCACGCGCACTCTGCAACGCGGGGAGCAGGATCGCCGCCAGAATGGCGATGATGGCAATAACGACGAGCAGTTCGATAAGTGTAAAGCGTGTACGCTTTACCTGACCATAGTCAAACTTGAATGATTTCATAAAAACTCCTTTTTTATACTTTATATATGATAAAAATTTTTTCTGTTTTACAGCAACGGGTTAGTCAGCGTGGTCAACTTGCTGCCATCGGTGTCCAGCCAGACATAAAGTCCGTTATTGGAACTGCTTTTGTATGCGACAACATAGTTTCTGGTTTCGGCGTGACCGTCCATAAGCAGAGTGTTGGCTCCGCCGGGGTGCGCGGCATATTTGCCGTAGGAGATATTTTTGGAATAGCGGGCAAGCGGGATGTCAAAAGTCACACTTGTCGTTCCCGGCAAATCGGGGTCGCACATCGTCCATTTATCAACAAAGAGGATAGTATCTTTAACATGCTTATTCTGCTGTGAAGTCTTTTTAAAGTAGGTCGCATCGCCCATCTTGTTACGCGGATTGGTCTGGACTGCGCTGTAAAATCCGAGATAATAGTTGTAGCCGTAACTCTGGAACACCGGATATCCGTTGTGATGAGAATTTCCACGTTTGTTGGACGGACAATTATAAACGGCTACGTCATAATAACCTTTATCACCTTTGACGATTTTTTTCGGGAACGGGATCCAGCCGTATTTCAACAAATAATCGTCCCACATACCGACACCGGGCATATAAGCGGGCAGAACCATTTCAGAATAGGTATCTGCATAGCGGGCATAGAATAAATGAAGCTGTTTCATATTGTTAAGACAGCTCGTGCCCTGTCCGCGGCGGCGCGCCTGCTGCAAAGCAGGAAGCAAAATCGCCGCCAGGATGGCGATGATAGCGATAACGACCAGCAATTCGATAAGAGTGAAACGCTTATCTTTTCCAAATGATTTCATCGGTGCAAACTCCTGTATATTTAATTATTACAAATTACTCTGCAACGTCGTTGCGCATAGAGGTATAGATATTATCAGCTGACGGAGCTTGCCACACATAGAGGTTCTTGCTGTACAGCCGGATATAATTGCGGGTTTCGGCGTGACCGTCGGCAAAGATCTGATTGGCGCCGCCGGGGTGGGCCTTGTCGCGGAAGATAGACTGGTTATAATTATTCTTCATTGCAAAGAGCCAGGTTTCACCGCTGTCGGCTTTTTTGCCATTTTTCCATTTCTCACTCCACAGCAGCGTATCTTTGATGTACGGATTGCGCTGACTCGATTTACGCCAATAACTCAAACTGGAAGTAAATTTTGTTCCGGTCAGGTTGAAAGTACCCAAATACCAGTTATAAGCATAGCTCAAAACAGTGCGGCGGTTACTGCCGTAATATCCGTAGGCGTAAGTATTTGCCGGACACTTCAGCAAAGGGATCGTCCAGACATTACTCTGCACCGCAGAGTAATACATTCCGGTACCTTTAGTATATGAAATTTTCTTGTAATCAAGCATCCAGTCAAACCAGCGCAGCGACGCGCTTCCCTGCCAGTTGGGGCCGTTCTGCCACAAGCCGAGGATATATTCATCGTTTTCAGCCTGATAATCCAGCCACGGCATATAAAGCTGTTTCATATTATTGAGACAGCCGGTCGATTGTCCGCGCTGACGGGCTTTCTGCAACGCCGGAAGCAAAATCGCCGCCAGAATGGCGATGATCGCGATAACAACCAGCAATTCAATAAGGGTGAAGCGAACCCTCTTTCCCATAGTTTTTCCGGAACCGAACATTTTCATTGGATACAACACTCCCTTCATTTTACACATAAAACACCCCTCATCTGTATAATATACATCCAAAACATATTTTTTGCAAGTGTTTTTTGTCGTAAAGTACAAAATATCAACATAAAACAAATTCTCCGTTCAAATCACGCCACAGCGGATTTGATAAGAAAACAAACATCTTTGATAAGATATCAAACGTAATAATTTTTTTTATTCTTGCAACTTTACGCTTCAGCTGTTACATTATATATGAGCAAAAAACAATAATTTATAACTGCAAGGATAAAACAATATGAACAAATTTCCCAAAGTCTGGGGCGGCGGTCAGCTGCTCGCCTTTTCCGGCATCGACGGTCAGACCGATTTCAAAAACGGTCTCTGTCTGCGTACTGCATTCAATGAATACGTTTTCCAGTTGAAAGACGGCCCGTACACCCCGACCCCGCCCGTCATCCGCTACACCGGGAGCGAGGTGGAAAAACTTGAACTTACCGGCGACTTCTTCCGCTTTTACGGCGTTGACGGAACCGTTTCCTCCGGTGTTTTGACCGACAGCTATCACATTCTTCTGGACGGCGATTTCTCCGTCGAACTTCAGGATAAATACGACATCGCCGGAAAAGACGGTAAAATGCTCATCGGCAGAAAGGGATTTTTCAATCCCGCACTCGTTGATGCAAACATCGAAGATATCATCGCTCTGCGGAGCAAATTCATCGCCTATGCCCCGAAACCGGAAAATATTTCCGAAGCTTCACACCAGACTCTGCTTAAAGCGATCTCCCAGATCAAAACCCAGACCTACGCCCCCGAAGGCCGCATCAACCGCCGCTGGAGCACCCCCGACCGTTGGCCGCACAAAAAAATGTGGCTCTGGGACTCCGTTTTCCACGCGCTCGGTATGCGCCATCTGGATGTTGAACTGGCTAAAGAATTCGTTTCCGCGATGTTCGACATTCAGGAAGAGGACGGTCTCATCCCCCACTCCGGCGACCCGTTTGTGAACCATCCCAAGCGCACCCAGCCGCCGGTGCTTTCTCTGGCGATGCGTGCCATCAATGAACAGTCCCCCTCGCCCCAATGGATCGCGGAACTTGCTCCCAAACTTGAACGCTACATCGAATGGATCTTCGCCAACCGCGACTCCGACGGCGCAGGTCTTGTTGAATGGGAGATCGAAGCCAATGTCAACTGCCGCAGCGGTGAAAGCGGTATGGACAACTCCCCGCGCTTCGACGGCGCCATCCAGCTTGATGCCCCCGACTTCAACGCCTTCCTCGCCTATGAATGTGAATCGCTTGCTATGTTCATCCCCGAAAAGCGCGACTACTGGATGGCTCACCACGACCGCTTGTGCAAACTTATGAATGAAAGACTCTGGAGCGATGAAGTCAATTTGTATGTGGACTACGATGTGGTCGGCAATCAGCGTACCGATGTTATGTCCAGCGCCGGTTTCCTGCCGCTTTTGTGCGGAGCTGCAACTCCCGAACAGGCCGCGAAGATGGTCGCCCACCTTACAAATCCGGAAACTTTCGGCACTCCCCTGCGCGTACCTTCCATCGCCAAAAAGAACACCGCCGCCTACAAAAAAGATATGTGGCGCGGTCCCGTCTGGACCAATATCAACTATATGATCGCCCTCGGTCTGGAACGGTACGGCTACCACGATCTTGCAAAATCCATCGTTCAGGACACCCTGCGTGAACAGGAAAGATTGTATCTGGAATTCGGCACCTTCTTTGAGTTTCATGATGACCGCAAAGAACTCACCCCGCCCCAGCTCGAACGCAAAGGCCGCACCGAAGACGGTTCTTACCACCCCTTCCATCAGGTCTTCCACGATTACGGCTGGTCAGGTACGCTCTATATTGAAATGCTCAACCGCCCGGAATGGCGATAACTTGTTCAAGGAGTTGGATCATGAATATTTCAATCACCCCCCGTTTGTCCGAATATCAGTATGATGTACTGGTTTGCGGTGCAGGTATGGGCGGAATCTCCGCCGCTGTCGCCGCCGCGCAGGACGGTCTCAAAGTCGGTATCGTTGAATATTTCGGCGAACCCGGCGGCATCCCGGTCAGCGGACGCCTCGGTTCCATTTCCGGTTACAGCCGCCTCGGCGAAGTCGCCGTCGCCGGTTTCGCCCGTGCTTTCGCCAATGAACTGCTCGACCGCAAACTCGCTTTTGAACAGGGCGGCGGCAGCAATATCAACCTCACGCCCCCTGCCCTGACCGGGTTTCTGCTGGAGATCATCGACCACTACAAAATCGACTTTCACTCCTACACCCAGCTGATCGGCTGCGCTTCAGACAACGGCATCATCACCCACGCCATCGTCGCCAACAAAGCTGGCGTCACCGCTATCCCGGCGAAAGTCTTTATTGATGCCACCGGTGACGGCGACCTTTCCGTTATGGCTGGCTGTCCCTTTGAAAAGGGCCGTCCGGAAGATGGCAAAGTCCAGTCTTCAACTCTCGTCTTCATTATGGGCGGTATCGACCTCTCCCGATTGCCCTCTTATATGGATGTCCGCAAGGTCTGGAAGAGCGTTGAACGCCCCGTCCCCATCGACCACAGCGTGTTCCAGTTCGTCCCCCACGGAGAAGGCACCAACGAAGTCGCCGTCAATATGACCCACGTTCTCAACTGCGACTGCACCGTTCCCGAAGACCTCACCCGCATCAGACGGGAAGCGGTCAAACAGGCGGAATATCTGGTGTATGACTTTTTCCGCAAAGAGATCCCCGGCTGCGAAAAGGCTTGGATCAGCCACTATGCTCCGCAAATCGGCTGCCGTGAAACCCGCCGCATCCTCGGCGATTACTACCTCACCGAAGAGGATATCAAGAGCTACCGCCACTTTGAGGACGACATCGCCCAGGCGATCTGGGCGATCGACATCCACACTCCCGACGGCATCCACCGCGGCTGCGGCCATAAGCTCGAAAAGCCCTACGGCATTCCTTACCGCTGTATCACTCCGCGCGGCATAAACAATCTTTATATCGCCGGACGCCCGATCTCGGTCGACCACGTGGCGCACTCCTCTTCACGGATCAACGCCAGCTGTATGGCGATCGGTGAAGCCGCCGGATGCGCCTGCCGCGCCGCCATCGAAGCAGGTTCCACCCGCAAAGTCGATGTCAAAGCGCTTCAGCAGAAGATTGCCGGTAGGCAGTACTCGGTTTTCAAGTAATGCTGAAAAAATCAAGCCTGACCGGAAAAAAATTCCAGTCAGGCTTAAATTTTTATTTTCATCCGCCGTCCGGCGGATTTTTTTTGCCTTGTAAAACAGTTTATTTCACCGGTTCGGCAACATCAAGATTGCGGATAACTTTTGCAGGAACACCTGCGGCAACAGAGTTGGCAGGAATATCTTTGGTAACGACAGCCCCGGCGGCAATAATACTGTTCTCTCCGACCGTGACACCCGGGCAAACCATTGCACCGGCACCGAGCCAGACTCCCGCACCGAGAACTACCTGTTTGTGGATATGACGTCTCTGAATAATGCCGTCTTCAATTTTCAGCGAACTGCTCAAAACCTTCGCCCCGGCAGAGAGGGTAACCCCATCTCCCAGAACGATGCCGCCCTTTGCGGCAAAATAACATTGCGGATTGATGATGACATTTGAACCGCATTCAATGTTTTGCGGACAACTGAAAACCACCTGCCGGTTGATGAATGGGCGCTTTTTACCGCAGCTTTTGAAAATTTTGGAATAATAGTATCCCCGGATATGTGATTTCAAGCGGTTTATCTTGGAAGACAATTTGAAAAAAATATAAAACAACATTCTCATAAGTTATTCCCTAATTTACAATATTATATACTTTGAAAGTAAGTTATAATATATCACCGTATGATCTTTTTTGCAAATCTCCCGTCAACGGCATAAAAAAATTGCAAAAAATTATCCACAACGCCTATCCCGGACAAAAAATGTCCGGGGTCCCGCACTATATTAGGTCCAGACAACAACAAAAAGGAGAATCACCATGGACAACACCGCCGTCAACACCGCCGCCGCCCGCAACATTATGACCGAAGCCGAATTCATCAAACAGGCCGACCGCTCCAGCGCCTCCAACGCCAGGAACGATGAGGACAACTTCCAGAACATTGAACTTGCCAACGCCCGCATCGAAAACAAATCGCTTGCCCGCTCCGCCGAGTTCAACTTCTCCCGCCTCACCGATGTCACCTTCGTCAATGTTAACTTGGAAGGTACCGGGTGGAACTACACTGAACTGGAAAACGTCACCTTCATCCGTTGCAAACTCAACCGCTCCGAGATGGATTATGCCGTCATGGACAATGTGCGTTTCGACAACTGCTTTATGGATTCCTGCAGCTTTGACTTTGCTTCCGGATCGGCGCAGTTCAACAGCTGTCACCTCCACGGTGCGGAATTCCACCACACCCTTGCAAACCTCACTTTCAACAGCTGTTCCGGTGAAGCTATGGAGGTCAACTACTGTCCCGATTTGACCATCTGCGCTGAATCCTGCGACTTCCACCGCGCGGAATTTGTCGACGGCCGTTTCAAAGGCACCCTGAAAAACTGCGTCCTTACTGATTCCGACTGGTATTCTACCGATGCAACTCAGCTCGACTTCGTTGCCTGCGGTATGAGATCGCTCAATATCTCCGGCTCCTCGGGGGTCACGGTCGCCACCGGCAATGATGATGACGACGACGATTTCGATTTGGACTTTGAATAATAAATTTCTATAATAAAACAGCAAAGAAAGGAACACTACTGCTATGGCTTCTTCCAGCTCCCTCATCTCCCGCGTTGAAAATGAACGCCTTTTCGGAAACGGTG
The DNA here is from genome assembly GCA_045653515.1 of Victivallaceae bacterium. Taxonomy (GTDB): domain Bacteria; phylum Verrucomicrobiota; class Lentisphaeria; order Victivallales; family Victivallaceae; genus UBA1784. The sequence continues at coordinate 28,701 of JAZOMB010000046.1, read as the reverse complement.
TCAACCTCTACAAGAACTACCACGCCGTTCTCGCGATCAAAAATATCCTCTCTGTCATCGGCGTCAGAACCAGTCACGACAACGACTGGTTCCGCGCCCTGGCGGAATACATCACCACTGCGGAATTGAGCGAACTCTATGACAAGATCCTCTCCCCCGAAAACCGCCGCAGTATTGCCAGCGCCAGAAATCACCGCACGCCTCCTGTCGTTTGTGATGACGATCCGGACGATATTCTCTCCTATCTGAGCCGGAACCCGGTTTACAGAAAAAAGATGTGGCGCGGCCTTCTGGCGATCTATGAAAAACGTCTGACGGAATATCAGGCGGCTCTGGATGTTCCGGAACGCAGCAAATCCGCCATCGAACTGCGCTTCCTTGAAATGAAAGAACTCTTCGGTCTGAACGAGCTTGAACTCCGTTTGATTATGATGGTCTTCCTTTCCCAGACCCGCGCTTTTGACCTGGGCGATTTTGACATCGGCAGGTACAACTCCGGCGAAAAGATCACCGCTCTGGCGCGAATGCTCGGCGTTCAGGATGTGGAAGCTGCTGAACTGCTCAACGATTCCGGCAACATCCGCAAATACGGTCTGGTCGACAGCGATCTCGACCTCGACCGGACTTTTATGGCATTCCTGTCCGGTATCAACTCCCGTCCCCTTTCGGAACGTTTCTGGACCAAGTTTGACGGCAAAGATGTTCTGCCCTGGCACTTCCATGGCAAACTCGCCGAAAAACACGGCGAAGTGCTCAAAAAGATGATCCGCAGCAAAAAGCCCGACAACGGAGTTGCCGTATTGTGCTTCGGTATTCCGGGCGGCGGCAAAACCAGCTTCGCAAAAAGTCTCGCCGCGGATCTCGGCAAAGACCTCTACTTCATCGCCCAGAACGACGAAGATACCCGCCGCACCAACTACAGCGCCGCGTTCCGCTACGCTGCGCTCGCGGTTGCCCAGAAGCAGATCGATGCCGAAAAATCCATTCTGGTCATTGACGAAGCCGACCGTCTTCTGGAAAACTCCAGCTGGGGCGGCGGACTCTTCTCCCGTATCTTCGGCGGCGACATCGCCGGAAGCCGCGACGGTGAAGCCAAAGGTATGCTCAACAGCGTGCTGGACAACAACACCCACACCGTTCTCTTTTTGTGCAACAGCCGTCAGGAAGCAATCGACCCCTCTTCGCGCCGCAGATTCGATTACAGCATCTACTTCGATGACCTTTCCTCGACCGCCCGCACCTATGTCTGGAAGAACGCCCTTGACTTCTACAACTGCAAAGACAAGCTCAGCGATGATTTCATCAATAATGTCAGCTCCCGTTATCCGGTCAACCCCGGCGGCATCTCGCTTGCGGTGAAAAACGCTTCGCTTGTCTGCGCTCAGGATCCTGCGCTGGACTTTGAAAAAGAGGTTATGACCTTCATCAAAGCTCACTGCGCCCTGCTCGGTATTCAGGAGTCCCCCGAAGAGCTCAATGAACCTGCCCGCGACTATTCGCTTGACGGCCTCAACATCAAAAGCGGCATCAAACTGCCGCGTCTGATCGATGCCTGCAAAAAGTTCATTGATGCCGCCGCCAATCTCAACGGCAACCGCGATCAGCCCCGTATGGCGATCCTGCTGCACGGCCGCAGCGGCGCGGGCAAAACCGAATTTGCCAAATACTTGAGCAAACAACTCGGCAAAAAGCTCTGTGTCAAAAACGCCAGCGACCTTCTCAACTGCTTCGTCGGCGGCACTGAACAGCGCATCGCCGCCGCCTTTGCCGAAGCCGAAGCCAACGATGAAGTGCTTCTGCTCGATGAAGCAGACTCCCTGCTCTCAAGCCGTGATGGTGCAGTCCGCACTTACGAAGTTTCGCAGGTCAACACGCTCCTTTCCGAGATGGAACGCACCCGCGCCATCGTCATCGTTTCCACCAACTTCATCCAGAAACTTGACCCTGCCGCGCTCCGCCGCTTCAGCTTCCGGCTCCACTTCGACTATCTGCTCAATGAGGGCAAGGAAACCTTCTTCCGCACCTACTTCACCGTACCGATGAAGCTCGCCGAACTCAACGAAGAAGAAAAACAGCGGCTCTTTGCCATCGAGAGTATGACCCCCTCGGACTTCTGCAATGTCCGCCGCCAGTTCTTCTATCTGGAAGACGACAAACTCTCCAATATGGAGATCATCGAGGCTCTGGAAACCGAGATCATCTCCAAAACCTCCGGCAGCAACTACACCGGACTCGGAGCTGTAGTCCAGAAAATGGGCTTTTGAACGGAGCGATCTCGCTTTGGCGGAGCGCGCCTCACGGTCGTCGCCGGGATAAATCCCGGCAGGCGTGAGGCGCCGCTGAAGCACGGCAGATTCTTTTTTACGCCGGAGGGCGGTACTTTCAAAATTGCGGGTGGGGTGCATATTGTTTTTCTCCCTGTGTGCAATATGCAAACGGCAGTTTTACTGTACCGCCTGACGGCGGTGTTTTTATCACCTGAAAAAACTCATAAAAACCAATAACCTTACTTGATTTTTCATACTTCAGAGGTATATTACCCATCTCAAGGAGAAATAATATTATGAAAAAACTTGTCATTATCGGCGTGGGACTTACCGTTCTTTGCATCGGCATTGGCATCGGGCTTCTCTGTTCCGGAGAAAAAGAAGCTCTGCTCAAAAAGTTTCAACAGGAAGATGCCGAAGCTGAAAAAATCTCTGATGAAGCTTTTACCACCGTTGAACTTGTCGGCGCCGCCGGAAATTCCCGCGCCGTTGCCGAACAGCAGCTCTTCCGCGCTCTGGATTACAAGCTCCGACACACCCGTAATCAGGATGAACGTCTGAAAATCCTCTCCGATTTTCATGATCTCAGTCAGAAAGAACGGCAGATCCACGACACTCCGCGCGAAGACCGGGGTTCCGTTTTCGGGATGCACCTTTACAGCCATATTGCTGACCACATCAATCAATTCGTCGCCGTCCTGCTGCTCGATGCGGCTGCCGAAAAGCGCTGGAACCGCATCAAAGATGCCGATCTTATCATCGGCAAAAAATCGATTTACTTCAGACAGGGCAAAGCGGAATTTTCCATTGATGAAAAATCTTTGGAAGATAATTATTACACCATCGTCTACCCCAAAGACACCTTCACTTTCAAAAACCGCGACTTCGCCGTGATCCGCACCGATCGTCTCTATTCAGGTAATGATGATTTCTCCACCGTCTATCTGTGCGAACTTGTGAATGGCAAGCTTCTCGTTCACACCAGATGTGAATTCCCTTTTATTTCCAAATGGGATATAAAAGGCGACACTTTCACCTTTTATGACGAAAAAAAGGCTCAGCTTGACGGTGACAACATCATCTATGTCGACAGCAAAAAAGTTCAAACCGCCGACCTTCGCCAATCACCAGCTCCGGAGAAGACCAAATGACCGATTCCATTGAAGCTCAATTCAATCTCGTTGCCCGCGAATATGATTCCGGGCGGCGGCACTTCATCCCCTGTTTCGATGATTTTTATGAAGGCACGACCGCCTTTGCCGCTTCGTTCCTCCCCTGCCCCCGCCGCGTTGTCGATCTCGGAGCCGGAACCGGCTTGCTTTCAATGTATTTTTACCGCCATTTTCCCGATGCAGAATACATTTTGACCGACGTTGCCGATGAGATGCTCAATGTGGCAAAACAGCGTTTCTCCGGGGTAAAAAATATAACTTTTCAGCGTCTTGACTACACCAGCACTCTGCCTGAAACAGAGTTTGATCTGGCAATCTCCGCGCTCTCCATTCACCACTTGGAAAATAATCAGAAATTGGAGCTTTTCCGCAATCTCAAACAGAAACTTCCATCAGGCGGATGCTTTATCAATTATGACCAATTCTGCTGTGATTCAGCTGAAATGGATGCGCAAGTCAACCGTTACTGGATCGATGGTATTTATCGCAGCGGACTATCTGAAACGGAACTTGCCCGCTGGCAAGAGCGCCGCAAACTTGACCGGGAGTGTTCAATATCTCAAGAAATCGCTATGCTTGAGCAATGCGGCTTTAAAAATACCGAATGTATCTATCTGTGCGGCAAGTTTGCCGTAATTTCAGCACAGGCATAAAAAAAGCGCTGCAGCCATCAGGGCAGCAGCGCGTTTTTTTTACAGCCACTCGGGGATCGGAGATTTTCCCGCTGACTTGTCGCTCAAACGGAACTTCAGCGTTCCACCGCGTTCAATGCAATCCAAAGGCAGCCACGGTTCGGCAAAATCCATACCGTTGAATTCGTAACCTGCCGGATAGATCGCCGTCGGGCTTTCGCGTTCAACTTCGATCTTCAACGTGCCGTTGGGCAGATCGACCTCTGCATAATCGACCGAGGGTGAACCAAGAAGATAGTAACGGCTTCCGGTAAAGGGATAGATACCCAGCACGCACCAGACATACCACGAACTCAAACCGCCGGAGTCGTTATTACCGGGACATCCGCCGTCACCTTCGCAGAAACGGCAACGCCGCACCAGATCGCAGACTTCCGCCAGACGGTCGCTGCGGCCCGCCCACAAATAACAGTACGGAGTTTCCATATCGGACTCGTTGTTCATACCCTCAAAGCGGTTGTGGATGGTCAAACGATCTCCGGGTTCCGTTTCACACGGCATATCGGCACCGAAAAACTTATCCAGCAGCTCATTGAACTTTTCCACCCCGCCGGCAAGCGCGACACGCTCGCTCATCTGGGTATGCGGACGGAAAGAGTAGTTCCAATGCGTTCCTTCGTAGTAGACCGCATCTTCGATCATAAGTCCGGTTTCAGCATCATAAGCGGTCTTCCAGACTTCGCTTTCCTTGCGCAGATTGGCGGCATACTCTTCGTCGCCGCAACGCATCGCCACATCGGAAGCCGCCCGCAATGCGCCTGCCATATCCAGCCGGTGCGTGGGGGACTTGTCAGAGATATCCGCGTGGCCGAATTCGGTTACAAAAGCGTTTTTCAACCGCGCATAATCGCGGATGAAACCACGGTTGAAGCCGTCACACAAGGTGTAGATCACCAAAGAGGTCGCCTGATTGTCGTCATGGTGATAATCATTGGTCATCATATAGCCGTTAGGGAAGAAGCCGAAACGCTCAATCGTTTTGATCATAGATTCGGTGATCTGTTTTCCCAGATCGGGGGCGGTCGCAAACACCAGCGGCAGCTGGGTGCGGTACACATCCCACATCGTCTGAAAATCGGTATACTCACAACCGGCATCGACCGGCTTCAAAAGCGAATGATAGAGTGCGCTGTAAAAAATTCTTGCATCGGACTCTTTGGCGAACTCCGCCCGGACAGCGCTCAAACGCTTCATCCATTGTGCTTCAGCGTTCTCTTTTGCCCGGTCAAAACCGAGTTCCACGGCTTCAGCGAGGCGGGCTTTGGCTTCATCAACATTGCAAAGAGAAAATGCAAGCACCGCTCCGGCATTTTTTCCGGCGAGCTTCATTTCCGCGACGCCGTTTTCGATGCTTTCAGAAGTGATATTACCGGAAAACTTCACCGCATAAAAAATCTCGATTCCGTTGCCGGTGACGCTTCCGGAATAACTTCCGCAACCGTCCTGATCCAGACTCCACTTCTCGATGACTTCACGTTTGCGGTTGCCGAGCAATTCACCTGCCAAACCGAGCTGCTTGACGTCAAGGCAGATCATTGCCTTGTCATCGGCAAAACTGTAACGGTGGAACGCGGCATACTTGCCCGCAGTCAGTTCGAAATCGACACCGTAACAGCTCATCGTTCCGGAATAATATCCCGGATGCGCATTTTCATTATCCAGACAGGAACGCTTTGAAATATCTGCTGTTTCAATTGCCGCAGTCACCAGAAAATAGTTGTAAAAATAGCCGAGATAACCGACACCGCTGGTGTGGAAGTGACTTATACCCCAGGCATATTTCCGATCAAAAGCCACCGGAGCCGGGCCCGTACTTGAGACTCCGGTAATACCGTAGCCGCAGGAATATCCTCCGGAATAAGGAACCGCGCTCACCCAGCCGCAGGGGAGCAATGCTCCGGGATGGGTGTTGCCGGTTTGAGCTTTGAGCCAGTTCCAGTTGCGCGCCATTCCTTCTGCGGCGGGCGACGCCGTTCCGGCATTACCCCAGAAGGGATTGGCAAGATTCAATACATCAATTTTTTTCATATCAATATTTTTTCAATAAAATCAGGCAAATGTTTTTCAGCAAATCAAGAGGATTTTTCATTCGGCGCCGCCATCTTCACCGCCGGCTTCACCATCGGCGCCGCCTTCGGCGCCCTCACCGGCACCGCCATCGGCACCACCGTCAGCGCCGCCATCGGATTCAGCGGGCGCAGACTCTTCAGCGGCACCGCCGCCTTCAGAACCGCCTTCTTTAGCTTTGGCTTTTTCCTCTGCCGCCTTGATCTTGGCGGCGGCTTTGCTCAAATACTTATCTTCCCAGGCGAGACGCTTTTTCACGATGCTCTGGGAAAGCGCATTCATCATCACCGGCGGCTCTTTTTTCGCGATGACAACAGTTTTTCTGACCGTAACTTTTTTGTCATCTTTTCCGGTTTTGGTTTCAAGCTTGGTCTTGCTCACATTTTTGGGCTGGTAGCTCTGTTTGACTTTTCTCGCCAGCGGATATTTGCGTTCGAGATGGGAAACCACGCTCTTCACGCGGCCCTTGAGTCCCATATTACGGGCATTTTTGGTCAAACCGAACTCGGCTTCAAAGATTTTTACAACATCATAGACGCTTTTGTCAGCATATTTTTTGACCAGAGCATTGATCTCTTTGTTTTGAGCATCGGTCTGCTTTTTCAATTCAGCTTTGCTTTTTTTCGCAGAAGCGGCTCTCATTTTTTTCAGTTTAGCCTGCCGTTCCTGATATTGCTTCTGCTTGACGGCGACCAACTCAACTTCCTCTTTCAGAAGTTTACGGTCGCTGTCACTGAGGTCTTCGGCTTTCAGATGGCAGATACCGGTATTGTGCATGATCTGAATACCGCGATGATCGACACCCAGCACCTGAACATTGGAGAAACCGGCAAGATAGTCGAATTTCTTCACTCCGGCGCTGTAAGCACTTATGCAGACGACAGATAAGATCAAGGCTAATTGCAAACGCATAATCCAACCCCTTTCAAAATAAATTATTCATAAACCTCATCGAGAGACCACTTGCCTGTGGTCACGACATCTTCATAGATCCATTTACCGTTGGTGAAGTCCGGAATCGGCATCGGCATACTGCCGCAGGCGATAGACTGTTCGGAAAGACAGGTCAGACACATCCAGGCGGCGCAGTCGTAAACGTCGATCGGCGGAACGCTGCGGTTGCGGACAGCTTCGCAGAACGCCTGAAGCGTCAGAGCATCCATACCGCCGTGACCGCCGACGATATCTTCACGGAACTTCTTCCAGATCGGGTGGTCATATTCTTCATACATATCAGCGACCGGAGTCCACTGGTGGGTCATGTAGGGGTTGCCGGCAACGTCGAGCTTTTCAAACTTGGGGCTGATACCTTCGATGTAGATGCCCTTGGCGTCTTCGAGCCAGATACCTTTGGTACCCTGAACGCGGCAGTCGCGGGAATAGGGACGGGGCAGAGAAACACCGTGAGTCATAGTGATGGTTTCACCGTTGGCGCATTTGATGACGGTGGTGACGATATCGCCCTGATTGTAGAAGACTTTACCGCGGCCATAGCGTTCGGCTTCGAGCATAAAGCCGCGGCCTTTGCTGGCGGTACTGGTCAGAGAGACGAAACGGTTGCCTCGGTTGATGCGGAGGATCTTGGCAATGGGACCGATACCGTGGGTCGGGTAAAGGTCGCCGCAGCGGCGGTAGTTGTGAGCTTCGCGTTCAGCGCGGTTGCCGTCGAGACGGGCCATTTCCGCCAGATCGTGTTCGTAACCGCAGGAGCAGTGGATAAGCTCACCGAACATACCTTTGCGGACGAGGTTGAGGGTCATAAGTTCGTTACGGCCGTAGCAGCAGTTTTCCAGCATCATACAGGAAACACCGGTGGCTTCAGCGGCGTGAACAAGGTGCCACAATTCGTCAACGCTGGCGGCACCGCCGACTTCGATACCGGCATATTTGCCGTGCGCCATAGCTTCTTCGGCGATCTTGAGGTGGGAGTTCCAGGAGGTGGGAACGAGAACGGCATCAACATTGTCGGAGGCGATCAGCGGACGGTAGTCGGTGTAGGCTTCGGGCTTGGGGGCATTGCGGGAAGCGAGGATGGACAGGATGCGGTCGATACGTTCCTGACGGACATCGCAGATCGCAGTCACTTCAATATCAGCCTGGCGCAGTTCGTTGAGGGTTGCCAAAAGGGTTTCAGCGCGGGCGCCGAGACCGATAATACCGAGTTTCACAACTTTAGCCATAATAATTCTCCATAAATTTGTTTAGATATGTACATAAATACATATTAATATAATAGACAAGCGGGCAAATTGCAAGCAAAAAAACATATTTTTCCCGTATATCCGGTAAAAATGAAAATGCGGTGCAAAGTTGGCGGCAAAAAAAATAAATTTTTTGAACTTGACAAAATGGCACAGGCACTATATATTATGAAACTGTAAAATTTCCGGGCGATTAGCTCAGTTGGTTAGAGCGTCACGTTTACACCGTGAATGTCGGGGGTTCGAGTCCCTCATCGCCCACCAGTCTTCATCTCGGCAAAGCCGAGATTTCCCCTCGGCAAGCCAGTTGCGCAGCAAATGGGTTGACGAGCGAACCCGGAGGGGAAGACTGCCGCGGCGTAATCTGCGCAGCAGATGAAGCCGGGCCTCGGCAAGCATTACCGATAACGCCAATCTTCAGTAAAATACCCTATGTCCAACTTCTATTACGTTTACATTCTCGTTGACGAAGCAACCGGAACTCACTTCTACATCGACTGCACAGAAGATTTGAAATCCCGCCTAGAGAAACACAATAAAGGCGATGTTCCGCACACATCCAAATTCAAACCGTAGCGTATCAAAAATGCGATTGCATTTGATGACCGCGAAAAAGCCTACGCCTTTGAAGCCTACTTGAAGACTCATTGCGGCAGAGCTTTTATCAAACGGCATTTTTAACCAAAAATCATCTGATAATTTGATTAAATCAGAAATTTCCATAATCCACGCCTCTTAAAACGCAAAGATTTTTCTTTTCGTAGTTGCAAACGCCTGCGGGTGATGGTATATTACCAATGAGACGGTTAATTTGCGGATGGAGAAGTGAATATGAAAAAAATCAGTATTTGCAGTCTGCTGTGCGGTTTGATGATCATTTGCCTCGCGGGAGGCTGCAGTGTGCCGGAACACAATTATATCGGAATGACCAAAGCAGAAGTTGCGGCACATCTGGAAAAAAACGCGTTTCGTGACCGCTGGAGTGGGGACACATTCCATATTGAAGTTCTGCAAAGACAGATGTACAGCAGAAAGTATAAAAATGCCGTCGCTGTTACCGCTGACAAATTTATGATGTCGGCAAAGGAATGGCGCTGCAGTTTCTTTCCGCAAAGACATTGGCTCCTCGGATGGAACGGAATTTTTGCCAAATGGTATTTCGTAAATCTGAAATTCAAAGATGGACGGGTTATTGAGCAGCGCAATTTGAGAAATTACTATTGGGTTTACGGAGAAGCTGGGGAATCCCCTTATCCCCAATTCCCGAAAAACTTTCATAAAGTCAACGAAAATCTTTACCGTTCCGGACAGCCGGATGAGGATGAATACAAGTCGCTCTATTCCTTTAACGGCATCCGCAGTGTGCTGAATCTGCGGGAAAACAACAGTGACAAGGATGAAATCGATGCCGTCAATAAAAGATGGAAAAATGCAGTCGCTTTGTATGAGAAGCCCCTTGATACCGGAGAGATCTCCGAAGCGGATCTTTATAAAATTCTGACGGTCACCCGGGATGCTCCGAAACCCTTATTGATCCATTGCTGGCACGGTAGTGACCGCACAGGCTGTGCCGTTGCCGCATACCGCATCGTTTTTGAAAATTGGAGCGTGGAAGACGCCATTTCTGAATTGATGAAACCCAAATACGGTCATCACAAAAATATCTATACCAACATTCCGGCTCTGCTCCGCAAAACGGATTGGAAGAAGATCAAGGCGGCAGTTTTGAATAAGGAAAAATAACCATGCTGAAAAAGTTTTTATTCATTCTTTTTTGTTCTCTCTGTTCTTTTTTTCTGTCAGGGTGTTTTTCCAAACTGCCGGAAATAAACCTTGTTGGAAAAAGCCGGGAAGAGGTTGTCAGAATATTTGCATCCAATCCGGAAAAGGCCTGGGGGACGCATATAAATATTTGCACACCTTTGAAAAATACTCCGCCTTATCATTGTTGCAACAATCTCTATTTCAAAACAGTAGATGAAGCTCTGGCTGATAAACGTATTCAGCAAGCCCCAGCATTAAGCGGGTATTTTACCAGCCGCAACTTTTTCACTCTCGTACTGGCACGGGATTTCTACGAGGTGATCTTTGATAAAAACAGCAAAGTCATTTCCCAGAAAACATCTTATATACAGGATGCAATGTAAAAGGGTAATATAATCAATCCGAAAAGCCTCATCCGCACTTGCAAACGCCTGCGGGAGATGGTATGTTAACAATAAATATGAACGTTGTAAAGAATTGACAATGAATTTTACTGTTTACATATTTCTGACTTTTTTCTTTGTGATATTTCCGTTATCGGCGTGCTTGCTGTTTGATAAGTATCGACAGTTTTTCAGGGGCAGCAGGGTGTTACTTGCGATATTCTTGTATTCGCTTTTATCCTGGAGTGTAACCAATGGAATTATTTATCTCCGATATTTGCTGGATCCGATGAGTCTGCAAGGTCCCGAAGGGGCATTTGCTTTATTTTTCGGTTGGCTTTATTTATGGATAACATCCATCCCGGTTTTTCTTGTTCATTTAACAGTCCGGGTAATTACCAGCATAGTCAACAAGAAAAAATAACCTCCGCGACACTTTTTCGCCATTTCGGCTTTCAATCTTTGGCATTTCGTGCTATATTAAGCTATGAACGTCCGGTCATAAAATTCGGGACATCATTTTCAGAAAACTTATCAGGAGAATCGTCAATATGTTGAAACGGGTGTTGTCGTGGGGACTGCTTTTCTGCAGTTTTTTCGCATTTGCAGAACCGGTGATCTATCGGGTGGGAATAAAAGAAAATCTGGAGTTCCTTGAAAAGGGCCGGAGTGAGCGTATGGATCTCTATTATCCCGCGAATCCGCGTCCGGGGGATAAATTTCCCGGCATCGTCATCATCCACGGCGGCAGCTGGTGCCGCGGCATCCGCAACGCTGATCGGGAAATCAATATAGGTACCAATCTTGCCCGTATGGGATATGTCTGTATCAGCATTGATTACCGCCTGGCAACTCCGGAAAATCTGGCAAAATACGGCAAAACCTTTCCGGTAAATATTCAGGACTGTAAAAAGGCGGTTCTGTGGTTGCGAAAAAATGCGGAAGATTTGCATCTTGATCCCGGAAAAATCGGCTGTATCGGCGGTTCTGCCGGCGGACATCTTGCCGCGTTGCTCAGTGTTGCCGGAGCCGACGTCGGGCTGGAACCGGCTGGTTCCGGAGAAAAGGCGGACAGTTCTGTTCAGGCTTGCGTAAATTTGTACGGAGTTATGGATTTCGCCGGCTTCAGAATCGGAAACAATTTGAGTAAATACAGGATTCAGGTCATGGGATTCACTCCGCAGCAGAATCGCGCAGAGTGGATTCGCAGCTCTCCGGCGGAACTGGTGGATGCAAACGACCCTCCTATGCTGCAGATCTATGCTACTGAAGACAATTTGGTTCATTTCAGTCAGGCCGAACTCATGAAAAAAGAGTTGGATCGGCACGGAGTTTATAACGAATATATCCTGCTTGATGGTTTCGGCCATGTATTCAATTTGCAGAGATGGCGCGGTAAACCGCTGCCGCGGATGGTCCGCCAGAGAGTGTTGGCCTTTTATGACAGATTTCTGAAAAATCTTTCTCCAAAGGAGGCGGAAAAGCGGTTCATTGCACTGGAGAAATTTGAAAAGGCTCATCCGGAATCAGCATTTTATGGCATTTCCACTTTTTCTGACGGAAAAGTTGACAACACGAAGCAGGGATTTACGATTGTATCTTCCGGTCGGGAAAGCCGTTTTGATGCGGCCTTTGATATGAAACTTGAAAAATTGACCAAAGCAGAAATAACCGCTTCCAGCGCGGGCAGAACCGTGATCGTTTCCGGTAAAAATGGTGCTGACGGCATACTTGAATGCAAACAGATCATATTTCCCGGAAAAGATTCGAAAGACATCCCCGGTATCCGTGGAATCTTGAAAAAATGCGATGACAGCTGGATTCTCGAAGGGAAAAAAACGGTCAAGCTGAATATCTCCGCCGCTGCCCGGATTTACAATTGCATTCCTGTAAAAAAGGAAGAGATCAAATCTGGCTGGCAGGTAAGATTTCTGCGGGTGCGGAATTACGGAGATCAATGTAAAATAAATTACGGCCTCTTTGCCGACCGCTGACAACGGTGTGGATATTCACCGATATCCAGAGAGAATATTTTGTAAAAAGAGCCTTTCATTTACAACAAACTTGCGGCTTTTTTCCATATTTTCCAGGCTGCAGAGTTCAGCAATGCAACAGCCTCGGCTTGTTTTCCGGACTTGAGAAGTTTGCGGGCTTCGGCTTTGGCGGCAGCATATCGTTCCATAGATTCTTTTTCAAATTTTGTCCATGCTGGCGGGATAGAAGCATCCAGACCGAGTTGATCCAGGCGGGTAAACGCTTTCATCGACCATTTACGTTTTTTCATCACCATCGGAATATTTTCCGCAACAATGGGTATCGGTACATAAACCGTATGCCGCGGATGACCGATGGCGGCATACATCGTTGAAAGAACTTCCGGGTACTCTTTGTCGATCTCAATACTTGCGGCGGAATTGGTCGTTTTGCCGCAAATGGAACGCGGCAGCGGAGATTTTTGCGGTGGGATATGATGCCGCGAATGTTCAAAAATACCCGCCGGCGTGATTTTGCCATATTCATCAAGCATCCGGTTAAGTCCCGATATCGCAATATATGCCCGTGAACTGGCTTTGAGATAAATATCAGCATCTTCTCTTGAATATCGATACATACCTGGATTATGCCAGACGCTTGCCCGGACAGTATAGCCGCGGTCAAAACGCTGCACATTGCAAACTTTGGCGGTCATCTCGCAGACAAACCCCTCTCTGCTGTCTATAAACATAAAAATAGAACCGCGTGAACCGTGTGAATAATCTCCGTCTTTGATCAGCTGCTGCAATTTTTCAACCGCTTTGAGAGCAGAATCGCAATCTTCCAAGATTACCTGAAGCATTTTAGGAGTACTTTTTTTCCCTTTGACAATCGGCGGATCAATACATTTTTCACCGGCATTCATTGCCCCGGCCAATCCGGAAGAATTAAACCCGATATTGGCTCCGCCGCTGCCAAGCGCGATCCATTTGCGTTTTGCCCCGTCCTGACTTGAAGTGATAAAAACTTTGCGGCTGGCAGAATCACGATTTTTGTGCAGAATATTGGTGTTGTTGCCGGTCAAGTCAGAAAAAACCATCCAGCTGGTGCAGCAAACAGCTTTAAACGGTATGCTCCACAATATCACACAAAACGGCATCAATATGTAAAAAACATTTTTTTTCATAATCGGTATTTCCATTGTGTTCACAAAATTATTTTCCGATAATATACTGCATTATTTCATAAAAAGCAAGAGTTGGACACCACATCACGATCCCGGAAAATTTGCAAATTGTCGGAGGTAGAGTTATGAGTAAAAATAAAAACTCCGTCAACGGCATATTAAATGGTGAAAATGCGGATTTTGTGATTGTAACGTGCGAAGCATTGCATGATTTGATAATTTTCGCAGCCTTTACTTCTATTGATAAAATATAATATGCTTTTGATAAAAAACAACATCTTTTTCCCAAGAGAAGATATTGCATTAAAAAGCAACAAAAGGTATATTATGTGCAGAGCATTATTGTATATATCAAACACGAGGGGGAAATATGCTCCGACATTCGATAAAATCCAAATTCACTTTGATTGAACTGCTCGTCGTTATTGCGATAATCGCAATTCTGGCGGCAATTCTGCTTCCTGCCCTGCAACAGGCACGCGCTCGCGGACGTTCTACGAGCTGCATGAATAATTTGAAAACGATTGCTTCGGCGTATCAAAGTTATTCACAGGATAATCAGGACTATTTCCCGCAATGGGGCAGCAAAAACTTCTGGATCAAAGGACATAAAGACTTTAACGTTATGAAGGTCACGTCTCCGATAATCCATCCGCTGCTGGAGTATCTGCTTCACGGTGTTGGTAAAGATTCCTCCAAAGGCGGCAGCAAACGTCTGGCTGCCCGTATTGAAAAAATTACTGTTTGCATGGATATGCTGAAAGTTTACAATCCGAACTGGGAAGTTCAAGGTGTAGATGCCAACAGCAACTCCTATGCGGCAACCAATTATTATTGCAGCAGTGTGATGATCAATACGCCGGGGAAAAAGAACCGTATTCCCAAATACGGACTGCAGAAAACTCCTTCAGAAGCAAGATTGCATTCTGACTGGGTGACAAGAAACAACCATCCCCCCGCAACCCATGCCGGCGGCAGCGTAACGGCTCCGATGATGAATTGCAGCTTCGTTGACGGCAGTGTCCGCGCCATAAAACTCAACAACAACCTGCCTGACAACCAGGACGATTCTGATTTCCGCTACGGAGATTACGGTTGGGACGCGGCGCTTGAACCAGATATTTCTGATCATCAGAAAAAAGCCTGGGGCATTAAATAATAGAGAAAGAGGAGAAAATATGAAAACAACCATTTCAATCTTTGCGGCTTTTGCGGCGGCAGCAGTAATTGCCGCACCGGTAAAAGTATCAAGTTTCGGCTTTGATAAAATCAATGCCACAAAATGCATCCAGGCGGCTCTGGATTCCGAACATCGTGATCTGATCATTGACAACACGGGAAGCGACTGGATCGTCGACCCGCTCATCCTGCGGAGCAATAAAAACATCGTCATTGATGAAAATGTGGTGATCCGCGCGCGTCACAATGGATTTCACGGTATAAAAGACGCAATGTTTTACGGTAAAGATGTCAGCGACATCACCATTTCCGGAAAAAAGAATGCGGCAATTATCAACGAAAATGACTACTTCAACCGCAACGTTTACAGCCAGTCCGAATGGCGGCACACATTTTCGCTTGCCGCCTGTACAAACATCACCATCAAAAATTTGAAACTCCAGGGCTCCGGCGGTGACGGTTTCTATATCCGGGATGCAAAGAAAAAATCGTGCCGCAATATCACTCTCGAGAACCTTGATGTTTCCAATCAGGGACGTCAGGGGGTTTCTCTCATCTCCGTCATCGGACTCCGGATCAGAAACTGCTCATTCAGAAACACCCGCGGCCTCTCTCCGGAAGCCGGAATCGACTTTGAACCCAATCATCCTTACCATGAATTCACAGATTGTGTTATTGAAAATACAACGTTCAGCAATAACCGCGGTTCCAATGTCCTTCACGTATTCGGCAAGTTCAATGCGACTACCAAACCGGTTTCGATCACCTACAGAAATTGCGTCATTGAAGGCGGGAACAGCCGCGGGATCACCATCAACCGCGGCGCAAATTATCCTAAAGGAAGCATCACTTTTGAAAATTGTACCATCACAAACGCAAACAAGAACAGCTTGTCCCTTGATTTTATGCCCGATTTCCCGGTCGTATTCAACGGGCTTAAAATAAAGCACAACAACAACAATCCGGTCATTTCAATCCTGATGCCAAAAATCTATAAAAAGATCGCCGGAACAGCCACATTAAAAAATATCTCTATCAGTGCTCCGGAAAACGCACAGCTTTTTGATGTATTCATCTATCCGGCACCGATCACAGCAAAACTGAATTTGGAAAATTTCACATTCAATGGCAAAGCAGTTTCTTCTGTACCGGAATTTGAAAAACTGAAAAAAATCTACGGAGAAGCTGTCACCGCCGCCCAAACCGATATCAGCACGCTGAAATCCCCTGCCCCCGTAAAGCAGAAATACAAGATGGATCCGAAACAGAACATCGGATACCGCAACAAGCGAACTATGTTGCTTGACGGCCGCAAGGGTGAAAAAATCACCGTCAAACTCACCGCTGCTGGCGTTACCAGACGCCATTCGGCCTGTACTGTAACAATCAAAGATCCCCGGGGTAAAACGGTTTTGAACAAGTCGTTTGTGAAATTCAAAAAACAGGAAATAAGTTTCACTCCCAAAATGAATGGCTGGTACAATGTCACCACCGTTTCCCGCAGTAAACTCACAGTCACGACCGACCATCGCGGTCAGGGAATGCTGATGGGAGCGCGTTTACAGCTCTTCCGCAGCCGCGGTTCGCTCTTCTTTGAAGTCCCCGGCGGATTGGATAAGTTCAACATCGTCATCTGGGGCGATCCCGGAGAAAAAGTCACCGCAAGTCTGATTGATCCCGCTGGTAAGGTCATCAAACACAAGGCGAAGTTTGAGAAACCGGAATTCTTTACCGGAAGCACCAAAGGTGTCAAAGAGACAAAAATCTGGCAGCTCAAAATTGATTATTCCAATGATGACTTCTCTATACTTTTCCCGGCTCCTCTCAATGGAGTCTTTGCCGAAAATCCGGATCTTCTCTTGAGAAGCAAGTAATTTAATCTGTATTTTTTACCGGTCTCTTTTTTGTAAGGTTAGATGGCATTGCGGGGATTGACAAAATACGCCACAGATGATATATTTTGCATACGACAATAAGAGTTGTCACAAAATTTGGAATGTTAACAATTTTACCGAAAACAGAGGTGAATAAATGGCACTTTTTCTTTCACACCGTGGCGAATCCGATGATGCACCGGAAAATACTCTCAGCGCGTTTGCCCTTGCTATGGAACGGGATTCCGACGGCATTGAATTGGATATCCGTCTGAGTTCCGACGGATTTGCGGTGGTCGTTCACGATGCCGATTTGAAACGGGTGGCGCAAAATGATGCTGTTGTTTCAGCAACGCCGCTCGAAACGCTGCAGGCGATACATCCGGTACCGTTATTGACGGATGTTCTGGCTCTGCTCAAGCCGGGCAAACATCTGCAGATCGAATTAAAAGGCAGCGATCTGGGTATCGTTCCGGCATTGAAAAAAATCCTTGACAACTGGAACGGAGACCGGAAACAGCTTGCCATAAGTTCTTTTGAAGAAGAGACGATCAAAAAAGCCGGAGAATATTTTGCTGATCTTCCCCGGGTGCTTCTGACCGATCTGACGAAAAAATTCGGAACCTTCCCGACGGCGGCGGAAACGGCGGAATATATGCGTTCGCTCAACTGTACCGGTGTAAGTTTCAAAGCTGATTTTGCCGCAGACAAAGCCTTTGTTGAAGCGTTGAAAGCTGAAAATATGCGTGTGGTCTGCTGGGGAGTTTTCACCGATGAACTGGGACTTGCGATGGCGGAAGCCGGAGTTGATGCGATGACCTGCAACCATGCGGTTGCGCTGCGGCAGAAGTTTCAGGAAATAAAGAAATAAAAAATGCGCCATCCGCAACAAGCGGTAATGATGAAAAAGGAATGGAAAATTTTTCCATTCCTTTATTTTTTTGCACAGGTGTTCCTGTTTTTGATTGCAGCTTGAAACTGTAAATTTCCGTTAAAAATTACTTTTTCTCAACCGCCGGGAAAACAACAGTTCCGTTGCGAATCTCAACCATGCGGCTGAAATCGACGCTGTAACAGCGGGATATATGACCGAATGGATAACCATTGTAAACCGGAACGCCGAATTTCGGTGCGATTTCTTTCAAAACTTTTTGCAGCTCTGCCGGAGAATCAATTTTGGCAAATTGTCCGAATACGACTCCGGCAGCACCGGCAAAAAACTTTTTATCTATCATGTATTGAAGTTTTTCACGAACCTGTTCCGGTTTGATCTTTGATGCCTCGATAAAAATGATCCTGCCGGTTGCATCCGGGCAATAACTTTTATCAATCAGACGGCTCAACTTCCAGAGCGAACCTGCCAACGGCAATCCGCTGCAATCCCCGGGGATCAATGTTTCAACTTTTATCGGCCCGAGCTGTTCTCCGTGGTTGATCTTCCGCATTGCCTCAATAGCATCAGGAGTGATCCCGGGCAAAGAGCCTGCCATAACTCCCGCAATAGGATGACCGTTCTTTTTGGCAACCAATGCACAAACGATCAACGTCGCATCACTGTATCCCTGCACATAAAGTTCCGGACGGTTCTTCAATTTTTTCCAATCAAGATTGTCGAGCAGATTTTCACTGCCCATTCCGCCGCGGATACAGAAGATCATATCGACTTCCGGATCATTCCATGCGGCATAAAAGTCCGCAACTTTTCCTGCGACCGGAGCATGATTTTTTCCCTTTTCCCGGACAAAAGCGTGCGGCATGACTTTAACTTTATAACCGGCCTTGCGAAGAATTTCGATACCTTGCAAATGCAGTTTTGAACCGGGATATGACCCGGGAGCGATACAGGCGATCGTTTTGACTTCCGGCGGCATAATACCGATATACGGTTTTATATTTTCATTGACCTTATCAAAAATTTCCGGATCTTCATTGGCGGCAAACGCGACAGGACAAATGCTCAATATGGCAGAGATCATTGCAAATATTTTTTTCATATACAACTCCTTTATTCTAATATATCACAAACAGAAAATACTGCAAAAACACTCCGGTAAAATGCGGGTATGGTGATGACGTTCAATTTTCAGAACAACCCGACAGTTTCGCCGTTGACCAGTTTTATCGCTTCGGCGTTGGGAACTTTTGGCAAACCGGGCATGGTGATAATGTCGCCGAGGTAGACCACAATGAAACCGCTGCCGCTTTTCACTTCGATATCGCGCACATTGATATTGAAGTTCTGCGGAACGTTGAGCAGCTTCGGATCGTCGGAAAATGAATACTGGGTCTTGGCTACACAGACCGGATATTCAGCATATTCCGGGGAAAGTTTTGCCAGTTTCTTTGCCGCCGCCGCCGAGAAAACAGCCCCGTCAGCGCCGTAGCATTTGCGGGCGATCTTGCAGATTTTCTCCTCGATGGAGTCGCCAAGCTCATAAAGGTACTGAAGTCCGCACTTATTTTCAGCTTCAAGGGCAACTTTTTCCGCAAGCTCGATACAGCCGTTTCCGCCGTCGGCAAAGCCGTTTGAAACGGCACAGGAGATGCCGTTTTCCGCACAGAGATCGCGGAACAGCGCCACCTCTTCATCCGTATCATTGCCGAAACGGTTGAGATTTACCACCGTATTGAGTCCGAAAACATTATGCAGGTTATCATAATGCTTTTTCACATTGGCAAAACCAATTTTCATATCTCCGTTGCCGTGGAGCTTCATCGCTTTGATGGTGGCGACAAGAACGGTGCAATCGGGACTTAAACCGGCCTTGCGGCATTTGATATCGAGAAATTTTTCCGCACCGAGATCGCTGCCGAATCCGGCTTCAGTGACAACATAATCAGCAAGACGCAGCGCGGTATCGGTCGCGCGCACTGAGTTGCAGCCGTGGGCGATATTGGCGAATGGACCGCCGTGGACGATCGCCGGAGTTCCTTCAAGGGTCTGCACCAGATTGGGACTGAACGCCTCTTTGAGCAAAACGGTCATCGCACCCTGCGCTTTCAGATCGCGTGCTTTGACTTCACGTTTATCATAAGTGCGGGCGACGGTGATATTGCCGAGGCGGGCTTCAAGGTCATCCAGACTGTTTGCCAGACAGAAAATCGCCATAACTTCGGTGGCGACCGTAATGCAGAAGTGATCTTCTCTCACCACGCCGTCACCTCTGCCGCCCATACCGATAACGACATTGCGCAGCGCGCGGTCATTCATATCAAGACAGCGTTTGAAAACCACCGTCCGCGGGTCGATGCCAAGAGCATTTCCCTGCTGCAAGTGGTTGTCGATAAGCGCACAGAGAAGATTGTTCGCGCTGGTGATGGCGTGAAAGTCGCCGGTAAAGTGCAAATTGATATCTTCCATCGGAACGATCTGGGAATAACCGCCGCCGGTGGCGCCGCCTTTCATACCGAAAACCGGACCGAGAGAGGGTTCGCGCAGCGCAAGGATCGAATTTTTGCCGATTTTACGCAGACCGTCGGCAAGTCCGATGGAAATGGTGGTCTTTCCGTCGCCCTGCTTGGTCGGGGTCATGGCGGTGACCAGAATAAGTTTGCCTTTGCGCGGAGAAGTCACATCGGAAATTTTGGCTTTGTACTTGCCGTAAAGTTCGTAATCATCTTCCTGCAAACCGAGACCGGCCGCAACATCCGCAATTTTGCGGATAACCGCATTTCTGGCAATTTCAATATCGCTGAGCATCTTTAAACCCTTTTTTCTGCGTTTCATAAAATACATTTGTATAATATAGCTTAAATAAGCATCTTTACAAGCAGAAAAACATAAAAAAAGACACCGCAGGAAACGGTGTCTTTTTTTCAGAAGCTGAAACAGTACGGCTCAGCTTTTGAGGTCGGATTCGATGCCGATCGCCTTGTTGAAGTTGTTGAATGCGGAGATCGCCGCCGCGACTTCGACCGCCGCCGTGATCTCATCATCGGTAACGCCACCCGCCAGCGCCGCAGAACGGTGGGCATCCAGACAGTAGGTGCAGCCGTTGACCGCGCTCACGGCGATGATGATAAGTTCTTTGGTCTTGGCATCCAGACCGCGTCCGGCGCTTTCGGAAAGTTTCAAGATAGCTTCAAGGAAATCGCCGTTGCGGCCCATTGCTTTGAAAACATTGGGGAGCTTGCCGAATGCTTTTTCGAGATTGTCCTGGATCGCTTTTGCTTTCGCATCGCCGTTCTTTTCATAAAGTTTTACTGAAGCCATAGTTAGTGTCCTCCTGTTGTTTGGCTGTAATTGTCAATATAGTATGTTTTGATCTGAAATCAAACCCGTTCCAATATTCCTGAAATCACCGGAGCCATACTCCGCGCGACCATATAAAATCCGAGGTCGGTCGCGTGAACTCCGTCAACTGTACACTCCGTCCAATCCGCCCCGTACAATCCGCTGCCGTCAAGGAAATGGATATTGTCATCCCCATCCTCCCGGCGGCGCTGCCGCTCATTTAAAAACAGTATCGTCTGCTCCATACGGTACGGAGTACAGGCGCATTGTTCAAGTTCATCCTGCCACGGCGTCATCGACACCATAAGGATCGGCACTTCCGGATGAGCTTGGCGCAAAATATCAATAAAATTGCTCAAGGTGGCTTTCAACCCGGCATTTTTAGCGTTTCCGGCATAATCCAGCACAAACATTGCCGGATCATCAACACTGGCAAGCAGTTCTGCGGCGGCAGCTTCACCTCTGCCGCTTCCGGAAAAACCGAGATTGATAAAGGGGCGGTTCAACATCCGGCTCATAATATTGGTATGGCACATCCCCGGGCGCGAAGCACAGCCGCCCTGCTGGATGCTGGTTCCGTAAACGACCACAGGGCGCGGATCACACCACGCCGAAGGAGCTTTCACAGACGCGCCGTTATTCAAACCGATCGAAAACTCTTCGACCCCGCAGTACAAGGGGAAATGCACAGTAAATTCCCGCTCCTTATGCGGCCGATCACCGAGTTCAAAGAGCGGCACGATATATTCATCAAGCGCACGGTCAAATCTGGCAGAACGGACATATTTTTTATTGCTTCCCGCTCCGCAGTAAAGATCGAACCCCATACTGCCGACCGCCGCCATATGATCCATACGGGCGTTACGGTGGAGTTTGACGTTGATCCTGATCTCGTCCGCATCGGAAACGAACCGCAGCATAGCCCCGGCGGTCTGCCACGAAAGTGTCGCATCGATCCCGGGAGAGATGGAGTATCCGAGCGGCAGTCGGCGGAACGCTTCGCCGCGCTTGCGCCAGTAAAGCCCATCCAGAACAAACGGTTCATCGTCAACGCTGTACCAATCAAATCCATCGGTCTTGCCGTTGACAAAATCCATATTTTTATCGATTTTTCGGATATCCGTATCGCTCATATCAAAAATCTCCCATTTTCCTGAACCGGCTGTAATATAGTTTACAAAAAAATTTTTTCAAGAGAAAACAGCTTGTTTTTCCAAAGTTTGCGTGCTATATTTAGCATATACCAGTGATACGCGGCTGGCGGAATTGGCAAACGCATTGGGTTTAGGTCCCAACGTCGAAAGGCTTGAGGGTTCGAGTCCCTCGCCGCGTACCAGTTTTAAAGCAAACCTTTTTCCTTTGCCGCCTCTTCATAGATCCGCAAAATCAATTCACTTGCCGGGCGGGCGCTTTCTCCGGAAACCATCACCTCTCCGCCGGAACGGGCCTTCTGCGCAAAGTCGCGCAGCAGAATTTCGTGTCCGATGGTGGAAGTGACCGCATTGGTTGCCGCCCCGGAATGCAACTCCTTTTCCGGAGCTTTTGCCGGATTGGGGATATCGTCGATCAGCCACGAAGTGATTTTATCGCCTTCAAGCACAAATGTACCCTTTTCAGTATGGACGGTCATCACGCCGTCGAATCCGGGTTTGGAAGCGGTCGAAGCGATAATGGTGCCGATCATACCGTCAGAGTGCAGACAGATCGCGCTGCCGTAATCTTCGCCCTCCATCGGGTGGACAAAGGTTCCGGTAAAGGCGCGGACTTTTTCCGGCATCCCGAAAAACCACACATAAAGGTCGATGTTGTGGCTGGCCTGCTGAACAAACGGGCCGCCGCCGTCCATGCTCAAGTTGCCGCGGTAGGATGAATCGGTGTAATAACTGTCGGGACGCCAGAAATTGACGGTCAATTCACAGCCGATTACTTTGCCGAATATCTTCTTTTGAAGCATCTCGCGGATAACGATATTATCGGGCGCGGTGCGGCGCTGGAATGCCACACCGAGCTGCAGATTTTCCGCCTTGCAGCTGTCGATCATCGCCGCCATATCCTCTCTGGAGAGAGCGAGAGTTTTTTCGGTAAAGACGTGCTTGCCCAGCTTGACCGCTTCAAGACATCCCGAAGCGTGACAGCCGTTGGGGGTGGCGAGGATGACTGCATCAAATTCAATATCGACCTCGGCTGTCGATGCAAACACCGGAATATCTTCACTTATCCCTGCGGGACGTTTTCCGGAACGGGAAACGGTTCCGACGATCTCGATCTCCGGCACATTCGCCGCCGCTTTCACATAGGTTGAGGCAATATTGCCGCTGCCGACCAGAACAAAACGGAATTTTTCCATAAAACACTCTTTCCTTGACGATGAATAAAACTTTTCTGAAAATATAGCACAAATCCTGCAAAATTTCCACTTTGCGCCCCGCTGGCACAGCTTTTTCACGGATTTTTTAAAAAAAGGCGCTTTTTTTCTGGTTTTTATTGAAAAACCGATGTATATTAATAGGGTATATTATTATAATGAATTCAATGGGAATTTCAAAAATTATGAAACTCAGTGAAATTAAACATTTTGACCATATCGTTATCGGCAGCGGTCTCGCCGGACTTACCGCAGCTTGGCATCTGGCAAAAAGCGGCCGCACTGTCGCCGTATTCACCAAGCGCGCCATCGACGAATGCAACAGCAGGTGCGCCCAGGGCGGCGTCGCCTGCGTGATGGATAATGACGATACCTTTGAAGAACATATCCAGGACACCCTCACCGCCGGTGCCGGAATGTGCGATAAAGCCGCCGTACGCACCATTGTTGAAGCCGGTCCCGAAGCCATCCGCGAAATAATTTCAATGGGAGCCAAGTTCACCACCCGCGGCGAACTCGGTCACACCGACCACCCCGATAACTTTGATCTCGGCAGAGAGGGCGGACACCACAAACGCCGCGTCCTTCACTCAGGAGATATCACCGGAGCCGAACTGGAACGCGTAATGGTCGAAAGTGTAAAAAACTGTCCCAATATCTCCGTTTTTGAAAACCATATCGCCATCGATCTCGTTGTAAGCGCCCGGCTCGCCATCCCCGGCCCCAACCGCTGTTTCGGCGCCTACATCCTCAATACTGAAACGGGAGAAATTTTCACCACTCTCGGCGCCACCACCACCGTCGCCTGCGGCGGAGCAGGAAAGGTCTATCTCTACACCAGCAACCCGGATATCGCCTGCGGTTCCGGTGTGGCGATGGGTTACCGTGCAGGAGCGAAGATCGCCAATATGGAATTCATCCAGTTCCACCCGACGGTGCTTTATCATCCGACTATCCGTTCGTTCCTCATCAGTGAAGCGCTGCGCGGCGAAGGCGCCGTCCTCAAATGCCGCCCCCGCCCCAATGCCGAACCGGTGGAATTTATGCACAAGTATCACCCGATGAAGAGCCTTGCTCCGCGCGACGTGGTCGCCAGAGCAATCGACTCCGAAATGAAACGCACCGGTGAAGAGTGTGTTTATCTTGATATCCGCCATCACAGCGAAGAAACTCTCCGCCGCCGCTTCCCCAATATTTTTGCCAAATGTCTGGAAGCCGGAGTCAATATGGCACACGATCTCATCCCTGTCGTTCCGGCGGCACACTTTGTCTGCGGCGGTATAAAGACCGATGTCCTTGGCAATACCAGCATCGCCGGGCTCTATGCCGTCGGGGAATGTGCCTGTACGGGATTGCACGGAGCAAACCGTCTGGCTTCCAACAGTTTGCTTGAAGCGATGGTCGTGCCGCGATTGGCGGCGGAAGATATTGAAAAGAAAATGTCTTTCTACAAATCCACCTTGCCCGACGAAAAGGCGGCGCTGAACTGGACCACCGGAAACGCCACCGATTCAGACGAATTGATCCTCATCGCCCACAACTGGGACGAGATACGCCGCTTTATGTGGGACTACGTCGGCATCTACCGCACCGACAAACGGCTGGAACGCGCGAAAAACCGCATCAAACTCATCCGCAAAGAGATTGAAAAATATTACTGGGATTTCACCGTCACCGCAGATCTCGTTGAACTGCGCAATATCGCCACGGTCGCCGAACTTGTGATCGACAGCTCGCTCAAGCGCAAAGAGAGCCGCGGCTTGCATTACAATGCAGACTACCCCTGCCTTGACCCTGAAATGGAATGTGTCGACACCATAATCCAACGCCACGTCGGAGGTGTCCGGTGAAACGTCCGCTGGCTGTCTCTGAAACTGCGAAATCCATCGTCCTCACCTTGCAGGATGCCGGATTTGAAACCTATATCGTCGGCGGTGCGGTACGCGATCTCCTGCTCAACCGCACGCCGAAAGATTTTGATATTTCCACCGCCGCCACCCCGGAAGAGATCCGCAGCGTCTTCGGACGGCGCAAGGCTCGCATCATCGGCAAGCGATTCCGTCTGGTCCACTTGTACGCGGACAACGATATTTATGAAATATCCACCTTCCGTACCGCGCCCAAGAGTTCAAACAACGGCGAAAATCTCATCACCTCCGACAACGCCTACGGTACTGCCGAAGAGGATGTCTGGCGGCGCGATTTCACTATGAATGCGCTCTTTTACGATCCGGCAAAAGAGGAGGTTCTTGACCTGACCGGTATGGGTGTCGATGATATCAACCACGCAGTAGTCCGCGCTATCGGCAAGCCGAAGCTCCGTTTTGAAGAGGATCCGGTGCGGATATTGCGCGCCTTGAAGATGGTTGCCCAGTTTGATTTCTCGCTGGACGATGCCACCGAAAATGCACTTTTTGCCACTTTGCCGCTGTTGACGCTGGCGTCATCGTCACGTCTGGCGCTGGAACTGGAAAAAATTTTGAAGTCAAGCTATTGCGACCGCCATCTGGAAGTGTTCCACGATTACGGTCTCCTGCCCTATTTCCTGCCGGAAATTTCAGCCATCTGGGGTACACCGCAGCAGAAATATCTGTGCGACTTGCTCTATGAACGCAACTGCCGTCTGGATGAAGGATTTTACCGCAACAGCGTGTCGCTTGCCATCGCCTGCGCCGCGCTGCCCTTTGTGGAAGCGGCGATGGGCAGCGAACCGGGCGCGTTGTGGCGTTCCGGAGTTTCCGGAAGTCACGATATCATTGCCCAATGCGTTGACAATATTTTCAAACCGCAGAATTTGATGGTGAGAATGCGCGAAGCCGCCTGCCGGATTTTGTCGCTTCAGCCCCAGTTGGAAGATACCGCCAATCCGCGCCGCGGAGAGATTATGCAGCAGCGCGCCTACCCGCACGCCAGAGAATTGATGATGATCCGTCATGCGAATCTGCCCGATGCCGAAGAGATGGCGCACATCTGGCCGGCAGGAGTTGAGCGCAAGAGTTACCGTCAGGAAAAGCTCCCGCCCAAAAAGCGTAAACCGAAATTCCGCGGCAACGGCAAGAAGCCGGAAGCTAAATGGGATAAAAAAACTGATGAATAAGTTCCTGTATGCGGCAATATTAAGCATATTTCTGCTTTTCACGCAGACATTATCTGCCAAACTTGCTCCACACCGGAACAGCGCCGGACAGGTCATCCGCCGCGGCGGAAATTACGATTCCCGCAACATCTTCATCCCGCCCGCAGTAAACGCTCCCTGCGGAGAATTCCGCGGCGTTTGGGTAAGTACCGTACTCAATTTGGACTTCAAAACGGTCAAATCGGTTGCGGAATTCAAACGGCAGTACAATTTGATCGTAAAAAACATTGCCGCATCCGGCTGCAATGCGATAATCTTCCAAGTCCGCCCCAACTGCGATGCCTTTTATTTCTCCCGCTTCGCCCCATTTTCCCAATGGCTCACCGGGAAAGAGGGTGCCGGTCTCGGCAATTTCGACCCGCTGGACTATATGATAAAAACCGCCCGCGCATACAAACTGGAATTTCACGCGTGGCTCAATCCCTACCGGGTGATGAATGATGTAAAGGTGAGCAAACAGGCATTTTTGAAAAGCCGCCATCCGGCGAACTTCGCCCGGCAGAACCCCCATTGTGTGCTGGATTTCAACAACGGCAAAACCCGTTCACTTTTTCTCGACCCCGGCCGTCCGGAGGTGATCAAATATCTGCAGAACGTGGTCTATGAACTTGCCGCGAAATACACCCCCGATGCCATACATTTTGACGACTATTTTTATCCCTACGAAGATATCGGAAGCTTGGACAATGCCACCTTTGCCAAGTTCAATCCCCGCAAACTTTCCAAAGCCGATTGGCGGCGTTTGAATACTGAAACGTTGATCTACAACGTTCGCAAGACGATAAATACGGTCAATGCCCGGAAACGCAAAAGAATAAAATTCGGCATAAGTCCTTTCGGCATCTGGGGAAACGCCAAAGATATCAAAGGCGGTTCAGCCACCGGAGGGAAACAGACCTACTTCAATTTGTATGCCGACACCCGCGGCTGGGTGAAACGCGGCTATCTGGACTATATCGCGCCGCAGATCTACTGGCCGTTCTCCCATGAAACGGCAGCCTATGCAGCGCTGGTCGATTGGTGGAGCAATACCGTTCGCGGCACAAAAACCAAACTTTATATCGGCATGGCGCCCTATCGTCTGGGCGAAAAAGGCTGGGGCAGTGAAGAGTTGGCATATCAGCTGCTTTACAACCGGCTGCATCCGGAAGCATCCGGCTTTATACTGTTTTCCTACCGCCACGTTTTCAACAGCAAAGCTCACACCGGAGTCAAAGCGTTTTTCCAAGTGATGCGGCGATCCGTTCGGCAAGACATCCGCTGGTAAGACGGTATTTTTCCCGCAGTTTGGCGACATTTCCGTGCCCGATGATCTCATCGTCGGGCCAGCCGAATCCGGTGATTGGAGCGTGTTCAAATTTGGCACAGTTTTCCAGCAATGCCGAATACAATCCCCCCGTAATGGAGTGATTTTCTATCGTGTACTGCCTGAATTTGCAGAATTTTTCAGCAAGAACTTTATCAAACGGTTTCAGGAAACGGGCATCGACCACCGTGACCGCGATACCGGATTTTTCCAGAATGTCTGCGGTTTCAAGCGCGGTGACAAGTTCTGCTCCAAAACTCCACAGTACGATCTGATCTGCCGCATCACTTCCGCGGACGATCGCCGCCTTGCCAAGTTCAAGCGGAGCGTGTTCAATATTTTCAAGCTCTTTCACCCCGCCGCGCGGATAACGGATCACAACAGGAGTGCCGAGCTTCAGAGCAAATTCCAGATAACGTTCAACTTCACTGCAGAACGCCGGAGCCATAACCGTCAAGCCGGGAATGCTCCGCAAAAAGCCGCAGTTGTAAATCCCGTGATGGGTGGCGCCGTCTTCAACCGCCCCTGCCCGATCGACTGCGATCACAAGCGGCACCTGCGCCAGAACGCCGTCGTGGTAAACACTGTCCAAAGCACGCTGTAAAAAAGTGTCATAAATCGCACACACCGGCAGCTTGCCATTCGCCGCAAGAGAAGCGGCAAAGGTGACTGCGTGTTCTTCCGCGATCCCGGTATCAAAAATTCGTTCAGGGAACTTTTCCGCAAATGTCTTCAAGCCGGTGCCCTCGATCATCGCCGCCGAAACAGCAGTAATGCGCGCATCAGCTTCGGCAAGTTTAACCATCGCATTGCCAAAGGCTTTGGAAAATCCCGGAGCGGAACTTGGCAAGTCGCCGCTTTCCGGATCGCATCCGGCAATGCCGTGATAACGGGTGGGATC